>JAJEBT010000124.1 GCA_022822405.1 Alphaproteobacteria bacterium
TTCAATGAGGCCGGAGCACGAGGCTCCGGAAATCCGGTGGGAGGATGAATGCTGGCTGTTCGGCCACCGCGAGCTTCAATGAGGCCGGAGCACGAGGCTCCGGAAATCAGTCGTCTACGAACTCGATGGTTGGGCCGACGCGGAGCTTCAATGAGGCCGGAGCACGAGGCTCCGGAAATTACGACGCGGCCGCCCTTGCGCACCATGCGCTTTAGGCTTCAATGAGGCCGGAGCACGAGGCTCCGGAAATGCGGCTGAACGCGGCGAGCAAGCGGGTTCTGGCAGAGCTTCAATGAGGCCGGAGCACGAGGCTCCGGAAATGGTGATGTTGCGGGCCTCGACGATCTCGCGGACCCAGCTTCAATGAGGCCGGAGCACGAGGCTCCGGAAATGCCGGAAACCGAGGGCGACGGGGCGTCGGCCAGCGCGCTTCAATGAGGCCGGAGCACGAGGCTCCGGAAATCCGGCTGACAAAGCCGAACATGCAGCGGCTGATCGCGCTTCAATGAGGCCGGAGCACGAGGCTCCGGAAATCGTGTCGACCCCGCCGCCGGTGCCGCCGACAGATCCGGCTTCAATGAGGCCGGAGCACGAGGCTCCGGAAATGGGACCATGCGCGTCTCGGTCTCGGTGCTCTCGGGCAGCTTCAATGAGGCCGGAGCACGAGGCTCCGGAAATGGCGCGAATAAGAGCACGCCGCTGCTGACGCACGACGCTTCAATGAGGCCGGAGCACGAGGCTCCGGAAATTGCGCGCGATCGCGAATGTTCAACATGAGGAGGATCCGCTTCAATGAGGCCGGAGCTCGAGGCTCCGGAAATGGGCGGCAGGCTTGGCGAATCCGCGCTGGAGCAGGTGCTTCAATGAGGCCGGAGCACGAGGCTCCGGAAATGTCGAACGTGATCTCGGGCAGTTCGATGCTCTGGAAGCTTCAATGAGGCCGGAGCACGAGGCTCCGGAAATCGCCAAGTCCTAACCTACTGCCCGTAATTGGATATTTCAAGCGGATTCGAGGGGTTGCTGTTACGATTCACCAATGTTTCCCTCAAACTCACCTGAAATGCTTCACAATGTCAAAGAGCGGCCGGCAATCAATAAGTTGCCCGAATTCGAGCGCCTCCTAACAAATACGCGTCATCCAACCGCTCGAAACGATTCGGCAGAAAGAGCGCAACGCTGTTTACAGCCAGCCCTACGACCATGAAGGCACTCTGCAGGCACACATTATATCACAACCGCCTGTTTCTGTATCGACGTGAAATTCTTGCCAAGACTCTCAATAGCCAAATCAGTCTTGTCCGCCGGGCCGACATCAATCAGCAGAACGTGATCCTCGCCGGCCTTGATCTGTTCGCGGAGCCGTGTTTCCAGTTCGGCGCGCCGTCGTCGCGAAAGTCGGCACTGGAAAACTGAAAGCTGGATCCACTGGCCAAAGCCGTTCATGATCTTGAAGACACGCCGCCAACGCCGGCTATCAGATATATCGTATGTCACGATATAGGTTCGTTCGTCTCTCATGGCCGCTCGCGTCATCTTGGGAGATAATGGGGATATCGCGTAAGTTCTCCGAGCAGATGTCGGGTCAACAGGCGCGCCTGCATCGTCAGCAGGCGGCGCATGGAGAGCCGATACCCGAAAATCGGGTGTGTGGTTTCCTGTGACAAGCGACGTTCAAAGGCCGCGATGAAGCGCCGCCGGCCCGTTGAGGTAAGGGCTGTCCCGGTGGTGGCGGAGACAAAATCGCGCTGTGTAATCTCGCCGTTGTTCACTGCCGACAGAACTACGGAATCGGCAATAACCGGACGGAACGGCTCCATTAGGTCGAGCGCCAGAGCGGGCCTGCCATAGCGTTGCGCGTGGAACAAACCCCGATACGGATCCAGCCCGACCGACGCAAGAGCAACAGTGACTTGCCGTGTCAGCATGGCATAGGCCAGTGACAGCATTGCGTTCACCGGATCCTTCGGCGGGCGGCGGTTACGGGATTCGAAGCGGAAAGGTTCCAATCTCCCGGGATTGCTGCCACCGCTGACGGTCTCTTCCGTCTCTTTCTCTTCGCGCTTTGATGGCGGGGCTAGCAATCGGGCGAACGCTCGGAAATATGTCGCTGCCGCATCTCCTTCGATTCCCAGCAGAGCGTCAAGCGAGGTAGCGCTGTTCGCCGATCTTCTAGCTGCGTTCAGTCGATCCAGCGCGGCTTTCCGCGACTCCATGTCACCGCGCCAGTTGCGGCGCAGAAGCGTTCTCTGATTCAGGATCTTGGCAGCCACGAGATCACGGGCAAATCGAAGACAGGAGTTATCATCGAAGCTGACCCTGTACTGTGCAGTTCGCACCTCCACGTTGCGATGGCCGACACCGTGAACCATACCTCGAAACCAACCGCCATGGCTGTGGAACGTGACAGGGATTTCACGGTCCATGCACGCGGAGAGTGCCGGTGTTGTGATCAAGACATTACCATACAGAGCTACGTCCGATACCTCGATAAGGCGGACAGATTTATCACCTGATTCCTCATCGACGACTTTCAGGGTTTCCCCGTTTTTCGTAACCCGCGCCCGCTGCGATTGAATTACCAGAGGCAACGCCTCCTCCGTACCGATCGCAATCGGCCTTGGCGCCAGGTCCGACCCCGACAGCGCACGTACCTCGTCGGGCAGGCAGACCGAAACAAGCGCACAACGCGGACATTTCGGACTGTCCCTGAGCGGTGGCGGGATACGGCCTTGGGAGACGGTCAGCCGCAAACCACTGACAGCGTCGAGTGCCTCACGACGCAAGTCCTCGTCGAGTGGAACACGGACGCGTTCGCGACTCTCCGCATACCAGATCGCGCCTTCGTGCACCCGATAGCCATGTTCTTCGAGGAGGAGGGCTTGCAGGCAGACCTGGACACGTTCGGGACTGTAGACGCCGCGCCCAACATGCGGGCGCTTGCCCCGCTTGTAGTCAATCGGTGTGACCACACCGTCTTCGGCTTCAGCAATATCGATCTTCGCGATCACGCCAAGCCGTTCGGACGACAGGGTTATCGAACGACTCACTATCCTTTCATGATCACCCGCTAAAACGTCTGCTTCCAGATGCTCCGGTGACGGCAGCGGCTTGCCGGACCGATCGACACGGGCGTGAATTCGCCGTCCTTCGACGGTGTCGGCGGTTTCCGACCATTCATCCTGCGCCCACATCAGATAAGCGAGGCGGGCGCAGTACACGAATTCGTTTACCATTCGTGCTGGCGCCAAAGGCGTAGTCCGATCCACTGGCGGTGCTGGAAGATGGAGTTCGTATTGATGAGCAGTCATGAGGTTCAGCCAGGTTCACTCCAGCGGACAGGTCACGCCCGGCGGCAAGAGCGATGCTTTGAACAACTTCTCGGCCTCCCGCTGCACGTCGAACCCAGAATCTGGCGAGGACGGAAAGGTCGCCATGCTGCGAAGAGCCGAAGGGTCCCTCTTCGCCATCTCCGGCCGCACACGAAACTGTTCAGGGTCGCTCATGCAGCGACTTGCCCTCGCGTAGCACACGAGCAGGCACATTGTTGAGGGAATTCCGCCAATAGTCGATCTCCGAATTCATCTTGGCATCGCCGCGCACGCGTAAAACGAACAGGATCACCTGTTCCGGGCCGGTTGCATCGACAGTGGCCGCCACCGTCTGTTGTAGAAGCGTGTCGGCGTTGGAACCAACACGCCCCGTCATGCGCTGTCATACGGATGGCTTCCTGATCCTTGATACGGTCGCGTCCCATCGCTGGCAACGACCGGATTCCGGGCGTACTGCCACAGCTATGAGGAACTGTACCCGATCACCGAATATCGTATAGCTCATTTGCTGGAGGGCAAGACAATCCGGGACACAACTTTGCTGACGACCCCAGAGTCCCTCGCCATCTATAGTGGTCTGCGCCTCTCCGAACAGGGATGAAGGCAATCTTCTCCTCCACGCCGGCCTGATTCTTTCGATCCGCCGCGCCCAAGGCGCGCCGTTCGCAATTGATGCGGTTGGTCTCCATCGCCTTCGCGGCCGCCGTCGGCCTCATCAACCTGTCGTTCAGCCCGGTATGAACCCTTTCTTCGATGATCGCGTGGCGAACGCCCCTGCCATTGGAGCCCATGCCGGTCATGACATGGCTGGAGGAGACGTAACGATCCTGCGCAGAAATCGTTGCAGACACCGCGTACGAGCAGGACCGAAAACAGGTGACGAGAACCTGTTGCAGAACCCAACAAGAGTATCGCCCAGCCCACAGCCGCAAGGAGCCGCAAGGAATTGACGGATTGGATCATCGAGCCTAATTTGACGCATAGGTGCGTACACGCATATACGCGGAGATGGACCAATGACCCGATGGAACCTCTCCATCTCGGAAGAAACGGATCGAGCAGTTCGCATCTTTCTCGCCCGCAACGGCGGCAAGAAAGGCGACTTGTCCCGTTTCGTCGATGAAGCCGTTCGCCGTCGCGTCTTCGATCTCACCGTTGACCAAGTCAAACAGCGCAATGTCGAATATGACCAGCAGGACATCCTTGATCTGGTCGACCGGGAGGTAAGCGCAGCGCGTGCGGGTCGTTCTTGACACCAATATCTTGATCTCGGCACTCATCACCAAGGGCACCTCTCCCGACAGGTTGTATCAGGCATGGCGGCGCGGCGAGATCGAGCTCGTGACGTCCATCGCACAAATTCGTGAACTCACCGATGTCCTTGCCCGAGATCGTCTCCAGAAATTCCTCCACGCTGATGAAGCAGCAGCCTTGGTTGAAAACATCGGCACACGTGCTGTCATCCTTGATGAACTGCCAACCGTGTCTTTATCTCCCGATCCCATGGACAACCAGATATTGGCAACAGCTATCGCCGGAGGGGTCGACTTGATCGTTTCCGGTGACAAGAAGGGCATGCTTGCGCTCCGACAGGCCGGCAGCATTCCGATTGTTACTGCTCGCATGGCTCTGGAACTACTTCATCAGAGGTGAGTCACCATATTTCTCTGCCATCGACAGGGGCTTGCGACAAACCTCAACATCGTCCTGACAACTCTCCCGCGGTGCGGCGACAGACCGAGGTGCTTGGCCGCTTTCTATTAAATGCTCAAATACCCGTACTCCTAAATGCTCAAATACCCGTACTCCTTCCTTTTCGTCATGCATGTCGTTCCCTTCCTTGAACGCCTCTGGGCTCGGCCCCTCCGGACGCCCGCCATGCCATGCAAGCGAAAAAGCCGGGCCAGGGAAGAGTCATTCCTACATTGGCGAAACAATCCGCGGCGAACCCTGATCGGTCGGCGTTCTCCGGCAAACGCCCTTCCGTCGCCCTGCCGGTTGCCTCACATCCATGGAACTGTAATAAACGACGAGAATCTCGTGCTTCTGCGCACACCCAGTCGGCAGTGCGGACAAACAGTTGATGGAAGGTATCCGACATGCATATGTTGAAGACACTGATCGTGGCGGGCGCCGCAACGGCCCTTGCCACCTCGGCCCAGGCGGCAGAGCAATACAAGATCGGCGGCGGTCCGACCGGCGGCGGCTGGCATCCGGCGGTGAGCGCCGGCGCACAGATGCTGAATGCCGAACTCAAGGGCAAGTACAAGTTCAACTACTCCCCCTCGAACGGTTCGGTCGACAATGTCCGCCGCGTCTCGCTCGGTGACTTCGACACCGCCTGGGGCCATGTGGGGCAGGTCTACCAGGCGTGGAACGGCATCGGTCTGTTCAAGAAGGACGGGCCCAGCAAGGACTTCCGGATCATCGCCAATGTCCGCAAGCAGTCCCAGATCATCGCGGTTCTGGCGGACAGCCCGATCAAGTCGTTTAGCGACATGAAGGGCAAGGTTGTCAGCCTCCTCAACAAGGGTTCGGGCAGCAACGTCAATTGCGTCAACGTGATGAAGGGCGTGGGAATCCACGACCAGATCAAGGCGCGGAATCTCGGCTTCGCGGCCTCGGCCCGCGCGCTCGGCGATCGCCAGATCGATGTCTTCTGCTCGGCCGGCACGCCGTTCCTGATTCCGGCGCTGACACAGCTTTCGATCACCAAGCCCGTGCGGTACATCGGTATGACCGAGGCCGAGCAGGCCAATCTGGTCAAGCAGAGCCCGTTCTATGCGCCGGTGACGATACCGGTCCAGAAGGACGTCAAGGGCATGAACGCACCCGCACGGTCGATTTCCTACGACGTCTTCTGGGTCGCCAACAAGCGGGTATCGGACGGGGCGATCACGGCGCTGCTCTCGACGATCGCCAAACCCGAAAACCTCAAGAAGCTCACCGCCACGGCAAGATACTGGAAGACCCTCAACGGCGACTTCGCCAATCTTGTTTCGGTGGGAGTACCGGTTCATCCGGCCGCAGCCAAGTATTGGGAAGGCCGCGGCTACAAGATCCCCGCCAGCGTAGCCAAGGGTTACTGACGCCATCGCGCAAGTTTCCGGCGCCGCCGGGAGGTGATGCGGCGCGGAGGGCCAAGAGCCCTCCGCGCCTTCACCGTCTCCGGAGGGTTCCGGCCGCCTGCAGGACCAGACCAACGTGGCCAACAGAACGCTCGCCGTCCTGACGAAGATCGGCTTCGTCGGCGAGGAGATGGCGCCGCCGCGCCGGATTTCCGGGGTTCCGAGAGCCCTGTTTTCGGTCATCGCGGTCGCCTATTCCTATTTCTTTCTCCATATCGCGTTTCTCGGACCGCCGGTTTCCGAGGTCTTCAAGGGCACGTTCTTCCTCGGCGTCGCCCTGATGTCCCTCATGCTGTTCCCGGGACGGCACAAGCCGGTCCGGGACGGATTCGTCTGGCTCGACGAGTTTTTCGCGCTGGCCAACATGGCTTTGCTCTGCGGCGCCGGCGCGGTGCTGGCCCACTGGCTGTTCACGGGCCAGGAGGAGTACTGGCGCTACTATGCGCGCGGATACGCCTGGCCGATGGCAATGCTCGGCGCCGCGGCCGGCACGGCGCTCTATGCGTTCGAGGCGTTCCGGAGGCCCAGGGCCAACCGGGTCTCCGTCTCGGACGCGCTGTTCCTGCTCGCCGCAATCGCCTCGGTCCTGTGGTGGGGAATCAACCTCGTCGAACTGCAGACCAATATCGGCGGACGGGTGCCGGCGGCGCTGGTCATTTTCGGCGTCATGATGACTGCCGTGAGTTTTGAGATAGCGCGCCGGATCGTCGGCCCGGTCATCCCCCTCATCGGCTTTCTCTTCTTCATCTATTCCTTCGACATCATCGCCCAGGTCATGCCAGGCATCCTCAACCATCCCGGGAATCGCACCGCACGCGTGCTCGAGTTCCTGATGCTCTCCACCGAGGGCATGCTGGGGCTGATCGCGGAAGTCTTCGCCACCTACGTCGTGATCTTCGTCATTCTCGGCGCTTTCCTCGAGAAGACCGGCCTCGGCGCGCTGATCATAAACACGACCTACCGTATCACCGGCCAGAAGACCGGCGGACCGGGCCTTGCCGCCGTTATCAGCAGCGGCTTCTTTGGCATGATCTCCGGCAGCGGCGTCGCCAATGTGATGACGACGGGCACATTCACGATCCCGCTCATGAAACGGGTGGGCTATCGCGCCGAATTCGCCGGCGGCGTCGAGGCGGCAGCCTCGACGGGCGGCGCCTACATGCCGCCGATCATGGGCGCTGGTGCCTTCCTGCTGGCCGAGCTCACCGAGACCAGCTACTTCGAGATCATCAAGATCGCAGCCATTCCGGCGCTCCTCTACTACCTCTCGGTCGCGCTCCTAGTGTATTTCCGGGCAGTACGCGACAGGCTCCATGGCGTTCCTGCAAACGAGCTTCCACCATGGTCCAACATCGTGCCGCGCCTGCACCTGCTCCTGCCGATCCCGGTCATGATCTTCTTGCTGGTCATCGGCGATTCAGCCTTTCTGGCGGCGGCAAAGACCATCCTGCTGATCGTCATGCTGAAGCTGGTCGATCTCCTGACCTCGATACCGACCCGTGTTTCCGCCGCGTCGTGGAAACCGTTTCTCGCCCTGTCCGTCGTGGTTGGCCTCGTCGTCTATTTCGCCGGCATGAGCATCGGTGCGCCGTTCTCGTGGTTCGTTGACGACCATATCGGAATCGGCGTCAGCGATGCCGGCTACTGGGTGCTGTTCGCCTTCATCGTCCTCAAGATCGGCGAGATCGCGATCATCGGACCGTCCGGGGACGATGGCACGCGGCTGCACCCGAACCGGATGCGGTCCGCTATCGGCGTGGAAGAGGATACTGCGGCGGTGCGCAACCTCCCGGAAGTCTTCGCCGAACTCGGACGGACGATCTGGATATCGATGGAGGCAGGAGCCCGCAACACGCTGGTCGTCAGCTGCATCGCGGGGGTGCTCGGGATACTGCTTTCGGCAGCCACGCAGAGCGACCTCCCGGGCCGAGTGTCGGCGCTGCTGATCGCGGCAAGCGGCGGTTTCCTCCCGATCACGATCTTCTGGGTCATCGTTGCCGGCTACGTGGTCGGGATGGGGCTGCCGATCGTCGCGAGTTACGTGATTCTCGCCATCTTCGCGGTCGGAGCACTAACCGAACTGGGCGTGCCCAGTCTCGCCGCCCACATGATCAGCTACTGGGTTGCCGTCGTCAGCGCCGTTACGCCGCCGGTGGCCCTGGCTGCCTATGCCGCAAGCTCGATCTCGCAGGGCGATCCGGTCAAGACAGGCAACCAGGCCCTGAAACTGGCCTCAATGATCTTCGTCATGCCGTTCCTGTTCGTGTACACGCCGCTGCTCCTCGACAGCACCGACATGGATATCGCGATCACCGTCGTCGCCTGCGTGTTCGGCGTGATCGCCTGGGCGAGATTCCTCGAGGGATACCACATCGGCCGGCCCGTCCCGTTCGAACGGCCGATCTGGCTGGTCTCGACCATCTGCCTTCTCCTGCCCGTCGGGCCGCTGGTCTCCTATCTCGCCGGCACCGCGACGGATTTCCGCTATCACAGCTATGCCGTCGGCGCCTTTCTCCTGATCGCCGCCTTCGCCTATCAACTTGCCGGGCGGCGCGTGAACGGCACTTCAGGACCAGCCGGCGGCGGCGGGTAGCCGCCGAAAGGGGGTCTGCTATGCCGCAAATCCAGACAGGCGTTGTCGGGGTCGGCAACATGGGTTCCGGGATCGCCCGCAACCTGATCGGCGCCGGCTTCCGGACGGCCGTCTGGGACCTGTCCGAGAAAGCGCGTGACGCTGTCTCCCCCGACGCGCCAGCGATGCCACCTCCGGAAATGGCCGCGCAAGGCGCAGTGATGTTCTACGCCGTGCCCGCGTCGCCCGATATTGAGGACAGACTCGGGGAGGTTCTAGCGGCCTCCACCTCGGGGGCCACGATCTACGATCTCACGACCTCGTTCCCCGACGACACGAAACGCCTTGCAGCCCGGGCAGCGGCAGCCGGTGTGCCCTATCTCGACGCGGCGATGAGCGGCGGCGCCGGCGGCGCCGAGGCGGGAACGCTCACGCTCATGATCGGCGGGGACGAGGACGCCTTCGGGCGCACCAGCCACTATCTCGACGCCTTCGCCCGCAATGTCTTCTTTCTCGGCGGGAGCGGCGCCGGGCACGCGATGAAGCTGGTGCACAACATGGTCTGCCACACCAATTTCCTCGCGGTCTGCGAAGCGGGCCGCCTGTGCGAAGCCGCCGGACTGCAGCTCGAAGACATGATCCGCGTATTCAACGTTTCCAACGCACGAAGCTATATCAGCGAAGCCCGTTTCCCTAACCATATCCTCTCGGAAACATGGGACGGCCGCTCGCGCGTGCATAATCTCCGGAAGGATCTCGACATGGCCGTCCGGCTCGCCCGGTCGGTCGGCGCGGACCGGACGCTGGCGTCGGATACGTTGGCCTTCCTCGAGGCCGCGTCCGCGCTCGGCATGGCGGACGAGGATTTCACGCTGCTTTATCGTGACTTCGACAGGATCCGGGAAACTGCGCCAGACCCGAAGGCGCCTTCCGGAACCTCACGGGACAGCTGAGCCGACCGTCAAATTTCGGAGTCTCGGTTCCGGCAGGCACCCTGGCGACGATCCGCGCTTCCGGTCAATTGGAAGTTCAGGCAGAGTCCGGCTGGACCACGAAATGCTCCGGCGGGATGAGCGACCGGCAGCCGTTGACGAGATCAGTGGTCAGCCCCGTCGTTACGCGATAGCCGGCGGCGATGTTCATCTCTTCCTCGCTGAGGACGTCCCTGATGTCATCGAAACCGTCCGGCGCGCGCTCTTCGACAAGCGGCATGAAGTGTTCCGGACCGCCTGCCCGGTTGCCGCCCAGAACTTTCTCCATCGCCGGCCGGCGCTCCGCTTCATAGGCCTTGAGGGCAGTTCGCGGTTCTGCCGGAGCGGCGGCCAGTTCGCGCCCCAGAACCCGAGCGTCGACAACGGCGAGCGAGGCGCCGTTCGAACCGATTGGCGTCAGCGGATGGGCTGCGTCTCCGAGCAGCGCGATATTGCCGAACGTCCATTGCGGCAACGGATCCCGGTCGACCTGCGGATATTCCCAGATGCCCATGGTGCGGGAGATGACATCGGGCACGTCGATCCACGGGAATACCCAGTCCCGGAATTCCTCGGCAAAATCGTCGGCGGAACCGGAGCGGTTCCAGTCCTCGGTGCGGAATTCCATGTCCTCCGGCGCGACCAGTTCGCATATCCAGTTGAGCATCAAGTCGTCCTCGCCGGCCATGCGTTCCGCCGGCGGCTTGCGGATCTGATAGGCGACGAATTTTTGCCGGTAGCTGCCCGTCACGACCATCGTGTGGCCATCGAGCATCCTGATGTCCTCGGTCACGCCGCGCCACATGATGATCCGGTTCCAGTAGGGCGGCTTCTCGTCGGGATAGAATTGCGCCCGCACCGTCGAGTTCACACCGTCGGCGGCGACCAGGACGTCGGCGCTGACCGGGCCGGCGTCCTGCCCGGTCTTCCTGTCGGTCAGCCGAGCGACGACGCGGCCGCCATGGTTTTCGACGCCAACACAGCGATGGCCGAGTTTCAGGGCGTCGGAGCCCAGGCGGCGGACCACCTCTTCGGCCAGCATCATGTGGAACGTGCCCCGGTGCATGTGGAACTGTGGCCAGTCGAATCCGGCTTCCGAGCCAAGTCTCTCCGTCAACACGTGCTGGCCGAGCCTCGTATAGTAGGCGAGACCGCGGGCCGGGATTCCGGTCTCGCGAAGCTGGCGTTCCAGCCCGAGATGAAACAGCTCACGCACGCAATAGGGCTGCAGGTTGATGCCGGTACCCGACGGCCGGAGTTCCCGCGCCGCCTCATAGACGGTGCACGGGATGCCGAGCTGATGCAGCGTCAACGCCGTAGTCAGCCCGCCAATGCCGCCACCGATGATCACGACTTCCATGCTGCAGTCTTCCAACCTGGCTAACCCGACGGGCGCTCCGCGCCGGCGGCGATGTCGGCCAGCAGTAGATTTCCCACGCTCGAAGACATTACCATCACCATTCAAGCGCCCGCCCGGCCCGTCGGAACTTCACAGGCAGACGTACACTATATGTCCAAAACCAGGCCAGGACCTGTTCGATCGTATCGTGCGCCTGCCGTTGCCGCAGGGCCGGCGGCCATCGAGGGCGGTTCCCACGGCCTTCGGCAGCTTGCGCAGATCGTTTGCCTTCAACGCCGAGATCCGGCCGAGGCGGGACCGGCCCGGATGCTCGCGGGTGCGTACCGAGGGCAGCATGCCGCGGTCGCCGACCATGGCCTCGCGGCGGTGCCGAAGCGTGCGCGGGGCTTCGCTACCCGGCCGCCGACGATCATCGGATCGGCGGTATCGCCGGCGAACACCTCGAAGACCACCGGTTAGCCGTCGGTCCGCGCGCGAGTCTCTTGGCAACCGCCTGGCGTCACCCGATGCCGGTCCGCTCAAACCAGCTTGGCGCTTATGCCGCCATCCACCACCAGTTCAGCACCGGTGACATAGCGGGCATCGTCGCTGGCAAGGAACAGCGCTGCATGTGCGACATCCCAGCCATCGCCCATGTAGCCGGTGGGACACTGGGCATCGCGCGCGTCGATCATCCTGTCGACATCGCCGCCGCCATAGACGTCCTTGAGCGGCTCGACAATCATCGGGGTGTTCATCAGCCCCGGCAGAATGGCGTTGGCGCGAATGCCCCGGTCCGCGTATTCGAGCGCGATCGAACGGGTCAGCGGCAGGATGGCACCCTTTGTCACCGAATAGGTGACGTAGGGCACGCCGGTCCAGCGAATGCCGGAGACGGAAGAGATGTTGATAACGGCGCCCCTGCCGATCCGGCGGCCGTCGGGGTCGATCCGGAATTCGTTGCGCTCCATCGCGGGAAGGGCAGCACGGCAGGTCAGGAACATGCTTTTCAGGTTGACAGCGCAAATCCGGTCCCAGTCGGCCTCGCTGACCTCGACGGTCGGCCTCGGCGCGACGATTCCGACATTGTTGTGGAGCACGTCGACCCGGCCGAACCGTTCAAGGCAGGCATCGACCATTGCCTCAACCTGCCCAGCGTCGCTGACATCGGCGGCAAAGGTTTCGACCGTTCCCCCGTCCCGGGCGATGATCCCAGCGGTCTCCGCAGCGGCTTCCGGATCGATATCGACCGCCAGGACCCTTGCCCCTTCACGGGCGAAGAGTACCGCCGCCGCCTTGCCGTTGCCCCAACCCGGCCCGACCGATCCGGCGCCGACAACGATCGCGACGCGATCCCGAAGCTTGCCCATGGCGCACCCTTCCTGCCATTAGGACGGCGCAGAGAGAGCCAATACGCTCACGCCGCCGCAGACCCTACAGTACAACGAAACGTGACGGCTTGGCCGGCGCTACCCCCGGCAGCCTGCCTGGCAGGCCCGTTTCACGTCAGGCACGCGAACAGCTCCTCGCCGAAGCGTTCGCGCTGCGCCTCGACGACGGGGCGCACCGCGTCGACGAAGGCCTGGCGTTCCCCGGGCGACGGATCGACGATTTCCACTCCGGCGTCGCGCAACCCCGCTAGGGCTGTCATGTCTTCCGCCGCAGCGAGTTCGCGCTGGGCCGCGGTTGCTTCCGCGAGGCTCTCGTAAACGGCGGCACGGATGTCTCCGGGCCAGCCGTCATGGCTCGGGCCGTGGCACAGCACCGCCGCCGCTCCGAAGAAATGCCCTGTCAGCGTGACGTGGCGATGCTGTTCGTAGAGCCTGAAATTCCAGATGTTGGTCAGGGCGTTGTCCTGGGCATCTATGGTGCCGGCCCGGACCCCCTCGATGAGGTCCTTCACGTCGAGCCTGACGGTCTCGAATCCGAGAAGGCGGAACGTTTCCTCGTGGAGGTCGCTGAACAGCGTCCGGATCAGCAGCCCGGTGCAGTCGGACGGCCCGCGGAGCGGACGCACGCGGTTCGAGAGATGGCGGATGCCGTTGTCCCAGAAGCCCAGAAGCCGGTAGGACGAGACCTCGGCGAGCCTCTCCGCCAGAAGCGCGCCGAGCGGCCCGTCAAGCGCCGCATAGGCCTTGCTCCGGTCCTCAAGTACGAACGGAAGATCGAGGAGGCCGAGCTCCGGAACCCGGTCAGCCAGATAGCTCGAGGAGAAATAGCACATCGCCAGCTCTCCCCGTTCGACCATGCCGAGCAGGTCGGACGCCTTGCGTCCGGCGTCGATGACGTTGCCGACGATCTCGAACGAAACCGCGTCGCCGAGCCTCCGGCGCAGCCCGTCGCGGAGCACCTCCGCGGCACGGCTGTGAACCGACTCCGGCCCCTGGTAGCCGCCGAAGCCGATGGCAATTCCCGTCAACGGCCCACCCCTACCGGTTCTGCGGCAGGGTGACCGGTTCGCCGCGATCGACGGACAGATCCGCGGCGTTGTACACCTCCATGACCCGGCGCGCCTCGTCGGGCTTGACCATCACGGGCCGGTCGAAGGCGACCGCCTCGAGGAAATGAACCGTCTCGCTGGCCATCGCGCCGACGAAGAGATGCCCCACCGGCTCGCCCGGCATCGACGACATCGGGTTGATGCTGCCATGTCCTATCCGCGACAGCGTCACGTCACGATGGGTGTCGTCGACGACCAGCGCGCCATCGGTTCCGAGGATTTCGATCCAGGTCTGCGAATGGTTCGGCGCTGCGGGTGGCAGGCTCCAGCCCCCGCCGACGGTGACGACCACGCCGCTGTCCATCGTCACCATGATCCACTGGATGTCCGGCGCTCCGTTGATTTCCTTCATCGCGCCGAACGCTTGCTGCGAGTACACCCTGACAGGGCGCGCCGGTTCCAGACACCAGAGAACGAAATCGAGATCGTGCGTCGATTCCATTGCCGCCGGAGAAAGGCGGGTACGGCCGGTGATCTTGGAGCCGAGATTGCGGGTGACGTTGCGGCTGACCAGCGCGCTGACCGGCTTGCCGATCGATCCGTCGGTCAGGCACTGGCGGACATAGGCGAACTTGGGGTTGAAGCGCTGCGAATAGCCGATGGTGAACTTGAGACCGTTGCGCGCGGCCAGCGCGATCAGTTCGTCTGCCTCCTCGAGCGTGAGTGCGATCGGCTTTTCGAGCAGCACATGCCGTCCCGCCTCGAGACAGGCCTTGGCCATCGGATAGTGCGTGCTCTCGGGCGTCGCGGAAATCATGAAGGTATCGATCTCCGCGTTATCGAGCAGCTCTCTGTAATCCTCGACCGCGCTGCTGGCGCCCGTCTTCGCAGCAATCTCCCGCAGGCGGTCTTCGCGGATTTCCGCGACGTGCAGCTGGTCGACGAGCGGGCTCGCCGCGCACGCCTCGGCGCGGATTCCGCCGCACCACCCGGTGCCGATCACTCCGACATTGACGGCTTTCATCAGTCTCTCTCCCGTTCCAGAAAACGCATGGCCGGCACGTCTCCGCCGCGACTGCGCCGGGCGCGGCAATTCGCCCCCGGGCGCCTGCGGCCCGGCGGGCGGCTACCCTATGCCGTATTGCTCGCTGGCCAGCCATTCGCGGGGGATAACCCGGTTGGTCCCGGCCGCCCGCATCTTCTCGTAGATTATCGCGCCGGCGGCGGCGAACTGCATCGCGAGGCCGGTATTGCTCTTGTAATAGACGATGTTGTCCGGGCGTGACTTCACCGCGACGCGGCCCGCAGCGAGATCGGCAAGCAGGTGAACCCGGCTGCGGTCGACCTCGCCGGCATCGAGGAGTTCCAGGAGTTCGATCTGCCTGTTGGCATGCAGGCTGTCCCAGTCGTTTATCACGATATCCGAGGCGCGCAGAAAGGTTTCCTTGTCGACCTCACGGCGGGTGATGGTGGGATCCGAGTTCGCTATCGACATGACCACCTGGCCCTCCTGCAGCCATTCGCCGCGGATGACAGGCTCGGTGGAGTTGGTGGCACTGCAGACGATGTCGGCACCGTCGATCGCGGACTGCGCGTCCGCGGCCGCAACGACCTCGACGTCCGGCCGCACCGCATCCTTCACGAAGGCGGCGAGATGGCGCGCATTGGGGCTGAAGACACGCACGCGCCGGATCGGCCGGACGTGGCAAATCGCCTCGCAATGGGCGCGCGCCTGCCGTCCGGTCCCGAGAAGCGCGAGTTCGGAGGCATCGGCGCGCGCGATCTCGTCGATCGCCACCGCGGAAGTGGCGCCGACGCGCACGCCGCTGACATGGGATTCGTGGAGGAATGCGACCGGCTCCGACGTCTTGATGTCGTAGAGGATGACCACCGACCAGTTGACCGGCTCGGGATTGCGCATCGACCTGCGGCCGCCGTCATAGGCGGAATCGTCGATGATGTGATTGCCGGCGCGGACGCAGGCGAGCCCGAAACTCGGCGCCGCACCGACATGGACATTGGCGTAGTAGCTCCGGTCCGGTTCGCCGGACTCGACCGTGTAGCGGACCCGTGGCAGGCTGACCGCCCTGCCGTCCGCAAGATCGCTGAAACAGGTCCGCATCGCCTCGATGCATTCGGGCATGGACAGGTGCGTCCTCGCATCCTGGTCGGTGATCACTATGGGCATGGCCTTGCGCCTCCGTCTCAGAACTGCCCGCCGAACACGACACCCTCGAAGACCTGGTAGCGGAGCAGCTGTTCGAACACGATCCACACGACCGCCGCCACAACGACGGCCGTCAATGCGCTGCGGCGCCAGGACATCCGGCCCTGGAGGCGCATGAAGGCGAGCGTATAGGCCGGGACGGCAGCGATGAACCCGATCACGGCCACAAGCGCGACGAAACCGGCGACCCAGGCGCAAGCCGCTGACGGCGCGACGGCGCGCGGCGCGTCGTCGGTCGGCGCGCTCGAACTGTCGAGCGGCCGGCCCGAGAGAATGCCATGCAGGACCCGCCCGGTCCGGCTGTCGGTCTGCGCTGCCAGGTCGAGAAGGCAAAGCGCGAGCGCGCACCACCCGATGAGCATCGGCACGGTATGACTCCGGCCGTCATAGGCATAGCTCCAGGCGAGGAACAGCGCGGCGATCGCGAGCGCCAGCAGCGAGGGGGCGAACCGTCCGGCGAGCGTTCTCACTGCGGCTCCTCCTGGTCGGCGCGGCGGCGCGCCAGCGCGTAGCGCAATGCCGGCAGGAGCAGGCACAGCATGGTGACGAGGAAGAGGCCGAGCGAGATCTCGCGCACGAAGAAGACCGTCCAGTCCCCGTCGGCCATGGCGATTGACTGGTGGTAACTCCGCTCGGCGAGTTCGCCGAGCACGAGCGCAATGACCAGCGTGATGCGGGGAAACTCGAAACGGATCATGAGATAGCCGACGATGCCGAACACCGCCGCCAACACGACGTCGCCGAATTCGCCCTTGAGCGCGTAGGTGCCGACGAGTGCGACGGAAACCACCGTGGGCACGAGCACGTTCACGTCGACGAGCGTGATCATCGAAAGCTGGCGGGTCACCATCAGCCCGAACAGGGAGGCAAGCACGGTCGAAGCGGTCAGCGCCAGTATGATGCTGACCACGACCTCCTGCTCCTCGAGGAGCAGCATCGGCCCGGGCTCGATCCCGTGCAGGATGAGGACGCCGAGAAAGATCGCGGATTCGGCGCTCCCGGGAATGCCGAACGAGAGCGTCGGAATGAGCGACCCGCCATCCTTGGCGTTATTGGCCGATTCCGGCGCGACCACCCCCTTGATGTTGCCAGTGCCGAAGGTGTCCCTGTCCTTCGCGGTTTGCACCGTGGCGGTGTAGGCGAGGAACGACGCCACCGTGCCTCCGACCCCGGGCAGCGCGCCGATGAAGGTGCCGATCGCCGAGCCGCGCAGCAGGATGCCCCAGTTGCGATAGACCGCAAGGACCCCGGGTAGCACGCCGGAAAGCCCGGAGGACGACTTCTCGGACGCCACGGTTCCGCCCTTGATGCTGAGATTGATCATCTCGGAAAGAGCGAAGAGCCCCACCAGGGCGGGCACCAGCGGGATGCCGTCATAGAGATACTCCACGCCCCCGGTAAAGCGGTAGCCGCCGCTCACCGCGTCGTACCCGACCACCGCCAGCATCAGCCCGAACAGCGCGCTGATCAGACCGCGCAGGAAGGCGCCGCCGGTGGACACCGCGATCGCGGACAGGCCGAGCATCGCCAGCATGAAGAACTCCGGAGGACCGAAAGACAGCACGATCTGCTTGGCGAGCGGAATGATCGCCACCAGCGTGAAGATCCCAATCAGACCGCCCGTCGACGAGGCCGCGGCGGCGGCTCCGATCGCCATGCCCCCCTTGCCCTGCCTGGCAAGCGGATAGCCGTCAAAGCAGGTCGCCGCGTTGGGCGCGATCCCGGGCGTGTTCAGGAGGATTGCCGAGACCGACCCGCCGAAGGAGGTCGCGCCCATGACGCCGCCGATCATGGTGATCGCGAGCCACGGTTCCATGCCGAAGGTCAGCGGCATCAGGAGCGCTATCGCCGTCGTCCCGCCGAGCCCCGGCACGGCGCCGAAGACGAGCCCGACCAGAACGCCCAGGCAGAGATAGAGCGTGCCCTGCCATGTGAACAGCAGGGCGAGACCGGCACCCAGGGCTTCAAACACGACCGGCCGTCACCCTTCGCCCGCTACCCCGATCTACCCTCAGTGAGGTGCTGCCGGTTCAGCCCTTGCCAGCAAGCGCGGACTTGTACTTGAGGTAGAACTTCAGCACCTCGTCCACGCGCCCGCCGGTATCGGCCGCACTTGCCGGCAGGAATGGCCGCTTCTTCGTCTTGGCCTTGAATTCCGGATCTGCCATCGACTTGAGCATGGCCTGTTCCAGGATCTTCACGCGGTCGGCCGGTACGCCGGGCGGGCCGCCGACCAGGCGCTCGAGGCCCATGCCTTCGAGTTCGGTGTAGCCCAGCTCACGCACCGTCGGAACCCCGGGAAAGCTGCTTTTGGCCTCGAAGCTCGCGAGAAGCCGCACGTCGCCAGCCTGGTGATACTTGCGGATGGTGGTCACCAGCGTGTACACGGCGTCGCCGTCGCCTCGGACCGCGGCGAGGATGAACTGCTTGGAGCCCTTGTAGCCGGTCAGCATCTTGTGGGAGATCCCCATCACTGTCGATGCGACGACGCTGGCCGTGAAGCCGGTGGAGCCCTGCCCCGTGGTCGTGATCTTGAGCGGGCGGTCGAGCTTCTTGACGTCATCGAAGGACTTGATGCTGCTCTTCGCGCCCACGGCCAGCGCATAGGTGCCGCGCGCCAGCCGCGCTATCCAGCTGACCTTGGACAGGTCGTAGTTCACCTTCTCTCCCATGATCGGCGGAATGGCCATTCCGGGAATGTTGAAGACCGCGATCGTGTGCCCGTCGGCCTTGGCCCGGAAGAGCTGCGCGATGCCCTTGCGGCCACCGGCGCCGGAGACGTTCTTGGGAATGACATTGACCTTCTTGGGCAGGTACTTCTCCATGTAGGGCGCGATTGCCCGCACCGTACGGTCGAAGCCGCCGCCGGGGCTGTAGGGAATGATGAAGGTGATGTCCTTTTCCGGAAACGCGTGGGACGCGCCCGGTGCGCTGAGGCTGATCGCAAGTCCGGCAACTGCGGCAAACGCGAAGCGATACATGGCGGAGTCTCCTCTGTGTCAGTCAATCGGATTGATGTCGGCGGCGCCTTCAGATCGCAATCATACTAGCGGCTTGCCCCGGACGGGTAAACTCCGGCAGCGACGGGAGCCGGCGGATGCCAGGCCGCAGCGCGGCGGCACCGGGATCGCGGACCGGCGGATCGTCAAGCCGAGACGGCCGCGGATTTTGGCATGGATTTTGGCATTGCATCATTTCGATATTTCTACTATTGTCGAATTATGGAAACTGTACAGGCCGTCACCGCGCTTTCGGCGCTGGCCCAGACTCACCGCCTGGCGGTATTCCGCCTTCTCGTGCAGGAGGGCCCGAACGGCCTTGCCGCCGGAGAAGTCGCGGACCGGATCGGCGTGCCGCCGTCGACGCTTTCCCATCATCTCGCCCAGCTCGAACATGCCGGGCTGCTGCGTTCGTGGCGAGTGCAGCGCAACATCTTCTACGCCCTCGACGTCGAGGGGACGCGTCGCCTGGTCGCGTTCCTCACCGAGGACTGCTGCGCCGGCCAGCCCGAGATCTGCGGCTACCGTCCGGACATTCTCGACTGTCTCCCGGCTGGCCGGGATGAAGGCCGACAGACGCCGCTTGCGCGACTCGACGCAACGGTCGAACCAGCCGGCTGCTGACCCGGGGTTGCGCCGGACGCCGAACTCCGCCCTCGCCCACGAAGAAAACCCGGGAGCCTTGTCATGACCACCTCGTCCTCCGCCGAACTGTCCTTCAACGTGCTGTTCCTCTGCACCGGCAATTCGGCTCGGAGCGTTATCGGAGAGAGCATTCTCAACCGCCTCGGCCGTGGCCGTTTCACGGGTTACAGCGCCGGCAGCCTGCCTGCCGGAGAGATCAACCCGCATGCCGAGGCGCTTCTGCGGAAACTCAACTATCCGACCGCCGGGCTGCGCTCCAAGTCATGGGACGAGTTTGCCGGCAGCGACGGGCCCGAACTCCATTTCGTGTTCACCGTCTGCGACAATGCCGCCCAGGAGGTGTGCCCGGTGTGGCCGGGACAGCCCATGACCGCGCACTGGGGCGTGCCGGATCCGGCGACAGTCGAAGGCTCGCAGGCCGAAATCGCCGCGGCGTTCTGGGACACCTACCGGATGCTCGAGCGGCGCATCGACATCTTCGTCAACCTTCCGCTCGCGTCGCTGGACCGGCTCGCGCTCCAGCGACGCCTCGACGACATCGGCAGCACCGCCGGCGCCGACGCGGACGCCGCCAGTTGACAGCTTCCGGAGCCCGATCCGTGCAGAACTTCGATCTTGCCCGACGGTTGGCAGCCGAAGCAATCGGCACCGCCATGCTGCTCGCGACCGTGGTCGGATCCGGCATCATGGGCGAGCGGCTCGCCGGCGGCAACGACGCGATCGCCCTGCTCGGCAACACGGCCGCGACAGGCGCCATCCTGATGGTGCTCATCCTGATCTTCGGGCCGGTTTCAGGCGCCCATTTCAATCCCGCCGTGACACTGTCCTTCGCGTTCCGTCGCGACATCGGACCCCGGGACGCCACGCTCTATGTGGCCGTGCAGATCCCGGCCGCGATAGCAGGCGTCATCGTCGCCCACCTGATGTTCGCCGAGCAAGCCGTCATGGTCTCTACCAACCCCCGCACCCTGCCCGGCCACTGGCTCGGCGAGTGCATCGCCACCTTCGGCCTCGTCGCCACCATTTTCGGATGCCTCCGCGCGCGGCCCGCCGCGGTCCCCTATGCCGTCGGCCTCTTCATCACCGCGGGGTACTGGTTCACCTCTTCGACATCGTTCGCCAATCCCGCGGTCACCATCGCCCGCGCACTCACCGACACGTTCTCGGGCATCGCGCCGGGCGGGGTGCCGGCCTTCGTGCTCGCCCAGATCGCGGGCGCCTGCCTCGCGACGGCATTCCTGTCCTGGCTCTGGCGAACCGTTCCCGAACCTGTTTCCGGATCACGAGAAAGCGCGCCGCCAGCGTCCTGATCCCGGCGGACCTGCGCCGCGGTGGCGGACCGCGCGCGCTTGACCTATAAGGTGGCCATGAAGCGCAATCGTCGGGCAAAGATCATCGCGACCCTTGGTCCGGCAACGTCCGATCGGACCGCGATCGAGGATCTGTTCACCGCCGGCGCTGACGTATTCCGGCTCAATTTCAGCCACGGCAGCCAAGCCGATCACGAAAATCGCCTTGAAATCGTCCGCGCGCTCGAGCGCAAGTACGAGCGCCCGATCGCCGTGATGGCGGACCTCCAGGGCCCCAAGCTCCGCATCTCGACCCTGGAGGGCGGTACCGCGGACCTCGCGGAAAACCGGACGATTCGGCTCCAGCTCGGAAGCGATGCGGGCAACGCGGAGCGGATCTTCCTTCCCCATCCCGAGATCTTCCAGGCGCTCGAGCCCGGCATCGACATCCTGCTCGACGACGGCAAGGTCCGCCTCCGCGTCACCCGATGCGGTCCGGACCATGCGGACGCGGATATCGTCACCGGCGGCAGGCTGACCGACCGTAAGGGCGTGAACGTCCCGAACGCGGTGCTGCCGCTGGCGGCGATCACCGACAAGGACCGGGCGGACCTGGATTTCGCACTCGACGCCGGCGTCGACTGGATCGCGCTGTCATTCGTCCAGCGCCCCGAAGACCTCACCGAGGCGCGCGAGCTGGTCGGAGACCGCGCGGCGCTGCTCTCCAAGCTGGAGAAGCCGGCCGCGATCGAGACGCTTGCCGAGATTATCGCGCTCTCGGACGCGCTCATGGTCGCTCGCGGCGATCTCGGCGTCGAACTGCCGCCGGAGGACGTGCCCGGAATCCAGAAGCTGGTCGTCCGTCAGGCCCGGCGCGCCGGCAAGCCCGTTGTCGTCGCCACCCAGATGCTCGAATCCATGGTCCACGCCCCGACGCCGACCCGCGCCGAAGCATCCGACATCGCGACCGCGGTCTTCGACGGCGTCGACGCGGTGATGCTGTCGGCGGAGACCGCCGCTGGTGGCCACGCGCGCGAGGCGGTGGCGACGATGGATCGCATCATCACCCGCGTCGAACGGGATGAACACTACCGTGCGATGGTGGATACCGTGCGATCCAATCCGGAACGCACGACCGCGGACGCGATCACCGCCGCCGCGCGTCAGGTCACCGAGACCATCGAGGCGGCCGCAATCGTCACCTTCACGACCTCCGGATCGACGGCACTCCGGGCGGCCCGGGAACGCCCGACCGTCCCCATACTGTGCCTCACCCCAAACCCGGCGGCGGCGCGCCGCCTCGCCATTGCCTGGGGGGTGCACACGGTGGTGTCCCGCGACGTGCAGGACTTTGCCGACATGGTCGACAAGGCCTGCCGGCTCGCCCTGCACGAGGGTCTGGCGGGAACCGGAGAACGTCTGGTCGTGACTGCCGGCGTGCCGTTCGGCACCCCGGGAAGCACCAACGTGCTCAGGATCGTCCGCACATAACGGATTGCCCCGCACCAAACGCCGGGCTCCGGGATCGAGGCCGCGCCGTCAGCCGGAATCACGGCAGTAGATGAAGAACACCCCTTCGGCGTGCCATACCGGCTCGTTCACCTCGTCGAGTCCCTGGAACTCGAAACGCACGAGGCCGCGATCCGGCTTCGAACGCGAGCGCCGCGAATCGAGTACGCGGGCATGTGGCCTGATCCGGGCCCCGGGATGGACCGGCTTGAGCCACCTGAACGACTCGAAACCCGGGGAAGCCAGTCCCGCGGTTTCGCGCATGACGTCATCGAGGAACGGGGTGATGCAGCTGAGCGCGGTCTGCCAGCCGCTCGCGATCAGCCCTCCATAGGGCGCCGTGGCCGGCGAATCGGGTTCGGTATGCATTGGCTGCGGATCGTGACGCCTGGCGAACTCGAGGATGCTGTCGACATCGGGCACCCACGGCTCGTAGTTCCATTCGTCTCCGACAGCGAAATCCTCGTAGAAATATCGCGGCATGGCCAAATCCGTCTCCCCAGCTGCTGTCTCCCGGCATTGCTGGTCGGGCGGAACCTATCACCGCCGCGTTGCGGTTGCCATTGGCGGCGAACAGCCGAATCCGGCCCGCCGGCCGCCACTTCCGAAGGCGCGGTTCCTTGACGGACGGAACTCAGGGAATAGACTGCGGGCATGCAGACTCCTCCCGACGTTCTTTTCGCCGACGCCGGCTCGGCAGGTCGAATCCACATCAACAAACCCCGGTCGCTGAACTCGCTGACCGAAGGCATGTGCAGCGACATCCATACCCGGCTCCGCCAATGGCAGGACGACGACGCCATACGTGTGGTGATCGTGACCGCCGAGGGCGAACGCGCCTTCTGTGCCGGCGGCGACGTGCGCAGGGTCTACGAGATCGGCCGCACGGACCCGGTCGGCGCGCGCCGCTTCTTTGCCGCCGAATACCGGATGGACGCGCTCATCGCCGGATTCCCCAAGCCCTATGTCTGCCTGATCGACGGCATCGTGATGGGCGGCGGCCTCGGCATCTCGGTCAACGGCCGTTACCGGGTCGCGGGCGAGCGCACGACGGCAGCCATGCCCGAGACCGGCATCGGTCTGCTGCCCGATGTCGGCGCCACCGCATTTCTGAACGCGGCCCCGGGCCGGATCGGGCTGTATCTCGGCCTTTCGGGTGCGCGCATGAACGTCGCCGACACCCTGCATGCCGGCTTCATGACCCATTTCGTTCCCGCCGCCCGCCATCCGGAGCTTGCCGACGCGCTTGCCGGCCTCGGCGGCGGCGATGACGACTTCGCAACCGTCGAGGGGGTGCTCGGCGACTTTGCCGAGGATCCGGGCCCGTCGGAGCTCGCCGGCCGCCAGGACGACATCGACCGCCTGTTCGCAGCTGATACCGTCGAGGAGATCGTCGCGGCGCTGGCCGCCGACGGCACGGAGTTCGCCGCCGAGACACTGGCGACACTGCGGCGCATGTCGCCGACGAGCATGAAGATCACCGCACGGCAACTGACCAGCCATCCCGGACTCTCGGTGCGCGACGCGCTCACGCTCGAATACCGGATGATCTGCCACGTGCTCGAGCGCCACGACTTCTACGAAGGCGTCCGCGCCGTGCTGATCGACAAGGACGGCAACCCGTGGTGGAACCCCGACACCCTGGAAGAGGTCGCGCGCGAAGAGGTCGAGGCCCATTTCGCCCCGCTCGGCGACGCCGAACTGGTCCTCGGGTGAAATGTCCGGCAACCGCAAAAGAAAGGCCATCCATGACCCACGAATACATCATCGTCGAGCGGCGGGGCCGCGTCGGCGTGATCACGCTCAATCGTCCGGAGGCGCTCAACGCCCTGTGCTCGCCGCTGATCGCCGAGCTCAACGGCGTGCTCGACGAGTTCGAGGCCGACAACGGCATCGGCGCCATGGTGCTCACCGGATCCGAGAGAGCCTTCGCCGCCGGCGCCGACATCAAGGAGATGCAGGACAAGACCTGGCCCGACGTCTACATGGAGGACTTCATCACCGCCGGATGGGAACGGCTCGCCGCCTGCCGCAAGCCGGTGATCGCCGCGGTCGCGGGCTACGCGCTCGGCGGCGGTTGCGAGGTCGCGATGATGTGCGACTTCATAATCGCCGGCGACAACGCCAGATTCGGACAGCCGGAGGTCAATCTCGCCGTCCCGCCAGGCGCCGGCGGCACCCAGCGCCTGACGCGATTCGTGGGCAAGTCCAAGGCCATGGACATGTGCCTGACCGGGCGCTTCATGGATGCCGAGGAAGCGGAGCGTTCGGGACTGGTGTCGCGCGTGGTGCCGGCTGCGGATCTCGTCGAGGAGGCCGTCAAGGTGGCTGAGGTCATAGCGGAAAAGGCGCTCCCCAACACGGTGCTGATCAAGGAATCGGTCAACCGCGCCTACGAGACGACATTGTCCGAAGGCATCCGGTTCGAGCGCCGGATGTTCCATGCCTCCTTCGGAACGGCCGATCAGCAGGAGGGGATGGCCGCCTTCGTCGAAAAGCGGAAGGCGGAGTTCAGGCGCGAATAGGGAACCGCACCAGGCGTTCCGGTGACTCCGGGCGGAGCATCAGCCGGGATCCGCGGAAGGACACGGAACAGCGAACGGAGACGGGTTCGATGGATGTCGTTGCCTATGCCGCGTCGGTCGGCCATTCGGTCTGGTTTTCCCGTGATGTGGGCGAGACCTGGAACCGCGCCAACACGACCACCGGCGGCATCTACAACGAGTCGCGCTGCTGGTGCGTGTCGACCCACCCGGCAGAGTCCGGACGCGTGCTGTCGGGCACCGATCTCGGCGTACACCGCTGGGATCCGGATGCGGCCCGCTGGACCCATGTCGCCTCGCCAATGGACGGCCATCACATACTCCAGATGGCGCAGCACCCCGACGATCCCGGATTCATCGTCGCTGGCACCCGGCCGGCAGCCGTCTATGTCTCGGAGGACGGGGGCGCGTCCTGGTTCCAGGCGCCGCTCGGCAACGCCGACCGCTGCGAGGTCATCAACATACCGCGCGTCACCTCGATCCAGTTCGATCCCGCCGACCGCGACACGATCTGGGTGACCATTGAGATCGACGCCATATGGCGATCGACCGACCGCGGCCGCAGCTGGCAGCGCCTCGGCAGGGGGCTCCGGACCGACGACACCCACAACCTCGTCATCATCGACGATCTCGGCGAGCGCCGCATCCTGTGCTCGACCGAGCTCGGACTCCACCGCTCCGACAACAACGGCGAGAGCTGGCATCATGTCGACGTTCCGGCCGCTCCATGGCCGTATTTCCGGTGCATGACGCGGCGGCCCGACGACAGCGGGGTCCTCTTTCTCTCGGTCGGAGACCGACCGTCGGGGGAAACCGGTCTGCTGCTCCGAAGCCGCGACTGGGGCGAGACCTGGGAAGACGCCGGCCTGCCCGAACCCGTCAATTCGACGATATGGTGGATCGGCACCAACGCCGCCGACCCGTCGCTGCTGTTCTGTTGTACAATCATGGGCCAGATCTTCCGCTCCCGCGACGGCGGCGAAAACTGGCAGAAGATGCGCCGGGAGCTCGGCGAACTGCGCATGATCGCCTGGGAGCCGGTCGCCGGAACTGCCAGCGCGTCCTGAACAATAGGAGACATCGATGAACGAATTCGCAATGCCGCAGCAGGTCATCGACCGGGTGCTGGAAAAGCGCGGGCGGCACCATGTGTTCGAATCCCTCGATCCCGAAAAGACCGCCTTCGTGGTCATCGACATGCAGAACTTCTTCGTTGCCGGAGTGCAGCCCTGCCTCGACATCATGCCCAACATCAACCGCCTTGCCGGCAGGCTGCGCGACGCCGGCGGCCTCGTCGCCTGGGTGCTGCTTACGGTTGCCGAATCGCCGGACGGCCCGAGCCTGTGGCCTCTCTACCACGAATACTTCTTCACCGAGGAGAAAAGGAAGGCGCACAAGAACGGACTCACCCGCGGCAGCGAGGGCCACGCGCTCCATGCCGACCTCGACGCGCGCGACGGCGACCTTTACAGCGAGAAGACCCGTTTCAGCGCCTTCATCCAGGGCGCCTCGGACCTCCACGATCGCCTGCAGGAACGCGGCATCGAGAACATTCTCGTCGGCGGCACGCTTACCAACATGTGCTGCGAATCCTCGGCCCGCGACGCGATGATGATCGGCTACCGCACGGTCATGGTCGAGGACTGCAATGCATCGCGGCTTCCCGAGGAGCATCTCGTTGGCCTGACTTCGGTCTATCAGAGCTTCGCCGACGTGCGCTCCACGGACGAGGTGATCGGCGACGTCCTCGGTCTCGGCGCCCGGATCGCCGCCGAGTAGCGCGCCGTGCCGTCCCAGACCCGGATTCCGTGCGTCATCCAGCGCGGCGGCACCTCCAAGGGACCGTATTTCCTGGCATCGGACCTGCCGTCGGATCCCGGCCTCCGCGACCGCGTGCTGTTGGCGGTCATGGGTTCGCCCGACCGGCGCCAGATCGACGGGCTCGGGGGGGCGGATCCGCTGACCAGCAAGGTTGCCGTCGTTGGCCCCGCAGCAGCCGGCGGCGCGGACATCGACTACCTCTTCTGCCAGGTCAAGATCGACGAACCTGCGGTAGACGTGACGCCGAATTGCGGGAACATGCTGGCTGGCGTCGCGCCGTTCGCGATCGAGCACGGGCTGGTCAAGGCCAGGGACGGAGCAACCACGGTCCGCGTCCGCATGGTCAATTCAGGCAATCTCTGCGACGTCCGGGTTCTTACCCCGGGCGGCGCCGTCACCTATGAGGGAGACGCGCGGATCGACGGAGCACCCGGCACGTCGGCGCCGGTAATGATCGATTTTCTCGATACCGCCGGCTCGGCTTGCGGGAGCCTGCTTCCCACCGGCAATGCGGTGGACACCGTTGACGGAATCGAGGTCACGTGCATCGACAACGGCATGCCGCTGGTCATCCTGAAGGCAACCGATGTCGGCGCGACCGGCTATGAGACCCGCGATGAGCTGAACGCCGCCCAGGACGTCAAGCAGCGCGTGGAAGCAATTCGGCTCGTAATCGGCGAAGCGATGAATCTCGGGGATGTGACCGGCAAGGTCGTACCCAAGATGTGCCTCGTCTCGCCCCCCGTTCATGGCGGCGCGATCTCCGTCCGCTGCTTCATTCCGCACGTCTGCCATGCCTCGATCGGCGTGCTCGCGGCGGTGTCGCTTGCAACCGCCTGCGTGCTTCCCGGATCGGTCGCGGCCGAGGTCGCCGCGACACCCGGCGGCAATCCCGCCCTGTTCTCGGTCGAGCATCCATCCGGAGAGTTTTCCGTCGAACTCGAGACCGGAGACCGGGACGGCGCAGTTCCCCGCATCGAACGCGCCTCCCTTCTCAGGACCACGCGCCGCATCATGGAGGGTTCAGTCCTGATTCCGGCGAGCGTGTGGAACGGAGCGGACGTGCGCGGCGGATCGGCCGCACTTGCGGCCGAATAGTGAGGAGACGCCCCCGTGACCACGGATCCAATCGTCCAACGCCTTCTCGCGCTCGACACGCCGGCCGTGTCCGACGCGCTCGACCGGCTCGAACTAGCCGGACGGGCCACAGGACTGCAACCGCTGACGGTGGCGAGGCGAATCGCAGGCGCAGTCGTCACGGTCAGGCTCGGAACCGGCGCGGCCATGGGCGGCCCCAAGCGCCATCTGTGCACGGCGGCCGTCGAGGCAGCGCGGCCGGGCGACGTCATCGTCGTCGAGCAGAGGTCAGGGCTCGATGCCGCGGGCTGGGGCGGGATCCTGTCGAACGGCGCCAGCGTGCGCGGCGTCGCCGGGGTGGTCTGCGACGGCCCGGTGCGCGATGTCGACGAAAGCCGTGCCCTCGATTTTCCCGTGTTCGCCCGGTGCGCCACGCCGGCCACCGCGCGCGGCCGGATCGTCGAAGAGGCGTTCAACGGGCCGGTGACGGTCGCCGACGTCACGGTCAATCCCGGAGACTATGTGATTGCCGACAGTTCCGGGATCTGCTTCATCGCAAAGGATCAGGCCGGAAGGGTCCTCGAGGCTGCCGAGTTGATAGCGAAGCGCGAGGCGCTGATGACGGCCGCGGTTCGCGACGGTCAGCCTATCAGCCAGGTTATGGGAGCGGATTACGAGGACATGCTCGCGAAGAACTGATCGGCCGTTTCGGGATCGGACAATCCGGCGGAGGGAACGGCTGAAGCGTCATCTCCCGTCCCTTCAACGACGTTCCACAATCTCGGCGGACCAATCCCTGGCCGGTCCACACGAAGCGGATGCGCCACCGGTCACCGATACGAACCGGGCGCTGTCCGGACAGGTTCAGCCGCCGGCCAGCAATCCCCAGACCAGCCTGACCTCCATTATTCCGATAACCCCGACGATGATGAGTCTGAATACGCGTGGACTGACTTTCGTTGCCATCCGCATGCCCAGCGGGACGAATAGCACCGCGGGAATGATAGCCAGAAGCCCTTGAACCATTCGCTCCTGATCATAGAGGCCGGCAATGCCCACGGTCACCACATGCATGACCGAAATCGACGTGAACAGGAGCGATATGGCGAAGACGTATGTCTCCTTCACGAAACCGAGCGCGTACCCCCAGGTGCCGATGAACGGTCCGGATATTCCCGTCGCCCCCTGGCAGATGCCCGCAGCACCGGCGATCACCGGCGACAGAAGTCGAACCGTTCTTCCAGTGGCCTCGATCCTGACATTGAATGCAGCGGTGATCAGGAACACGCCGATCCAGCAGGCAAGGATGATGGTGAGCAGATGCTCGTCGATATTGGCGAGTATCCAGGTGCCGACGCCCACGCAGGCCGCGGCCGAGACCAGAGACCAGAAGACTGGCGGCATCTCCCGCATCCGGTGCCGCCATGTCCAGACGACCTGCAGATTGGCGAACGCGACGGGAATGGTCGCCACCACGATGGCATGCTGAACCCCGAAGAAAACCGAGAGGATCGCGATCGCGACGGCGGGCAGACCGAGTCCCGTCAAGCCCTTGGCGAACGATCCGAAAGCCAGAGCGGCAAAGATGATGAACAGAGAACCGACGGTCATCCGCCCAACCCTTCCCACAGCAACTTCACCTCCATCAGAGCGATCATTCCGATGACGACGCCGTTGAAGAACTTCAGGCTGACCGCGCCTCTCACCCGCATGCCGAGATACTGGAATATCAGCATCGGGATCAGGACGATCAGGCTTTCGGTGACGCGCCGCCAGCTCATCAGGCCGAAGGCCGTCAGGATGGCGACCTGGAAGAGGTTGAAGACCCCGAACAGCAGCGCGTTATAAAAGACGAACGCATCCTTGCTCAGGCGGAACGAAAGGATCAGGGTCGAGAACAGCGGCCCGGACACGCCAGTCGCCCCTTGGGCAAAACCGCCACACAGGCTTGCACCCGCGGTTAGCAGCCGTCCTCTTGCGCCGACCAGCCTGAACGAGGGGTTGAAGACGAGAAGGACGAGGAAGGCGGCCACGACCCCGGCCAGGAGCAGGATGATCGTCCGGTTTTCGGACGAATCGAGGAACCACACCCCGAAGAAGAGCATCACGAGAGCGGGCACAAGCATCTCGTAGCGGAGCGTCATCCCCGACGCCGCCTGCCGGGTGTTCCACAGCAGCCAGGCGTTGGAGACCAGCCCGGGTATCTGCATGACCGCGACCGAGTGCTCGGCGCCGAGAAACCCGGCCATGAAGGGTATCGCCACAAGCGGCAGGCCGAGGCCGGTCAGCCCCTTGACGAAGGCGCCGGCCGCGATCCCGCAGAAGATGACCGCGAGTGCATAGGGGTCGAGCCCCGCTTCCACCGCCGCAGTTCCCCGGACCGCGGTCAGCCCGAGAGGCCGTCGGGCACGTCAGCGTTCTCGGATTCGAGTTCGAGACCGGAGGCCGCAGCCTGCAGCGACAGGAGCGCAGCAAAGTCGCCGCTTCCGTGACCATGCCCGATGAGGGACTGCACGACCTCCCTCGCCGCGGACGCAACCGGCATCGGAACCCCCTGGTCGCGCGCAGCCGCTAGGCCGAGATCGAGATCCTTGAGAAGAAGCTCCGGAGTGAACGTCACCGAATAATCGAGGTTGACGAGCGCAGGGGTCTTGTATCTGGAAAACATCGACCCCATGACGCTGTTGTTCAGGAAACCGAGGAACGCCTCACGGGACACGCCCGCCTTCTCGGCAAGAACGGTTATTTCGGCGAGATTCTGAATGACCACACCAAGCAGCACGTTATGGCAGATCTTGACGAACCGGGCGATGTCACCCTCCCCGACATAGGAGGAGCCGCGGCCCATGACATCAAGCCAGGGTCGGACCTCGTCATAGGCCGGCCGCGGACCGGATACCGCGAAGGACAGCAGTCCGGCCTTTACGACCTTGGCGTTTCCGGACACAGGCGCCGCGAGCATCGCCGTCCCCATCTCGGCGGCGACCGCCCGCACCCGCGCCGAAGTCCCGGCATCGATCGACGTGCAGTCCGCAAGGATCCGTGGCGCGACATCGGACCGCAAGACGCCGCGGTCGCCGATCGTCACCTCGGCAAAATCGTCTGGGCCGGCAACGATGGTGAAGACGACGTCCCGGTCGGCTAGCGCGGACGGGCTGTCGACGATCACCGCACCGTCATCGGCGAGCGGTTCCGCCTTGGATCGCGTGCGGTTCCATATCGCGACGTCCGCTCCCGCCACCAGCAGGCGTCTCGCCATCGCAAAACCCATTCGCCCTGCGCCTATCCAGCCGATTCGGTGCCGTTTCGGGTCCAGTGCGCCCATCGTCGTCATCTCCCTGTCCAGTTGCCGCCGCATGTTGCCGGGTTCGGCCTGCGGGCCGTGGGAATATCCGCTCATCCTCGCCGGGGATGGCGTACCGCGCCGGCGAACTCTCCGCCACGCGACGCGCGCCCGCCACCGGACGGATCATCACGGATGAAGCAGGCGCGACGCCCGCCAACGCCGTGCACTCTAGCACTTGGGGCCGGTGCGTTCTCCATCCATTCCGCTGCTGGCCGGCAGCGGCCAAGCTGCAACGGGAACCGCGGCTTCGTTGCCGTGTAAGCGCGATTCGGCAACTGACCAGCAGACATGTCTTCCGCACCGGGCGGCCGTCACTCGATCGAAGCGGTGATCGCACATGTCACATCTCTGCCGCCCTCAGCCGCCCTCTTCGTGCACTCAACGATCTCGCGACCGTACCGTTCCCAGACATAATCCTTCCAACCTCCGGTGCCGTCGTACACGGGCCACGGCTCCCAGCGCTGCTCGACCAATACGCCGAGGAAAAACAGCGCCGGGATCGCGGCAACGGCCAGCGCCACCCGGAGCCGTCCTGGGACGCCGCGTGCGGCTTCCTGCCACCGGTGAAAGTCGGCGGCGTAGATGCGGATCTGTTCCTCGATCCGCTCGGCGACCTCGCCAAGGTGGTTCTCCGGGGCGGCGCTCGAAGTCGCCTCATCCTGGCTGGTGCGAAACGTGGCAAGATCCTGGCCGATCGTGCCTGCGGTGCCTGCCTGCAGGTCCAGCAAAGTACGGATCTCCGCGAGAACTTCCCCGTGCTTCGTTGTCTCGTCGACAAGCCGCCGGAGCGCAGACACGGTGTCTTCTGCGTCGGTCTCGGAACTGCCCGGCTCGGACACCGGAGCTTCAGGCTTCAGAAATTTCGTCATCAGCGCATCCCCCGAACTCGCATTGCGCCTCTGGTTGACGCCTCAGCCAGTTCGAAACTGTCCGTTGGCTCTTCGACGCCTGCGCAGGACTTACGGATTCGGATCGCCGGGAGATCCCGTGCTGCAATGACTCCGTCTGGATACCTGATGGAGACAAAGCGGTTCGAGGGCAGTCCTTGTGCGCCGCGGCCGTCCAGTTGCGGTTTGGAGGACTGCAGTATCAGGTTGCCCGGCGCAAGGAGACGCCTGCGCGCCGTTGCCGTGACTCGTCAGCATGCCTCAGGAATCAGAAAAGCGGTCGGAACGGCGGCAGTCTCTGCACCAGCGACATGGAGTGGGAACGTAACGGGAACCTACATGGCCGCAAGCATTGCCGGACGCGAATTCCCTGCGCGGTCAGTCGTCGAGACGCCCGTGCAAGGGAACGAAGAGGCTCTCGACCGGTATCTCTTCAGGAATGAAACCCTGCTGATGCAGGTAGCGGACCAGGGCCTCCAGGGTTCGCCGATTCTTCTCGATGCCGTATGGCCACGGATCGCCGCCGAACAGCTCGTCGATTTCGCGCAGGTCGTCCGTCAGCCACGGCAGCATGTAACGCTGTGCGCCGGAAAAATACATGCGCTCCAGCGCCCATTTCCTGGCCGCGCAGAATGCCTTGTAGAGGCTCTCGGCTATCCACCGGTGCCGCTCGTGGAGATCCCTGCGGATGACCACCAAATGCATGATCGGATGAATCCCGGTTTCGGCATAGTAGCGCCGTTCCTCGGCCCGGAAATCCGGCCAGAGATAGGCAACCCTGTCGGGGCGGGTGCGAACCGAGTCGGGAAGCCTCGAGCCGAGTACTGCATCGATCTCGCCGTCGGCAAGGAGGTCCGAGAGCGACTTGTCCGACGTGTTCTGCCTCAACGTTATAGGGCGCGAGAACTCCGGCGGTGCCGGCGGCGACCCGTGCGTTCCGGCCTTCTCCATCGCACCCTGGACCCACTCCACGCCGGAAAGGTCGACGCCATAGACGTTTTCCAGGTCCCCGCGGATGAATACCGCCGCGGTTTGGGTGTAAAGCGGCGTGCCGATGCGCTTGCCGGCCAGATCGGCAGGCCCCTCGATTCCGGCTTCGCGATTGACGCAGACGAAGCCATGGCGAAAGGCCTTCGACGGAAAGACCGGCAGCCCGACAAACGGACAGTCTCCCTTCGCGGTCATGGTCGCGAACTCGGTGATGGACATCTCCGACAGATCGAATTCCAGCCCCCCCACCATGCGGTCGAAGATTTCGCGCGGCGCCTGGATCTCGAGGAAATTGAGATCGATTCCCTCGACATCAATGATTCCGTATTGCAGCGCCTCCATCCGGTCGTAGGGGCCGCACGCGAAGGTCAGGGGCAGTCTGGACATGTTTTTCTCCCGTCTGCTGCCGCGTGCGCAAACCGTACCGGCGCGCCGCTTGCAGCGCTCGTTCATCCTGTGGCAGCGGCTTCAGCCATGGCCCGGAGCTCGCGGCGCAGAACCTTGTTGGCGGCATTACGCGGAAGCTCATCCAGGAACACGTATCCGCGCGGGCGCTTGTAGTCGGCGAGCGGAGACGCCAGGCACCAAGCATCGAGCACTTCCCGATTGGTGCCGTCAGCCACCACGCACGCAACGACGCGTTCCGTCAGGCGTTCATCAGGTATGCCGATCACGGCCACGTCGCGGACCCCGCCGCACTGGCGCAACACCGTCTCGATCTCCTCGGGGTGGATATTCTCGCCGCCGGACACGATCATGTCGTCGACGCGTCCGCGCAGTTCGAGATCCCCATCCCCGAGCCAGACGGCAATGTCGCCGGTGCGGTACCAGCCATCAACCAGCTTCTCCGCGGTTGCGTCGGGCTGTCCCAGGTAGCCGGAGAACGTGGCGTCAGCCGCGGCGTCGACGAGGACCTCACCCTCCTCGCCGACATCGCACAGGTCTCCTGTTCCCGAGCCAATACGCCCGACACGGACGTCGGAGTAGAAACCTGGCCTGTATTTCGTCGGGCGTCCAGCGGGATCCGGCATGTAAAGTGCGTTCATTACCTCGGTCGTGCCGTAAATGTTGGTCATGTGCGCCCGGGGAAAGGCAGCGCGAACGCGATCGAGAAGCGGGCCCGGCATCACGGCCCCGGCATAGACCAGCGTCTCCACCGACCGCATCTTCTCCTCCGAAAACCCGGGCGCGGCCAGCAGGGCATGGAAATGCGCTGGCGCGCCGTATAGGAATGTGACCCGGTCGCGTTCAATGCAGTCGACGGCAGCGGCCGGGTCAAACGCCGAGTGCACGTAATAGGTGCCGTTCATGGTCAGTGTGCAGAGGAACGCGGAGTAGAGTCCGACCGCATGGAAGAGCGGCATGAGCCCGATGGCGCGGTTGTGGTGGCCATGGCGCAGGCCGCACTGGGTGGGAACATAGAGGATCCGTGCGTCAGTCACGCGATGCGGCAGCATCACGCCCTTTGGAAGGCCGGTGGTTCCCGACGTGTAGAGCACGAGTGACAGCGCTTCGGGATCGGGCGGCAACCATGGCGCAAGATCGGCGGGGTTGCCGCGCCTGGAGGCAAGATCGGCAACCCCCGGCACCATGCCGCCGACACAGAGAACCCGGCCGTCACCGACCGCCCCGCCAGCGGCAGCGGCTACAGCCTCGTCCGCCATGCATATGGCCAGGCGCGCTTCGCCGGCTTGCATCAGCGCCCGCGCCTCATCGGGCTTCAGGCGCGGATTGATCAGGCAGGGTACGACCCCGAGCCGGTGCAGTGCGAGGATCACAATGGCGTGTTCCCAGATGTTCGGGAGCATGACGGCCGCGCGGTCTCCCGGCGAGAGTCCGGTAGCAGCAAGGCCGGCCGCCATGGCCTCGGCCTCCTCGACGAGTTCGGAAAAGGACGCCGTGCGCGGACCGCGATCGTCGACCATTGCCGTTCGGTCCGGCGTGCGCGCTGCGGCCAGCCGAACGTGATCCCAAACCGTCTGCATTGCGGTACTTCCTGTTTCCTTTACGCATACCGTGTCCACGGCAGTATAGCGGGATGGCACGGTGCAGGAACATCGCTGCCGCGGGCGGGCGGCACCCCTGGGCCTCCTCCGCACCAACGGCGTCAGCCTGTCAGAGATCATGCCGGAGTGGCCGGAGAGCAGCCGGCAACGGAAGCGGAGACGGCGGCCAAGTGATCGAATTCCATGAGGGGCCGGGAGACGATTGCCCTGCGGGGAGAACTTCGCTGTCGAGGTGATCCAAGCCCATGAGGGGCCGGGAGCCGACCAGAGGCCCCACCCCAGAACAGACAGAGACGCGAGACACTCCGCTTCTCGCGTCAACCCCCGACAGCATGCCGCAATGCCGGCCGGCGCCGGGCCCGGATGCGAAGATGGGATGAATCCCACCCAAAATATTTTTTCTTGTTCACAAAATTTTTCTGGTCTAGACATTTTGTTTGCAAATTGCCTTCAGAGAGGCCGGGTGAGATGTCGGAAAACTCGGAGCTGCTCGAGAGCATCGAGAAACATTGCCGGCGCAACCGGATTTCGGAAACGACATTCGGACGCCGCGCAGTCAATGACGGCAAGTTCGTTGGCCGCCTCCGTGCAGGGGGGCGCGTGACCACCGCGGTCGTCGCTCAAGTGGAGAAGTTCATGGAAAAGACAGCGGACGAACGGAATTCCATGCAGACCTACGATCCCCGGATCGATTCCCCGTCCCCGGCGACAGGACCTTCGGATTCCGGGAACGGCGACCAGAAGCAGCATTTCCGGTTCTACGACAACCGCCAGAAATACCTCCTCTTCGTCAATACCTGCTCGGAAAAGTGGGCAGTGGCGGACCGCGTCGGCCAGGAACTGAAACGCCTCCAGGTCCGGCCGCCGGCGCTCAGGGTCTTCGACGCCGGCATGGGCGACGGCACCGTGCTCACCCGGGTGATGCGGAACATGCACCACCTTCATCCAACCGTGCCGTTCTATGTCGTCGGCAAGGAAATCAGCCTCGAGGACGTGCGGCTCACGCTCGAGAAATTGCCAGACCGGTTCAACGAGCATCCGGCAACTGTCGTCGTGATCACCAACATGTTCTACAGCGAAGCGGCCGCGCTGACGCCGCACGCGCCGGAGAATGCGGCACGGCTCAATTGGCGCGAGGTGGCGCTCGTCGGAGATTCTTCGCATGACTTTGCCGACCAGATCGCCGATCTCGAATCGGAGATCGCCGAGGGTTGGCAGGTACGGACGAGCGCGAAGTCCGGCAACCCGCTCTATATCCGGCCGTCGGTGCTCATCCTGTATCGCAACGACCACAAGATCCTGCTCGATGGCATCATCCCGCGCCCCGGCCTGGCGAGCCGCGACTACAACCTGATCATCGCCTCGCAGCCTTACCGGGCACGCGCGTCTCTCGACCTCAAGGTCAGGCGCGTGCTGGCGCCGCTGGCCCGGGCGTTGGCGCCGGGCGGGCGGATGCTGGCCATCCATTCCCACGGCAACGATCCCGGACTTGAGGTCATCCGCCACGTCTGGCCGGACGAGAACCCCTTCCAGCACAGCCGCCATACGCTCCTGTCAGCGCTAAAGAAGGAGCTCGGCCGCGGCGGCCAGGGGCTGAATTTCGGGCCGGGCGCAGACCGGAGCGCGCTATTTCGCTACGTCATGCACACCCTGCCGACCGAGATTGGGACCTCGATCGGAACGTCGACGCTGCTGGCCGCGTGGAACGCCGCGGTCTATGTCGCCCAGATCGAAGACGTGCGCCTCGAACCGGTGATGGCCGACGGAAGGTATCTTGACGCTACCCGCGAGGTCCTCCAGAAACACGGTGGCCTATGGTTTCTCGACGAATCCTTCGTCGTCTCAAGGAGAGGCAACGCATGAGCCAACTCACCGAAGCGTTCTCCGCGGGGCGCTTCATCATCACTGCCGAGCTATCGCCCCCCGTCTCGGCATCCGCCGATGATCTCCGGTCCAGGGCCACCGTGCTGGAAGGTCGGGTCGACGCCGTCAACGTCACCGATGGCGCCAGCGCGCGCGCCCACATGTCCAGCGTCGCCGCCGCCACCCTCCTTCTCCGGCAGGGAATCGAACCCGTGCTGCAGATGACGTGCCGCGACCGCAACCGGATCGCGCTCCAGAGCGATCTTCTCGGTGCCGCCGCGCTCGGCATCGAAAACGTCCTGATCATGCGCGGCGACGACCCGTCGGCAGGCGACCAGCCGGACGCCAAGCCGGTCTTCGACCTCGAAAGCCGCGACCTGATGGAAACCGCGCGCCGCATGTGCGACGAGGGCATGCTGCCGTCTGGCCGGCGCATCGCGTCGCCCCCGGATCTGGTCATCGGCGGCGCCGACACTCCGATGGATCCGGACGCCGGACAGTGGAAACCGGACAGCCTCCTCGCCAAGCTCGAAGCCGGCGCGCGTTTCATCCAGACGCAGTTCTGCTTCGACGAGGGCATCGTGCGCCGATACGCCGCGGCGCTCGTGGACCACGGTATCGCCGAGCGCTGTGCAGTCGTGATCGGAATTGGTCCCATCGCGTCGGCGAGATCGGCCCGGTGGATGCGCGAAAATCTCTGGGGCACGACCATTCCAGACCCGCTGATCGAACGGCTGGAAGCGGCGGACGACGAAAAGGCGGAGGGAACGCGGATCTGCGCGGAGTTGATCGCCGCCTATTCCCGGATCGAGGGCGTCGCAGGCGTCCACCTGATGGCGCCTCTGGGTATTGACGCCATCCCCGCCGCAATAGAAGAGTCGGGGGTCAGGAACGGCTGATTCGGGCCAAGGAGAATGTGATGAGCAACGCCAAACCCTTCTTTCGCGCCGACCAGGTCGGCAGTCTGCTCCGCCCGCGGCACCTGCTCGATGCCCGCCAGAAATGGCAGGCTGACGAGATCAGCCGCGAGGAGCTGCGGGAAATCGAGGACGGCGCGATCGCCGAGTGCGTACGGCTTCAGGAGGAAATCGGCCTCGAGGCGATCACCGATGGCGAGTTCCGGCGCGAAAACTGGTGGATCGACTTCATCTCGGCGATCGACGGAATCAAGATCAGCGCCCCGGACACCGACGCGGGTTTCTTCAGCGATGAGGACAACCCGGGCGGCTACGTTCCCAAGAACGTACTGACGACCGGTAGACTCGGCGGCGGCGGCGCGATCTCGATCGCCGATTTCGAGTTCCTCAAGGCGCAGACGTCGAGGACGCCGAAGGTAACGATCCCGTCGCCGAGCCGCATCCACTTCCATGGCGGCCGCGCTGCCGTCAACGCCGACGTCTATCCATCCATGGACGATTTCTGGAACGACGTCGCGGCCGTCTACCAGGCCGAGATCGCCGCGCTCGAGGCCCGCGGCTGCACCTACATCCAGATTGACGACCCGGTACTTACATATTTTCTCGACGATCGCCTGCGCGGAAACGTCGCTGATATCGGTGAGGATCCCGACTTGCTCCTCGGACTCTACGGTGATGTCCTCGATACCTGCATTTCCCGGCGTTCCGCCAACACCACGATCTCGATTCATCTCTGCCGCGGCAACGCGCAGAGCCAGTGGATCGCCGTGGGCAGCTACGACCGCATGGCTGCTGAACTGTTTCCGCGCCTCGCTGTCGATTCCTGGTTCCTCGAGTATGACGACGAACGGTCGGGCGGTTTCGAACCGCTCCGCCACATCCCGGACGGCACGAAGGTCGTTCTCGGGCTCGTCACCACCAAGACCGGACGCATGGAGGAGCGCGACGAGATTCGGGCGCGAATTGCCGAAGCCGCAAAGGTGGTCCCATTCGAGAATCTGGCCCTCAGTCCGCAGTGCGGTTTCGCATCGATCGATATCGGCAACAAGATCGCTTTCGAGGATCAGAACGCCAAGCTCAGGATGATCGTCGAGATTGCCGCCGACGTGTGGGACGACGCGGCCTCGTGACGGAATCGCGAGAATGACAGGATCGATCACCGCCGCGGCGCTCAAGGGCATGCTGCATGACGGCAGCGAACTCGCCCTCCTCGACGTGCGCGAGGCCGGCCAGTTCGGCATCGACCACATGCTGCACGCCGTGCCCTGCCCCTACAGCACGCTCGAGGCTCGGGTCTGGGAACTGGTCCCGCGCAAGAATGTCCGCACCGTCCTGGTTGACGAGGGCGACGGTGTGGCCGGAAAGGCAGCTGCAAGACTCACCGGTCTGGGATACACCGACATCGCCGTCCTCGTCGGCGGCAACCCGTCCTGGCGCGAGGCCGGATACGAGAGCTTCGAAGGCGTCAACGTGCCATCAAAGGCGTTCGGCGAGATCGTGGAGCAGGTCGAGGAAACCCCGCACATCACCGCGGACGAACTGCACGGGATGATCGATCGCGGTGAAAACCTGATCATACTCGATGGACGGACGCCGGCTGAACACAGCCGGATGTCGATCCCCGGCGGAATCTCGGTGCCGAATGCCGAGATGGTCCTACGGGTCCACGATCTCGCTCCCGACCCCGATACCACGGTCGTGGTGAACTGCGCCGGCCGAACGCGATCGATCATCGGCGCCCAAGGCCTGATCAACGCCGGAATTCCCAACCGGGTGGTCGCGCTCGAGGCCGGCACCATGGGCTGGACTTTGGCTGGCCACACGCTGGAGCACGGCAGCAGCCGGCGCTATCCCGGTTCGGTGAGCAGAGCGGCGCGCGCGGCAGCGTCCGCCTATGGCGGAAAACTGCTGCGCGAATGCGGTATATCGGCGGTCGACGCCGATACCCTTGAACGATGGTGGGCCGACGAAGAACGCACCCTGTTCTTTTTCGACGTGCGCGCGGAGGACGAGTTCCTTGCCGGGCACCCTCCGGGAGCCATTCATGCCCCGGGCGGACAGCTCGTCCAGGCAACCGACCGTTGGTGCGGCGTGTGGGGCGCGCGGATCGTTCTGTTCGACACGACGCCGGGCGCGCGCGGAGCCGTCACCGCGCACTGGCTCAGGCAGATGGGTTGGGACGTCCACGTCATGACCGGGGAACCGGGCAGCGCGACCGTGAAAATCCCTGGCGGGCCGGTCCCGGCGTCGCCGGCGGTCGACACGATCACAACCGACGAACTCGCCAACGCCATCGCGGCGGATGACGCCTTCATCATCGACGCCGGCCATTCGATGGATCACCGCGCCGGCCACCTGCCGACCGCGACATGGGCGATCAGGCCCCGTCTCGAACGGGTCGGGATCCCGCCGGACCGGCCGGTCGTCGTCTATTCGGAGCACGAGACCCGCGCCAGGCTGGTGGCGCGCGATCTGATCGAGTCCGGAAGCGGCAATGTCGCGGTCCTCTCCGGCGGCCGGAACGCATGGGTGGCGGAAAACCGACCGCTCGAGGCATCGCCAGGCGCGCCGACTGACGAAGAAGCGATCGATTTCCTGTTCTGGGTGTCGAGCCGCCACCAAGGCGACGATGCGGCGGCACTCGCCTACCTCGCCTGGGAAGAAAATCTTCCCGCGCAGATCGCCGCTGACGGCGACGCGCGATTTGTCATAGCGCCGCCGTCTCCCTGAGCCAAGATCCCGAGCGCGGCTCCCTGCCCGACCGCAGCAACCCTGCCCGCCTTTTCTTCGCACCGCCCCCCGGACACAGAAGATGCGCGACCAAGCCGGCGTCGGGGCAGATAACGGACCAGGGTATTTTCCTGTGCGGACAACTCGGGCACTATGGCGGCCTGCCGCGACTTCGGGGGGAGGTAGCCAATGGCGATACCGCTCAGCCTTCATGAAACGACATCCGAGGATTTCATCGCACGCGCGGCAGCACTGCGGCCGTTGATCGCCGACAGGGCCGCAGCCGCGGAGGATGCGCGGCAGGTTCCCGAGGAGGTAATCGACGAAGTCAGGAAGGGCGGTTTCTTCCGACTGCTGCAGCCGAAGCGCTTCGGCGGGCTCGAACGCGATTCCGCCACTGTGATGCGCTGCGTGATCGAATGGGCATCCGCCGACGCATCCATCGGGTGGGTCTGTGCCCTTGGCGTTGTGCACCAGTGGCTGGTTGCCCAGTTCCCGATGCGCTGCCAGGAGGACGTTTGGGGCGATAACCCTGACGCCATCGTCTGCGGGTCTTATGCGCCGGCGGGCGAATGCCGCTCCGCCGACGGCGGCTATCGGGTGTCGGGGAAGTTCCACTTCGCCAGCGGCGTGGACGTCATGGACTGGGCGGTCATCGGCCTTTTCTTTCCACCCGACGAGGAGGACGGGAGCCCGATGCCGGGTTTTGCGATGGTTCCGAAGGCCGATTTCTCGATCGAGGACGACTGGCACATGATGGGCCTGGCCGGCACCGGATCGAAGACCATAGTCTGCGACGACATGTTCGTTCCACGGCATTGCCGGGTCACATTCGCCGAGCTCGCCTCCGGCAATTCGCCGGGCTACCAGGCTCTCGGAAGCAACCTCTACCGCTACCCGTTGCTGTCGATCATTGCCTACGGAATCGCCACGCCGGCGCTGGGCTGCCTCAACGGCGCGCTGGACACCTTCCTCGACGAGATGGGCACCCGCGTCACCCGCGGGGCCGTGGTTCTGGGAGGCAAGAATGTCCGCGACTTCCAGGCCGTTCAGATGCGGGTCGGAAGAGCCGCCGCCAACCTCAAGGCGGCCCGAGCAATGCTCTTCGAGCAGCTCGAACTGTCGCGCGCGAAGATCGTCGACCAGGGCGAGACGCTTTCGGTCCGCGACCGCCTGGAGAACCGGATCACACAGGCAAAGCTCGTCGAACTTTCGATCGAAGGGCTTGAGGAACTGTTCGGCGCCGTTGGTGGACAGGGAATTCACCTATCCCGGCACATCCAACGCGCCTGGCGCGACGCTCACGCAGTTGCCCATCATGTGAGCTTCAACTGGGATGCGCTCAGCGCCATGTACGGGCAAAGCCTGCTGGGACTCGAACCCGAAGGCCAGTACTGAACCCTACGCCAAGAACAGCCGCCGAGCTCCGCGTCTGGAGGCCTTGTCCCGACGTTCGGCGATTGGCATCATGAATTCTGCCGGGCTCAACGCTGAAGTGCAGCCCACTTGACGGATTTATTCATGAATATCAGACCGCTTTCCACCGCCGGCGGTGCAGAGATCACCGGTGTCGATCTCTCGGAAACGCTCGGAAAGGACGACATCGCGGAGATCACCCGGGCGTTTCACGAATTCGGCGTGATCGTGTTCCGCAACCAGGACCTGTCGGATCAGGATCAGCTCAGGTTCTGCGACCAGATGGGCGGAACTGCAACGCGTGGGCGGCCCCTCGAACAGCGTCGCGACGACGGCGACAGCCACTATGGCGGAACCGTGCACATGGTGACGAACGTTACGAACGACGGTACGCCGCTGGGTTCGTTCGGCGACGGCGAGGTCTGGTTCCACCACGACGGCAGCTTCAAGGAAATTCCCTATGCCGCGACGGTCCTCTACGCCATCGAAGCCACCTCAAGCGGCGGCGAGACCCTGTTCGCCAACATGTACGCGGCCTATGACCGCCTCTCGCCCGAAATGAAGAACCGTCTTGAGGGCTTGCGCGCGCTGAACATCTACGACTATGCCCGCACCGGCCGGGTCGACCTCGACCAGGACATTTCAAAGATCAATCACTGGATCCACCCCCTGGTCATCCGCCATCCGGACACCGGGCGCAAGGCATTGTTCATCAGCCCGCTCATGACGGCACGTGTGGAAGGGCTCAATCCCGGGGAAAGCAACGCGCTGCTTGCGGAGTTGTTCCGCTATGTCGATGACGAGGACGTGAAGTTCGAACATTCATGGCGGCCCGGCGATCTCGTGATGCTCGACAACCGCTGCATCACCCACGCGCGCCGGGATTTCCCGGGGGGCGAGCGCCGAACGCTCCGTCGGACCATGGTTGAGGGCGTTCCCATCTCTGCATGAACGCATCTGCCCTCCGTCGTCGTTTCGATCAAGACGGCGAAATCGGGCTATGCGCACAGGGCCGTGTAGACTGGATCACAGGAGTAGGCGGCAAAAGATCGAGAATGCCGCAAAAGGGCGCCTCGATTGCATGATCTTCCCGAACGGATTTGTCCTCCGCGGAGAAGCCGAGTTGCCGTCGGACACCGCCGGCCAATCTCTTGCCGGCGGCTCCCGACTATTGCAAAGCGATTTCCGAAATGGCGCCGCCCGTTACCCCCCCCCTTGTCCACTGCCAGGATCGACGCGTAGGTCCAGATCGAAGCTGCGGCAGCTAGCCGCCCACCTTGAGTCCGAGTTCCCGGATCGCCTTCAGGGCTCCCGGATGGTACGGCGCTACCTCCGGCAGTGCGAAGGCTGCTGGCTTCAGACGGTTGAAGGCGCCCATGGATTTGGCGAGATGCGCCTTGTTGGTGGCAAGAGCCTTGGTGATCTTGTAGACGATCTCGGGATCCGCATCCTTGTGCGTGAACAACACATAGTCGATCTCGACGATGTTGGTCGGCTTCTTGATACCCGGCATCTTGGTGTTGGATTCGCGGACGATTCTGGCCGCCGGCATGTGCTTGCGGAACCGTTCAAAGGCCTCGGGTGACGGATCCATGTCGAGATAGACGAAGCCGCCGCGGCTCCGCAGTTGGGTATTGACCTTCCGGCCAGCGCCAGAGCCGAGACTGATCCAGGTGATATCGGTCTTGCCCTCGCCGAGCGCAAGTATGCCCTTTGCAAAGCCGGACACGGGGACCTTCTTGAATTCGGCATAGGACAACTTCCCGTTGGCGAGCGCGCCCCGGATGAAGATCTCGATGATGCTCAGCGAGGTGTATTCCGAGGTAATGCGCTTGCCGCGAAGCTTGGCGAGATCGTAGATGGACTCGGCGCCAAAATCGGCCACCGTTGCGATGCCGGTGCGCAGTGGAAACATCAGTCCGATCATGCGCAGATTGGGTTGTGGACGTCCGTCGAAGGTCGCGATCCCGTTATAGGCGTAATAGGTTTCGAGGCCGTTGGAGAACCCGAAATCGACCTCGCCGCGATTGATGATCGGGATATAGGTGGTCGAACCGCCCATCGGTTGCGGCCGACCGGTTATCCCCGGCGCCTTTGCCGAAACCGTCTTGGCAACCGCGATCCCGGTACGGTAGCCGAGGCTGCCCTGAGGGTTGGTAGCGAATACCGCGACTTGCGCTACGGCTGCACCGGCAAAGGCAACGGCCGCGGCGAACGCTACTGCGAACAGCGGAACTCTCATAAAATCCTCCTTTATTGCGGGGTATTCCTTGACCCTACGCATGGCCGGAATCGCGGTCAAGACCTCCGGGCCCCCACCGGACGAAGGCGGACGGCAACCAGTTCGTAAGCCACGATCGCGAGACCGCATGTCACACCAGCCGCATTGACCAGCGCGGCCGCATCGAAAATCTCCCAAGGCAACATGGCACCAAGACCGGTCGCGCCGAGAACCAGACGGAGAGCAACATGAAGCGGGCGCACCAAATAACCGACCACGGCAAGCGATGCCAGGTAGGTGCCTATCACCGCGGTGACGACATTGATCAGGATGTCGGCCGGATCGCCGATCAGGATCAGGGTCGGCGAGAACACGAACAGGAATGGCACGAAATAGGCTGTCCACCCGAACTTCATCGCGGCGAAGCCGGTTGCCATCGGATCCGCCTTGGTAAGGGTGGAGGCAGCGAAGGCGGCAAGCGCGATCGGCGGCGTGATCATGGACATCATACCAAAATATAGAATGAAGAAATGGGCCGGGATGTCGGCAACGCCGGACTCGATGATGGCGGGAGCAATGAGCGCGCCAAGTAGCACGTAGATGGCGAGCGTCGGCATACCCATGCCGAGCACAATGCAGATGACCGCGGCGATCAGCAGCAGCACCAGTTGCTGTTCACCTGCCAGTTCCACCAGCGCAAAAGTCAGCGCAAAGCCGAGACCGGTGAGATTGAGGATGCCGATGACGAAGCCAGCAGTAGCCGTGATCATCAGAAGCTCGATCACGACCCGACCTGTTCTCCAGAGCACGCCATAAAGGTCGGCCAGGCGCAGCCGCTCGCCGCGATAGCTTCGGACGAACGAAATTGCGAGTGACGCGGTCGCGTAGATCGCCGCCCGCTCGGGCGGAAGATTGAGTTCGAACAGGGTGTAGATCAGTACCGCGAAGGGAAGGATGAAGTGCCAGCCCTCGCGCAGGACGTCGAGGGCTCGCGGCATATCCTCCTCAAGGAAGGTGATCTGTTCCTTGGCGGCAATGAGATCGACCTGGATGAAGACCGCAAAATAGTAGAGCAGCGACGGGACAATCGCCGCAAGGACGATCTCGGCGTAGGGAATCTCGAGCATTTCCGCCATCAGAAACGCGGCAGCCCCCATAATCGGTGGCATGAACTGGCCGCCAGTGGAGGCTATGGCCTCTATCGCTCCGGCATGGGTGGCGCGGTAGCCTGCCTTGCGCATCAGGGGGATGGTAATGATCCCGGTGGTCACGACGTTGGATACGGCGGTGCCCGAAATGGTGCCGAAGAGGCCCGATGCCACGACGGAGATCTTGGCGGCGCCACCACGGCGACGGCCAACCGTCGCCATCGCGATGTCGGTGAAGAACGTTCCACCGCCGGCTTGCATCAGCACCTGCCCGAACAGAATGAACATGATAACGATGGTGGTACCAACCTGGAGCGGAATTCCGAACAACGCGTTGGTGTTGAAACCCATGTTGATCGCAAGCTGCCAGAGCTCGACGCGCGAACCCACGAGCTGGCCCGGAACCAAATGCCCGAGGGGCGCGTAAAGAATGAAGACGCCCGCGACACAGAGCATGACATAGCCGGCAGACCGCCTTAGCCCGTCAATGACCAAAACCATAAGGACGGCACCGATTGCGACTCCGAGATCGGTGCTACCTCCGAGCCCGCCCTCGTCACGCAGATAGAGGAAATTGGCGGCAACGTAGGACAGCACGGCGAGCGAAAGGAGAACGAGGAGCACGTCGTACCATGGCACCCGGCCCTCCTCACCGCGGTTGAAGCGGACGGACAGGAAGACGACCGCCAGCGCCAGCGCCATGATCGCGGCGTAATACTGCTCGTTGACGAGGGCCAGGCCAAGATCTTGGAACAGGTCGATGTTCCAGAGAATGGCGATAACGGTCATGAAGGCTGACAGGCCGCGCCATGTCATGCGCGCCCATGGCTGAATTCGATCGCCTGTGTCCGGCTCCGGCGTTGTGATGGCGTCAGCGGTCATAGAGCAAACATATACACCAACCGGAAGCGATTATCCGGCAAGCGCCGAGTCGACACCATGCGCAGGAGTGTTGATCGATGATGCTCGAGTAGTTACCAGCTGAACGGCCGTTGAACCCGGAAGGGTGCCAACCCGTCTCGCCTCTGAAGCGAACGCCTTGCCTCGTGCATGAACCACCAACGCTGCGAACAATCCATCTTTGTCCACAATCGACAGACGCGCGAACTTTTCGGAACCTTCTGGCATGCCAGCGGCAGAAGTATTTTTCCGGTTTGGCCGCCGGGAATGCAAGATCGGAACGCTGCCAACCCGCCGCCATGCAGAGAAAACTTGACACAACTTGCGACGGGCGCTGCGGCTCAAGCGCCGCTCGGACAAAATGCCGATTGCACAACGGACCTTATCGTCCGACGGTTTGGGCGATCAGGAAGTGTGATTGGGACGCCTTTTGGCACGTGATTTCCCACTCAGCCCACTTGTCGTAACGGCTATGCAGCGGTTCCATCGGCACTTGCGCGGGCGATCTTCCCGGCAGGCACAGCGGCCGCTACACCATAAACCGCCTCGGTCGGAAACAAAAAGATACTTCAGACGCCCAGATACCGGTGCTGAATTTCCTCGTTGTCCCGCAACTCCCCGGAATCACCATTCCAGACGATCCGCCCGCGCTCGACGATGAAGTGCCTGTCGCCGATTCTGGTCAAGGCGTCGACATTCTTGTCGATAACCAGAATTGACTGGCCAAGCGCCTTGAGGCCTTCGAGGCACTTCCAGATTTCTTCGCGGATCAGCGGCGCCAGCCCCTCGGTCGCCTCGTCCAGGATCAGCAACTTCGGGTTGGTCATGAGGGCGCGTCCTATCGCCAACATCTGCTGTTCGCCGCCGGAGAGCTGATTGCCCATATTGTTCAGGCGATCGGCGAGATTGGGAAACAAGTCGAGTATGCGTTCAAGTGTCCACGGATCGCGCGCGCCCGACCGGTTGTCCGCGGTCGCAACGAGATTTTCACGCACGGTAAGGTTTGGAAACACCTGGCGGCCCTCGGGGACGATGCCGAGTCCCAGCTTGGCAATCTTGTAGTCCGCCAGATCGCGGGTCTCCTCGCCCTGGAACAGCACGGATCCGGCATGCGCCCGCACCATTCCCATGATGGTGCGGATTGTCGTCGTCTTGCCCATGCCGTTGCGGCCCAGCAGGGTCACGACCTCGCCATCGTCGATCGAGAACGACATACCGAAGAGCACCTGGCTCTGGCCGTAGGAAGCCTCGAGATCCCGTACCTCAAGCATCTGTCGCGACCTCGTCCTCGCCCAGATAGGCGGCACGAACCTCGGCATTGCCACGTATCTCGGCAGGCGTGCCCGTGGCGATCGCACGGCCATATACCAGTACCGTGACCCGGTCTGCGATGCTGAACACGGTATCCATGTCGTGCTCGATGAGTACCATCGAATAGCGGCCCTTGATCCCGTTCAGGAACCCGCGCATGCGTTCCGATTCTTCCTGCCCCATGCCCGCTGTCGGCTCGTCGAGCAGCAGGAGTTTGGGTCCGGTCGCCAACGCCATGGCAATCTCCAGCTGGCGTTGTTCGCCGTGGGCGAGATTGCCCGCCAGCACCAGCGCGCGGTCGGCGAGTCCGACATCGCCAAGTATTTTCCGTGCCGGGTCCGTCAGGGCCGGATCCGTCGCGGCGTACCTCCAGAACCGGAAACTATGCCCGGCATGGGCCTGGATCGACAGCGCAACGTTCTCCAGCGCGGTAAAATCGCGAAATACGCTGGTGACCTGGAATGATCTTGCCAGACCGATGTGGGAGCGCTGCGGCGCGGACAGGTTGTTGATGACCTGGCCATCGAAGACGATTCTGCCGGAGTCCGGCGCCATCATGCCCGACAGCTGCGCAACGAGGGTCGTCTTGCCGGCGCCGTTGGGGCCGATAACGGCATGGATCTCGCCCAGCTCGACGTCAAAATAAAGGTCTTCGGTCGCCGTGACGCCGCCGAAGGCCTTGTTCAGTCCCTCGACCCTGAGGATCGGTTCACTCATTCGAGATGTCCTCCCGCCCCGGCAGCAGGCCCCACAGCCCGCGTTTGGCGAAAAGGACCAGCAGGATCAGGAGCGGCCCGAAATAGAACTGCCAATGCTCCGTGAAGTCCGCAAGGTATTCCTCGACCATCAGGTACCCGAATGCGCCGAAGAGCGGACCGAACAGCGTTCCCATGCCGCCGACCATGACCATGATCATCAGCTCGCCCGACCGGAACCAGTTCATGTATTCGGGCGTGAGAAACTCCGTATAGTTGCCGAGGAGGAACCCTGCTATGCCGCAGACCACGCCCGCGATCGTGAAGGCCACCAGACGGTACTTGAAGGTCGGAAAGCCGATCGCCTGCATGCGCGCGTCATTCGAACTCGACCCCCGGACCACCATGCCGAACCGCGAGTTGATGATCTTCCACAGGAGGATCGTGAGCACGGTCAGCGCACTGAGAATCAGGTAGTACATATTCCAGGATTCGTTCAGATCGAAAAACGAGAAGAACTCGCTGCGGCTGTCGATCGGCAACCCGTCATCGCCGCCATACTCCTCAAGGCTGATGCCGAGAAAATAGAACATCTGGGCCAAGGCGAACGTGATCATGATGAAGTAGATGCCGGTCGTGCGCAGCGAGATCAGCCCCAGGAAGGCCGCGATCGCCGCGCAGCCGAACACGCAGACGAGAAGCTGTATCCAGCCGTTCGTCACCTCGTAATAGGCGAGGATACCGACGGCATAGGTTCCAAGCCCGAGATAGAGCGCATGGCCGAAACTGATCATCGCGCCGTATCCGAGAATGAAGTCCAGACTCATCGCAGCGATGGCGAAAATCATCACGCGGGCGATCAGATCGACATAGAAGGGCTCGTCGATCATCTCCGCAATCGGCGGCAGCAGCGCCAGGACCAAAAAGCAGATCAGCAGGAATGAAAGCTTGAGACGACTGAGCATGGGGTCAACCGGTACGCGCGGGGAACAGTCCCTGCGGCTTGAAGAACAGGATGATCGCCATCAGGATGTAGACTAGCATCGACGCGAGAGCCGGACCGGCTGTCTGCGCCGCTTCCGAGGACACCACCTCGAGCATGACGAAGGGCAGGATCGAGCGCCCGACGGTTTCGAAGACGCCGACGATCACCGACGCGACCAGTGCGCCCCGGATCGAGCCGATGCCGCCGATGACGATGACGACAAAGGCGAAGATCAGCATTTCTTCACCCATGCCGCTTTCCACCGAAATAAGCGGCGCCGCCATCAGGCCAGCAAGGCCGGCAAAGACGGCACCGAGTCCGAAGACGACGGTGTAGAGGAAACGGATGTTGATGCCGAGCGCGCCTACCATCGGACGGTTGCTGGCTCCGGCGCGTATGAGCATGCCAAGGCGGGTGCGGGTAATCATCCAGTAAAGCGCCCCGGCCACGGCGATGCCAACGCCGATGACGATGAGACGGTAGACCGGATAGGGAGCGTCGGGCAGGATCTCGACATTGCCGCTGAGCCAGTCCGGCAGCGTGAGCGGGAGCGCCTCGACACCCCAGACCAGGCGCACGAGTTCGTTGAAGAAGAGGATGAGCCCGAACGTCGCCAGCACCTGGTCCATGTGGTCGCGCTCATACATGGTCCTCAGCACCACGAGTTCGACGATGATGCCAACAAGGAGCAGCACCGGCACCATCAGCACGAGCGCTACCAGCAGGCTTCCTGTCCAGCCGAAGAACGTCGACGCGAAATAGGCGCCGACCATGTAGAGCGAGCCGTGAGCGAGGTTCACCACGTTCATGATCCCGAGGACCAGCGTGAGGCCGGCGGAAATCAGGAACAGGAACACGCCGAATTGGATCCCGTTCAGAAACTGCTCAATGACTAACAGGAGCGTCATCTACGTCACCGCATCTGTGTCAGGCGAAAAGTGAAGGTGGCGGAGGTTGCGGAACAGGCAGGAGCCTGACAGGCACGGGGAGAATCCCGAAGGATTCTCCCCGCAGCGCAGCGTCGCGGCCGCTGCTTACCACTTCATCTTGCACTTCGTGTAGTGGCTATCCTTGGCCTGCGCAAAGACCTTGTTGCGCGTGACGATGGTCGGCTTGCCATCGGGACCGTTCACGACCTCGCGCTTCCAGTAGTCCTGGATCGGGCTGTGGTTCACGTTGTACGAGAACTTGCCGCGCGGCGACTCGATAGCGGCCGTCCGCATCGCATTGCGGATGGCATCGTGATTTTTGAGGTCGCCATTGGCGCCGCGAATGCCGAGATCGATCAGCAACGCACCGTCATAGCCCTGCACCGAGAAGTTCGACGGGTGGTGCCCGTACTTCTTGATGTAATCCTTGACGAAACGCTGATTGGCCGGATTCTTGGACTGGTGGTTCCAGAAGTTGGTGTGATAGCTGCCGACCGCATTCTGGCCGTGGGCGGCGAGCGTGCCGAAATCCACGGTGAACACGGTATAGAGCTTGACTTCTTTGTCGAGCCCAGCCGCCTTGTACTGCTTCATGAAGGAAACGCCCATGGCGCCCGGCAGGAACGCGAAGATGGAGCTGGGCTTGATTGCGCGAATCTGCGAGATCTCGGCCTGCCAGTCACTCTGCCCGAGCTTGTAGAGGATCTTGCCCTTGGTCGGTTTCTTGTACTGGCGGTTGAACCCGGCCAGCATGTCCTTGCCGGCCTGATAGTTGGCCGAAAGCTCGAACACGCCCTCAATGCCCTCGTCGCGCATCAGCTTGCCCATCGCCTCGGGCATCATGTCGTTGTTCCAGCCCGAGCGGAAGAAATACGGATTGCAGTTCTTGCCGTCCATGCCGGACCAGCCCGCGTTGGTGCTGATCAAGAAGGTCTTGGCCTTGAAAGGCTGCTTCCACACCGCGGCGAGCACGTTGGACCACGTGATGCCGGCGATGAAGTTCACCTTGTCCTTCTTGATGAATTCATTGACGATCTGGCGCCCCACGTCGGGCTTGTGCTGGGTGTCCTTCTTGATGACCTCGGCCTTCAGCCCTCCGAGCTTTCCGCCAAGATGATCTTCGACGGCCAGCATGAAACCTTCCCACTGATACCGGCCGAATATTCCTCGCCCGCCGGAGAAGCCGTTGAGGAAACCGACCTTCACGCCTTCGGCGAAGGACGGCGATGCGCCGGGCGCAACAGCGAGAACCGCTGCGGCGACGGCGCCCCAGAGAAGTTTCTTCATGATCTTTGTCCCAAAGGTTTGTACGGTGTACGGGATGTTCCACGGAAACGTACTACAAGCGCGGCTGTCTTGCAAAACCGTCGCGCCGTTCCGCACACCCCATGCTGGCGGCCGGCAACGGACGCCCGGTCCATCAGAAGGAAACATGCCGGAATGACCCGCCGCGTGCGCGCCCTCCTGTCCCGGATCCTGGCTGGCCCGCCGCCGCGCCCGGTCATGTCCGCCGACCTCGGGGGTGACGACGAGGCGCGCCTGCTTGCCGACATGCGCGCCTGCCTCGACGACGAAAGCATGGTCGGCACGAGGCGCCGCGCCGATGCGCTTGCGGACCTCTATCACCGGCTCGCGCCGGCGGGGCAGGCGAGATTCGTTGCCGCCGTGAGCGCGCTCGGCGACCGCTCGGGGGCGGCCGACGGCGGCCTGTCGGAACCCGGTGCCTTCGCCCGGATGGAAGAGCTCGAACTGTTCGAACGGGCATCGAGCAAGCTCGCCCTCCTCGAGAGCCTCGAGCCGCCGCGGCGCAGATTGCTGCAACTGTTCGCCGCGACCGCGAGGGGCCGCGAGATTCTGGATGGAATGCGTCGGCACGCCGATGCCGGACTTTCCGCCGAGATCGACAGGATACTCGAGACCGGCTCGTGACAGGCCGCCGGCGGCGAACGGGTCAGGTTACGGCCCGCACTGCCAGCCTCAGCGTCTCCAGGATGTCGAACATTCTCGCGACATAGTGGGTGCGGTCCCGAAACCCGCCGGCCCCGGACTCCCGGAGCGCGGCATCTGCGGCCTCCACCAGCCGCCGGAGCCGCCGGTGATGGATGCCGAGCAGCCGCTGGACCGGATCGGCAACGATGCCTGCGAACGCGGCCAGGAGCGACATCGCAACCAGGAGCGCCACCGTCATCGCGAAGACCACCGAGAGCGACGCGTCGGCTGGAAACACGGCATGCCAGGCGCGGCCCATCGCCGCGCCGAGCGGAAACGCGTCGATGGCCGCCTGCTGGGCCTGCAGCGCCGCCAGCGACGGTCCAAGGGAAAAGGCAGTCGGCGTCAGCTGATGCAACAGGACAAGGCCCGCCGCTGCGGAAATGCATGCGGTCGTGATTTCCGCCGCCGGAGTGCGGGCGCCGACATAGTGTGCAAGATCGCCGGCAAGCCCTGTCCGGACCACCTCGTCCCTGTGGGTCTCGAACGTCTCGCAGAGCCGCACCGATGCGGCGGCAAGCGGGGATTCCGCGGCATCTTCATCGCCGGATCCGTTCGCTGCTGCATCGCGTTCTCCCAGCATCGCACGGACGTCGCGCCCGGCGTCTCCGGCGCCCAACAGCTCCATCCGGACCAGACGCTCGACCTCACGCTCGACATCGGTCCGGAACTGTGTGGGAAGACGTTCAACCGACGCCGCCAGCCTGGTTGCGCCTATCCTGCCGGCAAGGAAGACAGCGGCGGCCTTGACCAGATGCGGTACGGCGAGGAAGAGGTTTGCCGGCGCTCGCAGGAGGTCGAGCCCGAGCGCCGCACGATGGATGCGAAGAGTTCCGCGGAAGCCGAAATGCCGGTCAACAAACCCCTCGACGCGACCGCGGCAAGCCTCGACATAGCTATCGACGAACAGGTCGAAGACGCGTTCCGCTTCGGCATCGCCGGATGCCGCCTCCCCACAGCGCATTTCATTCATGGCCCCGGACCTGAAGCAAGCGCAGCACCCAGCTGCTTCCCGCAGCCGCCAACATACATCGGCCGGCCGGTGCCCGAAACCACCGCCGCGCCTGGCGCCGGCGCGGAATCGGCTTGCCCGCTTGCAAACGGACCCCGCGGACGCCACCCTGAGCGGAAAGGCTCGATGAGCGGGTCCGGCGTGGTAGCAGACCCGTGAATTTCACAGGAGACTAGAAGATGCTTGACGCAGCCATCATCGGCCTCGGCTGGTGGGGAAAGATTCTGACGCAGACCCTGTCAGCGAGCAGCAAGATCCGGGTCATGCGCCTGTTCGATGTCGACGCCGTCGCCGGCCAGGCGTTCGCCGCCGATCATGGCGTCAGGTTCGCCGAGGGCTTCGAGGAGATCCTCGAAGACGATGCCGTCGGCGCCGTCATTCTCGCGACGCCGCATTCGCTTCACGAGCAGCAGATCATCGCGGCAGCGCGGGCGGGCAAGCACGTCTTCTGCGAGAAGCCGCTGTGCCTCGACCGCGCGTCGGCGGTCAGGGCCCTCGACGCCGTCCGCGAGGCCGGCGTCCGGATCGCGATCGGCCACGAGCGGCGCTTCGAGCCGCCGATCATGAGGGCCGCCAGCCTCATGCGCGAAGGGCAACTCGGTGCGCCGATGCACATAGAGGGCAATTTCAGCCACGACATTTTCACGGCGCTCGACGCCGGCAACTGGCGCATGAACTCGAGCGAGAGTCCGGCCGGCGGGCTCACGGCGACCCTGATCCATCTCATGGATCTCTCGATCAGCCTCTTCGGCCAGCCCGAGCAGGTCCGTGCATCGTGCGAATGCCACGGCGGCGTCGTCACAAACGGCGACACGCTCTCCGCCCATGTCCGGTTTGTCGGCGGCCGCACGGCAACGCTGAACGCGCTGACCCACACCCCGTTCTTTTCCAGATTCGCCATCTTCGGCTCCGAGGGATGGGCGGAAGTGCGCGACAAGGCCCATGTCCAGACCCCCGAGGGCTGGTTCCTCACCACCTGCTTCAAAGACGGTAAACCGTCCACCGAGGAGTTCGCCGCCGCGACCCCGGTGCTCTCGAACCTCGAGGCCTTCGCCGATGCCGTCGCCGGCACAGCGCCCTATCCCAACACACCCGAACAGATGACCATGAACGTGTCGCTTCTCGAAGCGATCGTGAAGTCGAACGCCTCCGGCAGGGTCGAGGAGGTAGAGCGCTGAGCGCCGACGCGGGGCCGCGCCGGCTCAGGCCGCGGCGCTCACGCCCGGACGGGCGTCAACGGCTTCGTACCACCGCGTGACGTTCGGACAGTCATCGGCGACGGCAAGCCGTCGCGAGGTCCCGAAGGCGATCGCGCAATAGGCGGTGATGTCGGCGAACGAGAAGCGATCGCCGACGATGAATTCGCGGTCGTCGAGCTGGGTGTCGAGCTTGGAAAAGAAAAGCCCGAGCCGGAACTGGCCGCGTTCGGCGAGTTCCGGTATCTGCGGGACTTCGTTCGCGTATCCGGCCACGCCGCGGCCGGCGAATGCCTTGTGGGTGTTGCGGAAATACTCGGACACCGCCATCAGCCCCTCCCATTCGGCCACGCGGTCCCACATCTCGATCTGGGCGGCCTCCCTGGCGTCGCGGCCCATGAGCGAATTGTCCGGGTAGAGGGTCTCGAGATACCGGCAGATCGCCGGCGCTTCCGCGATCCAGTCGCCGTCATCGAGTTCCAGCACCGGCACCCGGCGATGCGGAAACCGGTGGCAGAAGTCGGGGCTGAGCCGTGACGGATTCTCCGGATCGCCCGCATTGACGATCTCAATGTCGATTCCCTTCTCGGCCACGAAAATCGTTGCGCGCCTGGGGTTGGGGGCCATCGGCCAGTTATAGAGCTTCATCGGTGGTCTCCGCTTGTATCAGCCTGTCGAGCAGGGTTCGCGCCTGGATCACCGGCGCATCGGCATTGACGTCGATGCGCCGGGACGGCAGCGCCGCCTCCCGCGAGGCCTGCAGCGCCTCGACGATCTCGACGTCCTCGGCGAATATGCGGGAAAATTCCGCCTTGCGGGCGGCCGCGACGTCATCGTCCGCGGGGGCGCCGCCAACCGACCAGAAATAGTGGCAACTGCCCGCCGTCTCCGGCGTCATGAAGTGCATCGTGTGCAGGGTCACGCCGCGGGACCGGTCACCCTTCTCCGCCCCGGTTCCCGCGAGCGCGCATCCGATGTCGAAGGCGCACAGAGACGGCGGGCTGAAGTCCCAGATCAGCCAGCGGTCGACATTGTCGCCGGTGCCGAGCGCCCGGGCAAAGGTCGGCGATGGAACGACATCCATCATCCAGCGTTCGGCCCTGACGCCCCCCGCCGTGCGCCGCACCTTCGGCGGCGTGTCGGTAATCGCGCTCGAGCCCAGCGTGTCGGGATGAACGAACGGCGCGTGGGTGTTGTCGAGCTGGATGTCGATGAGCAGCTCGTAGGCGCACCCGACGCGCCGGTACTGCTCAACCACGGCCCATTCCGGATTCTCGCGCCAGGCCAGGTCCGGGACCAGACCGGAATCGGCGCGGCCCGGATCTCCCATCCAGATCCAGAGCCAGCCATGGCGCTCGATCACGGGATAGCTTCGGACACCCGCGCCGGGCGGGACGCGGGTCTGGCCGGGTACCCGCACGCAGGTGCCGTCGGCATCAAATTCGAGACCGTGATAGCCGCATTGCAGCCGCCCCCCGGTAACCTGCCCGAGCGACAGCGGCAGGCCCCGATGGCAGCAGCGGTCGGCGAGCGCGGCCGCCTTTCCCCGCTCATCGCGGAACAGCACCACGGGCTCGCCGAGAAAAGTCCGTCCCAGAGGCGCGGCCCCGACCTCTGATGGCTGCGCCGCGATGTACCAGGTGTTGCGAAGATACATGCCGTGGGCTTCCCGCTGTCTTCAACCGCAGCGTCCCGTGTTTGGCGCCACAGAAGAGCATCGGGGATTATAGCGAATAGTCTCAACCGCGATGATTCTTGGTTTTCCCGGCCCCGTGAGGAATTATGCGTATGGGGACAGTCCCCGCCGGATGCTCGAAGACGGGGCCGGGGCCGTCATCGCAGGCGATCCCGACTGCACCAGCCGGACTTGCACAGGGTGCAACGCCATTGGTGCCGTCAACCGGACAACGCAAGCGACCTTCCATTGCGTGGCCTGTGGCCATGCGGGCAATGCAGCAGTGAACATTCGGCGCCGGGTGGCCTGCGCAACTGCACGGGGAGGGCGTGGCCGTTGGATCCCGATGAGCCGTGGAATCGATCAGAGGGCCGCTTGACGGTGGCTTTTCGATATAAGCTCCAGAGCGTGGCACAATATCGCTTGAGGTGAAAAATGGCTGACTGGGATGTCATAGTCGTCGGAGGCGGATCGGCGGGTGCCGTGATCGCGAGCCGGCTGAGCGAGGATCCGGCACGGCGCGTGCTGCTCGTCGAGGCCGGGCGCGACACCCCGCCGGGACACGAGGGCGCCGAGATCCGCGACCCGTTCTACCGAGCGGTCTACCACAGGCGCAATACCTGGCCCGATCTGGCCGTCCAGTGGCAGCCCCTTCCCCACAACGATCCCGATTCCGTGCCGGCGATGCCATACGACCAGGCATGCGTTCTCGGCGGCGGCTCATCGGTCAACGCCATGGTCGCGATTCGCGGGATCGCGGAGGATTTCAGGCAATGGGTCGGGATGGGAGCGGCAGGCTGGGGCTGGGACGATGTCCTTCCCTATTACCGGCGCCTCGAGACGGACACCGACTTCAGGGACCACCCGCTGCACGGCAATGACGGCCCGGTATCGATCCGCCGCCACCGCCGCACCGAGTGGCCCGGCTTCAGCGACGCGATCGCTAACGAACTGCACCGCCGCGGCTTCGACCATGTGCCTGACATGAATACGACGCCGCGCGACGGCGTCTGCTCGGTCGCCATGACCAACACGCCCCATCTGCGGCAGTCGACGGCGATAACCTACCTGACGGAGGACGTACGCGGCCGCGGCAATCTCGAGATCCGCACCAGCTGCCGCGTCGAGCGTCTGTCCTTCGACGGCCGTCGCTGCACCGGAATCGTCGTCCGAGCGGATGAAACCACGGAAACCCTGGCCGCTTCCGAGACCATCGTCTGCGCCGGCGCCCTGCAGTCGCCGGCGCTGCTCCTGCGCTCCGGCATCGGCCCGGCGGCAGAGCTCCAGACTCTCGGTCTCGACGTCGTCGCCGACCGGCCCGGTGTTGGCCGCAATCTCCACGAGCATCCGACCTGCATTCTCGCCGCCCATCTCCGCTACAACGGCATGCAGGATACCGGCCTTCGCGCGGCCGCGAACGCAGCGCTCCGCCATTCGTCGGGGCTCGAAGGCTGCCCTCCCCACGATCTCTACATGGGGATCGCGAACAAGGTCAGTTGGCATCCTCTCGGCTTGCGCACGGGCGCCGTGATCGTGAGCGTCGTCAAGCCGTTTTCCCGCGGCTCGGTCACGCTGAAGAGCGCGGACCCGGCCGAGAACCCGCGCGTGGCGTTCCATGTCATGGAAGACGAGCGCGACCTCGCGCGCATGAAGGCGGGAATGCGCCTGTTCCATGACGTACTCCGGAGCCCGGCGGTCCGGCGCGTGACGACCGAACTCTTCGCCGCCACGTTTTCCGCCCGCGTGCGCACGCTCAACCGCGAGACGCGAGGCAACTGGTGGAAGGCGTTCGCGGCGTCGCTGCTGCTCGAGTTGCCGGGCCCTGCCCGGCGCGCGGCGCTCTACGGCCTGGTCGCCCCGGGAAGCAGGCTCGACGCCATATTCGCCAGCGATGAAACGCTCGAGGAATGGATTCGCGCCAACTGCCGCGGCTTTTTTCATCCGGTCGGCACCTGCAGGATTGGCGACGCGGGGGACGATCTGGCTGTCGTCGATCCGGCCGGCAGCGTTTATGGCGTCGAGCGCCTGCGGGTTGCCGACGCCTCGATAATGCCCGTCATCGTGAGCGCCAACACCAACCTCACCGCGATCATGATCGGCGAGAAGATTGCCGACGCCGCACGGGCATAGAAGGGGACAGCACTATGGCACGAATCGCGTTTATCGGCCTCGGCAACATGGGCAAGCCGATGTCGGCCAATCTCGTCAAGGCCGGCCATGAGGTGCGCGGCCACGACATTGTCGAGAGCAAGATCGAGGACGCCGCCCGCCGCGGCGTCCTGCCCGCCGCATCAAACAGAGAAGCGGCCGAGGGCGCGGATTTCGTGTTCACGATGCTCCCCACGGGCAGGGAAGTCCGCGAAGTGCTCGTGGATGTCGACCGGATACTGGATTTCGTAGGCGACCGAACGATAGTCGTCGACTCGTCGACCACCGATCTCGAAAGCACCGACTACATCCACAAAGCGGCCGTCAAACACGGCGTCGCCCTCGTCGATTCGCCGGTATCCGGAGGCATGTCGGGCGCCGAGGCCGCCACGCTGACATTCATGGCCGGCGGCGATCCGGCGGCGATCGACCGCGCCGAACCGCTGTTCACGGTGATGGGACGGAAACTGGTCCGCGCCGGCGGGCCGAGCGCAGGCCAGGCGGTCAAGGTGTGCAACAACATGCTGCTCGGGATCTCGATGGTCGGCGCATGCGAAGCTCTTGCGCTCGGCGAGGCGGCCGGCGTCGACCGCCAGGTCCTGTTCGATGTCATGTCCACATCGACCGGAAGCTGCTGGTCGATCAACCACAACTGCCCGATCCCGGGGATGGTTCCGACTGCGCCGGCGAACAACGACTACCAGCCGGGTTTCACAGCACGGCTGATGCTGAAGGATCTCTCGCTGGCTCGCGAAGCGGCGCTCAAGACCGGAGCGGCCACGCCGCTCGGCGAGCATGCCCGCGCGCTTTACGAGAAATTCTGCGAGGAACGCGACAGCGAACTGGATTTCTCGGCAGTGATCGGCATGTTGCGGGATATGCGGCAGGGCTGACGGCAATTCTGCAATCGCGACCGAATCCCGGTCGCATCGGATCCGGCGTATCTCCAGCCTGGCACGAAGATCCGGGACCGGTTGCCCGAGCGGCTTCCTGCGCAGGCACGAAGATGCCAACCGATGCGTCCGCCCCGGCGTCACTCCCAACGCGCCGGCCGGGATCATCGCGAGAGTGATGGAATGCGACCCTCGGGCAAACGCCCGACGGCAGGGAATCAGCTGTTTTCGTTGCTTTCGTTCCAGAACTCGGTCCGCCCATGTTTACGCTTGATATACCCATAAAGGGTACTATAATACCCTTTATGGGTATAGATGTCTTGACACCTGTAGCGGTTGCGCCACGCCGAAGGAATGGTCCGGGTGCCTCAGCACTCGCCGACGCGCTGTTTACGGCCACGCAGCAGCGCATACTCGCACTCCTCTTTGGGCAACCGGACCGGGAATTCTTCGTAACCGAGATTATCGAACTGGCGGGCTCGGGGCGAGGGGCAGTGCAGCGGGAGCTGGCCCGACTCGCTGCGAGCGGCCTCGCGGTCGTCTCCCGCGCAGGTAACCGCAAGCTCTACCGGGCGAACCGTGGATCGCCTCTCTTTGACGAGCTATGCAGTATTGTCCGCAAGACCATTGGCCTGGAACAATCCATTTGCGACGCGCTTCAGCCGCTGGCGGACAGGCTCATCCTGGCCGCGCTGTTCGGATCGGTCGCCCGAGGAACGGATACGGCAACAAGCGACATTGATCTGCTGCTCGTTTCCGACAACCTGACGCTGGAAGCGGTCTATGCGGCCGTGGCCCCTACTGAAGGCTTGCTGGGACGACGCGTGAACCCAATGCTCTACACGTCGACCGAATTCGAAAGGCGGCGCGCGGCAAAAGCCGGGTTCCTGACTCGGATCCTGCAGGGACCGCATAGTGTTCTGATGGGCAGCCTCGATGCCGAATGAGTACCTGGATAATCTCGTGGCCAGCGGTATGCTCCGGGCGGAGCCGTCGACAACCGACGAGGTATCGGGGCTGGTTCGCTCTGGATGCGCCCGACTTGCGGATGCGAAGAAAGAGCAGTTGAGCCTCGAATCCCGGTTCGATCTCGCTTATAATGCTGCACACGCTTTTTCCTTGGCAGGGTTGCGGGTCGCCGGCTATAGAGCAAAAAATCGTTTCTCGTATTCCAGTGCCTTGCGCTTTCTCTTGGCATCCCGGATGAGAAGTGGCGCGTACTAGAGCAAGCGCACATAAGGAATCTTGCCGAGTACGAGGGAGCCACTGATGTTGACGAAAACCTGGTCGAGGCGCTGATCCGGGTTACCGATGAGGTGGCAACACGAGAATCGGAAATCTGTGCGGGATCCGAGCCGAACCCGAAGTGATCCGTCGCATGGGGTGTGGGGAGTGGGTTCATCGCGATCGATGAGGAAACGCACGCGCTGATTGTGCCGATTGCACTGGGCCAAGGACTGGCCTGTGGGCACCGTCGCGCACCTCAGCCACCGCGCCATATCGAATCCACAAGCCACGCAGCCGAGATGGCGCCAGCCTTTCCTTGCTTCGCGCCACCTTCGAAAACTTGCCGCAGAGGACAGGAACATGGCTGAACCGACGGAAACCCAGGATATCAGTGCGATGTCCTTCGAAGACGCCCTGGCCGAACTTGAAGAAATTGTCACCGCCCTCGAAAGCGGCTCCGGCAAACTCGAAGAATCGATCTCGGCCTACGAACGCGGCGCCCGCCTCAAGGCGCATTGCGAGGCAAGGTTGAAGGCAGCGCAGCAGAGGGTCGAGAAAATCACGCTCGGTGCCGACGGCACCGTTTCCGCCGAACCCATGGACGATGCGTGACGCCGTTATTTCCGAACCGTCCCGGCGTACTCAGATTTTTTTCTGCGCGGGCGAAAAGCATCTGACGCCCAATTCGCGCCCTGTCGTCAAGAGCGCATATACGATGATTCCAGGTCCCTGCGAACGGCCGGTCGCCGCCCGCATCGCGGTCTTTGAGTAAGACCGGATTCACCGTCCGGTCGACCGCCCGCAGGATGACCCACCCGAGCGACAGCCACCCAGGCCCGACCAGGGCGCCCGCAGGGCATTTGCGCCGCCAACCGGACGGGCGCCGGAAACGGCCATCGTGAAGCAAAAGCCGGATGCTCTGCTCGTAGAGCGCGGACTGGCGCGGGATCTGCACGAAGCCCGCGCCCTCATTCTCGCCGGAAGGGTCTATTCGGGCGCCCGCCGGATCGACAAGCCGGGCATGGCGATCGACGGGGATGCCGAACTCGAGGTTCGGGGCAATACCCATCCATGGGTATCCCGGGGCGGCATCAAACTCGATCACGGTCTTGCAAGGTTCGGAATCGAGGTCGCCGGGGCAACCGCCCTCGACATCGGTGCCTCGACCGGCGGGTTCACCCATGTCCTGCTCGAACGCGGCGCAAGGCTGGTCTATGCCGTCGATGTCGGTTACGGACAGCTGCACTGGTCGCTTCGCACCGATTCCCGGGTCGCGGTGCTCGACCGGACCAATGCCCGGCACCTGACCGGAGGCCAGGTTTCGGAACCCGTCGACATCGTGGTGTGCGATGCAAGCTTCATCCGCCTGGCATCGGTGCTGCCGGCGGCCCTCGCCCTGACCGCGCCAGGCGCCCGGCTCTGCGCGCTGATCAAACCACAGTTCGAAGTCGACCGGGAAGATGTCGCCAAGGGCGGAATCGTCGTGGACCCGGCCCTTCACGAAGAGGTCTGTGCGCGAATAGGTTCGTGGATCTCAGCCCAGCCCGGCTGGCGCCTCCTCGGCATCGAGCCGAGTCCGGTCACGGGCAGGGCCGGCAACATCGAATTTCTCATGGGCGCGGCAAAGGACGGCTGAGCCGCCTGCGCCTGCCGCGGCGGCGCGCTATCCGCACTGCGCGCGGTGGCGGAGCAGGTGGTCGGCGAGCACGCAAGCCACCATCGCCTCACCGACCGGAACCCCGCGAATGCCGACACAGGGATCATGGCGTCCCCGCGTGGCGATGTCCGCGTCCCGGCCGCGGGTCGTCACGGTGCGCCGCGGAGTGGCGATCGAACTTGTCGGCTTGACGGCGAAGCGAACCACGACGTCCTGGCCGGTGGAGATGCCGCCGAGAATCCCGCCGGCATGGTTGGAAAGAAACCCGACCTCGCCGTCCTGCATCCGCATCTCGTCGGCGTTCGCCTCGCCTGTCAGCGCGGCCGCGCCGAACCCGGCACCGATCTCGACGCCCTTGACCGCGTTGATACCCATGAGTGCGCCCGCCAGATCGCTGTCGAGTTTGCCGTAGACAGGCGCGCCGAGCCCAGCGGGAACGCCGGAAGCGACGATCTCAATGACCGCGCCGATGGAGTTCCCCTCCCTGCGCACTTCGTCAAGATAGGATTCCCACGTTTTCGCGATCCGCGAATCGGGGCACCAGAACGGGTTGCGGCCGGTCTCGGCCCAGCTCCAGCGCGACCGGTCAACGGCAAGTTCGCCCATCTGGACCATGGCGCCGCGTATGCGAACGCCGCGCCCGAGTATCTTGCGCGCAATGCCGCCAGCGGCGACCCGGCACGCGGTTTCGCGGGCCGAAGCCCGCCCGCCGCCGCGGTAGTCGCGGAGCCCGTACTTCTTCCAGTAGGTGTAGTCCGCATGTCCGGGACGGAACAGGTTCTTGATCGCTGAGTAGTCGCGCGAGCGCGCATCCTGGTTACGGATCATCAGGCTGACGGGCGTTCCCGTGGTCCGTCCGTCGAAGACGCCGGAGAGGATCTCGACCTGATCGGGCTCGCGGCGCTGGGTGACGAAACGCGAACTTCCGGGTTTGCGCCGATCGAGCCATGTCTGGATGTCCGGTTCCGAAAGACGCAGCCCCGGCGGCACGCCGTCGACCACGCATCCGATCGCCGGGCCGTGGCTTTCGCCCCAGGTCGTCACGCGAAAGACATGGCCGAAGCTGTTGTGGGACATGCGGCTAGACGACGGAAATGTCGGGTGCGTCGACAGCCTTCATGCCGACGACATGGTAGCCGCTGTCGACGTGATGCACCTCGCCCGTGACTCCGGCCGACAGGTCCGAGAGCAGATAGGTGGCCGCGCCTCCGACATCGTCGATCGTCGTGTTGCGCTTCAAGGGCGAGTTGTAGGCGTTCCACTTGAGGATGTAACGGAAATCGCCGATTCCGGACGCTGCGAGGGTCTTGATCGGGCCGGCGGAGATCGCATTCACGCGAATGCCGTCTCCGCCGAGATCGGCGGCGATGTATCTGACGCTGGCCTCAAGCGCGGCCTTGGCAAGACCCATGACATTGTAGTGCGGCATCACCCGCTCGGCGCCGTAATAGGTCATGGTCAGCAGACTGCCGCCATCTGTCATCAACGGCGCGGCGCGGCGGCAGATCGCCGTGAACGAATAGCAGGAAACGTTCATCGTCAGGCTGAAATTCTCGAGGCTCGTATCGACGTACCTCCCCTTCAGCTCGTCCTTGTCCGCAAAGGCAATGGCATGTACGAGGAAGTCGAGCTGCCCCCAGTCCGAACGGATCCTTTCGAACACGGCGTCCATGCTCGCCGCGTCCGTCACGTCGCAGGACAGCACCAGCTCCGAGCCCACGGATGCGGCCAGCGGGCGCACCCGCTTCTCGACAGCCTCTCCCTGATAGGTAAAAGCCAGAGTCGCGCCGTGTTCGGCGAGCGTCCGGCCGATTCCCCAGGCGATCGAACGTTCGTTCGCGACCCCCATGATCAGGCCGCGCTTGCCCTGCATCAGACCGTATGCGTCCGCCATTTCCGTCCCGATATTCCCTGAATTCGGGGTGACGACGATCGCGCACCCCTAGATCCCGGCATCCTACAGGATACGACCGAGCGGTCAAACCGCGACGGTCGCCGGCGATGGCCGATCCGCTGCCGCAATCCACTGTTTTCGGTGCTGCTGAGGGCCGCCAACGCGCTTCCGACGGCGCTTCTGGAGCGTTCGCGGCAATCTCGAACCGCCCGCCGGAGCGATCCGGCCCGGCAGCCCGATCCTGCCTATGCGCAGAGATCCCGGTGGATGCGAAGGAGCTCGGGAATGGTCGCAGGGTCGCGCCGGCCAAAACCGCACTCGGTCGCGATATCGTAGGAGTCCACGAACCTGTCGGCCGCCGCCATCCGGGCCCGGCCGCCTTCGACCCCGTCCGTGTAGTGCACCAGGCCGAGGATCAGCCGGGTTTCTGCCGCCAGGCCGAGATTTGCAAGCGGCGCGAAATACGCGTCGTCGGCACGGCCGCGGGGCACCGGCATGTGAATGAAATCCACCCGCCGCGGCACGCGCTCGACAATGCCGTTGGCGAAAGCGACCGACGTTCCCAGATCCTCGGGCTCGATCAGATGCTTGTGGCCAGGATCGCCGTAGCACAGATGAATGCCGAACTCGGCCTCTTCGTCGACCAGCCGGGCAAGCCGCACGATGCGCTCTATCGCGCCCTCGACAGGATCGTCATAGGGTAGCGGCACACCGCCGTCCGCGCCGACCACCTCCAGGCAGACATCGAGCTGGAGGCTCAGCTTGCCGGCGGGAATGCCCGTCCGGATCTTTTCGAGATCGCGCGCAAGGGCCGTCTCCACGGCCGGTTCCAGAAGCAGCTGTTCGTCCGCTTTCGCGTAGGAGAAGAGCAGCGCCATCGGCGTCGGCACCGCAACCATGAAACGGCAATCGTTGCCGATCCTGCCTTCGCGCTGTAGCCGCGAAAACAGGGCAAACGATTCGAGCGCCACTTCGCCGTAGCCGAGTTCCCCCAGATCCACGTCTTCGGGCGCGACGCCAGGCGCGACCCCGAAGACCGGACGATCGACGCCGTCCCTGAATTGGGCATGATCGAGCCTGCCGACCAGTTCAAGCGCGTCGCACCGGGCGAACGTGGCATGCTGCCAGCGAATCCAGTTGGTCCGCTCCCCGGTCTCGCCGTCCGGAATGCGCTGACACAGGTCACCCAGACTGTCCGAGACCGTGGCAAACACGGTCTCGGCGTCCGCGAGACCTACGCTTCCGACAAGATGCACCTGATGCCGCACCGGTCAGGTGCTCCGCAATATCATCCAGCGTTCAGCCGACAATCTTCCATGTGCCGTCCGGCTGGCGGCAGGCGGTACCGTAGGCGCTCTCGGTCTGGCCGCCGATGGTGACCGTCTGCTGGTATTCGCGGCAATATTGTCCGGTCCGATTCTTGTAGGCCGGGCGGGCCGTGATCGTGCCGCTATTGCCGCTGTCCGGATTGCTCCAAGTCGACACCTGGCCGCTCTTCGATTTCTCGAGTGCAGTCTGCGTCGTCTTTCGCATCGCCATGCGGTCGACCCGGTCAAGCGATTTTCCGATCTCGCTGCCGACTATCGCGCCGGCAAAGGCGCCGACGGCGGTCGCTACCAGCTTGCCCTTGCCCTTGCCCACGTTCGAGCCAAGCACGCCGCCGGCCACGCTGCCGAGAATGGCGCCGCCCGTCTCTTTCGGGTTCTGGCATCCCGACAGCAGCAGGCCTGACACCACGAGGCACGGAACGAGGATCCTGAACGGTTTCATGAGAGGTCGTCTCCTTCTTCGCCTGCCGGTCACGGCGGCAGGCACGGTGCCGTTGTCCGAAACCGGGCCGGTCCGGCGGACCTTGCCCGGGAATGCGAATATAATTACATCAGGGAACGCAGATGTCACCCCGATTCTTATGACATAGGGATGGACTGCCTGCGGACAACCCTCGACTGCATGCGCGGCAACGCCCGGAGCGGGAGATGACGGAGAAGCTTGCCGACAATCCCATCGACACGTTCCTCTCGTGGCTCGACGATGCCCAGCAGTCGGAACCCGATGTCCACACGGCCATGACGCTCGCCACCGCCGACGGGAGCGGCCGACCGTCGGCCCGCATGGTGCTGCTCAAGGAAGCCGACACTAGGGGTTTCGTCTTCTACACCAACGCCGAAAGCCGCAAGGGCGAGGATCTCGCCGCCAATCCCAATGCGTCGCTCGTGTTTCACTGGAAATCCCTCAAGCGCCAGGTGCGCATTGACGGCACGGCCGAACGGGTGACGGACGAGGAAGCTGACGCCTACTTCGCGACACGTCCGCGCGGCAGCCAGATCGCGGCCTGGGCGTCAGACCAGTCCCGTCCAATCACATCGCGTCTTGAGCTGGAACGGAGAATGGTGAGGTATACGGCGCGTTTCGGCACCGGTGCCGTTCCGCGTCCGCCGCACTGGACCGGATACCGGATCGTCCCTTCCCGCATCGAATTCTGGCAGAACCGCGCCTTCCGGCTGCACGAACGAACCGTCTATACGCTCACCGACGGTGATCGCTGGCAGGTTGAGCACCTCTTTCCATAGTGCCGACCGCCGCGCGGACGGCGCTTGCATCGACGGACGATCGGCACCATTCTTTGTGCAGTCCGGTCCGCGACGCTGACGCCGGCCGGCGATACGTGGACGCCTACACGCAGGAGGCCACCATGAGCTTCAAGACGATACTTGTTCCACTGAGCGCACCCGATGCCAGCAAGTCGGCATTGCAGACGGCGCTCCTCGTGGCGCAGCGATCACAGGCGCATATCGAGGCAATACATGTGCGGCCCGATCCCCGCGGACTCATTCCCTATACCGGCGAGGGTATGGACGGCTCGATGATCGAGGAGATCATGGAAGCCACAGAGAGCGAGGGGACGCAACGCGCCAGCCAGACGCGCGAGATGTTCGACTCGTTCTGCAGGGAACATTCCCTGACGGTGTCAAGCACGCCCCAAGCGGATGCCGGACTGACCGTATCCTGGCGCGAGGACTCTGGCCGCGAAGACGAGGTGATCGCCATGCGTGGCCGCCTCTACGACCTGATCATTGTCGGCCGGCCAATGGCCGCATCGCCGCTTCCCTCGCCCATAACCCTCGAATCCGCGCTGCATGACAGCGGTCGTCCGATTCTCGTCGCACCGCCTGATCCGCCGCAACATGTCGGCGATCATATCGCGATTGCCTGGGAGGCCAGCCCGGAAGCGGCACGGACGATAGCAGTTTCCATCCAGGCCCTCGCCCAGGCCTCCAGGGTCACGGTGCTTTCGGCCAATCTTTCGCCGCCGCTTCCCCTGCAGGCCGGAGAGCTGGTCGACCGTCTCAAATGGCACGGCGTGGAGGCGGAAGTGCGGCCGTTCGATTCCGCGGTTACCGAACTCGGCGCATCCTATCTCAGGGAGGCGACTGCCGCCGGCGCCGACATGCTCGTCAAGGGCGCGTACTCCCAGAGCAGACTGCGGCAGATGGTGCTCGGCGGCCGCACAAGGCACATTCTCAACCATGCCGCCATTCCGGTCATGCTGGCGAAGTAAACGGCGAGCCTGGTTCTCCCGGACGGCCCGCACGTCGGCGGTCAGGACGCGAACTCGGCGCCGATCATTACGTAGCTCATGTCGACCTCGACATCGGACCGGTTGTCCCAAGCGTGCCAGTTGCCGAGCTGCACGACGACATCGCCGCGTCGTACCAGAACGTCGGCTTCGTCGAGCACGAGATGCCGCTCGCCGCGGAGGCAGAACCCGTAATCAAGGGTAGGCGTCCGGTGCAGATTCCAGTGCCGTCCACCCTCCTTCAGTTCGGATGCGCCGGTCCTGTTCATGGCGGCATGGCTTTCGCGAGCGGACTCAGCATCAAGCTTTCTCTGTGCTGCCGGCGAGTGCACCAGCCTCCAATGCGCGCCCGCCGCAGGCGGCGAGTGGCTCAGCGGCTGTCCTGCCGGACTGCCATCCGTATCCCCGGCAATGACGGCAGGTGCACTGGAGAATGTCCACATCTCGAAGAAGAAGGTTCCCGGGCTCCGGGGGCGCACATGAACATTGGGAGCGTCGCCGTCATGGAGGACATACGAACGCCCCCGGGCATCGTTTCCGGTCACGACCCTTCGAACCGGCCTGTATTGCCTCGTCACGGCCTGCCGTCCTCCGGAGTCCCGTTCATCCTTCGAGAGCCGCATCGTGGTGCGAAAAGATCACGATGCACGGTGCGCCCGAGCGGTTGCTCCAGGCATGGTTGGCGGCGCGAAGTACGACCGTGTCCCCGGCTTGCAGGTGAACCTCTTCGAGATCGAGGACCAGAGTGATCTCGCCTTCGAGGATGTAGCAGAAATCCAGCGTCGCGGTCTTCTGCATGTAGGGATGGCGTCCCTCGTGCCTGAGCGTGGAGGCGTCCGGAGACCCCATGATGCGGAAGTAGTTGCAGACATCGTCATCCGAGATGTCGCGCCGATAGCCCGCTTCCGGGGGAAACTCGATCACGCGGCACACCGATCCGTTCGGCGGCGGCTCGATCGAGTGCGTCAGGTCCAGTGTTTCGCGGACGCCGCGAACGCGCGCCGGCGTCGAATCGGTAACCCATATCCTGGTTGCCGCAAAACCCGGGCGCGACGGATCGAGACGGACGTCGGGCGAAGGGCCGTCAGACAGCACGACGGCGTCCCCACTTTCGTTCTCTCCGGCGACGATTCGCCGAATCGGCTTGACCACTGCTCGATACTCCCCGTCTCAGGCGTCGAAATCCGCGCCGATCATCACATACCCCATGAGGCTCTCGTCCGACCTGTTGGCCCACGCGTGATAGTTGCCGAGCTGCACGCAGAAATCCCCCGGCACCATCACCCGCTCGTCGCCGTCGAGTACCAGGGATCGCACACCGCGGGCAACGAAACCGTAGTCCACAGACCTTGTCTTGTGCATCCCCGACAGGCCGGCCTGCCGCCCGCCGCGGTCGCCGCGCCCGGTCTCGGGATCCTCGACGGGCGCCTTGGGCGGATGGGCATGCAGATCATCCGCCGGATCGTAGCCGGGAGGTGCAGGAAACGACTGGACGAAGCGCAGAAACGCGCCGTGTTGCGGCGGATGGAGATTGAACGGCGGCTCTCCGCTGTCCCGACCGCCGGCAAGCCGGACCGGAATCTCGGGAAGGTGCCACAACTCGGTCATGCCGCCCCCGGGGCGGGCCGGATCCGGCCTGACGTTCGACGCGTCGCTGTCATATAGCACGCAGGAACGGCCGCGGGCGTCACTGCCCACGACCACCCGCCGCATCGGCTTCGGTCCGTTGGTCACGCAAATCTCCCGCATCCGGCCCCGCGTCAGCGCCGGCGAAGCGGCGCGGGGCGGCAGGGCTACTTGATCAGTTCGCGTATCCTCGCGACGACCGCAGGCGGCGTCCTGATCAGCTGCGCCACGGCCTTTTCCACCTCCTCGCCGCTACTCGGGGTGAGCTTCAGGTTCGATTTCTCGATCTCAGCGACGAAGTCCGGATCCTTCATCGTCTTGTCGAAGGCACGCCGCAGGATCTCGACCCGCTCCGCCGGCACTCCGGGCGGCGCGAAGATCGATCTCCCCGTGAGCGACTGTAGCATCATGTATTCGAACACCTTGCGGTCGTCATCGTTCTTCGCGAGTTCCATCATCGTGGGCACGTCGGGAATCTCGGGCGATCTCGTCACGGCGTTCTGCACCAGGACATTGAGCGGATTCTTGCCGCCCTCGAACCAGTGCGGCGTCATGGCGCGGAAGTTCTGCAGCGTCGAGAAGCTTCCCTCGACCTCGCCGCGTTCGATCGCCACTGCCCTGTCCCCGCCCTTGTAGCCAAGCACGATCTTGAACTTGGTGCCGAGGAGCTTATTCGACAGCGTCAGCATCTGGTAGATGGGCGAGCTCTTGCCGGAACCGCCCATTGTCGTGACACGCTGCGTCGCGTCCTGGATCGTCTTCGTCTTCGAGGTGTGCCATGTGAAAAGGACAGCGATGGAACGTTCCATGTTCCCGATCCAGTTGAGCTTGGTCGCGTCGTAGCGCACGGCCTTGGGCCGAAGGTGCTGGTTGATGGCAACCGGCATCAGCGGCATGCCGACGGCGGAACCGTCCTTGGGCGCGACGTTGGCGGCCCAGTTGGTCATCTTGGTGCCACCTGCGCCGGGCATGTTGACGACGATCACGTTGGGTTTTCCGGGAATGTACTTGTCGTAGTATTTCGCGAACACGCGCCCGAAGAATGAATAGCCACCACCGGCGCCCGCGCCGACGTAGAGGGTTACCGTCTTGCCCTTGTAGAAATCGGCTGCCGCGGTCGGTGGGAACGCGGCAAGCGCGGCGATGGCGGCAAGCGCCGTCGACAACGCGGCGAATTTCTGCCTGAGTTTCATTTTCTCCTCCCATCCCGTTTGAATGTTTCTTGAACTTTCAGCGGTCGGGCGCCCGTCCGGACACTGACCGCGGATGCTATCATGCCATACTTTCCCACCGTGAGTGCAGGCTCGCGGGCACGCGGGCGGTGAGCACCTCAACCACGGCAGTGGTCCCGCCCTCCACGTCCCTGATGGCGGCGGCAAGGGCGGCAGCAAGCTTTTCCGGATGCTCGACGCGATGCGCCCTTGCACCTAGCGCCCCGACGAGCGGGATTATGTCCATCCCGCGATGGAATCGCGCATGCGCCAGGCGCGTGCTCGTTCCCCCGTCGCGGTCGACGAACCTCCGGTTGTTCTTGACGATGATCAGCACGGGCGCGTCGTTGCGGATCGACGTCTCGACATCGAGCGCCGTTTCGTTGAAGGCTTCCTCGCCGATCACCGCAATGACGAGCTTGTCGGGGTGCGCTTTCTTGGCGCCCATCGCCGCTCCGATCGACCAGCCCATCGCGCTCTGCACCCCGAAACCAAGAAACGACCTCGGCGTCGGGGCGACGTAGTGCTGGGACGTCGTACCGCGCACTGTCCCGGCGTCATGCAGAAGGATCGTCTGCGAGGGATCGACAAGCTTCGCCAGCTCACCGGTGACCCGGAACGGATTGACCGGGATCTCGTCGGATCCGAGCAGCGGTGCCGAGACGTCCGCCCATTGTTTCTTCAACCGCACGATCTCGGCATAACGCCCTTCGACGCGTTCGAAACGTTCGGGCGCCAGGATTTCTTCGGCTATCCCGATCATCTGCCGCAGGACGATGCGGGCGTCGCCAAGGATGGCGACATCCGCAAGGCGGTCCCGGTTGAGTTCCCCCGGATCGGAATCGACCTGAATGTGCACGGTCCCGGGAGCAGGGTCTGCCCGCGTCGCGTGCTGCTTGAAGCCGCAGCCGATGGTGAGGATCACGTCGGCGGATTCGGCCATCCTGGTGGCCGGCAGCGAGCTGTAGGTGGCGCGCACGAATCCCCCTATTCCGAGCGCCAGCCCGTGATCCTCGGGAAAGGCGCTCTTGCCGTTCAGCGTCGTGGCAACCGGCAGCGACAGCAGCTCGGCAAACCGCACAAGATCGGCGGTCGCTTCCGAAAACAGCACGCCGGCGCCGACATACACGTAAGGCCGCCGCGCATCGGCGATCAGCCGCGCGGCTTCATGAAGCAGGGCCGGATCACCACCGCTGCGGCTTCGCGGCTTCGAGCAGACCGGCACGTAATCGGCGGCGGGCGCATCCATCCGCGCAACATCCACCGGAACGCCGATAGCCACGGGGCCAGGGCGTCCGGTCCTCATGTGCATGAAAGCACGCCTCAGCACCCCGACGGTCTGTTCCGGACCGGCAAGCAGGGTCGCCCACTTCGTGACCGGGCCGAACAGGTCTACAAACGGTATCTCCTTGGTCTGCCGGCTGGCGATCTGCGTCCGTTCGTTGTGCCCGGCAAGGAAGAGAACGGGCACGGAATCTCCCCAGCTGTTCACCAGGCCACCCATCAGGTTGGCTGCCGCCGGACCGGCGTCGGTAAACGCCACCGCCGGCGCGCCGGTCGCGCGGGCATAGCCGTCGCAGATATCGAACGCAACGCGTTCCTGACGCGCATACATGAGGGAAATCTCGGAGCACTCCGAGAGTCCGTCAAGCAGGGGACCGACCGACTGGCCCGACAGCCCGGCCGCAAGCGTCACACCTTCGGCCACGAGGCAGCGGCTGATCAGTTCGGCGACGTTCACGGCTTTGTGGCGCCTTCCCCGGAACCGGGGTCGCGGGCCGCAGCATGCTTGCCGATCTCCCACCCGTGCGCGGAGAGATGGCGCTCCGCCACCCCTATGGAGGGCGCTTCCAGTTCGGTGGCAAGGGTGTCGTTGACCCGATTGTAGAACCCGAACACACCGATCACGGAGAGCAGTTCCACGATCTGATCGGCGCTGAAGTGACGGCGAAGTTCGGCGAAATCTTCATCAGTTACCAAGTTGGGGACCTGCGCGGCACCCTGGGCAACCCGCAGTGCCGCACGCTCGGCCTCGGAGAATAGCGCACTGGTCTCGTAGCTCCACAGCGCGTCCTGCCTGTCCTCGGGAATTCCCATATCGGCCCCGAACCGCACGGTGTGGGCCGCGCAGTAGCTGCATCCGGCGGACATGCTGACCACCTGGGAGATCAGATTCTTGAGTTCCGCCGAAAGCGCTCCGGGCGCCATAACCGTCGCGCGCAGATGCATGAGCGCCTTGACGATCTCGGGCTTCCTGGCGAGAGTTCGCAACAGGTTCGGAACCTCGCCGCCGCGTCTCTCGGCCGCAGCAAAAAGGTCTTCGAACTCGGGCATGTCGTCCCGCGCCAGCGGTTCAAGTCTTGGCACTTCGTCCCCCAGACAGGCGGCATCGACGGCCAGACAACTGCCGATCTGACGAGTCGTACTTGTCCGCCCCGTTGATGTAAAGCACACGACTCCGCTATCGCAGCGTGCCGCAACCGAACCTCTTGCGGACCTGGCGCGATGGTTCGAACAGGGCCGGGTGGCGGAAGCATGCTTTTCGGACAGGCCGGACACCGGCACCATCTGTCCGGCACCCAGGACAAAAAATTGCGAACGGGGATACGGAACCCGCCTCCCGCTCCACACCCGGCGTTTCGATACTCCAGGCGGGGCTTGCCGGCCTCCGTCGGTCAGGCGGCGACCCGGATTGCCCGCCGTTCCCAGACCTCGGTAAGCGAATTCACGAGATGGGCGATATCGGCGTCGCTGTGAAGAGGCGTCGGTGTCAGACGCAACCTCTCGGTTCCCCTCGGAACGGTCGGGAAGTTGATGGGTTGCACATAAATCCGGTACCGTTCCATCAACTCGTCGGTGACCTGCTTGCAGACGATGGGATCACCGATCAGCAGCGGCACGATATGGGACGGCGAGTCCATTACCGGAAGGCCGGCATCGGCCAGCATGCGTTTCAGAGTGGCCGCCCGTTCCTGATGCCGCTCGCGCTCGACGCTGCTCGACTTAAGATGACGCACGCTGGCGAGGGCTCCGGCAGCGACGGCCGGCGGCAGCGCCGAGGTGAAGATGAAGCCCGAGGCGTAGCTCCGAACAAAGTCCACCATGGCGGCCGAGCCGGCAATATAGCCGCCGACGACTCCGTAGGCCTTTGCGAGGGTTCCCTGGATCACGTCGAGGCGGTCCATGACGCCGTCGCGCTCGGCAATGCCAGCGCCGCGCTGGCCGTAGAGCCCCACCGCGTGAACCTCGTCCAGATAGGTCATGGCACCGTACCTGTCGGCGAGGTCGCACACGGCGGATATCGGCGAGATATCCCCGTCCATCGAATAGATCGATTCGAATGCGACAACCTTGGGGCGGGAGGGCTCTATCGCGGCAAGCCTGCGTTCGAGGTCCTCCAGATCGTTATGGGCAAAGATGACCTTTTCCGCCCTGCTGTAACGGATTCCGGCAATCATCGACGCGTGGTTGTCGGCGTCGGACAGAAGAACGCAACCCGGCATATGGGATCCGATGGTGGCAAGCGCCGCCTCGTTGGCGACGTAACCCGAGGTGAAGAGCAGCGCCGCTTCGGTTCCGTGAAGATCGGCGAGTTCCTCCTCCAGCATCACATGATAGTGCGTGGTCCCTGAAATGTTGCGCGTACCGCCAGCGCCGGCGCCAACGCGGTCGATCGCCTCCTTCATGGCTTCCCGAACCACGGCATTCTGCCCCATGCCGAGATAGTCGTTCGAGCACCAAACCGTAACGTCACCCGAAAGCGCCGGCGCACGACTTGTCGCGCGCGGAAACGCGCCGACCCGGCGCTCGAGATCCGCGAAGACCCGATACCTGCCCTCGCTCCGGAGGTCGGCGATGCGATCGGAGAAGAATTGTTCGTAATTCATTGCACTGTTACCTGCGATGGACCCGCTAGCCAAGACTTCCGATCAATCGCTCTCTCATTATACAGCAAATTCAAGGCGTCGAACTCCGGAATCACCAACGTTCCGCCAGATGCACTCGTGTCCGGCCGGAGACCGGAAGCAGGTCCACATGACCGTGCCAGCGGCAACCGGTCATCTTCAACTCTCGCACGGCGGGCGGCGCCGCGGTCCAGAACACGGGCCTTGCATCAGGGACTCAGCCGCCCGTGACGCTCATGTGGCGCGACACGGCCGGCTGGGCGCGGCGCCGGTCGATAACGAAATCGTGCCCTTCGGGCTTGCGCCCGATGGCCTCGTCGATCGCCTCCATGAGCAGCCTTTCCGATCCGCTTCTCAACGGCCCACGCAGATCGGCAGCGTCCTCCTGGCCCAGGCACATATAGAGCGTACCGGTACAGGTCAACCGCACCCGGTTGCAGGCTTCACAGAAATTGTGCGTCATCGGCGTGATGAAGCCGATGCGCCCCCCGGTCTCCGCGACCCGCATGTAGCGCGCCGGACCGCCGGTCGCGTGGTCGCTGTCCTCAAGCGTCCATCGTTTCCTGAGTTCGGCACGCACCATCGACAGTGGCCAGTACTGGTCGAGACGCATCTCGCCGCTATTGCCGTCGCCGAGTTCGCCGAGCGGCATAACCTCGATGAAGGTCAGGTCGAAGCCCCGCCCGCCGCACCATGACACTAGGTCATGGATTTCATCGTCGTTGACGCCCCTGAGCGCCACGGCGTTGATCTTTACCGCAAGACCGGCCGAGACGGCGCTGTCAATGCCGCGCAGGACCTGCTCCAGTCGCCCCCAGCGGGTGATGCGCGCGAACTTGTCCGGATCGAGCGTGTCGAGCGAAACGTTGACGCGCCGGACACCGGCGGCGAAGAGCCCCGCCGCATGGCGGTCCAATTGGCTGGCATTTGTGGTGAGCGTCAACTCGTCGAGGCCGCCGCCGTCAAGGTGGCGCCCCAGACGGTTGAACAACCACATGATGTCACGGCGCACCAGAGGTTCACCACCCGTTATCCTGAGCTTGCGCACTCCGCGCCTGACGAAAGCGGTGCAGAGGCTGTCGAGTTCCTCAAGGCTGAGAACGTCGGCCTTGGGCAAAAACGTCATATGCTCCGACATGCAGTAGACGCAGCGGAAGTCGCATCGATCGGTCACGGACACACGCAGATAGGCCACGTGCCGACCGTAGGGATCCACCAGCGGCGGTGCCGCCAATGTGCCTGAAATGGCTGTATCCATCACGTATCCTGTCCTGCCGGAGATGCAGGCCGGCAAATTCCGCGCCCGAGCGGCGAACCCATACAAAGGAATATAGCGTCTGCCCGGCAAATTGAAAGGCAGCGGGCAGCACCCGTTTCACGAGGGTCGGCGCCAGAGACCGGTCTGCGGCCACGCGAAACGCCTTTCGGTGCCGACGGCCGCGCCCCAGGCGGGTTCCCCAGCGGCCAGCGGGCTCCAGATCTCTTGTTCCGGCCGCAGACAGGGTTAGAATGCCGGGACCAGAGTTCAGGCCCTCCGCAGGATACTTGCGCGGACCAGGCGAGTGCGGTCGACCGGGCTGGATCGTCGCAAGACAGCCGGCGCGGGGCGCTCGTGACCGGGAAGGAAGCGCATGGGCGAGTCGGACTACATCATCGCTCCCCGGCCGCGCGACCCGAGGCTGACCGAGCGGGTGTCCGGCACCGACCACACGGGCAGTCCCGTCGAGACATCGGTGACCGTCGAACGCCCGCTCACGCTGTTTCTCAACAGCCGCGAGATCGTCACGCTGATGACGATCGGCGACTATCCCGAGTGCCTCGCTGTCGGCTATCTCCTCAATCAGAACATGCTGCGCGGAGACGACGCGGTAACCGGAATCGATGTCGACGAGGAGGCGGAGGCCGTCGTCGTCCGCACGCGCGAGGAGACGGATTTCGAGGCCAAGCTGGCCAAGCAGACCCGCACGTCGGGCTGTGCGCTCGGCACCGTCTTCGGAGACATCATGGAGACCTTCGAGGATGTCGTGCTGGACCCTGCCGCCGTGATTCATACCTCCTGGCTCTACGCGCTGACTGCCCGGATCAACACCACCCCGAGTCTCTATCTCGAAGCAGGCGCCATTCACGGGTGCGTGTTGTGCGAACGCGACCGGCCGCTGATCTACATGGAGGATGTGGGCCGGCACAATGCTGTCGACAAGATCGCCGGCTACATGTATCTCAACGGCCTCGATGCCGCAGGCAAGATCTTCTACACCACGGGGCGCCTCACCAGCGAAATGGTGATCAAGACGGTGCAGATGCAGATCCCGGTGCTGATTTCGCGCTCCGGGTTCACTGCATGGGGCGTGACCCTGGCCCGCCAGGCCAACTTGACGCTGATCGGCCGCGCCCGAGGCCGGCGCTTTGTCGCCCTGGCTGGCCAGGGGCGCATCGTCCACGATGCCGACCCCGAGACCGTCGGCGAAGAATCCCGTGCTGTCCGGCGCAAGGCCGCCCAGGACTGACAGGTGACTGCCTCTTCCGAGCCCGCTGCGGCACCTGACAGCACGGTATGCGGCCTGCTTCTTGCCGGCGGACGGTCCCGCCGCATGGGGGGACGCGACAAGGCGCTGCTCACGATTGCGGGAAAACCCCTTCTTCGCCATGTCATCGAGACTGTCGAGCCTCAGGTCGGATCCTTGGTGCTCAATGCCAACGGCGACCCGACGCAATACGCCGAGTTCGGCATCCCGATCGCCGGCGATGTCGTGGAGGGCTTCGCCGGTCCACTGGCCGGCGTGCTGACCGGACTGGAATGGGCACGCGACAACGTTCCGGGCTGCCGCTGGGTAGCGAGCTTCGCCTGCGACGCACCGCTGGTCCCGGCTAATCTTGTCTCCTGCCTCCTCGCAGCCGCCGGCGACGAAGGCGCCGACATGGCCTGTGCGCGTTCGGCCGGACGCGACCACCCGGTCTTCGGTTTGTGGCCGATTCGACTCGCGGGCGAACTGCGTCATGCCATTGTCGAAGAGGGCCTGCGCAAGGTCGACTCATGGACTGGTCGCTACCGACTGGCCCGGGCAGGGTTCGCAACCTCGCCAGTGGACCCGTTCTTCAACATAAACCGGCCGGAAGACCTGTTGGCGGCGGAAACCCTGATGACCTGACCGAGATTGCCAACCCCTGCCCGCCCCCGCCATCTCGATTCCACATGCTAGGTGGCCGGCATCCCGACTTCGGAAAACGGCGTGCCGGGGGACATCGCGGCAGCAGCCGTCAGACAATCTGACCACCGACGGTTCCAGCCAGCAGCAGCCAGCCGAACAGGCGGTTGGACCTGAACTTGGCGAGGCAGTTCGGGGGGTCGTCGAGGTCCACGTCCACGACCTGCCACACGAGTTGCGCCAAGCCACAACCGAGTCCGACCCAGAACGGCCATCCGAGCCCCGCCAGCGCTCCGGCCGCGCCGAACAGCGCCACGGCGCAGCCATAGAAGAACAACAGCCACGGTTTCGATGCCAGCACGCCGAGTGCACGCGCGGATGATCGAACACCGGCGGCGGGATCGTCGGGCCGGTCCTGGTGGGCGTAGATAGTGTCGTAGCCAAGAGTCCAGAAGATGCCGCCAGCGTAGAGCAGAAAGGCCGGAGCGCCGAGGCCCGCCTCGACGGCGGCCCAGCCCAGCAGGGCGCCCCAGTTGAAGGCGAGGCCGAGAACGAATTGCGGCCAGAAGGTCACGCGCTTGGCCAACGGATAGAGACCGACCAGCGCGAGGGACGCGATCCCCGTCCAGATTGCGTAGTGGTTGAAACTCAGAAGAATCGCGGCGCTGAGGCCGAGTTGAACCACGAACCAGAGGAACGCGCCGTTCACCGTCACCTCGCCGGCCGGCAGCGGCCGGTCGCGGGTGCGCGCGACCCTGGCGTCGAAGTCTCGGTCCAGAATGTCGTTCCAGGTACAACCGGCACCGCGCATAAGGACGGCCCCGAGTCCGAACAGAACGAAGAGGTGCCATACCGCCGGCTCCACCGACGCCAGTGCGATGCTCCACCAGCACGGAAACAGCAGCAGCCAGGAGCCGATCGGGCGATCGAGACGCGATAGCCTGGCATAGGGCTGCAAGCCGGAGGGCAACAGGCGGTCGACCCAGCCGCCGCGCGGGATATCGCTGGGCCCGTTCGGAGAATGACGGTCTCGTGCCCGGTTCATTCCCCACTGGTAGCGCTTCAAGCGGCATTGAACAAATCCCGGTGAATCCCGCCGGCGGCTATCGCAGCCCAGGACAGTCGGCGCCGTGGCGTTCCGCCGCGAGCCGGGGCCAGGCGGCGATTCGGGTGGAAATCACCCAATCAATACTTGACGATTCCGCAAAATTCTCTTTTGTTACGCCGTCGGTTGCGACTGACAGACTCCGGGGAGCAACGCTGTCCGGCGTGTGGCATCGGACCGAGCAAGCTGCGAAAGCTGCGTGGCCTCCAGTACCGCGGCCGAAGCATGTCTCCGCCCGAACGCCCGACCGGAACAACAGACGGAACGCGACGCATGGCTGGACCGCCCGGAGGGGACTCCGAACCGATCACGGATTTCCGGCAGCTTGTCGAACATCTCGAATCGGGATGCAAGCCGCGGGAATCCTGGCGCATCGGCACCGAGCACGAGAAATTCGTTTTCAAGCTCGATACCCGTGAACCAGTGCCTTATGACGGCCCCTTTGGCATCGGCGCGTTTCTCGACGGCATGACCCGCTTCGGGTGGCAACCGGTTCTCGAGAAGGACCGCACCATCGCGCTGGCGATGGATGGCTGCACGATTTCGCTTGAACCGGGAGGCCAGTTGGAGCTTTCCGGCGCGCCACTCGGCAATCTGCACGAGACCTGCGACGAGGTGCACACCCATCTGGCGCAGGTCAAGGAGGTCGCGGGCGAGCTTGGAGTGGGGCTGATAGGCCTCGGCTTCCTGCCCGAGGCCCGCCGCGAGGACGTGTCGTGGATGCCCAAGGGGCGCTACGGCATCATGCGCGCCTACATGCCCAAGAAGGGCAATCTCGGAATCGACATGATGATTCGCTCCTGCACCGTGCAAGTGAATCTTGACTTCGGGTCCGAGGCCGACATGGTCGAGAAATTCCGCGTCTCGCTGGCTCTGCAACCGGTGGCAACGGCGCTGTTCGCCAATTCTCCCTTCGTCGAGGGTCGTGCCGTTGGTTGGCAGTCGTGGCGGAGCCACCTCTGGGAAGACACCGATCCCGACCGGTGCGGTACCCTTCCCTTCGTGTTCGAGGACGGCATGGGCTTCGAGCGCTATGCCGACTACGCGCTCGATGTCCCGATGTACTTCGTCTACCGCGGCGGCAACTACATCGACGTTGCCGGACAGTCGTTCCGCGATTTCCTCCGGGGCCGGCTACCCGGCCTCGAAGGCGAGCTGCCGACCATGGGCGACTGGATCGACCACCTGACGACGATATTCCCCGAGGTGCGGCTCAAGACGTTTCTCGAGATGCGCGGCGCAGACGGCGGGGCTTGGCGCCGGCTGTGCGCCCTGCCGGCGTTGTGGACCGGACTGCTCTACGACGCCGAAGCCCAGAGCGCAGCGGCCGATCTCGTGCGCGACTGGAGCGTCGAGGACATCGCTCGTCTGCGTCATGACGCCGCCCGCACGGGATTGCACGGCACGTTCCGCGGACGGCCGCTGAAGGAGCTCGCCGGCGAAGTCCTCACGATCGCGGAAGGCGGGCTGCGGCGCCGCGCGATACCGGGCGTCGTCGATCCCGACGAAAGCGGCTTCCTCGCGACGCTTCACGAGATCATCGCTAGCGGCAGGAGCCCCAGCGACGAAATGCTGGCCAGGTTCGAAAACGAATGGAACGGAGACGCCGGCCGCGCCTATTCGGAGTACGCGTACTGAAGTCCCGGCCCCGGGCCGGATTTCCTCAAGCCGCGGTGCCACCGACGGTGAGGTTCTCGACGAGCAGCGTCGGCTGTCCGACCCCGACGGGCACCCCCTGCCCTTCCTTGCCACAGGTGCCCACACCCGGATCGAGACGCAGATCGTTGCCCACCATCCTGACGCGGGTGAGCACATCGGGGCCGTTGCCGATCAGGGTCGCGCCCTTGACCGGCGCCCCAACCTTGCCGTTTTCGATGAGATAGGCCTCGGACGCGGAGAACACGAACTTGCCGGACGTGATGTCGACTTGGCCGCCCCCGAAATTCACCGCATAGAGGCCCTTGTCGACGGCGCCCAGAATCTCTCCGGGATCCCGCTCTCCATTGAGCATGTAGGTGTTCGTCATGCGCGGCATGGGAACATGCGCGAAGCCCTGCCGGCGCCCGTTGCCGGTCGATCCGGTTCCCATGAGACGGCCGTTCATGCGATCCTGCATGTAGCCGGTTAGTATGCCGTCCTCGATGAGTACGGTCTTTGAACTTGGCGTCCCTTCGTCATCGATCGACAGTGATCCGCGACGGTCGTTGATCGTCCCGTCGTCGACGACCGTAACCCCCTTCGTGGCGACCCGCTCGCCCATCAGCCCCGCGAATGCGCTGGTCTTCTTGCGGTTGAAATCGCCCTCGAGCCCGTGACCGATCGCCTCGTGCAGCAGGATGCCGGGCCAGCCCGGGCCGAGCACCACATCCATCTCGCCGGCCGGCGCGGCGACTGCCTCGAGATTGGCCAGCGCCTGGCGCAGTGCCTCGTCGATCTGCGCCTGCCAGGCATCGGGGCTGACATAGGCGGCGTAACCGGTGCGCCCGCCGACGCCATGACTCCCGGACTCTATACGGTCGCCGTCGGCGCAGACGACGGTCACGTTGACCCGTACCAGCGGACGGACATCGTCGCGGGATTCGCCGTCGGCACGCATGACGCGGACCACCTGGCGCTCACCGGAGATCGAAGCCGAGAACTGCGTGACGCGGTCATCCAGGCTTCGGGCGTAGCTGTCCATGTCCTGGAGCAGAGCCACCTTGTCCGCAAATTCCATTTCAAGCGCCGGATTGACGTCTCCGTAGAGCCTCCGGTTGGTGCTCCGCGGCCCGACATCGACCGTTCCGGCATGGCCGGACCGCACAGCGCGAACGGTCTCCGCCGCCCGCGAAATCGCCTCTTCGGAGAGTTCCGAGGCATGGGCGTAGCCGGTGGCTTCGCCGGATACCCCTCGCAACCCGAATCCCTGCTCAGTGTTGAACGAGGCGCTGGCCAGACGGCCGTCATCGAACACCAGACTTTCCGACTGGCAATGTTCAAGGAACAGTTCGCCGTCGTCGGCCCCGTCGAGCGCATCGGAGACCGTGGCTCCGACCCGGCCGGGGTCCATGCCCGCCCGTTCGAAGAACAGTTCGTCGGCGTCAAGGATTTCGCTCATGGCCTGCCCCTGCATCAGGTTCGTGGTCCGCTCAGTCGACACCGCCCCAGAGTACACGATTGTCACCGTCAAGGCATCGCCGCACGCAGGACCGATCGGCGCTTATCGGGGGCCAAGCCTCACCACATGCGGCTTGATCGGATCGAAAAGGCCAGCACGATCGAATTCCGTCTTCGCAGGCACCGTCTCTCGATGCGGACAGTCCGGCAGCGCCGAGGCCGCCGTGTCAACCGCCGGCCGTGCCGCCTACGGTTTCATGAAGGCGGACAGTTCCCGGGTCGGGATCACAGAATCGACATAGCTGAAGGTGCCGTCCTGCAACACTTCCGACGCAGCCGCAATCATGCCGTCCATCGCAGCCCGGTAAAGCGACCCGGCCAAGCTGACGCGGCGCACACCGGCAGCCGCCAAGTCTGTCAGAGGAAACGACCTCCCCGGAATGCCGGCCATGAAATTCACGGGTTTCGACACTGCGGCGCAGACGGCGCTGACGGCGTCCAGGTCCGGCAGCCCGGGTGCCATCAACACGTCGGCTCCGGCTCCCTCATAAGCCTTCAGGCGCGCAATCACACTATCCAGATCCGGGGAGCCATGAAGAAAAAGCTCGCTCCTCGCCGTCAGGGCAAAGTCGAAGCCGGTCGACCTCGCGGCGGCGACAGCCGCGCTGATCCTCGCCACCGCACTGTCGAAGTCGTATATCGGATCTCCGGATTCGCCGGTCGAATCCTCGATCGAACAGCCCACAAGCCCATGCTCGGCGGCGAGCCGCACGGTTTCGGCAACCACGGAAGGCTCGTGCCCGAACCCGTTTTCCAGATCGCCGGAAACAGGAAGGTCGACTGCGTCAGCGACGGCTTGCGCATGTCGAAGCGCGTCCTGCCGGGTCACGTTTCCGTCCCGGCGTCCCATCGTGCCCGCGAATCCGCTGCTTGAGGTCGCAAGGGCGGGACATCCGAGCCCGGCGAGGACGCGCGCCGAACCGGCGTCGAAGGGATTGGCGATAACGAATGGTGCGGCACCCTCATGCAGTGCACGAAACCGCTCGGCCTTGTCGGTTTGACTCGGGCGAGTTTCCACGCCCGGGGTTGCGCTTTCCGGTATCAAGATCATGTCCTCACAGGAATCATTGGGTCGTTGACGACTGTCTGCCGTCCGTTGCCGCGCCTGATCAGCGGAGCGCAGCATGAGAAGACCGAGGCTAGAACAGAACCGGAATTAGTCAAGCAAAGCCAGCGGCAAATGCGGGCCTTCGACCCCGGCCGTGCGGGACAGGGCCGTATTGGCGGTTCCGGCACGGACAGGTCCGAGGCTTCTCGGCACCGCAGGCGGACCGCTCAGTTCACGTTGACCGCCTCGCCGAGGACAGGTCCGATTTCGAGGTGGACGACGAGATCGGCGATATCATCGAGTCCGGTCGGATCCCGGTTGATGATGACGAGTTTCGCGCCGTTCTTCTTTGCCATCGCCGGAAAACCGGCGGCAGGATAAACGACAAGCGACGAGCCAGCGACAATGAACAGATCGCAGGCCAGGGTTTCGACGCGCGCGCGCTCCATCTCGCGTTCAGGCATCATCTGACCGAACGAGATCGTCGCCGCCTTGACGAGACCGCCACAATCGACGCACTCGGGAGCGGCGCCGTCGGCCTGGAAGGCCGCCTTGATGGGTGCCAGTTCGTAGCGGGTGCCGCAGGTCAGGCAGGTAGCGTAAGTGCCATTGCCGTGGAGCTCGATCATCCGTTCATCAGGCACGCCGGAAGCCTGGTGAAGACCGTCGATGTTCTGCGTGATCACGGAGGTCACCTTGCCGGTGCGCACCAGTTTGGCCACGGCCCGGTGGCCCCGGTTGGGCTCGGCGCCGTCAATATCGCGATCGACCTCGAACTTGCGCCGCCATGCCTCGCGGCGGGCATCTTCCGAACGGACGAACTCGTCGAAATAGATAGGGGTCGTCTTCGACCATATGCCGTTCGGACTGCGGAAATCCGGAATGCCCGACTCTGTTGATATGCCGGCCCCGGTAAAGACCACGGCGCGTCCGGCGACCGCTATCATCTCCTTCAACGCAGGAATCTCATTGCCCATGCCGGCGCCCTATTGGGCCGCGACTACGGAATGGTCGTGGTCCGCCCAGACCCCAGCCACCTCGGCGCTGTCGGGAATATGGCCGAAGATCAGGTCGACGGAGGTGATCGTGGCCTCGTGCAGGGCCGCGTTGGCGCTTCCGACGCAGTCGGGTGGCATCACGATGTAATAGCCATGGAAGAATCCTGCACGCAGCGTGGACTCGACACAGACATTGGTCGCAACCCCGGTCATTACCAGCGTACGAATCCCGCGCGCCTGCAGGAGATCGTGCAGCCCGGTTTCGTGAAAGGCCGAATAGCAGTGCTTCTCGATCACCGGTTCATCGTCAAGCGGCGCAACCCCGTAGAACTCGGCACCCCAGGAACCCGATGCGCAACAGACGGCGCCCTTGCCCTTCTCCAGCATCTTCGAGAGCATCGGCACCGGCAGCTTGTCATGATCGTAGATGGCCTTGATCCATACCACCGCAACGCCCGCGCGCCGCGCGTCGCCGAGAAGTCCGTCAAGGCGCCGGGCGAGGTCACGATTGGGACTCATGTCCGCATTCTGAGTGTTATCGATGTAGCCGCCTTCCGCGCAGAAATCGTTCTGCATGTCGACGACGATGACCGCCGTGTGTGCGGGATCGAGAATGTCCTTGATCCCATCCAGAAGTCTGTCAACCATGACCGACCGGCCTTTCCATGTCCCAGTAGACGCAGCCCATGCCGCAGCGGAGTTCGACGGCAGGCTCGTAACACACGGTGTGGGCCGGCCGGCCTTCCGCAGCTCCCATGGCTCCGATCCATGCCAGCAGTTCGCTGGTTCCGCCGTCTCCGGCCGCCAGCATTTTTTCCATCGTGCATTGGCGCAGGACCGTCTCCGGATCTCCCTGCTCCATCAGCGCCAGAAACCAGCGGTCGAAGTCTTCGTTGACGTCGAAATACTTGGGTCCGCCGGGATCGTGCGAGAGCCCGCCGGTAGCCATGAAGGCAACCCTGAGCCCGGGCGGCAAGTCCGAACGAACGATCTCGCGCACGGCGCAGCCGACCTCGTAACTTGTGTGCGGAGACGGCACGGGCGGCACGACACAGTTCATGTTGATCGGAACCAGGGGAATGTCGTGGTCCGGAGTAAGGTAGAAGAGCGGCACCGACCAGTTGTCGTCGAACAGCAACTGTGTCGCAGAGACGGTGTCGAACCCACGCGTCGACAGCCCGTCGAAGATTGCTCCGGCAACGCCGCTGTCTCCCGCTACCGCATAAGGCGGTACATTGACCCAGTCCTGAAACCATTCCGCCGGACCGTTCCAGGATCCAGAGGTGCCGACGCAAAAATCATGGGTGTCATGCGGCGGCATGTTGAGGAGATGATCATTGGCAAGGCCGACGATCACGTCGGGCCGTGTCGCACGCAGGATATCGCCAAGCCGCGAGAAGCCGTCGGCGAGGCTTTTCTGCTGGTGTTCGGGTGCCTGATCCAGCCAGCCTGTCAGACCCGGCGCATGGCTCAAGGCGACCACGGAAACAAGCTCGGCCATCAGCGCAACCTTCCCCGGCCTTCGACAACGCTCCGGCCATAAGCCTGTGCCGCTGTCGAACGGTTGTGATTGTATCCCGTACCGTGAAACAGTCTCGAAACCTGGGGCAAGAAGTAGGGATGGACTCCAAGCTCCGCAAGACTCTTGAGATCGATGTGCCTGAACGCTTCGCGCTCCGCCTCCGAGAGGCCGTATTGTTCCATAACCGCCTCCAGATCATCAGCAAAGGCGGCGAGCTTGTCCGCATCGCGGCGCACCTCAAAGATCATCCGGTTTGCGGGCAGATCCCTTCGTGTGTCGGCTATGCCCATCACCGATCCTCCCGCTGTGACAACAGGCGAATGATCCCGCACCGGAAGAAACAGGTCAAGCGGCCACGTACCGCGCGGTTCCTGCTTCGGAGTAGCCGAAGCGCGGTCACGAACGCGCCGAGGGTTGCAGATCGCGGGCCGGCTTCGGGCGAAGAAAATTGTCGGGGCAGGCCAAGGAATTTTCGATAGGACGGCTGGCTCCACGCGAGCTCTTTCCCGAATTTCCCGAATTACCTTGCCGCATTCTCCTCAAGCCATGTGCTGCAAGACAACATTGAGAACAAGGAAAATATGACGTGTGCCATCAACATTTTTGCGACTTCCTACCGCGCACCATCTGCAGCGACATAACCGGAACAGCCGAGCAAGCCGACCGGATTGAATTGACCACGCCCCATTATGAAGTTAGGTTTTTCAGACGGTGAGAGGACGCAGTCTCAGGCTGTTTTGCTGCTCGCTGCACCACATTGCACGGAGCTGGGCAAAGGGTGGCCATTCATGCTTCGCAACAAACGCATACTCCTCGTCATCTCGGGTGGGATCGCGGCCTACAAGAGCCTCGAGCTGATCCGCCTCTTGCGTGAGCGTGGTGCTTCGGTCCGCTGCGTGATGACCGAAGCCGCATGCGAATTCGTCACTCCGCTCTCAGTATCTGCTCTGAGCGAAGACAAGGCATATTGCGACCTGTTCTCGCTTACCGATGAATCCGAGATGGGACATATTCGCCTGTCGCGGGAGGCAGACCTTCTGGTCGTGGCGCCAGCCACGGCCAATATCCTCGCGAAAATGGCCGGCGGCACCTGCGATGACCTCGCAAGCACGGTGCTGCTGGCCACGGACAAGGACGTTCTCGCTGCCCCGGCGATGAACGTGCGCATGTGGACCCATCCTGCGACCACAGCCAATGTCTCGCGGCTAAGAAACCATGGCGTCCGTTTCGCCGGGCCGACCGAAGGTCCCATGGCTTGCGGCGAGTTCGGCGAGGGCCGGATGGCGGAGCCCGACCAGATCGTGGCGGAGATCGAACGATATTTCGGGAGATCGGGACTGCTGGCGGGGCGCCAGGCCATCGTCACGAGCGGCCCCACCCACGAGGCTATCGATCCGGTGCGCTACATCGCCAACCGTTCCTCGGGCAAGCAGGGACATGCGATTGCCGCCGCGATTTCACAGTGCGGAGCCGACACACTGCTGGTTACCGGACCCTCGTTGGAGCCGGATCCGGCAGGCGTCAAGGTAGTTCACATTGAATCGGCGCGCGAAATGCATGACGCATGCGTCGCCCACCTGCCGGTGGACGTAGCAGTGTGCGCCGCCGCGGTCGCCGACTGGCGGCCTGCCCACGATCAGCCGCAGAAGATCAAGAAGACATCCGGCAATCCGTTGTCGCAGCTGGAACTGACCGAGAATCCGGACATTCTCGCGGCGATTGCGGGAGCCGGAGAGAAACGCCCGAAACTGGTGATCGGATTTGCTGCCGAAACCGAAGACATCGTGGCCCACGCCACCGAAAAACTCGCCCGCAAGGGATGCGACTGGATGCTCGCAAACGACGTCTCCTGCGGCACGGATACCTTTGGCGGCGATTTCAACGAGATCCACCTGGTGTCGAAAAACGGTGTCGAGAACTGGCCAGCGATGAGCAAATCCGGGGTTGCCGATCAGCTGGCCAGCAGAATTTGCAACGCGTTGAGCCCCGGGCAGGACGCGGCAGAATGACGTCCATCCGCGTCCAGGTGACGCGCCTCGGCCACAACAAGGATCTGGACCTGCCGTCCTACGAAACCGCACAGTCTGCAGGAATGGATCTGGCGGCCGCGATCGACGAACCACTCAGGCTTGGGCCCGGCGAACGGACCCTGGTGCCAACCGGCCTCGCCATTGCGCTGCCTCACGGGTACGAGGCGCAGGTGCGACCGCGTTCGGGCCTTGCGATCCGCCATGGCGTCACGTTGCCCAACACTCCGGGAACGATCGATGCCGATTACCGCGGCGAGATCAAGATCATCGTGATCAACCTGGGCGACACGGCATTCGAGATCGTGCGCGGCATGCGCATCGCCCAGATGATCGTTGCTCCGGTGACCCGTGCCGAACTCGTGGAAGTCTCCGAACTTCCGGAAACCGAACGAGGCGCCGGCGGCTTCGGGTCTACCGGAACCTGAAATTTCGAGGACCGGCCGGCAGCGCGGTCCTTCACATCCGGGGACACGGACGGCCCGCTCGTCGACCAGGGCGCTGAGACCATGGAATTTTCCGAAGACCAGATTCGCAGATACGCCCGCCACATCGTGCTGCCGGAGGTCGGCGGGACGGGACAGGCTAAACTCCTTGATTCCAGTGTCCTGGTGATCGGTGCCGGCGGCCTTGGAACGCCGCTCCTCCTGTATCTGGCCGCAGCCGGGGTCGGAACGGTCGGCGTCATCGACGACGATGTCGTGGACCTCACCAATCTCCAGCGGCAGGTCATTCACACAACCGATCGCATCGGAACCGCGAAGACGGCAAGCGCCGGCACCGCGATAAGGGAGATCAATCCGGATACGGTCTTCCATGCGCATGACGAGCGCTTGACGGCGGCAAACGCTGCAGCGCTGGTGGCGCAATACGATGTAGTGGCCGACGGTAGTGACAATTTCGAGACCAGGTTCCTCGTCAATGATGCCTGCCATCTCGGAGGCACACCTCTGGTCTCGGCCACGATCCTGCGCTTCGAGGGGCAGATTGCGACCTTCCGCTCGGGTCTCGGTACCGGCGATCCGTGCTACCGCTGCCTCTACCGCGAGCCGCCCCGCCCTGGACTGACGCCGAGCTGCGCGGAGGGCGGAGTACTCGGTGCGCTCGCCGGCGCCGTTGGTTCTTTGCAGGCGGTGGAAGTGCTGAAGGAGATCATGGGCATCGGCGACAGCCTGGCGGGTTCGTTGCTCATATATGACGCTCTGGCCGCATCTGTCCGCAAGATGAAACTCCCGCGTGATCCCGGATGCCCGCTCTGCGGCGACGCGCCATCCATTCCCGACCTCTCGCTTCACGCCACCGCAAACGCAGGGGAGTAGCGGAATGCCGGTGCCCGAACAACTCTCGCTTATCATCCAGAGCAGCGATCGCGAACGAGTCTACTATGCCCTGGTGATGGCCGCGGCAGCGCTGGCGATCGGAAAGCCCGTCACGCTGTTCTTTACGATGGACGGAACGCACGCGCTGACCAGGAGCTGGATCGACGACAGCGAAGAGGTGGAGCGCCACGCCGCCGGGATCGCGGATATGGAGGAACTTCTGTCTTCCTGCGCCGAACTCAAGGGCCGGTTCATGGTCTGCGAGACCGGCCTGCGGGCTGCCGGACTTCAGCTCGGCGACCTGCGCGACGACATTCCGGTCGAGCAGGGAAGCGCGGTCAGTTTCCTTTCCGATGCCTCCAGACACGGCGCCATGCTGTACATTTAGAACCGTGTCAGCGCGCCCTCACTGTGGGTCGACGCAGTCCGGCGGATCGTTGCGCACAAGGAAACCCGTGATGTTGGCGATGACCTTTTCGCCCATCGCCGAGCGGCTTTCGCTGGTCGCGGAGCCGAGATGCGGGGCGAAGACGACATTGTCGAGCGCAAGCAGGGCCGGCTCCACGGCAGGCTCCCTCTCATAGACGTCGAGACCTGCACCGGCGAGCCTACCGTCGGCGAGACAACGTGCGAGCGCTGCCTCGTCGATAATCTCGCCGCGCGCCGTATTGATCACGATGGCATCCCGGGGCAGCAGGTTCAGCCGCCTTTCATCAAGGAGATGACGGGTCTCGGGCGTATAGGGGCAGTTGATCGAGAGAACGTCGGTTTCGGCAAGCATCACGTCGAGATCCTCCTGCCATGTCGCGTCAAGCGCATGCTCCACCTCGACCGCCAGGCGTTGCCGGTTGTGATACTGCACGCGCATTCCGAAACCGAGCGCCCGCCGCGCGACGGCCTGCCCGATCCGTCCCATCCCGATGATGCCGAGCCGCCTGCCGGTAAGCCTGCGGCCTACCATGAATGTGGGAGACCAGCCCTGCCAGGCACCGCTGCGCACCAGCCGGTCGCCCTCGACGAGACGGCGTGGAACTGCCAGCATCAGACTCAACGCGATGTCCGCGGTATCATCCGTCAGCACATCTGGAGTGTTGGTTACGACAATTCCGCGCGCCGTGGCAGCGGCGAGATCGATGTGGTTGACCCCGACTCCGAAATTCGCCAACAACCGGACGGTTTCCGGAAGTCGTGCGATCAACTCGGCGTCGAACCTGTCGGTAACCGTCGGCACGATAACATCGGCACCGGACGCCGCCGCCACGATTTCACCCGCAGCCATCGGAATATCGTCAGCGTTCAGCCGGACATCGAACATGTCCCTCATGCGGGATTCGATGTCTTGCGGCAGGGCGCGCGTAACGAGAACACAGGGACGGGTGGCAGTCATCAGACGTCGCGAAGCACAGAAGTGTTCATGGATATCGCAGCATACCCGGGTTGGGCCATCCGGCAAATCCCGGCACCGACAAGCGAAAAGCGGCTCTGGATCCGTATTGAAACTCCCGGCAACGGGCGCTACCCTGTCCGCATCTTGTGGGAAAGTTCCTGCTCCCCCAACCGATATTGTTGTCCAGCCTCGAATTTCCGGAGACGCGCCGCCGGTGCCGGCCCGAACATGACATCTCAGACCCATCACCGTCCGGATCGGGCATGCCGCCGACATTCCCGCGCGTTTGGCCAAAAACCGGACATCAGCAGGCGCCTGTATTGCGGGCCGGTGATCCGACTGCACATGCCGGACAGTTCATGACGAGACGTTCACTGACGGGCATCGTCGGACAAGGCGCGATTGCCGTCATGGCCGTTCTGTTGCCGGCTTTCGCGGCGGCGGACACGGGACTCCAGCTGCCGCGCTTTGCCTCGCTGCGTGTCGACGAGGTCAATTTGAGAGCCGGGCCGGGACAGCAATATCCGATAGATTGGATCTTTCGGTACAAGGGTATGCCGGTCAAGATCATTGCCGAATACGATCACTGGCGTCAGGTCCGGGACTGGGAAGGGACTGAGGGCTGGATTCACAAGTCCCTGCTGTCGGGACGGCGCACGGCGATGGTCGTGGGAGAGGAGCATCCCCTCCGGCGATCTCCGGAAGGCAATTCTGGCGTGGTAGCTCGGATCGAGGGACGGGTTGTCGGACGGATTCTGGACTGCAAGAGGCACTGGTGCCGGCTGGATATCGGAGACTATCGCGGCTGGATGCAACGCAGCCATCTGTGGGGAGCAGATCCGGCCCCGCAGGAAGAATAGGCCACCGGATCAGGCCAGTTCGGGGTCGGCCACCCGCCCTCGGGACGGAGCCCGGGCACCGCCTGAAGCCGTTGCGCCACCCGTACGACGCGCGGCTCAGGATCCGTCGGGGCTCGACCCGGACTTAGCGGACGAAGAGGGGCTAGGCGTCGCCGTCCCGAACGGACCGTCGATCAACTTTCCGCTCCTGTAGAAGACGGGATTCGCGAATGCGAGCCGCCTCGCCATCACGTCTACCGCTTCTTCGCTGCTATCCACAAGTACGGCGTTCCGGCCGGCGCGGATCGCCGCTTCGCCCGTCGTTCCGCTACCCGCGAAGAAATCCAGAATCTGCTCATCGGGATTTGAATGAACACGGATGATTCGGTTCAGGATCGCCAGCGGCTTCTGGGTCGGATACCCGGTTCTTTCCTTGCCGCCAGGGCTGACGATGGTATTCCACCAGGTATCCGTCGGAGTCTTGCCCCTTGCAGCCTTTTCCGGCCCGACCAGTCCCGGAGCCATGTAGGGGATGCGGTCGATGTCCCCGAATCGGTAGGTGTATTTTTCCGGGTCCTTGGCATACCAAAGAATATTGTCATGCTTCGGAGACCAGCGCCGCTTCGATCGGGCTCCGTAGTCATAGGCCCAGATTATTTCATTTATGAATGACTCGCGGCCAAAAATCCCATCCAAGAGAATCTTGCAGTAGTGAGCCTCCCGGTAGTCGATATGGAGGAAAAACGAGCCGGCAGGGGAAAGCAGCCGGCGAGCTTCGCGGAACCGGGGTTCGACAAATGACATGTAGTCGTCGAAGAGATCGGGGAATGACGACGAGCCCAGTCGAGTCGTCCTGTACCGTTTGCCCTGAAAACCCAGCCTGTCCCCGTCCTTGTCCATGACTGTCTTCAACCGTGTCCGGGACTGGACCTTGCCCGTGTTGAACGGCGGATCGATGTAGATCAGGCTGAAGCGTTCCGCTTCAAAATCGGAAATGACGTCGAGATTGTTGCCGAGATGAATCTCAAGCCTGTTCATGTCCGGACTCCTTCGACCATCGCTCAACTGATGATGAAGTGCAGCGCCCGACGCGTCAGAGCCCGGGTCGACCCGGCGACGGGCCTGAGAACCCAGCGCACCCGTCCTTTTCGCCCGGCCGAACGCGCCGTCTATCCGTCCGGTGCCCGGAAGTCCTCGCTCAGCGCCCGCCGCACATGCTCGGGGACGACGGCCATATGACCGTACTGCGGATGTTCGATGGCGACCACCGCTTCGGCATTACCGGACCGCATGGTGTCAACCGCGTCATCGTCGAACGGGAAGTGCACGAAATGAACCGAAGACGTCTTGCCGTCGGCACGGGTGCGATCCATGTCGGCTTCCGCCATGCCCCGAATCTTGCTACCGCCCACGGAAATGAACATTGCCTGCTCGACGCCGCCGAGTTCTCCGAGAATCCGTTTCCGCTGCGCCGGATCCGCGATCTCGAACATCACCGTGGCCACAAGTTCGCGGCCCTGGGGGATCAGTGGGTTATAGGCCTCGAGTTCGTCCTGGATCTGGGCCTCGCCGCCACGCTCGATATAAAGCATCTCGTGAACCTGATGCCACATGGTCTCATAGTTCTCGAAATGGAACGTGGCGTGCGGCCCGACAGCCATCCGCCTGTTCTTCTTGAGCGTGATCAGAGCCTTCCTGCGCGCACGGCGTTCGGAGGCGTACTGTTCCATCGGAAGGATGTCGGCGCGGGTAATCAGCGTCGGAGATGCGGTCACGTCTGCCTCCGGCAGGCCTGCGCGAGCAGCCGGATCGGATGCGGCACGTGCTCCGGCACATGTTCCCCGTCGCCTGCCAGACGCTCCATGCCCTGGCGGAGATGGTCTCCTGCCAGCGGACATTCGGATACCACCCACCGTCCGTCCGCCTGCAGCGCGCGCCGCGCGGCGGGCTGTCCGATCTTGAGCGCCGTATCGAAATTCTCCTTCATCATGCCCCAGGAGCCGCCATGTCCCGAGCAGCGCTCAACCACCTGCACATCGGTGTCGGGGATCAGGCGCAACAGCTCCGCAGCTTTCTGTCCGAGATTCTGTGCCCGCGCATGGCAGGCGAGGTGGACCGTCACGCCACCGTCAAGGGGTTTCGGCTCGTCGGCCAGGCCTTCCTTGCGGGCAATGTCGACGACGTACTGGCTGATATCCCAGCTCGCTTCGGAGAGGCGCCGCAGGTCGTCATCCTCAGGCAGCAGGAGCGGCCACTCGAACTTGAGCATAAGCGTGCAGCTCGGAGTGAGCGCCACGACATCGTATCCCTCTTCTACCCACGGGATAAGGGCCGCCGCAACCCGCCGCGCGTTCCTCGTCACGGCTTCGATGTCGCCATGCTCGAACTTCGGCATGCCACAACAGGCCGGGTAGACGACTTCGGTCTCGACGCCGTTGCGGGCCAGAATCTCGAGCGCGTCTTCGCCCGTCTCGGGATCGTTGTAGTTGACGAAACAAGTGGCATAGACGACCGCCTTTCGCCCGAATGCCGGCGCATCACGGTTGACCGACACAGGCGTGGCGCGGGCACGCATCGTCAGCGTCTTGCCGTGAAACTTTGGTACTGCGGCGCGCCGATGAATGCCGGTAGCGGCCTCGACCACCGGTCGCACAAGCGTGTTTCCGGTATCGGTGGCCCAGTTGGCAAGCGGCGCAACAGGCGCAGCGAGCCTGCCATTGCGGTCGGTTTCCGCGAGTTGCCGCCTGACGAAACCGATCTCGCCCTTCTTGCGCTGCACGGCGCGATAGCGAAGCATGAGGTGCGGCACGTCAAGATTGAACTCGTGCGGCGGGACGTAAGGACACTTTGTCATGAAACACATGTCGCACAGCGTGCATGCGTCCACTACACCGCGGAAATCCTCGGAAGAGACCGTATCGAGTTCCAGACTCTCCGATTCGTCGATCAGGTCGAAAAGTCGGGGAAAGGAGTCGCAAAGATTGTGGCAGCGCCTGCAGCCGTGACACACATCGAATTGACGGCGCATCTCGGCATCCAGCTTCTCCTCATCGAGAAAATCGGGATCGCGCCATGGAACGGGATGACGCTCCGGCGCTTCAAGACTGCCTTCAGCCACTGAAATTCCTCGTGTTCCCGGATCCGGGCCTAGCCTAGCGGACGCCCGCCCGGGACAGCCTCAGGCCGTCTTCCCGGGCGGGTATCGCACCGCAGATCTGCCCGGCGTGGTCCCGGACGCGGTCAGTCAAGCTCGTTCAGGGCCTTCTGGAAGCGGCCGGCATGCGAGCGCTCGGCCTTTGCCAGCGTCTCGAACCAGTCGGCGATCTCGTCGAAATTCTCGTCACGGGCTTCCTTCGCCATGCTGGGGTACATGTCGGTGTATTCGTGCGTTTCTCCCGCTACCGCCGCCTTCAGATTGTCCGAGGTGGTGCCGATCGGCTCGCCCGTCGCCGGGTCTCCCACCTCCTCGAGATACTCGAGATGGCCGTGTGCATGCCCGGTCTCACCTTCGGCAGTCGAGCGGAAGACGGCAGCAACATCGTTGTAACCCTCGATATCCGCCTTCTGGGCAAAGTAGAGATAGCGGCGGTTTGCCTGGGATTCTCCGGCGAACGCGTCCTTCAGGTTCTGTTCCGTCTTGGTTCCGGCGAGTGATGCCATGTTGGCCTCCTTGTTGTGAGTGTGATGCGGGACCGCAGTCACGAGACCGCTGTCAGCGATGGGAGCGGTCGGCAGCCGGCAGTATAGGCTTCGCGCCGGTTACCGTCAATAGTTTAGAACTGTTCCAGATTAATTTCCCTGCCTCGGGGGGACTCTAACGCCAGCATCCGCCCGGTGGCGGCAGCGCAGCCTCAGTATGATCTGTCGGGGCGGACGACCCGCACGATGACATCGACCCTTTGCATCTCTGTGCCCGGCGGCACCTGCGGAAGCTGGGCGAGGCTCACCTCATGGGCGGGAATGTCCTCGAGTTTGCGTGTGTCCTCGTGAAAGAAATGATGATGGTAATCCGTGTTGGTGTCGAAATAGGAGCGGCCGGTTTCGACCACGACCTCCCGCAGCAATCCCGATTCGGTGAACTGGTTGAGCGTGTTGTAGATCGTGGCGAGCGAAATATCCGTGCCAGCCTTCTGCGCCTCGCCGTGCAGCTCCTCGGCAGTGACATGGCGGTCGCGCCCGTCGAGCAGCAGCCGGGCGAGCGCGATGCGCTGCCGCGTCGGACGCAGGCCCGCATTCCTCAGGGTCGCGGTCGCCCTGGAGACCCCCTCGGCATCTGCGAACGGTATCACCATGAACTGACGATAATGCGAATTGGAATGATTTTCAAGTGCTGCCGGTTCCGGACGCCACCGACACTCTGAACGGATCACCGGTGATGGTCCTCAACAAGCGGGATTGGGCGTTCTCCGGCGATCCGCCACCCCGTCCTCGGCTCCGCGAACGGGTTTGTCTGTCGACAACTGGGCGTCCCGCAAGCAGACGGCAAGGGCGCCAGTATCTGCGTGAAGGAGAGTTCGCAGCCACGCGGCAAGCCACCGCCATGGTAGTAGCAGGAAATTCAGTCGCCGGTATGCAACCGCTCGATCAGCTGCTTAACCGTGGGCACGAAACCGTTGGAATAAAATGGATCTTCACGGAACCGGAAAGCGTTGTGCCCGGCAAACATCAGCTGATGGTCGATATCGCCGTCATGGGCGATGTCCTGAAGCGTCTTCTGGATGCAGTAGGATCTGGGATCGGGGCGGCGCCCGGTCGTGCCGCGCTCATCCTGCGCCCAGTTTGAAAAACCACACTGCGACAGGCACCCCATGCAGTTGGACTGGTCGGCGCGAATCTCGCGCCCCTTGTCGGGCGACACGAAGACGACCGTCGAATCGGGAGTTCTCATCCCGTCCGTGAGTCCCTCCGCGACCCAGCCCAGCGCCCTCTCCCGGTCCGCCGCGGTCACGAAGATCTTGCGCCCGCGGGCACCGATCAGGAGTTCCGCGTTCAGTTCGCCCACCGGCTGTTCGGCATAGGCGATCTGGTGCACCGACCTTTCCCGCAGTTCCTCAAGGAAGGCGTTGCGCACCGCTGACGAATAGAATCCGGTCGGGCTGTAGCGGTTGAGGAAAACATCGCCTTGCTTGAGATCAAGAAGGCGCCGCTTCCATTGCGCGGAGATCGGGCTCTCCTGGGTAAGCAGCGGCCGCGTTCCGAACTGGAACGCCGTCGGCCCGATATCGGGATCATCGATCCAGTCTTCCCACTCCCGCAAATACCAGACGCCACCCGCCATGAAGATCGGAATGTCGCCAAGCGACATCTCCTTCATCATCCTGCGAAGCTCGACCACCCGCGGCCTCGGATCCTCCGGCTCTTCCGGATTCTCGCTGTTGGACAGGCCGTTATGGCCGCCAGCGCGCCACGGATCCTCGTAGACGACGCCGCCCAGCCAGTCCGAAAACCGGTGGTAGGCGCGTTTCCACAAGGCCCGGAACGCCCGTGCCGACGACACGATCGGATAATAGTGCACACCGTACTGGGCCGCGATCTGGGCTATCCTGTAGGGCATACCGGCGCCACAGGTCACCCCGTCGATGAGGCCGCGCGCCCCCGCAAGCACGCCGTGCAGCACGCGTTCGGCCCCGGCCATCTCCCACAGGATGTTCATGTGTATGCGGCCCCGCCCGCCCGCCACTTCGTGGGCGATGCGGGCCTGGGCAATGCCGCCGCGAATGGCGTAGGCCAGCAGCTCTTCGTGACGGTCGCGCCGAGTCCGCCCCTGATAAATCACGGGAATGAGGCAGCCGTTCTCGTCGTAGGCGTCCGCATTGACGCCGGAAAACGTGCCCACACCGCCGGTGGCCGCCCAAGCGCCGGAACTCTCGCCGTTCGACACGGCGATACCCTTCCCGCCCTCGACAAGCGGGCTGACTTCCTTTCCGGAAATGACGAGAGGCTTGAGCTGTTTCAGGGCCAGTCTCCAGATTGCGGCCGATGCGCGCCCGGAATGACCGCTCCCGACCGCAGCGAGCCTACCACATGAAGTTCTGCCGCAACAGCAGGCCCAGGCGGCGAGCAGCCGGCGCCGGCCTTAGCCTCCGGTGGGCTCAGGACGCTGCCTGGACCTCGGCCGCGCCCGCTTTCCTGCCTCCGATCTCGGCACCGGTCTTCTGGTCGACGACCCGCATCGAGAGCCGCACCTTGCCGCGGTCGTCAATCGCGAGAACCTTGACCTTGACCTGGTCGCCCTCGTTCACAACGTCGGTAACCTTGCCGACGCGGCGGTTCTCGAGTTCTGAGATGTGAACGAGGCCGTCGCGGTTGCCCATGAAATTCACGAAGGCCCCGAAATCCACCACCTTGACGACCTTGCCGGAATAGATCACGCCGACCTCCGGCTCGGCGACGATCGACCGGATCCACTCGACGGCGGCCTCGCTAGCGGCACCGTCCGCCGAGGCGACCTTCACCGTGCCGTCATCCTCGATATCGATCTTGGCGCCCGTCTGTTCACAGATCTCGCGGATGACCTTGCCGCCGGTGCCGATGACGTCGCGGATCTTGTCCGTCGGTATCTGGAGAGTCGTGATGCGGGGCGCGAACTCGCTGAGGTCGCCACGCGACTTCGCGATCGCGCGGGCCATCTCGCCGAGGATATGCATGCGGCCCCGATTCGCCTGCTCCAACGCGGTGGCCATGATCTCCTCGGTGATGCCGGTGATCTTGATGTCCATCTGGAGTGCCGTTACGCCACGCTCGGTGCCGGCGACCTTGAAATCCATGTCGCCGAGGTGATCCTCATCGCCGAGAATGTCGGAAAGCACCGCGAAACGGTCCTTTTCCTTGATCAGCCCCATGGCGATTCCGGCGCAGGCGCGCCCCAGCGGCACGCCAGCATCCATCAGCGACAACGACGAGCCGCAGACGGTCGCCATGGACGACGACCCGTTGGACTCCGTGACTTCGGAGACCACCCGAATCGTATAGGGGAAGTCATCCTTCGGCGGCAGCAGCGGCCGGATCGCGCGCCAGGCGAGCTTGCCGTGGCCGATCTCGCGGCGACCGGGAGAGCGCAGAAAGCTGGCTTCGCCGACCGAATAGGGTGGAAAGTTGTAGTGCAGCAGGAAGTGTTCGCGATACTCGCCATCGAGCGCATCGACGATCTGCTCGTCCTGGCCGGTGCCCAGCGTGGCGGTCACGATGGCCTGGGTCTCGCCGCGGGTGAACAGGGCCGACCCGTGAGCACGGGGCAGGATGCCAACTTCGGTCTCGATCGGGCGCACCTTGTCGAGCGCCCGGTTGTCGATCCTCTGGCCGGTATCGAGAATGGCGTTGCGAACGATCTCCTTCTCTACCGTCTTCACCATACCGGCGGCGCGTTCGAGGACTGCCGGTTCGTCGTCAGTGAACGCCGCGAGCGCGGCCGTCTTGGCCGCGCTCACCTTCTCGACACGGTTTTGCTTGACCGTTTCCTGATAAGCTTCGCGCAGCGGTCCCTCCGCGGCTTCGCGCACGCGGGACAGGAGTTCGGCCTCGTCGGCAGGGGCATCAGGGAGTTCCCACGGATCTTTCGCACATTCCTCGGCAAGGCCGATAATCATGTCGATCACAGGCCGGAATTCGCGATGCGCAAACATCACGGCGCCGAGCATTACCTCTTCGGACAGTTCCCGAGCTTCCGATTCGACCATGTTGACGGCATCGGCGGTGCCGGCCACCACCATGTCGAGTTCGCTCCGCTCGAGCTGGTCGGGCAGCGGGTTGAGGACATAGGCACCATCGACATAGCCGACGCGGGCGCCACCGATCGGCCCAAGGAACGGAAGTCCCGAAATCGTCAGCGCCGCGGAAGCGCCGACCAGAGCCACAACATCGGGATCGTTCTCGAAGTCATGCGCAAGCACCGTACAGATGACCTGGGTCTCGTTGCGGAAACCGTCGGCAAAGAGCGGCCGTATCGGGCGGTCGATCAGGCGCGAGGTCAGCGTCTCCTTCTCCGACGGACGCCCTTCCCGCTTGAAGAAGCCGCCCGGAATCCGGCCTGCCGCGAACGCCTTTTCCTGGTAGTTGACCGTGAGCGGGAAAAAATCGATTCCGGACCGCGGGCTCTTCTGTGCCACGGCCGTGCACAACACCGTGGTGCCGCCGTAACTTACCATCACGGCGCCGTCGGCCTGACGCGCGATCTTGCCCGTCTCCATGGTGAGCGTGCGCCCGCCCCACTCGATTTCCTTACGATGTACCGAAAACATGTCTTCCGTCCTTCCTGCGGTCCGCCACCCCTGTGGCCGGACCGGACCTCACGCCGCCCTAGCGGGCGCCGCCGCCGCCGGGTCTTCTGTCCCGGGCGGGCTTTGCGCAGCCACCATGGCTGCTTGTTCCGTAACGCATGCCGCCGGCTCCCGCCGGCCCGGGGCGAACGTCGGGCAAGGGTTGCTCGCGATCAGCGTCTGAGACCCAGACGCTGGATAAGCGCCTGATAGCGCTCTTCGTCCTTGCGCTTGAGATAATCCAGCAGGCGCCGGCGGCGGCCAACCATCATCAGCAGCCCCCGTCGCGAATGGAAATCCTTCTTGTGTGCGTTCATGTGCCCGGTGAGGTTGCGGATGCGTTCCGAGAGGACCGCAACCTGCACCTCGGGAGATCCGGTATCCTCGTCTCCCGTCGCATATTCCTTGATCAGTTCCGTCTTTCGCTCAGCCGTGATCGACATCGTATACCCCGTTGCATGCACATACCGTGCTTTACAGATTGAAGACCCTGAAAGGCCGGATTTCCCGCTCGACACGGCGGGCCAGCGCGACCGGGACATTCCCCGGACCGACGCACAGAAACGCCGCTTCGTGACGCTCCGCGCGATTGCCGATACCACCTTCGTCGGAACAATCCTGCGATGCCGGTATCGCGTTGCCGTTGCGCACGCGTACCGTCTCTGCCTCCGTCAGCATCAGCGCCGGGATGTCGTCCAGCGCCGCCACGATCGGAAGCAGATATTCCCTTCGCCGTTCGTTATACACCGTGGCGGTGATCTTTTCCAGCCGAATCGCATCTTTTTCACGGAACGGTCCAACCGCGGTCCGGCGCAGCTGGCTGACATGGGCGCAGGTCTCCAGTCGCGTCGCCAGATCGCGCACAAGGCTGCGCACATAGGTGCCACGACCGCAGACAAGCTCGAAGATCGCATGGTCGTCGTCCGGTCGGTCGACAAGTTCGAACCGGTAGACGTGAACCTGTCGCTCCGGCAATTCCACGCTTTCGCCCGCGCGGGCGCGCGCGTAGGATCGCCGGCCGTCGATGTTGATCGCCGAATAGAGCGGCGGCCGCTGGAGGATTGTGCCGCAGAACTCGGGCAGCGCGGATCTGATCACCTCTTCGCTGGGACGCATGTCACTGGTCGCAACGATGCGACCTTCCGCATCGTCGGTATCGCGCCCGACGCCGAAGCGCGCCGTGAAACGGTAGGACTTACTGCAGTTGACCAGACAGGGGACCACCTTGGTGGCCTCGCCAAACGCGACCGGGAGAACGCCGGACGCCAGCGGATCCAGGGTTCCGGCATGTCCTGCCTTCCGGGCGCCAAGAAGGCCGCGGATCCTGTGGACTGCCGCCGCCGACGTCGGACCCTCATCCTTGTCGATCACGACCCAGCCATGGACGGGATCGCCTCTGCGTCTACGGGTCATCCCGCGGAATTGCCTGCTTCTCCGTTGCCTGTTCCGAAGACGGCCGGAGGTCGGCTGCAACCGAAGGCGTTCGCAGCAGCTCGCCGATGCGGTCGGCGGTATCGAACCGGGAATCGAGCGCAAAGGACAGTTCGGGCAGCCGCTTCAACGTGACGATGCCACCGATACGGCGGCGGAAGAACGGTGCCGCCCGGCGCAGGCTGTCGAGCACCTCTTCGGCATTGCTCCCGCCGAGCGGCATGACGTATGCGGTCGCGTTACCCAGATCCGGGCTTATCGATACCTCGGTGACCGTGATCGGCACGCCCGCAAGCTGCGGGTCCCGGGCTTCTCCGCGCTCAAGCAGGCTTGCGAGCGCGTGCCGGATCACCTCGCCGACGCGGAGTTGGCGCTGACTTGGTTCGGCCGCAGCGCGGCCAGAACGCGTGTTTCCGAATCGCATGTCATTTCCGCCGTCTCGAGAGAAGCCACCCGGCAACTGCCGGGCGCGTCACCTCATTCGTTCACTGACCCTAGAGCGTGCGGGCGATCTCCTCGACATCGAAACACTCGATGACGTCGCCCTGGCGAATATCCTGATAGTTCTCGAACGCCATCCCGCATTCGAAGCCCTGGGTGACTTCGCGGACCTCGTCCTTGAAGCGCTTGAGCGTTGAAAGCCGGCCCTCGTGAATCACCATGTCGTCGCGCAACAGCCGCACGCGGGCGCCGCGCCGCACCACCCCGTCGGTCACCTCGCAGCCGGCAACCCGACCGACCTTGGAGATGTTGAAGATCTCCTTGATGGCCGCGTTGCCAAGGAACGTCTCGCGCCGCTGCGGCGACAGCATGCCAGTCAGAATCTGCTTCATGTGATCGATCAGGTCGTAAATGATCGAGAAATACTGGATCTCGACCCCGTCCCTGACAGCCATCGCCTTGGCCTGCGCATTGGCCCGCACGTTGAAGCCCATCAACAGCGCGTTCGACGCCTTTGCCAGCGTCACGTCCGATTCGCTGATGGCACCGACGCCGGTGTGGATGACCCGAATCGAGACTTCTTCGTTGCCCTGTTTCTGGAGACTCTGCGAAATCGCCTGGAGTGATCCCTGCACGTCGCCCTTGACGATTACGGAGACCTCCTCAACCTTGCCGCTCTGGATCTGGCTGAAGATCTCGTCGATCGTGCCCCGCACGCCGGCGCTGAATCGCACGTCGCGATCGCGACGCTGGCGGAATTCGGTGATTTCCCGCGCCCGCATCTCGGATTCGACTACCGTGAATTCGTCGCCGACATCGGGAGCCCCGTTCAGCCCGAGGATCTCGACCGCAGCCGACGGGCCTGCCGTCTTGACGCGGCGGCCGGCATCGTCGACGAGCGCGCGCACCTTTCCCCATTCACCGCCGGCGACCACGATATCGCCGACGCCGAGGGTGCCGCGCTGCACGAGGACCGTCGCGACCGCGCCACGGCCGATATCCAGGCTGCCCTCGATGACGGCGCCGGCGGCTGAACGGTCCGGGTTGGCCCTGAGTTCCAGGGTTTCGGCAAGCAGCAATATTGCCTCCTCGAGCTTGTCGAGGTTGATCTTCTCGGTAGCCGAAATCTCGACGTCTTGAACATCGCCGCCGACACTCTCGACGACCACCTCATGCGCCAGCAGCTCGTTCCTGACCCGGCCGGGATCGGCATTGGGCCGATCAATCTTGTTGATCGCAACGATGATCTGTGCGCCCGCCGCCTTGGCATGGCTGATGGCCTCCGCAGTCTGCGGCATGACGCCGTCGTCGGCAGCGACGACGATAATCACGATATCGGTCACATTGGCGCCACGCGACCGCATCTCCGTGAACGCCTCATGGCCCGGCGTATCGACGAAAGTGATGCGGTTGCCGTCGGCGAGCTCGACCTGATAGGCGCCGATATGCTGCGTGATGCCGCCGGCCTCGCCACTCACGACGTCGGTCTGGCGCAAGGCATCGAGGAGCGACGTCTTGCCGTGATCGACATGGCCCATAACGGTCACGACCGGGGGGCGCGGTCTGAGCTGCGTGTCGTCATCGACCTCACCCTGCAGCCCGATCTCGACATCGGATTCGGCAACGCGCTTGGCGGTATGGCCGAACTCCTCGACGATCAGCTCTGCCGTGTCAGCATCAATGGTCTGGGTTATCGTCGCCATGATGCCGTTGTTCATCAGCGCCTTGGTCACGTCTCCGGCGCGCTCGGCCATGCGGTTGGCAAGCTCCTGAACAGTAATCGTCTCGGGAATGGTCACCTCGCGGAAGACCTTGACGGCCTCCTTGTTTCTTGGTTCGGCGCGCTTCTCGCGTTCACGCCGGCGGCGCAGCGAGGCCAGACTCCGCTGGCGCTCGTCCTCGTTCAGAGCCTGAGAAATCGTCAGCTTGCCGCCGCGCCTGCGCGCACCGTCCCGACGCCCCGAGGTCTTGCGCGGCTCGACGCGCTGAGGCGTCTCGCTGTCGGGCTTGGCCTTGCCCGGCGCTGGCTTGGCAGCAGCTGTCCGGGTCTTGGGCTTGGCCTGGGTCGTTTCGCCGACGGTGGCTGCCCGCGCCTCGAGGCGGGCTGCCTGCTCGGCGGCCTTGCGCGCGGCCTCCTCTTCCTGACGGTGGCGTTCCTCCTCCTCGAGGCGCCGCCGCTCGGCCTCTTCCTGGCGGCGTTCCTCCTCGAGCTCCCGGCGCAGCCGTTCCTCGTCGAGGCGGCGTGCTTCCAAAGCTTCCCGGCTGGCGCGATCCTCCGCTATCTTGACTTCGGTCTGGCGCGCATCTTCCAGCGCCCGCATGCGGGCGGCGCGTTCCGTCTCGGTCAGCTTGCGCGCGGGCGCTTCCTCGGTCTTCGTTTCCTTTGCTGTCGTCTTGACCTTGGTTTCATCGGCAGCGAAGAGTTCTGCTGCCGGGGCCGTCCGCACCTCGGCCATGGCCCCGTCCTCTGACGGCTTGAATGTCCGCTTGCGCCGGACCTCGACCGCGACCGTCTTGGTCCGTCCGTGGGAAAAGCTCTGGCGCACCTGCCCGGCGTCGACCGTCTTGTTCAGCTCGAGCCGGCCCGGCTTCGAAAGCGTAAGCTTCCCGCGTTTCCTGCTGTCGGTCTTTTCGCCTGTATCCGTCATTTTCCGTCAGCTTTCCTGCTATGCCGGCGAGCCCGCCGGGGCCGCTCCGGATCCACGCAAACCTTCCAGCCGCTCGACCTCGCGGACGAACCGGTCGCACACGCCGCCCGCCTCGATCGCGCCATGCACCACCCGCGGCCGCCCGAAAGGTGCACCCAACTGGGTCGCCGTCCACAAGGCGACCACCCTTCCCGACCGGGCGCTGCGCAGCAGCCTTTCCCGTCCGTCGCGCGCGCCGTCCGACGCCTGGAGGAGGATCGCGGCCGATCCCCGCTCCACCATCGCCCGCACCTTCTCATAACCGGCGACGGCAGCTCCCGAACGGCGTGCCAGCCCGATGAGGGCCATGCACCGCTGATCGATCAGCCCGGGCAGCCGCTCCAGCAGATCCGCCGGCACCCGCGCGTTGCGGCGCGCCGCCTTCGCGAAGCTGTTCTCGGCGCAGGCCTGCCCAAGTATATCCGCCCGGGCCGTAACCCACAATCCACGTCCCGGAAGGCGTTCGGCAACATCCGGCACGACATCTCCGTCGGGCGAGATGGCAAAACGTATCAGGCCGTTCCGCGAGCTGACGCGGCGCGTCACAATGCAACGGCGCTGCGGCCCTTCAGCGGCACCCGTGTCCGAGGCCGGGACTGGTTGCATGGCTGCGCGTCTCAGGTCTGCTCGGCCGGCGCCGCCGAATCTCCGGCATCCTGATCGTCGTCGTCGAACCAGTGCGCCCGCGCCGCCATGATGATCGTGTTTGCCTGCTCGACATCGAGACCGAAATCAGCAAGGAGCCCCCGACCCTCGCCCTCGCGGTTGCCCTGTGCGATCAACTCGTCCGCAGCCAGGTCGCCGAGATCGTCGAGAGTCCGGATTTCGGCCTTTCCGAGCGCCACCACCATGGCCGCGGTCAGCTCGGTTATGGCGGCAACGCCGTCCTCGACACCGAGTTCGCGCCGTTCGGCCTCGAGTCGCTCTTCCTCCTCTTCGAGGAAAGCCTGGGCGCGCTTGCGCAGCTCCTCGGCGATCGATTCGTCGAACCCCTCGATGGTCAGCAGATCCTCGAGCGGCACGAACGCCACATCCTCTATGGTCGCGAAACCCTCGGCGACCAGCAGATGAGCGAGCACATCGTCGACTTCGAGCCCGTCCATGAAAGCCTGCGACCGGGTCCGGAATTCCTCCTGCCGACGCTCCGACTCCTCGTCTTCCGTAAGAATCAGGATTTCCCATTGCGTGAGCTGCGACGCAAGCCTGACATTCTGGCCGCGCCGGCCGATCGCGAAGCTGAGCTGGTCATCAGGCATCACGACCTCGATGCGTCGATTGTCCTCGTCGAGTACGACCTTGCTCACCTCTGCCGGCGCGAGTGCGTTGACGATGAACGTCGCGGCGTCGGGCGACCACTGGATGATGTCGATCTTCTCGCCCTGCAGCTCGCCGACCACGGCCTGGACGCGGCTCCCTCGCATCCCGACGCAGGCACCGACGGGATCGATGCCCGAATCGTTGGACAGCACGGCGATCTTGGCGCGGCTGCCGGGATCCCGGGCGACCGATTTGATCTCGATGATTCCGTCGTAGATCTCCGGCACTTCCTGGGCAAACAACTTCGCCATGAATTGCGGGTGACTCCGCGACAGTAGCACCTGCGGTCCGCGTTCCTCGCGCCGCACGTCGTAGATGTAAGCCCGAATCCTGTCGCCGGGACTGATGGGCTCGCGCGGAATGCCCTCGCCGCGGCGAATCGTTCCCTCGCCGCGCCCGAGATCGACCACGACATGGCCATAGTCGATACGCTTGATAAGACCGCTGACGATTTCGCCGACGCGATCCTTGAACTCCTCGTATTCGCGCCGGCGTTCGGCTTCGCGCACGGTCTGCACGATGACCTGCTTCGCGGTCTGCGCCGCGATGCGGCCGAAGTCGATCGGCGGCAGCGGGTCGATGATGAAGTCTCCGACGACGGCGCCGGCTTTCATGTGCTGGGCTTCGGCCGTCGTGACTTGCGTGATCTCGTTCTCGATCTCGTCGACGACCTCAAGGTACCGCGCAAGCTTGATGTCACCGGTCCGGCGGTCGATGACGGCGCGGACGTCGTGATCCTCGCCATATTTTTTCTCCGCGGCCCTCTGGATGGCCGCCTCCATCGCGGTCAGCACCTCCTCGCGTTCGATCGCTTTCTCGCTCGCGACCGCGTCCGCCATCTGCAAAAGCTCGCGCCGGTCGTACCCCATCACCGGGATGTTTTCCATGTCTATCATCTGCGCTATCCCGTCTCAGTTCGGCACGACGTGCCGCCTAGTCCCGACTGTCTTCGCCCACCCGCGGACCGTCCGCCACGCCGGCTCCTCCCTTCGCGGCAATCAACTCGTCGGTAAGGACGAGTTGCGCGCGGGAGATGCCGTCATGGGGAACGGCATGCCTGTTCCCGTCAACCTCGATCAGGACGCTTCCGTCCTCTACGCCTGCGAGCCTGCCGCGGAAGCGGCGGCGGCCGTCGACCGCATCGCGGGTCTCGACCCGCGCCTCGAAACCCGCAAAACGCTCGAAATCCTCGATCCGTACCAGCGGCCGATCAATGCCCGGCGAACTGACCTCAAGCGTGTAGGAGCCCGAAAGCGGATCCTCGACATCAAGGATCGCCGAAACGTCGCGGCTGATCAGTGCGCAATCCTCGACCGTCATCTCGGCCCCGTCGCGGCGCTCGGCCATGATCTGCAACGTCTGGCCAGCGCCTCCGGTCAGCCGCACACGGACGAGGTCGTAGCCCATCGCGTTCAGCGAGGGCTCCACAAGACCCGAGACAGTTTTCTCCGAACCCCTGATCTTCGGCTCTCCGTAACGCTAGCCCCGCAGGGCGGCGGTTGCAACCTTGCGGCCGCAGTTCATTCCGTGGCGACGGCCAGCAAACAAAAAAGCGGGCATCGCCCGCTCCCGTGTTCCCGTTTTCGGTCATGCCGGTCAATGACCGGTGTGTTCCTATAGCCCGTTTCCATGGCGACGGCAAGCGCATTCGCGCACGAGATGCAGATTCGGCAAGCGCGCAGGCGCTTCGGGAGGAGATGCTTCCGGCGGCCGACGGCCAGGACCGCCGGAGAAAAGAGCGGCGCCCAGCGAAGAGAAATTCATGACCGTCGACCAGCCGTCGGAGAATGCGGCCTTCCTCCATTCCTTCCGGAAGCCATCGGGCATCCTTGCCGCTCCTTCTCCGACACGCTATGTCACGGGTTCTGATCGACGGCTTGGCGCTTGAGTGGAATCGCTCCGGCCTCGCTCATGCCGCATGGGAGATTACGGCGCATGGAACTGGGACTTGAGGGCAAGGGCGTCATCGTGACCGGCGCCAGCAGGGGCATTGGCCAGGCCATCGCCAGCAGTTTTGCACGCGAGGGTGCCCGGGTATCGATCTGCGCGCGTGGAGAAGCGACCCTGGCCGAAGCGGCTTCGCGGATCGAGGCCGATGGCGGGCGAGTGCACCATGCGGTCTGCGACGTGACCGACGCGGCCGCGCTCCAGGACTATGTCGCCCGGGCGCATGCGGCGCTCGGGAAAATTCACGTCCTGGTCAACAACCCGTCCGGCTTCGGCCGGGTCGACGACGAAGAGGGATGGCGCCTCGCGATCGAAGTCGACCTGATGGCGAGCGTGCGGGCAAGCTGGCACACCGTACCGCTGATAGCCGAGGCCGGCGGAGGCGCCATCATTCACATCTCGTCGATTTCCGGGCTGACCGAAAGCGTCAGGACACCACCCTACGGCGCCATCAAGGCCGCGCTTAACCAGTACACCAAGACTCAGGCGCTCGACCTCGCGGCGCGCGGCATCCGTGTCAACGCCATCGCACCGGGTTCGATAGAATTTCCGGGTGGCGTCTGGGACCAGGCGCGCAAGGAGAACCCTGCACTCTATGACAGCATCAGGGCGAGCATACCTTCGGGCCGCCTCGGAGCCACCGACGAAGTCGCATCCCTCGCCGTGTTCCTGGGTTCGGACGCCGGACGCTGGATCACTGGCCAGACGATCGCCGTCGACGGCGGTCAGATGCTGTAAAACCCTTCCGCCACCGTCTTCCCCCAACCTGCCTATCCAGAGCCAAGCAAACCTCCAAGTGCAGGATCTCGGCTGCCTGCCACCCACGCGGCGCTTCGCTGCGCATCGGCGGATCCCGTCAGGAAACACACGGCCGATACCCTGAGCGCGCTCTGCAGGCTCGGCACCGCCGGATCAGTCGGCATCGCGCCGGGGAGTACCGTCCGCAGCGCCGCCGGGAGGCACCGAATGCGGGCGCGGCGCTGCCGCCTGTCTGAGGGTTTTCCACTCGTCGCGGTCGCGCGCGCCGAGGCGCATGGCCTGTTCGCGCGCGGCCTCGTACTGCTTCGGCCACCGTTGCCCCTCGTGCCCGTACCACGCCGCGGCCTGCAAGGTGAAGTGAGGATTGGTCAGATGGGGCCGGGCCAGGCAGACCAGATCGGCCCGGCCTGCAGCAAGGATGGTGTTGACCTGATCCCAGGTGGTGATGTTGCCAACCGCCATGGTTGGAATCCGGGCTTCGTTCCGGATACGGTCCGAGAACGGCGTCTGGAACATCCTGCCATAGACGGGACGAGCATCCGGCGTCGTTTGACCCGCTGAAACATCGATGATGTCGCAGCCATGGTCGCGTAGCGCACACGCCATCTCGACCGCGTCGGCCGGTGTGATCCCGCTGTCTCCGACCCAGTCGGTTGCCGAGATCCGCACCGACAACGGTCTGGCTTCGGGCCAGACTGCACGCACGGCATCGAAGACTTCCAGCGGCCAGCGCATGCGATTGGCAAGCGACCCGCCGAAGGCATCGTCCCGCCGATTGGCGAGCGGCGTGAGAAAACTCGAAAGCAGGTAACCATGCGCCATGTGGAGCTCGAGCATGTCGGCTCCGGCGTCGAACGCCATGCGGGCCGCGGACTCGAACTGCGCGGTAACGGCGTCCATGTCTGCGCGCGTCATCTCACGGGGAACATGCATGTGCTCCGCGTGCGCAAGCGGCGAAGGACCGATCACCTCCCAGTTTCCTTCCGGCAACGGCAGATCCATGCCGTCCCACGCGACACGGGTCGATCCCTTGCGCCCGCAGTGGCCGATCTGGATGGCGAATTTCGCATCGGACGAACCGTGCACGTAGTCGGCAATCCGCTTCCATGCGGCAACATGTTCCGCCTTGTAGAGACCTCCACATCCGGGCGTGATGCGGCCATCCCTCGAAACGCACGCCATTTCCGAGAAGATCAGACCGGCGCCGCCATGCGCGAACGCCCCGATATGCACGAAGTGGAAGTCCCCGATAGTGCCATCCTCGGCCGAATACATGTCCATGGGCGACACGACAACCCGGTTCTCCAGCGACATGTCACGAAGCTGGAAGGGGACGAACATGGGCGGCGGCGCGGCAGCCCGTGTTCCGGAACCGACATGGCCCGCTTCCGCGGCAAACCAGTTCTCGACCTCGCTCACGAAGCGGGCGTCGCGCAGACGCAGATTCTCGTGGGTCACCGCCTTCGCCCGCGTGAGCATCGAATAGGTCGCCTGGATCGGCGTGAAACCGGCGTAGCGTCGCGGATCCTCTGTCCAGACGACGCTGACGTCTCCCGCGTGCTGTGTCGCCCCGACCTCGGCCCGGCGCGTCTCTTCGAAACGCGGCAAAGCGTCAGCGACGGCGCCGGTCTCGACCAGGGCGTCGGTCAGCGCGATCGCATCCTCCATCGCGAGCTTGGTGCCGGAGCCGATCGAATAGTGCGCGGTATGCAGCGCATCCCCTATGAGCACGATATTGCCGCGGTACCAGCGTTCGCAGCGGATCACCGGAAAACGCCGCCATATCGACCGGTTGGCGTAGAGCCGGTGGCCGCCGAGATAATCCTTCCAGAGCGTTTCCATCCATGCGACCAACCTGTCCCCGTCGAGATGCGCTACCTCGTGGCGCGCACTCTCCCACGTCTCCTCGGGCGCCTCGACGATCCAGGTCGCCATGCGATCGCTGTACTGGTATTCGCCGAGCACCCAGATCCCGTGCCGGTCTTCGGCCCACTGGAAGGAGAATGCGGGGCACGGCTTGTCGCTTCCCATCCAGACGAAATGGTTGCGCCTGAGGTCGAACGATGGCCGGAAATGATCCTTGTAGGCTTCGCGGATGCTGCTGTTGATGCCGTCCGCACCGACCACCAGGTCGACGCCCTCCAGGCTCGACGGGTCCGGCGCCTCGGTCTCGAAGTAAAGCTCGACCCCGACCTCATGGCAGCGGCGCTGCAGAATGCGCAGCAGTTCGACCCGTCCGCAGCCGCAGAAACCGTGCCCTCCGGTGCGCACGACCCGGCCGCCCCAATGCATGTCGATCTCGTCCCAGTAGGCGAAGACGTTCGTGATCGCCGCATGGCTCTCGGGATCGCGGTCGAGGAAATTGCCGAGCGTCTCGTCCGAAAACACGACACCGAAACCGAACGTGTCATCGGCGCGATTACGTTCATAGAGCCGGACGCGAGCTGCAGGAATCGCCTTCTTCATCAGGAGCGCGCAATAAAGCCCGCCCGGGCCGCCACCCGCGATCACGATGTCCATTGCCTGCCCCCGCCAGAATTGCGCCGCCGGTCCGGCATCACTATTGTTCCGCAGAAGCAGGATACCGCCTGCCCGTTCCGTGTGAAGGGACGGGACCGCACCTCTGAAGGGCAATGCCAGAACCACCCGAATACCAGCCGGACAGGACCCTCCCGGCCTCGCGCGAGCACATCGCCCGCATCCAGAGCGTGCGCAAGCGCGTCCAGTTCGCGCGCGCCCGCGAGGCACGATGGTACCGGGGCAGACTGGACGACATCGATCCCGAGCGGCTGGACGATCCAGATCAGTGGGCAAAGATCCCGATCATCGACAAGGACACGCTGCGCCAGTGGAACCATGACGAGTTTCTGCAACAGATCAGCATTGCCGAATCCGGAGAGATCTCGGAATACTGGCGCTCCGGAGGCTCCACCGGCCGCCCAGTGTTCTATCCCCGCACCTTCGAGGACGTGACATACGGCCTTCTCTCCTGGGGCCGCTCGTTTCCGTGCATCGGCATCAGTACCGGCGACCTGTGCCATATTTCGTTCCCGATCGGGATCCATCCCGCCGGCCAGATCTGGGCGCGGAGCGCGCACGATTACGGAATCGGCATGAGCTGGATCGGCTCCGGCACTGCCGTCCCGTCGGCGACGCAGATCGAGCTCATCTCGGTGCTGCAGCCGACCGTGCTCATCGCCATGCCCAGCTTCGCCCTGCATCTCGCCAACCTGGCAGACGCCGAAGGCATCGACCTCGCCGCCAGCACCGTCACCAGGATTGTCACCTCGGCCGAAACACTGTCCGAAGCGAAGCGCCGCAAGCTCGAGCACATGTGGGGCGCCGAGGTCTTCGACGTGTTCGGCATGTCGGAAGCCGGCCTGATGGGAGCAGAAGGGCCGGCCCATGACGGCATACATATCTGGACCGATATGTTCCACATCGAGGTCGTCGATCCCGAAAGCGGACGGGAAGTACCGCATGGTGAAACCGGGACGTTGTGCGTGACCCCGCTCTATACCGGCCACGCAACGCCGTTCCTGCGCTGGAATTCCGGCGATATCGTCTCATATATCGATCGCGGCGAAAGCGGCACACGGGAGGCCAAACTGTTTCCCATGATCCGGCACAGCCGCCGCACGACCGGATTCTTCAAGATCCGCGGCGTCAACGTGAACCATGCCGAGTTCGAAGACCACATGTTTTCCGTTGAAGGCGTCGGCGATTTTCAGGGCGTGCTGTCGACCGGCCCCAGCGGTCTGGAAATCCTGACGGTGCGGACGGAAGCGAGGCGGGGCCAGGATCCCGAGCAGCTGGAGAGGGAACTTGTAGCCGGAATCCGGCACAGTTTCGAGATCACGCCGCAGGTCGAGATCCTGGAAACCGGGACGCTTGCCCGGACATTCGAAAACACGATCAAGGCGTCCCGTTTTGTCGACGCGCGCGAGCAGACATGCTGACGGCGGACGGACTCGACCAGCATACAGCGTCCGGGCGGCGGTTGCCGGATCGTCGCGGCCATCCCCTGCGGCAGGTTTGCCAGCGTCAGGACGGTCTGCGAGGCCGCCTCGAATAACGAAGGAAGGCGCTGGCGCGCCCGGCCGCCGCGGCCTTCCGTTCGTAACGGGTCGGCGGCCAGTCGGCTGTCCGGTTCCCGCGGTCTGCCCCGGATACTTCCGTAAAAACCTCGTGGCCGTCGACATGATCCAGGATCCACTCGAGATACCCCGGATCATCTGTGGCCATCCGCAACTCGGCACCGTCGCGCATGATGCGGGCGAGATGCGACAGCACCGGCTCCGAGACGATGCGGCGCTTGTGATGGCGCGCCTTCGGCCAGGGATCGGGAAACAGGATGAAGATGCGACCTATCGAGTCTTCCGGTAGCTCGGCAAGGAGGAGTCTCGCGTCATCGCGGAAGAGGCGGATATTGCCGATGTTCCGCGCCTCGATCTCGGCAAGAAGCCTCGCCACACCGTTCACGAACGGCTCGCATCCGATCATGCCGATGCCGGGATTCCGGCACGCCTGCCAAGCGAGATGCTCGCCGCCGCCGAACCCGATCTCGAGCCAGATATCGTCAACCTCGGAAGGAAACAACGCCGCCGGCGCAACCGGCTCTCCCGGCGTCAACCGGATGTCAAGCGCTGGCAGCAGGCGGCCGACGAGTTCGCGCTGGCCGGAGCGGAGCCGCCGGCCACGGCGGCGGCCGTAGAGTATCCGGCGGCGCGGCGCGGGCGTGCCCGATCGCTCACGCAAGCGCGGATCGCAGGTCGTCGACGAGATCCGTCCGCTCCCACGAAAAACCGCCGTCATCATTGGGCTCGCGTCCGAAATGGCCATAGGCTGCAGTGCGCCCGTAGATCGGGCGGCTAAGATTCAGCCGCTCGCGAATTCCCCGGGGCGAGAGATCGACGACATCGCCCTTCCGGATCACGTCGGCGAGGCGATCCTCGTCGACGGTCGCCGTCCCGTAGGTGTCGACATAGACCGAGAGCGGTTTCGATACCCCGATGGCATAGGAGACCTGAATGACGCACTTGTCGGCGAGCCCGGCCGCAACGACGTTCTTGGCAACCCATCTCGCGGCATAGGCCGCCGAACGGTCGACCTTGCTCGGATCCTTGCCGGAAAACGCGCCGCCGCCATGCGGCGCGGCGCCGCCATAGGTGTCGACGATGATCTTGCGTCCGGTGAGTCCGCAGTCGCCGTCCGGGCCGCCGATGACGAAGCGACCGGTGGGGTTGACGTAGAATTCCTCCTCGCCGCACATCCAGCCGTCGGGCAAGACCTTCTCGACATGGGGGCGGACGATCTCGCGCACCTGGTCGGCATCCAGATCTTCGTCATGCTGCGTCGACACGACCACCGATGTTGCCCGCTTCGGGATGCCGTCCTCGTATTCGAGCGTCACCTGGCTCTTCGAATCGGGTCCAAGGCCGGGCTCGGCACCAGCATGCCGGGCCTCGGCAAGCGAACTCAGAATCCTGTGGGCGTAATGGAGCGGGGCCGGCATCAGCGTATCCGTCTCGCTGCACGCGTAGCCGAACATCAGGCCCTGGTCTCCCGCGCCTTCGTCCTTGTTGCCCGCGGCATCGACTCCCATCGCTATGTCGCCGGACTGCTGGTGCAGATGATTCTCGAAACTCGCCTGCTCCCAGTGAAACCCGTCCTGCTCGTATCCGATGTCCCTGACGGCGTCGCGCACCAACCCCTCCAGCGCCGAGGATACCGATTCAGGTCCTCGGATTTCTCCGGCAATGACGATCCGGTTGGTCGTCGTCAGCGTCTCGCACGCCACCCTGGCCAGCGGATCGGCGGAGAGATAGGCGTCGACGACGACATCCGAAATCCGGTCGGAGACCTTGTCGGGATGCCCTTCGGATACCGATTCGCTGGTAAAGAGAAAATTGCCTCGTGTCACTGGAGATCTCCTAGCGGCGCGTTACCACAGCATGATCCGACGTTCCGGACATACATCGCCGGCCACCACCGCAGGACCGTTCCGCCACTCGGCTTCGGTCACGGAGACCCGGCTTCGTCATCCGCCGGGCGAAGACGTCCCGCTGCTCCGTTCCCGGCCCGGCGCCGGTACATAACCAAACCCCCGCCGAAAATCAAAGTCGCCGCTACCGCTGCCGGAATGTCCCCGAATCGCGCGTAGAGGGTCGGCCCCGGGGCCACCCTCGGCAACGGTGCATCGATCACGCCGCGCTCTCCGAGGGCGAGCCGATGCACGACCCGGCCATAGGCGTCAACGACGGCAGAAATCCCGGTATTGGCCGCGCGCACCAGCGGCAGCCCCTCCTCGACGGCGCGCATGCGCGCGGCCGCAAAATGCTGATACGGTCCGCTGCTGTAACCGAACCACGCATCGTTGGTCACGTTCAAAAGCCACCGCGGGCGTTTCCCGGAAGCAACGACGGCGCCCGGAAAGATCACCTCATAACAGATCAGCGGGCTGAACGGCGGCAGCCCCTGCAGATCCAGCGTTTGCGGGCCCGGACCCGGCGAGAAATCTATCCGTCCGGGGGTCAGCTTGGCCAGCGGCAATATGCCGCGCAGCGGCACATACTCCCCGAGCGGAACCAGATGATGCTTGTCGTAGTTTCCGGCCAAGCCGCCATCGTGATCGACGGCGACAACGCTGTTCCAGGCCGCGGTCGCCCGCCCGCCCGGACCGCGGCGCACCCTTACCGCGCCGGTCACCAGCAAGCCGTCCCTCGGCACGACCGCCCGGACGAGCGACCGGTTCCGCGGGTCGGCCAGCATCGACAACCGAACCGCAGCCTCCGGCCAGATCACATGGGTCGCGCGGCCGCCGGCATTCTCCATGCTCATCAGGGCGAGACGGCGGAGTCCGGCCTGCCGACGATCACTGCGAATCTTGTCGCGCTGGTCGATATTGGGCTGGACGATGCGCAGGCGGACCTCCGGCACCGTCCCGTCCGGCGCCGTGGCAAGGCGGATGGCACCCACCGCGCCGAATGCTGCCAGCAGAAGGACTCCGGAAACCGCAGCAGGCCATCTCAGGCGGCCCGGCGCGGCGAGCGCACCGAACGCGGCGGCCGCATAGACCGTGACCATCGACAACCCGTAGACGCCGATCCATGCCGCCGCCTGAAGAACCGGTGGAACCGCGACCCAGACAGCCCCGACAGAGTTCCAGGGGAAGCCCGTAAACACCCAGCCCCGCAACCACTCGAATACGGCCCACGCCGCCGCCAGCAGGCAGATCCGCATGATCCCCGACAGCCGAAAACGGTGCGCCACGAGGGTCGCCATGCCGGCAAAGAGCGCGAGGGCGCAGGACAGGCCGAGAACCACCGCCGGTATCATCCAGGCGAAGCGGGCGGCCTCGACGAGGAAGGCATTGGCCACCCAGTACAAGCCGGCGGCGAAATAACCGACACCGAACAGCCAGCCGTCTAGAAACGCCCTGCGGCGGCGGCCGGCGCCGTCAAGAAGCCACACCAGCCCGGAAAAGGCGACGACGAGGCCCGGCAGGACATGCAGCGGCGCCTGGGCGGCAACCGCAGAGACGCCGAGCCCGACCGCCACCAGGCAGCGCCGCCAGCCCCGGAGATCTCCGACGCGCCGGGCGAGAGTCCCGATGCGGCCGGCCGCCAGCTCCGGATCAGCAGTCATCCGCGGCCGGGGCGTTCGGAACCCCGGTGGCCCGCATGCGGCGGATGCGGCGCGGATCGGCGTCGAGAATCTCGAACTCGATACCTGATTGGTGACGGACGATCTCGCCGCGCCGCGGCACATGGCCAGCCAGATAGAACACGAGCCCGCCCACGGTGTGGAAATCCTCGTTCCGCTCGTCGCTGGTCAGGAACGCCCCGGCCTCGTCCTCGAAGTCGGTGATTTCCACCCGGGCATCGACGTCGATCATGCCGCTGCCGCGGCGAATCAGGCGCGGACGGTTCTCGTCGTCATGCTCGTCCTCGATCTCGCCCACGATTTCCTCGACCAAGTCCTCGATGGTCACGAGGCCGTCGATGCCGCCGAACTCGTCGACCACAAGCGCCATGTGGACCCGCTTTACCCGCATCTGCAGCAGCAATTCCAGCACCGGCATCGACGGCGCCACGAAGAGAAGTTCGCGTATGATCGCCGTGACATCGCCCGGCCGGTCGCCGTTGCGGCCAGCGAGGAGGTCCTTGATGTGGATCATGCCGATGACATCGTCCAGCCTGTCCCTGTAGACCGGCAGCCGCGAATGCCCGCAATCGCTCATCAGCGCTCCGACCTCATCGAAGGACGAATCCACGGCGACCGCGACGATGTCTGCCCGCGGCACCATGACGTCGTCCACGGTGACGTCGCGGATGCTGAGGACATTGCGGAGAAGCACCAGTTCCTCGGCATATTCCGCCTGCGGCGTGTCCTCCTGCTCGATCAACTCCTCGATGGTGTCACGAAGATCGTCGCTGCCGTTGCGTGATCGGAACAGCATGCGCAGGGCATCGCGGAAACGCGGCGTCCGTTCGCCGGCACCGTCGCGCTGGCCGCCGCGCCGCTGGCCGCCGGAACCAGGTTTCATGCCGGTTCGCGCCGCATCGGCGCCCCCTGATCGCCATACGGGTCGGCGATGCCGAGCGCGCCCAGCGCCCGCGCCTCGCGCCGCTCCATCTCCCGCGCCTCGCGATCGGTCTCGTGATCGTGACCGAGAAGATGCAGGATGCCGTGAACCATCATGTGGCTGACATGATCGGCGAGCGTCATGCCGCCATCCCGCGCCTCCCTCGCCAAGGTTCCGAAAGCAAGCGCGATGTCGCCAAGGAAGCCGCCGCGGGCGCCGGACGCCGCCCTGTCGAGGGCAGGGAACGAGAGGACGTTGGTCGCCCGCGCCCGGCCCCGCCAACGGGCGTTCAGCCGCGCCATCTCGTCGTCGCTGGTCAGCAGGACGCTCACCTCGACCCGGGTGCCCTGCAGGCCGGCTTCGGCAAGCGCCGCGACCGCCGCCGCCCGGACCACTGCCGCAACCTGGAGCTCCGGATCGCGCCACGAATCGTCGTCGATCCTCAGATCAACCACCGGTACGAGGTCAGGCATTTCCCTCACGATCGCTGCCGTCCGCATCATAGGCCTCGACAATCCGCGACACGAGTTCGTGACGGACGACGTCGTCGGTGCCGAAACGGGTCGTCGCGACGCCGGCCATCCCGTCCAGCGTCCTGACCGCATGATGAAGTCCGGAAACCGCTCCGGGCGGAAGGTCGACTTGACCGAGATCGCCGGTAACGACCATGCGTGCGTTCTCGCCAAGCCTGGTCAGGAACATCTTCATCTGCACGACGGTCGTGTTCTGCGCCTCATCGAGGATCACGAATGCGTTGGACAGGGTGCGGCCGCGCATGAAGGCAAGCGGCGCAACCTCGATCTGTCCGCTCTCGAGGCGACGATCGACCTGGTCGGGCCCCATGACGTCGTACAGCGCGTCATAGAGCGGCCGCAGATAGGGGTCGATCTTGTCGCGCATGTCGCCGGGAAGGAAACCGAGCCGCTCGCCCGCTTCGATCGCCGGACGGGACAGCACCAGCCGGTCAACGCGGCCGGAAACCAGGAACGACACCGCCATGCCGACAGCGAGGTAGGTCTTGCCGGTCCCCGCTGGGCCGACCCCGAACACCAGCTCGGTTTCGCGCAGGGCCCGCAGATAGTGCGCCTGACCCGGCGAGCGCGGGGAAATCCGCCGCTTCGGCGTGCGAATTCCAATCTCAGCGTCGAACAGCGGCGGTTCCTCGTCAGCGTCGTACTGGCCGGCGCTGCGCGCGAGACGGATTGCGGCGTCGACTTCCGCCATGTCGATCTCCTCTCCCCCGGTCAGGCGGACATAGAGCGCCTGAAGGGCCTTGCCGGCAGCCGCCACCATCGACGGCGCGCCGGATATCGTGACACTATTGCCGCGCGAGGAAATCGACACGCCCAGCCCTTGCTCGAGGCGCGCAAGATGGCGCCCGAAGTCGCCAAACAGCATGGGCAGGAGCCGATTATCATCGAATTCGAGAAACAACGGCTCCGCGACGCCGTTCGATGTCAGGCCCGGTCTCAAGCAGCCGCCACCCCTGATGATGCTTCGCCCCCGGTGTCGACGACACGGGCGGCAAGCGAGTTGGCGTGCCCGGCCGTGATCTCGACATCGATGACCCGCCCCATGGCCTCGTCGGCCTCGACGACGCTCGCAAAGTCCGCGTGGACTGCCTGCATCCAAGGGCTGCGCCCGGCAAGCTGCGATTTCCGGCGCCCGCGGCGGTCGAACAGCACCGGAACCCGGCGGTCGCGGAACCGGCGGTTGAAGTTGAGCTGCTGATCCGCGAGCAATGCCTGCAAACGCTGCAAGCGTTCGTTCCCGACATCCTCGTCGACCATATCCTCCATCGCCGCCGCCGGCGTCCCCGGCCGCGGACTGAACTTGAAGGAGTAGGCTTGCGCATATTCGACTTTCCGCACCAGATCCAGCGTCTTCTCGAAGTCCGCGTCACTCTCCCCCGGATGGCCGGTGATGAAATCCGACGACAGCGCGATGTCCGGACGCGCCGTGCGAAGATCGTCGACTATGCGCAGATACTCGTCGGCCCGGTAGCGGCGGTTCATGGCCTCGAGAACCGCATCGGAACCGGACTGGACCGGCAGGTGAAGCCACGGCATGAGCTTGCCCACATCGCGATGCGCGGCAATTAGATCGGCTGTCATGTCTCGGGGATGCGACGTCGTGTAACGCAGGCGCAGCAGCCCGGGAATGTCTGCCATTCGCCGGATCAGTTCCGCAAGACTGCACTCGCGGCCGTCGGCCAGCAAGCCATGATAGGCATTGACGTTCTGGCCGAGCAGCGTGATGTCCCGCGCGCCGGCGGCCACCAGCCTACGGGCTTCGTCGAGTACTGCGTCGACCGGGCGCGAGTATTCGGCGCCGCGCGTATAGGGCACGACGCAAAAGGCGCAGAACCTGTCGCACCCTTCCTGGACGGTCAGGAACGCCGAAGGCCCCTGACCGCTGGACCCGGGCAGGAAATCGAACTTGGGTTCGGGCGGAAACTCGGTATCGACGATTCCGCGTCCTGCGCGCGCGCCGTCACCCTCGCCCGCCGTCCGTTCGCGCGCGATGCGGGCCAGCATCTCCGGAAGCCGGTGATAGGTCTGGGGGCCAAGCACCAGGTCGACATAGGGTGCCCGGCGCAGGACTTCACCGCCCTCGGCTTGGGCGACGCAACCCGCCACCCCGATCATGAAGTCGCTATGCCCGCCATCCGGCCGGTCACGCATGGCGCGCAGACGCCCGAGTTCGGAATATACCTTCTCGGCAGCCTTCTCGCGGATGTGACAGGTATTGAGAATGACAAGATCGGCATCGCCGGCATCATCGACCCGACGATAGCCTAGCGGCGCCAGCACGTCCGCCATGCGGGTGGCGTCGTAGGCGTTCATCTGGCAGCCGTAGCTCTTGATATGGACGTTCTTCGTCAAGGGAGCATCATGCCGCCGGTGCGACTTCTCCTTGTTGAACCCCGTCGGCGCTCACGAACCAGCTCCGCTTCGACGTTGCATCAGCGCTCATCACCTCCGGTCCTTTCCCGCGACGCGTGATCCCGGCAGCGGCGAACGCGGGATGGCATGCGGAAGAAACGGAATCTTCATCTAGCACAGTCGGAACGGCTGTCAAGGCGCTATCCGGCCGGACTTCCGGATTGGGACAGCGCCTTGTCCGGTGCCACCTCCTCGCTGCCGACAGTCCGGGCCGGGGCGGCTGCGAGTGGAGTCCCGCCCGCGACCCCTTCCGAACCCGGCCGTGCGGCGGCACGCCTGGGCGTTTCGGACCGTTCCGCGGGCCTCGCCTGCCCGTTCGGGCCAGCGAGCAGTTCCAGGCGGCCCGAGTTGGCCGCCGACACGCCTTCCGAGACGACTTCGAAACAGTGATCGGCGAGTTTCTTGCGCGAACCGAACTGTTCGATGGTCACCGGTTCATGGAACACGACATCGACGGTTATCCGGCCCAGGCCCACGGCCGACCAGCAATGGGTCAGCAGTGGAGCATCCCCGTACCACGCGAAGAGCGGACGCATTGCCCGTCCTATGGGCATTCCGTCGAGACGGGTATACGCGATCGACACCGGCCGTACGGGAAGCGGCCGTTCGCTGGGCCGGATCTCGGCGACGCTGAACAGGGCGCTCTTGAACGGCAACACGACATTGCCGTTCGAACTGGTGCCCTCGGCAAACAGGATCAGATTGGCGCCGGTCTCGAGGCGCCGCACCATTTCGTCCCGGTGCTCGGTCGCCCGGCGGCCATGGCGGTCGATGAAGACGGAGCGCTGAAGCCGCGCCAGCGTGCCGAAGAAAGGCCAGGTCGCAACCTCGCTCTTGGCTACGAAGGAGGCCGGCAGCAATGCCCCCAGTATCGGAATATCGGCATAGGAGATGTGGTTGCAGACATAGAGGGACGGCCCGTCGGTCTCGGCGCGGCCATGAGTGCGGATGGAAAACCCCAGGATGCGCGCGCACAGCCGGTGATAGAAGACGGGTAGCGTGGTCGCGAGGCGCAGGTTCGCCTTCACCGCAATCACCTGCACGGGCAGAAGTATGAAAGTCAGGATCGCGTAGACGAGTACGCGGCCGAGGGCGCGAAGCGGCGAACTCATGAGCCCGTGCCTTCGGCCCGGCCTCCCGCGTCCCAACCACTGCTGCGTTCATAATGCCGGTAGTACTTCCGGGTCACGAGATCGGTCTTCACGACGATACTGATGTCGGTGGTATTGAAGGCATGATCGATGACCGCACCGTCACCGACAAATCCCCCGAGGCGCAGGTAGCCCTTGATCAGCGGTGGCAGTTCGGTGACCGCCTGACGGCGGTCAATGTCGCTGGCGGGAAGGATCTGCATGTCCACCCTCCGTCCGGCAATCGCCTGCGGGCGCATGTCCGGCGGCGCGAGATGAAAATGGTAGAGATAGGACAGCGGCAAGGCAAGCCGCGCCGGCTCGGTTCCCGGCATGCTCGCGCAGCCAAACATGATCTCTATGCCGTAACGAAAGACATACTGGGCGATGCTCTGCCACAGCAGTTGCATGACCGACCGTGTGCGGTATTCCGGCTCGACACAGGACCGGCCGAGTTCAAGCGTCTCGCCTGCATGGTCGATGACGCTGCCGATCTCGAACTCGTCCGAAGAGTAGAAGCCGCCGTGCTGCGCGGCCACCGAACTGCGCAGAAGTCTGTAGGTGCCGACGACACCGCTGGGCAGGTCGTCGCGGCTGGCGTCGACGACCAGGAGATGGTCGCAGAAGTCGTCGAACCTGTCGAAATCGCGGCGCGACTCGGCCACCTCCGCCGATGGTATCGCCGCCATCTCGTCGTAGAATACGCGGTAGCGCAAAGCTTGGGCGGCCGCGACCTCTTCGTCCGTCCGCGCCAGCCGCCCCTCGAGTCCTCCGACAAGGACGGGTTCGAAGATTGCGGCGGCATCGTCAGCGCCGAAGGTCAAGCACTGTCCCCTGCGGGAGAACGGCCGCGAGGCTGCCCCTGCTCATGTCGCATCATCGTCGGTCTCGACCGGCACACAGTAGAGTTCCAGGCGTTCGCCGACAATACGAAAACCGAGGTTGGCGGCGATCCCGCGCTTGATCGCCTCTAGCTGTTCGTCCTCGAACTCCGTGACCTCGCCGGTACGGATGTTGATGATGTGGTGATGGTGCCCTTCGCCGCGGCTCAGCGTCTCGTAGCGTGCGCGCCCGTCGCGAAAATCATGCCGCTCAAGAATTCCGACCTCTTCGAAAAGCCTGAGCGTGCGATAGACGGTTGCGATGCTGATACGGTCATCGACGGCGCTGGCCCGGCGATGCAGTTCTTCGGCGTCCGGATGGTCGTCGGAATCCGACAGGACCTGAGCGATAATCCGCCGAGGGCCGGTTATCCGAAGCCCCTTGTCCCTGCACAAGTCCTCGATCGAAGATGCCATGCCCCATCCTTTCGGAAAGGTTAGGCGACCTGCACCGAACAGTCAATGAGAGGTGCAGCCCGGTGGACCGCACCCCACCCTGGCTCGGCTCTCTCGGCTACTCCGCAACCGGCGGCGTAGTGGGCACAGCACCCGGGACATCGCTGCGGCGACGCTGCCGCCCGAGCCCAATGCGCTTGGCAAGTTCGCTGCGCTGTTCGGCATATTTCGGCGCAACCATCGGGTAGTCGTCCGGCAGACCCCACTTCTTGCGGTATTCCTGGGGAGTCATACCGTAGGCAGTTGCCAGATGCCGCTTGAGCATCTTCAGCTTGCGGCCGTCTTCTAGGCAGACGATATAGTCGGGCCGCACCGAACTGCGGATCGGAACTTTCGGCTCGGGTTTTTCCTCGGGCGGGGAACCAGACAGCTTGGCAAGCGAATCATGCACCGTCCGGATAAGGTCCGGCATTTCTTGAACCGTCACACTGTTGTTGCTAACATGCGCAGCAACAATTTCGGCCGTCCAGCCGATAATATCCTGACCTTCGGGTGTTGTCTCATCACTCATAGTCTCGATCCCTGTTCAACCATTGTCAAAGCGACAATGGGTAATCTATACCACATTGGATATCGTTGCAATACATCAGATTTTCCTTTACTTGACAAGAATGAAACCTACGAGACCGAATCGATTTATCGATATCACCGAAGATGTCTGTCCGATGACGTATGTACGGACCAGATTGGAGATTGAAAAGATGAGGTCTGGCGAAATCCTCGAAATTCGCCTTGCCGGCGCCGAACCGCTGCGGAACGTGCCCGAATCGCTCTCCGAACTGGGCCACGATATCCTCTCTCTTGCCGCAGAACCACCCACGTCCACCGCTACCGTCCACAGGCTTCTCGTACGCAAAGCCTGATTTCGGACCGGTCGCGCCGTCGCCGAACCGCCATCCGGCAACCGCCGGATCAGAACTGGGCTGTCCCCGCCGGCAGACCGAGCAGCACCCGGCCATAGAGGGTCGAGCACATGTCCCAGTTCAGGCTGATATGTTTCGACGCCGCATGGAGATCGCGCCAGAAGCGCTGGGTCAGACCGTCATTCGAGAGCCCGGCGCCGCCGACGCTCTCGAAAAGCAGATCGACCGCCCGACGGGCAAGCCTCACCGCGTAGCTCAGGTCTCCCTTGTTGCGCGCCCGTTGACGCTCCGTCAGCGGGCGTCCCGACGCCATGACGGCGAGAATGTCAGCACAGTCCGAGAGCACCAGGAGCCTCGCGCCGTCGATGGCCACTGCAGCCTCGGCGACGCGCGTCTGAATGGTGGGGAAGTCGGCCATCCGCTGCGGCTGGCTGAGAGCCGCACCCCTGGTCCTGCGACTCCCGACCTGTTCGATATAGGTCTCCAGCGCGCCCTGCGCCATGCCCATTGCCGGCGCACACAGGCAGATCGTCACGGCGGCAAAGAACGGTACCTTCCACAGGTCGCTGCGATTGACCGACGCCCCGGGAGGACTGCCCGATAGTGCGTCCGTGAGGGTCAGCATGCGATGTGACGGAACGAACCCGTCGTCGATCACGACATCGCTGCTGCCGGTGCCGATCAGGCCGACGACATCCCAGTTGTCCTCGACCCGGTACTCGGATCGCGGTACCAGGACGTAACCCTGGGTGTGGGGCTCGGTTTCCGCGTCCCTGGCTATGCGCACGCCGAGAATCATCCACTGAGCGTTGAGCACGCCGGAGCAGTAGAGCCATCGTCCACGCAGCCGATAGCCCTCCCCGGTCTCGATAGCCGTGCCACCGGGCGAATAGGATGAGGCCGCGACCGCAAGCGCATCGCCGCCCCAGACATCGGCCTGCGCACGATCGTCGAACATGCCAATCTGCCACTGATGGAGGGCCGCCGTCGCATAGACCCAGGCCGTGGACCCACAACCCGCCCCGATTTCCGCGGCGCAGCGCACCAGCGCCTCGAAATCGGTCTCGAGGCCGCCGTACCGGGCCGGCTGGACAACCCGATAGAGTCCCTCAGACTTCAGATCGTCGATGGTTTCATCCGAAATCCGGCGCGCCCGCTCGGCGTCGCGCTGGCGCGCGCGCAGCACCGGCTTGAGCGCTGCCGCACGCGCGACAAGCGTCTCGCGGTCATCGACGGCGTTCGGTGGGGAGGCTGCATCCATTGGCCCGTAACTGGCGGCTGTTTGCGGTGCCGGCATCGTGACACGCCTGTATAACGGGTCAAGCCGGATGGCGCCGGGGCGGCATGGGGCGTGTCGCGATGCGGCGTCCCGGAGTCAGGCCGTGCATGACTTGGCGGCACCCGAGGGGATGACCGGCGGGCGGACAACAGGTAAGTTCCTCCTGCGCGCCGTCACCGGAACCGGCCGCCCCGCAGCGAGCCGCACGAGAGAAGGGGAGCGCATGTCCTACGATACATGGGTCGAGCTCCCGGAGCGGGGAGTAGTGGCGCTCGAGGGTGGCGAGGCGCGAAGTTTCCTGCAAGGACTCATCACCAACGATATCGGCCTGATCTCGCCGTCGCGCTCGATCTACGGCGCGCTGCTGACGCCCCAGGGCGGCTTCCTTCACGATTTTCTGATCGCCGACCTCGACGGAGTGTTGCTGCTGGACTGCGACGCCGGACGGATACCCGATCTCGTCAGGCGTCTCGGCATGTATCGGTTGCGTGCCGACGTCCGCATCGACGATCGAAGCGACCGTTGGCAGGTGCTGGCAGTGTGGCCGGCCTCCGGAAACCCAGGCGCGGCCCGACCGTGGCTTGGTGGCGTCGTCTTCACCGACCCGCGCCATGCGGCTCTCGGCGATCGCGCCATCGTGCCGACAGACCTGTCCGCCCACGATCCGCCAGGACAGGAACGCGCCAGCGCCGAGCAATATGCGGCCCGGCGGATCCGGCTCGGCATACCCGACGGCGCTGCGGACCTGATTGCCACGCGCGAACGGCCCCTCGAAGCCGGATTCGACCGCCTCAACGGCGTCTCGTTCGAAAAGGGCTGCTATGTCGGCCAGGAAGTGACAGCCCGCATGAAGTATCGCCAACTCGTACGCAGGCATCTGGTTGCCGTGGACTTCGAAGGTCCGCCTCCGCCGCACGGAACCCCCGTCATGAGCGGCCGCGTCGAGGTCGGCGAGATCCGCTCGGGCATTCGCGGTCGCGCCATGGCGATGCTCCGGCGCGACCGCATGGAAGATGGCCGCCTGACTGCCAACGGCCTGCCGATAGCGCCGCGCCCGCCGGAGTGGATGACGGAAGGAGCGGAGCCGGAGCGCTGAGCCGTTCAGCTCTCGATCAGCGAAAAATCTCCAATCCTGTCCACCGTTGCCCGGAACCGAGACAGCAGGCGCAGACGGTTTGCGCGCAGGTCCGGATCATCGGCGTTAACCGTGACCTCGTCGAAGAAGCGATCCACGGGCGCACGCAACCCGGCCATCGCCTTCATCGCGTCGACATAGCTGCGATCCGCGATTGCGGCGGCAGCCGCCGCCTCGGCAGACGCGAGTTCCCTCGCCAGCGTCAGCTCCTCGGACTGGACCAGATTCGCGTCGTCGATCTCCCCGGCGTGGGACGTCCCGTCCTTGCGCTCCTCGATGGAAACGATATTGCCGGCGCGTCGGTGCGCCATCAGCAGGTTGGATCCGTCCTCCGAGGCGAGAAATTCGGCGAGCGCCCGCGTGCGTGCGACGACGGCGAGAAGATCGTCGTCATCCCCGGCCGCAAAGGCGGCGGCGACATGATCGTGGCGCATGCCGCGGTCGCGAAGATGAACCTTCAGCCTGTCGGCGACGAAGCTGAACAGCTCCTCGATCCATCCTCCATCTTGCAGCACCGCGGCGCACGGGTCCGCGGCAGCCGGATCCGCCGCACGGGCCTGTTCGACGACCATGCGGCACAGCTCGCGGAATGGCAGATGCAGCCGGTTTTCGAGGACCAGGCGTATGATGCCGAGCGCGGCGCGGCGAAGCGCATAGGGATCGCGGGATCCGGTGGGCGTTTCGCCAATGGCGAAAAATCCGGCAAGCGTGTCGAGCCTGTCGGCGAGCGCGACGGCGACCGATACCGGCGCCGTCGGGCAGGTGTCGCCCGGGCCAGCGGGCGAGTAATGGTCGCGCACCGCCTCGGCCACGACTGCGTCTTCGCCGTCATGGAGCGCGTAGTAGCGGCCCATGACGCCTTGCAGTTCGGGAAACTCGAACACCATGTCGGTCGCGAGATCGGCCTTGGCGAGCCGCGCCGCGCGTGCTGCGGCGTCGGCATCGCAACCGGGAATCGACTCGGCGATCGCGCGCGCCAGCCGCTCGATGCGCGCCGCCTTTGCGGCCATCGTACCGAGTTTCTCGTGGAACACGCTGTCGGCGAGAGGGTCGAGACGGGCTTCAAGCGGCGACTTGCGGTCCTGGTCCCAGAAGAACCGTGCGTCGGAGAGCCGTGCGCGGAGCACGCGTTCGTTGCCGGCGATGACCGCCGCACCGCCGTCCGGGGTATCGATGTTGGCGATCACGACGAAACGCGGCGCCAGCGCGCCATTCGAGTCGAGGAGGGAGAAATATTTCTGATGCGACCTCATCGATGTCGTCAGGACTTCGTCGGGCACATCCATGAACGCCCCGTCGATCCTGCCGCACAATGCCACCGGCCATTCGACAAGCCCGGCCACCTCGTCGAGCAGCGCGTCGTCCCGACGCGGAACGAGGCCCTCGGTGCGGGCCAACTCGTCCAGGCTTTCGCGGATCATCGCCTTGCGCCGGTCGCGCTCCAGGATGACGTAGGCATCAGCGAGTCTGCTTCGGTAGTCGGCAAAACTGCTGACCGCAAAGCGTGCCGGCGAGAGGAAGCGGTGCCCTACGGTCTCGTTGCCGCCGGTGGCGAATTGCAGCTCCCCTGCGTCCTTGAATGCCGCCGGTGTCTCGATGCGAAGGGCATTGCCGTCAAACACGCACATGACCTGCTGGAGCGGCCGGATCCATCGTCCGCGGCCGCCGCTCCAGCGCATGGATTTTGGCCACGACATGCGTCCGATCGCGGCCGCAAGCACCCGCGGGAGAACGTCCACCGCGGCCTCCCCGGTACGCTCGAGGATCGCGAACAGGAACACGCCCTTTCCGGTGTCACGCTCCTCGCACTGCTCGCGCGCAATGCCGCAGGACTTCAGGAAGCCCTCGATCGCGCGATCGGGCGCTCCGACCCGGGGCCCCCGCCGTTCCTCGCGCAGATCGGGCTGGCGCTCCGGAACCCCTGCGACGACCACGGCGAGCCGACGTGGCGTCACGTGCGCGTCGACCGACTCATGAGCGAGTCCGGCCCCTTCCAGTTCCGAGGCGACAAGGCGTTTCAGCTCGTCGGCCGCGCGCGCCTGCAGGCGCGCCGGAATTTCCTCCGAGAGAAGTTCGAGCAGAAGTTCGGGCATTATTCAGGCTGCCGTCCGCACCCCTGCGGCGTCGTCCAGCCAGGCCTCGCAACAGCCCCTGGCAAGTGCGCGGACGCGACCGATATAGGAGGCCCGCTCGGTCACGCTGATGGCGTTGCGGGCATCAAGCAGGTTGAACACGTGGCTCGCCTTGATGCACTGGTCGTAGGCAGGCAGCGCCAGTCCACGGTCAAGACACCGGCCGCATTCCTCTTCTGCAAACCGGAATTGCGCGAACAGCATGTCGGTGTTCGCGCATTCGAAATTGTAGATCGAATATTCGCGCTCGGCGCGGTGGAAGACGTCTCCGTAGCGGACACCGCTACCGTTGAAGTCCAGGTCGTACACGCTTTCAACGCCCTGTATGTACATTGCCAGCCGCTCGAGCCCATAGGTCAGTTCCACCGGCACCGGAGCGCATTCGATCCCGCCCACCTGCTGAAAATAGGTGAACTGGGTCACCTCCATACCGTCGCACCAGACTTCCCATCCCAGCCCGGCGGCACCCAGGGTCGGGCTCTCCCAGTCGTCCTCGAC
>JAJEBT010000021.1 GCA_022822405.1 Alphaproteobacteria bacterium
AAAATCACGACGATCTGCTGCGCTGCGGTAATCGCGCTCGGCCTCGCCGCGTGCGGTGGCGGCGGTGGCGGTCTTACCACCGAACAGCAGGCGCAGATTGATGCGGCTGCGGCCGCAAAGGCGGCAGCAGACGCCGCGCAGGCGGCAGCAGACGAAGCGCAGGCGGCACGGAACCAGGCCGTTGAAGACGCCAAGGAGGCCATCGCGGCCGCCGAGGATCTGGAAGCTGCCCAGGCGGCCATTGACACTGCGGTAGCGGCCGGCATCAGCGTCGAGCAACTCCGAGAGCTCGAGATGGCGCGTGATGAGCGCGTGGCGATGCTCGATGAGGAGGCGGCGCGGATGGCGCGGACGGCGCTGGTCGAAGCGGCCATGTGCGAAGCCGCGACGGCCGAGTGCGTGGCGCATCATCAGGCGCTGGTTGACGCTTTGGACGCCGACCCCACGACTTCCGCAGATGACCTTGCCGAAGCACAGGCCAACCTCGCGGCGGTGGAGACGGCGAAGGCCGAGGCGGATGCCGCGCGCATGGCTGAAGACGACGAAATCGACCGTACCACCGAACTCGGTCAGGCGGTCGGTAATGCCGTGGACGCGGCCAACGGGCTTGCGGACATGCGCTCCGCTGACGACATCGCAAACGCCGAGATGTTGCTCACCACAGCCCAGGGCTTGGTCACCGAGGGCGACGACTATGCCGACCAGCTCGCGATGGCACAGGCGGCCATCGACCGCGCCAAGGCGCGGAACGCGGTAGAAGCGGCGGTGATGGCTGCAGAGAACGCCTCGGGCATGCTCACCGACGACCAGAGCAAGGCCACCGTCGAGGCCGCACGCATGGCTGTCGATGCTGCCAAGAAGGCGCTGGCGGACAACGCCGACGCCCTCACGGACGCGGACGAGTCCGGCTTCAACGCGCAGATCGCGCTCGCCGAGGCCCCCGTCGGGCCGCTGGAGAGCAAGATCGCCGACGACGAGGAAGCCGAACAGCAGCGCCTGGCGATGGAAGAAGAAGAAGAGCAGCGCAAGGCCAACGAGGCCATGGCCGCCACGGCCGCGAAGCTGCACGCCGGCATAGCTGCGCAAAATGGCGACGTCGCAAACACTACGGCCGCCGGTACTGCTCTGGCCGCTGCCGATGAACAGGGCGCCGCGTACAACAACGTTGACGTCCCCGCCAACGGCACCGCCGTCGACACGCGCATCATGGTGGGCATCGGCACGGCCACGCCCGTCGCTCTGACGGAAGACAAGAAGACGACGGTCGCCGCTCTCCACGGCTGGGCAGGCAAGAAGTACGCGGCCTCCGGCACAGGCGTTGATGGCACCTACGAGGCGGTCGTCTACTCGAATGTCGGCGAGCCGACGATGGGCAAGAAGTTCGGGAGTGATGCAGCGGTCACAGACAGCGGCGATTACCAGTACCAGCTGGACGCCGCTGATCGTAACGGTGCTGCCAACAAGGCGCTCACCATCGTTCCCGCTACCCATGCGGCGCTCATATCGCTTCCAAGCGTCACCAAGACTGCCGGTACGGAAACGTTCAAAGCGCCGTCTGGTCAAAACCTCGTCACCGTTTCCGGCATGTTTCATGGCGTGAGCGGCACCTTCAGTTGCTTGCCCACCACGGTTGCCGAAGGGTGCACCGCGGCCGTAGCGGCACGGGGCTTCACACTTGACGGCGGAACGTGGCTGTTCATTCCCTCCAACGCGGAAGCCAGGGTCACGGAGACACCGGACGCCACTTACGCCTCCTACGGCTGGTGGATCCACACGGCCGCGAACGGCGACCTGACCGCGAGCGCATTCGTGGATGACAAGGGTACGGTCGCTGCTGCCACCGGCATCACGGCCCTGCAGGGAACGGCGACCTACATGGGCGGCGCAGCCGGCAAGTACGCTCTCAGCAGTTCGACGGGCGGAACGAACGACGCCGGCCACTTCACCGCGAGGGCGACGCTCGAGGCCGATTTCGGCGACGACATGATCACCGGCACCATCGACCAGTTCATGGGCGCCGACGGCATGTCGCGGAACTGGTCCGTCGAGCTGATGGAGCAGACTATCACCGACGGTGGGCTGATTAACGGTACCGACGGTGCTGGTGCCGGTGGCGCCTCGATGACCAAATGGACCATCGACGGCACGGCGGGTGCTGCCGCCGGCCAGTGGACCGGTGCTCTCAAGGACAACGGCACCGACGACGTTCCGAAGGTCGGGACCGGCACGTTCTACTCGACCTATGGTCAGGACGGCAAAATGGTCGGCGCCTTCGGTGTGAACAAGCAGCAGTAGTCGATAGGAGGGCAGGGTCTCGTTCCCATGGGAACCTGACCCTGACCCCCGAAGTTTCCTGATGAGGGTGGCGCGAGATTGCGTCACCCTCTTTTTTCTTCGCGTTCTTTGGCAAGCCACGACATGCCGTCGCGCACGCCCGTGTCTTCGCGATCACCGGGCCGGGATTCGGCGTTTTGCATCGGGCGACAGTCCCGCCGCTGGCGACCGTTGCCCGCCACGCGCCCTGCCAGATCATGACGCGCCGCAGCGCATCGCCGGCGGGCCGAAGAACGGCTTCCAAAGGGAGGGCCCGACATGGCCTTGCATTGCAACCCGACTACGACATTCTGCGCAGCGGCACTGATCCTCGGTCTCACGGCCTGCGGCGGTGGTGGCGGCGGCGGTCCGAGCCCGGTGACGGACGCCGTGGACGCCATGGCGACAGAACGCGCGGTGGCGCTTGCAGAAACCCTTGAGGCGGCCCGGACCACCGGCGCTGACGGCGCCTTCGACGATACGCTGCACATGATCGCCCCGTCGGTGACGGCGATGCATGACGGAACCGCGGCAATCGTGGATGTGACGGAGACCGGCACACCGCGGGGCGGCACCGCCCGCGGCGGCGAATTCACCGAACTGGAGAACGCTCCCCGCCCGATCGCCGGGTGGACGGGAGCCCGGTTCGGCCGCGGGGACGCGAAGGAACGGCTCGTCGTCTATGCCGATGTCGGGGCGCCGGAGACGCTCCCCTTCAGCCCGGAGAACCTGAACCGGCTGAGAGAGGTCAGCGGGCTCGCCGGAGAGACGGTTCCGGCTTCCGGCCTGACGATCATCCCCGCCTGGCTTCCGGTCATTCGCTCGACCTCGCTCGCGCCGGCGGACGAGCGCGGCTCGGTCACCTACGGAACCACGGGAACCGGAGCGGACGAGGGCCGTGCGTTCGCAGGCACGTTCGCGGGCGCGGCGGGCATGTACGGCTGTTCGGGCAGCGCCTGCTCGGTGACGCTTGACGACAGGGGCGCGCCTGCCGCGATGGGCGGGACCTGGACGTTCGTGCCCGACAGCGGCGCGACGGTGAAGATCCCGGACTACGAGATCCTCCACCTCGGATGGTGGCTGGAGGCCGGGACGGACGGCGCGTCCGGCTTCCAGACCTTTGCGGATGCCACGGGCTTCCCGCAGGGTTCGGGCAATGTGACGGCGGCAATGGAGGGCCTGGCGACCTATGGGGGCGCAGCGGCAGGCGTTTACGCGACAGTGGATTCCTCGGGCGGGCAGATCACCAGCGCCCATAGCGGGGAGTTCACTGCGGAGGCCACGCTGAGGGCGCATTTCTTCGGCGCGCAGGATGCCGGGTCTGTGACCGGCGAGATCGGTTCCTTCCAAGACGAGGCCGGCCAGCCGCTCGAGGGCTGGCGGGTGATTCTGAACGCGGCCCCGCTGACGGCGGGCGAGGCTGCGTTCGCCGGCGAGGCTGAGGGGATGGTCGGGACCGGCACGAGCGGAGAAGGCAGCTGGGAGGGGCGGTTTCACGGGACCGACGGGGCGGAGACCAACGCGCGGCCGAGCCATGCCACCGGCCGGTTCGATCTCCACTTCCCCGGCGCCCA
>JAJEBT010000191.1 GCA_022822405.1 Alphaproteobacteria bacterium
TTCCGTATTTTGCGTTGACGAGGTTCATGGCCTCGCCCTGGCGCGTGGTCGGGAAGAACTGTCCGTCGCTTGACGCGGTCAGCCCCTCTCCCCAGAACCGGGCCATGGGCAGCTTGGCATGCGCCTCGATCACGATCGCCAGGGCCAGCTTGATCGCATCGCTTTCGACATGCCAGCGCGACAGGCGGGACAGCTGGAAGAAGTCATGGCTGTCGGTCGCCGCGGCCTGGAGGCCGATCCCGAGGCGGCGGAAGGCGGGCCAGGGGCGCGGCGCAGAAGAAGGATCCGCCGAGCCGGGCGCGGCGGATCATCGCCGACGCGGTCGGGGCGCCCGACGCCGACGGGTGGGAGAACCTGGGCAGCGTGGGCCAGCGGATCCAGGGCGCGCTTCCGGACTTTGACCCGCGCAGCTACGGCTGCGCGAACCTGAGCACGCTGGTGGAAAGGGCAGGGGGCTTCGACATCCGCAAGGAGCGGGGGGCGGTCCGTGTCTGCCGCCGCATCGACCGGGCGGCCACGTGACCGGATCCAGGCAGGCGCGAGCAGCCAGGCCACGCGGCGGCATCACCCTCGCGATCACGCCGCCGCCGATGCGCCGCCCACGGTCGCCGAAACGAACGGCTTGCGGTTTCCGGCCGGCCGCAACGGCGCGCCGGCGGCCTTCGCCTTCATGGACCCGAACGACAGCCGCAACGAGCTGTCGAAAACCATCTGCGTCAGGAACGCCTAGTTCAGGCCTCCGATGATCCTGTTTTTACGTTCGACAATCTCTGCTCTGGATCTCACGGTCGTGCCCCGGTTTGAAATCCTTCAAACTCTAATGATGTACATGGTGAAGCCAGATTCAACGGGTCCGAGGGCGAGGTGTCGGCCTTAGTGGCGACCAGTCGACCAAATTATGACATATTTGAAATGCGGCTTGAATCTCGTGAATTTCATGCCAGATTTAAAATATCTTTGAAATGAACAACCATGACGTCTTCCGGAAACACCTCTCTCGCCCGGGCATTGGGCCGCATCATAAGAGATGCCAGGATACGGCAAGGACTGCGCCAAGCGGACCTGTCCCTTCTCAGCGGAGTTGCCCTGCCGACCATCTCGGATCTTGAGAACGCGGCGCGGGACACCCGTCTTTCGTCCTGCCAGCGCGTCTTGGATGCGCTCGGAATCGATCCGGAGGCGATTCTGTCCGGAGCGGATCTGGCCAGAACGGAAACTCTTGACAACGTTGAAGGCTACGACCTGGAGACGAGTCAATGAGTGACATTCCCGTCTTTTTCGAGACGTTCCGTGTTGGCCAGGTCGAGATCTCGGACGTCGGAAGGCCCTCGTTCAGATACGAACCCCGGTGGCAGGCTACACGCGACGCTTTCCCGATCTCGCTGACCATGCCCCTCGAAAGGAACCTTTTCCCACCCGAAGTCGTTCATCCCTGGATCGCGAACCTGCTCCCGGAAGAACAGCAACTCGCGGTGATCGCGCGCGCCCTGGGACTCGCTCGATCGGACAGCATGGCCATCTTGGAGCGGATCGGCGGCGATACCGCCGGGGCGCTCTCTTTCGGATCCCCGGTCCCGCGACAGGCATGGAATTACGTGCCTCTGACCGAATTCTACGGCGAACCGGAGCCGGAAAGAGCCCTGCACCGGCATTTCGAAGACCTGCGTCGGCGACCGTTCCTGGCCGGTGCGGACGGCGTCCGCCTCTCCTTGGCCGGCGGGCAGCAGAAATCCGTCCTCGCGGTCCTCGGGCCGGACGGACTGCCGAAGCCGGGCCTGCCGGGGCTCGAGGACCAGGTCGCGGTCCCGTTGGGCGGAGCCCCGTCAACGATCATCGTAAAGCCGGACAACCCGCGTCTGGAGGGAATCGTCGAGAACGAAGCCTATTGCCTGTCGCTTGCTGCCGCGTGCGGGATCGAGTCCGCGGAAACTGGAACATTGCGGGCCGAAGGGCGAACCGCACTGGTTGTCGTTCGATACGACCGCTCATTTGCGTCGAACGGAAGCGTTCACCGCCTGCACCAGGAAGACTTTGCTCAGGCGTTGGGCGTGTTTCCGGAGCAGAAATACGAACGAGGCACGTTGCGCGGGCCATCCTTGCGCGACATCCTCGGGATGGGAGACAGGGCTTGGAGCGTCGCGCACAATGCGTCCCAGGGATTGCCCGCGCGAGAGCGGCTTCGGCTTGCTGATCAGGTCATCTTCAACCTTCTTGTCGCCAACACTGATGCACATGCCAAGAACTACGCGCTGGTCCTGAACGCGAAGGGAGCCCGGCTGGCTCCCTTGTACGACGTTTCGTGCGTCTTGCCCTGGGATCACGTGAACCAGTACTTTGCCCAGAACATCGCGGGGAAAAAGCGCAGGCCCGGGAACATCGCACCCAGGCACTGGGAGGCAATTGCACGCGTGTCCGGGCTCAACGCACACCAGATGCAGCGCCGGGTCGAACAGATGGTCGACGGGATCGTGCGCAACGGACATGAGATCGGGCGGCGGGTGGTCGAAATGCCGGGCGTGCATCGCGCCACGGTGGAAGTGGTTCGTGACATGGTCGAAAGGAACGCACTTCGGATCCTCGGGCGATTCCGGCGCTCCGCACGCACGAGCCTCGAATGACGCGGCTCCTGTCCGGGCATGGCGACGACTTGCCCGCGGACAGGCGCGGGCAAAGGAAGGGCCGTACGTCATCGCATGGTTGAGGGAGAGCACCCGGTTGCGCAGCGCTTCGTGCGGCGGCTTGAACCAGACGACCCGTCGCGCAACCTCCAGGAGGTCAGCGTTCGCCAGTTCAGAATCCATTGCCGAGATCCGTTCCAACAAAGTCAGCGTCCGTCGCGTCGGGACACAGGCGAACGCGCGGCCGGAAAAAGCGAAATCCCGGCACCCAGCAGCGCGCCCAGGTCGACGTAGTCCCTTGCGCACAGACGCGGCTGGACCACGGCCGCCTTGGTCGCCGCAAGGTCCAGCAGGGACGCCACGAGAATGCCGGGGCCTTCGGCTTCGTCCGGATCGTTGACTCTGGAGAGGCCGATCCCACCGAAGAACGAGAGCTTCACGTCGCCGTCAAGATCCACGACGCATGTCAGGGCGTTCTCCGCGCTCTGAACCGTCCTGCTCCCCTGCAGGTACGGAATGCTCTCCCGGAGCGCCTCCGGCTGGAGGGCTTCGCGCGAAAGGCAATCGAAGTGGGCCGCGAAAATCACATCTTGAAGGGATTCGTTAG
>JAJEBT010000033.1 GCA_022822405.1 Alphaproteobacteria bacterium
TCGGCCTTATCGTTTCAAGTGAAATGAAACGATAGAGTCAAAATTGATGTTATATGAATTATTTCAATCTCTTAAACGTTTCACCCGGCCAAATTACCGTTGCAGGCGAATGATCCTATCATATCGTTTCATTTTTTCTGAAATGATTCCTTGACGAGCCAAGAAAGCCTATATATATTGGGACAGTAATCGTTTCACAGCTTGGTACGAAATCGTTTCATGCCGCTTACTGACCAAGGCATACTTGACTACATCGGAGCCGTCCCCGGCGCCGGGCGAGAAGATGTGCGGCGGAACGTTGCGCCTGAAGTCAGTTCGCCGACGGTGTGGCGCGCCCTGAAACGGCTTGTCGATGACGGGCGGCTTGAGGTTTCCGGCAAGGCTCGGGCTACGGGCTACAGTCTGGCGGGCGCGGCCGTGGTGCGTGCCCATCTCCAAACTTCGTACAACAGGCGGCGGATTGCCCTCTACAGGAAGGAATTTGTCGATTGTTATGTCCCGGACAAGAGCTTCTATATCAGTGAGGCTGACCGGCAGCGCCTGCATGAAGCCGGGCGACCGGTGCCGCCACTCCCGGCCGGAACCTATGCGCGGCGCATCCTCGAACGGCTTCTCATCGATCTGTCCTGGGCATCATCGCGCATGGAGGGAAACACCTACAACATCCTGGAGACCGAGCGACTAATCCGCTTTGGGGAAGAGGCCTCAGGCAAGGACCGCAGGGAAGCGGTCATGATCCTCAACCACAAGGAGGCCATCCAGTACGTCGCTGATCATGTCGCGAATATTACAATCAGCCGACCAGACATATTTGGCATTCATGCCTTACTGGCAGACGGCCTTCTTGCCGATCCCGCGATGGCGGGGCGACTGCGGCGCATGCCCGTGGGCATTTCCCATTCGAGCTACCACCCGCTCGACGATCCCTACGCGATCGAAGAGGAATATGACGTGCTCGTTGAGAAGGCGGCGGCGATCACCGACCCTTTCGAGCAATCCTTCTTCCTTCTTGTTCACATCCCGTACTTGCAGGCCTTTGACGACATCAACAAGCGGACCTCGCGAATCACCTCCAACATCCCGCTCCTAAAGGCCGGTCTTGCGCCCATGTCCTTTCTCACGATGGATGACGACGCCTATATCGACGGCCTGATCGGCATATACGAACTCAACAACGTGTCCCTTTTGCGCGAGATCTATGTCGACTCCTATATCACCTCGGCCGAGAACTACAGAGTGCTACGCGCCGAACTGGAATCGCCTGACAAGGCAGCGCTGGCTTATCGCGATTTCGTGCGCAAGGCTGTCCGGCGCAGTGTGCTCGAATGGAGAGCCTTCCGACCGGACGATATAAGGGCCATGGCGGTCGAGGCCGGTATCCCGGAGGCCGACCGTAAGCAGGTTGTTGACTATGTTGGCAATGAATTCCGTGGACTGCATGAAGGCAATGTGATCCGTTACCGGTTGTTGCCAGAGAACCTTACCGGGATCAGAAGAGAGTAGGTAGTTGGAAGCGGCATGGAAAGGGCGAAGGGCATGACCACTGGCTGCAAACCGCAGACCGAAAAAGGAACCGCCCCGTGCCCTCTGCCCGCTGGATTGTCGAACGGCATTTCGGTCAATACAGTCGAGCGGAATCCGGCACTGCCGGAAGGCTCGCTCCAGCCCCGGCCGATATCGTGGTGACCCCAACGGGAGTCGAACCCGTGTCTTCACCTTGAAAGGGTGATGTCCTAGGCCTCTAGACGATGGGGTCGCCGGAAACGCCAAGTAAACGAGCGCAGCGGAAAAATCAACCCCTGACCCACGATCAGGACGATTTTCTCCCGTGTGGCTGGCGCGAGTCTCGTCCCTGCCCACCACCGAACCGGTGGGATGCTCAGCTGTCTCCAGCCCGGGCAGCACGGCGCCGGAGCCGTCTTCCAACCCTCGCCCGCCGCCGCTGCCGCCAGCGGCGCACCGCACGCAGCGTCAACTGGTACCCTACCAGATAGGACAGGATTGCCACCGGGATCGAACCGACCACGGTCGAAAGCCCCCATCCCTGAACGACCAGTTCAAAAAAGGCGTCCCACAGGCCGCGGTCGACAAGTCTCGGACCACTTGCCGTCGACGACTTCATCGTCTGCAGAAACTCGAGGAATCTCTGGTATCCGGTCAGGTCGTGCCAGTTTCCAAGAAGGACCTGCCCAATGAGGAAGCAGACATAGTAAACGGGTCCCACGGTGAACACGTTGGTTACCCATGTCCACGCCATCGCAATGACGACGCTGAAATCGCGGCGGAAGAACGTACGCGAGATCCACCAGTGCACGCAGCACAACGCCATCTGAATGCCGAAGGTCGGCGTAAAAGCCCAGAACAGCCCGGTGGCCACGGCCGTTGCCGCATATTCAGGGCTCCGACGCGAGCGGACAACCGGTACAATGAGCCGCAGCCGGGCTGCGCGCATCACTCGTTCCCGAAATGTCCGCTCTGGACGTTGGGCCGCCTGTCTTTCAACCATCTTCCGGCGATCTCGCGAAGCGACGGATGCCCGGGCGCGACCGGGCATCCCACCTGTGGCGATTTGCGACCAGCCCCGTCATGTCGCGACGGCGGCGTCCTCGATCACCAGTTGCGCCTGGCGATTGCCCTGCCACGAATCTATGTCGGGATGCCCCGCCAGATGGAGCGGAGCGCCGGCGTTGTCGATCAGAATCTTGCCGAGTGCTGTTCCAGCCGATCGAAAGGCAATGGCCTTGAGGCGCTCTCCGCCCTCAGCCTGCTGAAGGAAGCATCGGACATGATCGCGGCCCACTACTTTGGCATAGGCGGGCCTGACCGCCGGCAGCGCCAGACGCGGACGCGGATTTCCCGGTCCAAACGGTCCCGCCGCTTCAAGCTGCTCGATCAGCTCAGTCGTCACACCGCCAGGCGTGACCACAGCATCGATGCCGATCTCGGGAGTGAGGCCGGCGTCTCCGAGCTGTTCGGCGGCCCGGGTGGCAAGAAAACGGTGAAGCTCGCCGAGCTTGTCTTCGCGGACGGTGAATCCCGCCGCCATCTCGTGGCCACCACCATCGATGAGCAAACCTGCGGCGCGGGCAGCGACAACGGCGGGCCCCAGGGCGACGCCGCGCACCGAACGGCCCGAGCCCTTGCCGATACCCTCGTGCAGCGAGACAACGCAAGCGGGACGATCGAAGGTCTCTCTGAGTCGGGAAGCAACGATTCCTATCACACCTGGATGCCAGCCCTCGGACGCCACCAGGAGAAACAGCGGGTCCGATTCCATCTGGCTCCTGGCCTGATCGACTGCCGCTTCGGTGACCGCGAGCTCGATTTCACGGCGCTCGCCGTTATACAGATCGAGGCGCGCGGCAATCGCCGATGCCTCGCTCTCGTCGGCCGCCGTCAACAGCCGCACCCCGAGCCCTGCATCGCCGACGCGGCCACCGGCATTGATGCGCGGTCCGAGCACGAAGCCGAGATGCCACGGCTCGACCTTGCCGTCGAGCCTGGCGCTCCGGGAAAGCGATGCCAGACCCGGATTCCGGCCCCGGCCCATGACCGCGACTCCCTGACGAACAAGCGCCCGGTTGATTCCGGTAAGCGGCGCCATGTCGGCAACCGTCGCCAGCGCAACCAGATCCACCCAAGCCATCAGATCCGGTTCCGGGTGCCCCTCTTCGTACCACCACTGCTCGCGCAGAGCCCGGTTGACGGCAACCACCAGAAGAAAAGCAACGCCGGCGGCGCACAGTTGCGGCACCGGGCTGGTCTCGTCCAGACGATTCGGATTGATCACGGCCGTTGCCCGGGGCAGCCGCTCTCCGGACACGTGATGGTCCACCACGATCACGTCCAGACCGGCCTCCGACACCTGGTCAAGCGCTTCGAACGCGGTGGTGCCGCAATCGACCGTGATCACCAGTGACACTCCTTCCGCCTTGAGCTTCAGCAGCGCTGCAACGTTCGGGCCGTAGCCTTCGCGCAGGCGGTCGGGAACATAGACCCTGGTGGTGCGGCCGATTGCCGACAGGAACTTGACAATAAGCGCCGCCGAGGCGGCGCCATCCACGTCGTAATCGGCGAACACGCCTATCTGTTCGCCGTCGACGATCGCCGCGACCACGCGTTCGACGGCACGGTCCATATCAAGGAGATGTGACGGGTCCGGCAGAAGGTCCCTGAGCTTCGGCGACAGGAAACCCGCGACTTCGGACGGCGCAACCCCGCGCGCGGCCAGCACCCGCGCAAGTATTTCGGGCAGGCCGTATTCCTGGACGATCGCCAGCGCCGCCCGCTCGTCGTCGAGCCGGGCGCGCCACTTCCGGCCACGCACCGAACGCTCGACGTTCAGTACGGCAGGCCCGCTGGCGCCCGTCACAGCAGGCCGCTCCCGTGATGGCCGCCCGCTGTCATTGGTCCAGCGGATCGAATCCGGTCTTGCGGCTGAAGTTGTGAAGCGCGGTGATGTAGCGAACCGTTCCCGACTTCGAGCGCATGACCAGCGAATGGGTTTTCGCTCCACCGGAAAACCGGCGGACGCCGCCCAGCATCGCGCCGTCGGTCACACCGGTTGCGGCAAACACGACATCGCCGCCCGCCAGGTCGTGAAGGTCGTACTTGCGATCGAAATCCGTAATTCCACAACGTTGCGCGCGAGCGCGCTCGTCATCGTTCCGGAATATCAGGCGCCCCTGCATCTGGCCGCCGATGCACCGTAACGCGGCAGCAGCCAGTACGCCTTCCGGGGCTCCTCCCATGCCCAGATAGATGTCAATGCCGCTGGCTTCCTCGGATGTGGCGATAACCCCGGAAATGTCGCCGTCCGAGATCAGCGTGATGCGGGCACCGGCCTCGCGCACCTTCCTGATCAGCGCCTCATGGCGCGGCCGGTCGAGAATACAGGCGACGAGATCCGAGACGTTGCACCCCTTGGCATCCGCCAGGCTCTCAAGGTTGTCTGCAGGTTCCCGATCCAGATCGACTATCTCCTCCGGCAATCCGCCGCCGACCGCGATCTTGTCCATGTAGGTGTCGGGCGAATACAGAAAGTTGCCGCGGTCGGCGATAGCGATCACCGACAGGGCATTGGTCAGTCCCTTGGCGGTGATCGTGGTGCCCTCAAGGGGGTCCAGAGCAATATCGACCTTGGGACCGCTGCCGGTCCCCACCTCCTCGCCAATATAGAGCATCGGCGCCTCGTCGCGCTCGCCCTCGCCAATGACCACGGTTCCCGCGATATCGAGGCTATCGAGTGCAGCGCGCATGGCATCGACGGCCACCTGGTCGGCCGCGCGCTCGTCACCACGCCCCATGAGGCGCGACGCGGCAAGCGCCGCTGCCTCGGTCACGCGCACCACTTCTAGCGCAAGATTCCGGTCCATCTTTTCGGTATTGGACATGCAGCACCGCCTCCCGTCACACGTTCCATGACGAAACTGACCGTCACGGACTCTCCATTCTAATCATGCAGGGCGGCTTTACCACCATATCGATGGCCGCGATGCGCGCGAGCGCGCGTTGCACCGCGTCTTCGCGGGTCTCATGCAGGGTCAAGACGACAGGCACCGCGTCCTCCGGGGCGCGCGCCCTCTGGATCAGCGACTCGACGGACACCTGTTCGTCGCGCAGCGCCGCTGAAATGTCGGCAATTACTCCCGGACGGTCGACAACCGTGAGGCGCACATAGTAAGGCCCCGTGCGCCGGTCTATCGGCACGGTCCTCGCCGGCCGCAGTTGCGACACCGGCACGGTGAAGAGTGGCAGCCTCGCGCCGCGAACGATGTCGATGACATCGGCGACGACCGCCGACGCGGTCGGCCCGGCGCCAGCGCCCCGACCCTCCAGCATGCCGATGCCTGCGGCATCGCCCTCGGCAACGACGGCATTGAACACACCCTCGACATGAGCCAGCGGCGCGTCCACCGGCACCATGCAGGGATGCACCCGCTGTTCGATCCCGTCGCCGGTGTCGCTCGCGATCCCGAGAAGCTTGATGCGGTAGCCGAGCTCTTCGGCGTAGCCGATATCATCGGCGGTGACCTGACGGATGCCCTCGACGTGAATTCCGGAAAAATCGATCTCACACCCGAACGCGATGGCAGCGAGTACGGCAAGCTTGTGCGCCGTATCTATGCCGTCGATATCGAAACCGGGGTCGGCCTCCGCATATCCGAGTCGTTGCGCTTCGGCCAGTACTTCGTCGAAACCCCGGCCGGTCTGGCGCATGGTGCTGAGGATGTAATTGCAGGTCCCGTTGAGAATGCCGTAGACGCGCGAGATCCGGTTGCCAGCGAACCCCTCGCGCAAGGCCTTCACCACGGGCACCCCGCCGGCCACCGCGGCCTCGCACGCGATCACCGCGCCGGTCTCCTCGGCCGCCAGGGCCAGTTCCCTGCCACGATGGGCCAGGAGCGCCTTGTTGGCGGTCACGACATGACGGCCGGCTGCCGTCGCACGCTCGCACACGGCACGAGCGATCCCGTCCTCCCCGCCAATCAGTTCGAGCACGATCTCGACATCGGCCTCGGCCGCCATTGCGGCCGCATCGTCGTACCAGGCACATCCGGAAAGATCCACGCCGCGGCTCCGGTTCCGGTCCCGCGCCGACACCGCGACCACGTCGACCGGACGTCCGCACCGCGCCGCGACGAGTTCGCGGCTCGACCGCAATATACCGACCGCTGCAGCGCCGACCGTGCCGAGGCCAGCGACGGCAATCCGTACCGGCGCGGTCAAGAAGCCACTGCGCGGCGCGGCGCAGGATCTGCGGGGACCCGCGCATCGACCAGGAAGCGGCGCAGGTTGCGGGCCGCCTGTCGGATACGCTGCCGGTTTTCCACCAGTGCGATGCGCACGAACCCGTCGCCGTATTCGCCGAAGCCGAGTCCCGGAGAGACCGCGATATCAGCCTCGGACAGAAGCAACTTTGAGAATTCGAGCGAACCGAGACTGGCGAACTCTTCGGGTATCGGCGCCCATGCGAACATCGTCGCCGACGGCGATGGCACGTCCCATCCGGCCTGGCCGAAACTCTCCACCAGCACGTCCCGGCGCCGACGATAGGTGTCCCGCATCTCGTCGACACAGTCCTGCGGCCCGTTGAGCGCGGCTGCGGCAGCCACCTGTATCGGCGTGAAGGCGCCGTAGTCGAGATAGGACTTGATCCGCGTCAGCGCGGCGATGATGCGGGGATTGCCGGCAACGAAACCGATGCGCCAGCCGGGCATCGAATAGGTCTTGCTCATCGAGGTGAACTCGACCGCGATCTCTTTCGCTCCGGGAACCTGGAGAATCGACGGTGGCGGATCTTCGAAAAAGATCTCTGAGTAGGCGAGGTCCGAGAGCACGTAAATTCCCTCGTCGCGGCAGAAACGGACGACCTCTTCATAGAACGCGAGATCGACGACCTGCGCCGTCGGATTGGCGGGGTAGTTGAGGACGAGCGCCAGCGGCGGCGGCAAGCTGAACCTGACCGCATGCTCGAAGCGCTGCATGAAGTCGTCTGCCGGCCCCACCGGCAGATGGCGGATCAGGGCGCCGGCGAGAAGGAACCCGAAGGTGTGAATGGGATAGGTGGGATTGGGGACGATGACCGAATCGCCCGGCGCACAGATGGCCTGGGCCAGGCTGGCGAATCCCTCCTTCGAGCCCAGCGTGACGATGATCTCGGTTTCGGGATCGATGTCGACGCCGAAGCGGCGTGCATAATAGGCCGCATGCGCCCGGCGCAGCCCCGGAATGCCGCGCGACGCCGAATATCTGTGGGTGCGCGGATTCTGCGCTGCCTCCGCCAGTTTCTCGACGATGTGCGGCGGCGTCGGCAGATCGGGATTACCCATCCCGAAGTCGATCACGTCCCTGCCGGCGGACCGCGCCCGCGCCTTCATTTCATTGACCTCGGCAAACACATAAGGCGGCAAGAGCCTTATGCGGTGGAAATCATGTTCCATCGCGACATTCCCGACATTCCCGCCGGAATCCGGCGGCTAAGTTTCCGGTTAGTTGGACAAGTATACTTCAACCCGCTCGGTTTCGGCAGCGCCGGAAGATGCCGGCAAGCCCGGCAGCCGTGTCCCGGGCACCACGGCTCCGATCACGATCCTTGGCTTCGGCACGCCCCCCCGCAGCAACCGCCCGGTAACGGCATTGGCCCGCTGTACCGACAGTTCGAGGTCCGCCACATGCATGTCCGGCCGTGCCGGTGGCCCGGCGCGCCCGTGCGCCTCGATGCGGACCGTTCCGCCGCGCCGCCGCCAAGCCTCCGCAACCGCGTCGATGAGGTCGAGAGCCACAGCGTCGAGGTCAGCCGATCCAGAGGCAAACCGCACCGTAGCGCCCCGATTGCCCGGTAGCACGTCTCCCGCCGCAGGCGGAGGCTGCAATGCCGGAACGAACAGCGGGCCTCCAGGGACCACGCCTCTCTCGGCGGCGCGGACCGAGGCGGCGACCCGGGGCGGCGGGGACCCGATGCGCACGGGCGCCGTCCGGCGCCCGGGATCCGTTCCGGCTCCGTCGGCCTCCCCGCCCGATAGCGCACGACCGCCGATCTCGGCCGAGATCCGGGCCGCGCCGGCACGATCGGCCACAAGTTCAGCGAAGATCCTGTCCTGCTCAGCACCGTCCCGCACCGGCGGGCGGGCGGGGACGACTGCCAGCTGCGGAAAGGGCCTGACATCGTCCCCCCGCGCGGCATCCACCAATCCCGGACGGCCAACCCCGGCACTGCTGCGGTCGGATCGGGTAGCCGACTCGACCGGCTGTCCGGGGCCACCCTGGGTACAGGACGACAACCACAGGACAGCGAACGCAGCCGCAGCCAGCATCACGGGGCGGATCGGGAATGGAAGCCGTATGCCCTTCCCGTTGTCGTCGCCACAGGTGATGAGGAGAGGATGTGACCTGGAAACAGTTGCCATGCGATTGAAGGCGTAAGGTGCACCGCACCGTGCTGTCCGGAGACTATATCCCGTAGGCCAAAAAGCAAGCTGCCGGGTGCCGCGGAGCTTCGCAAGAAATTTGCGCTGCCGGGAGCATGCCGACTATGGTGCTGACAAACGGCAGCGTGCGGTCGCCGGACAGTCCGAGAGAGGGTCTACAGCCATGAAACTTGCCGTTCCGGACTGGATACGGCCGACCATCGCGATCGCGGGAACCAAAACAGTGTTTCCGGTGCGCAGGATCTACGCCATCGGCCGAAACTATGCTGATCACGCTGCCGAGACCGGTCTCGGCGGACAGGACGGGCCGGTGCCGGGGATTTCGCTCAAGCCCGCTGACTCGGTTATCGCCGACGGCAACGACCTGCCCTACCCGCCGGCGACCGCGGAACTCGACCACGAGATCGAGATGGTCATCGCCATCGGCAAGGGCGGCGCCTCGATCGCGGCAGAACGAGGAACCGAGCACATCTTCGGCTACGCGGTCGGTTTCGACCTTATCCGCCGCGACCTGATGCGCGAATGCATCGCCCACGAGCACTCGTGGGATCTGTGCAAGAGTTTCGACGGCGCGTCGCCGGTTGGCGCCATCCGCCCGGCTTCCGAAATCGGCCATCCGGTCTCCGGGACCATTGCCCTGAGCGTCAACGGCGCCCCACGCCAACGGGGCGACATCTCGCAGATGATCTGGAAGCCGGCCGAGATTGTCTCCCGCCTGTCCCGCTACAGCCGGCTGGAGCCCGGCGACATCGTCTTTACCGGCACGCCCAAGGGCCCGGCGCCGGTTGTCGCCGGCGACCTGATCGAGGGGCGTATAGAGGGTGTCGGACAGCTGACGATACGCATCGTCTGATGACCGGTGCGCGACGCCCGCCGGCGAAACTGCCGCAGCAAGCAAGTCTTCACGGAAGGAAACGACGATGAACACCTATAGCGACTTGGCCGTCGAAAAGCTGTTCCGCATGGATGGAGAGGTCGCCCTCGTGACCGGCGCCGGCAGCGGTTTCGGCAGAATCGCCGCGCTGACCTTCGCCAATGCCGGCGCCTCGGTCGCCGTGACCGACATCGACATGACAACGGCCGAGGCGGTGACCAGGGAGATCTCCGAGGGCGGTGGCCACGCTGTCGCACTGCGCCTCGACGTGTCGGACCGGAGCGCGATCGGCGAGACCATCGACAGCGCCGCACAGGTCCTCGGTGGACTGCACGTGCTCGTCAACAATGCCGGCATTGCCCGCCGCGGGCCATCGGAAGACCTGTCTGACGAGGACTGGGATGCCATCGTCGAAGTCAACCTGAGCGCCGCCTTCGCCGGGTGCCGCGCGGCCGCGCCGCACATGTTCGAGCACGGCGACGGCCGCATCATCAACATATCCTCGATCATGGGCCTGGTCGGCAACAGCATGTTTCCGCACGCCGGCTACCAGGCGACCAAGGGAGCCCTGGTCAACCTGACGAGGTCGCTCGCCGTGGAATGGGCGGGCCGGGGCATACGGGTCAATGCCCTCGCGCCGTCGTTTTTCCGAACCAATTTTGGTGCCGGTTTCATGCAGTCGAGTCCCGAGCTCGTGCAGCAAATCGAGGAGTTGACGCCGCTTGGACGTTTCGGAGAGCCATCTGAACTTGCCGGCGGCCTGCTTTTCCTGGCCAGCCGCGCCTCGTCGATGGTGACCGGCGTCACGCTTCCGGTCGACGGAGGCTGGACTGCAGCATAGCCTTGCGGCGCCTCTTTCAGGCGAGGCCCGCCGGCCCACCGAGAATCGCGAGGAGTTCCCGCGCGTCCGCGAGGGTTTCAAGCTCGGCAACCATTGCCGCGACCTCCTCGATCCGACCGCTCGGCAGCATATCGGCGGCACAGGCCCGGAACTTGTCAGCAACCTGCGTGTAGGACAGCGGGTTTTCCGGCGTTCCCAGCGGGTGGTCGCAGCGGCCGTTGAATGCGGCGCCGTTCCGCATCTTGATCTCGATCGTGGCTTCCCCGGCCGCCAGGCCGGGCTCGGGCCGCACCTCGACCTGTTCTGCCGCGAATGCGCGAAGCACCGGATCGTCGTAGCAGGCGGGCTCGAACTGATCGAGGGTCAGGGTCCCGTCCCGCAGGAAAACAGCAGCGACGTAGTGGGCGGACAACAGGGCTTCGAACTTGGCTTCGTAGGTCCCGAAACCGCCGTGCATGTCGAACGGAGTCCGGCTCAGCGCGACCTCGACCCTGGCGATGTCGTCGAACGCGATGCCATCGCGGGCAGCCAGCCCGGACAGCGCGGTGAGGACCTCCTGAAGCGCGGTCGCCGCTGGCCAGAGCCGCAGCGAGATCTGCTGCAGCTCCCAGTGCTGGCCGAGATCCCTTGTCGCCAACTCCGGAGTCCCGCCCCCGGCCCAGGTCGCGTAGAGGCCGCCGTCCCGCGCCGTCAGGAACTCTCGTGTAGCGATGAAATCCCGCTCGGCGAGCAGCGCCGCCATCAGCCCGGACAGCGCAGCGCGGCACTGGTGCCATTTGACGGTCGGCGTCCCCCAGGCCGCGAAGGTGCCGGCCGACTGGCTGCCGGCCAGCCCGAACGCGCGCGCCATGCAGTCGCCATCGAAACCGCGGAGCCGACCCACCGCGGCCGCGGCACCGAAGGGTCCGATGACACCGGGACCGTGCCAACCGCGCCCGCGAAACTCGGCATAGTCGAGCCCTAGCCCGACTCGCGCCGTGATCTCCAGTCCCGCAACGAGCGCTGCCAGCAGTTCGCCGCCCGCGACGTGGTCGCGTTCCGCGATCGCCAGCGCCGGAGGCACGACCTCGGGCGTGATGTGCGTGAGCGTGGGCCTGTAGACATCGCACATCGTGACGGCGGTGATCAGGTAGCCGTTGAGAAGCGTCGCGCCGGCAAGAGAGAGGCCGCCGCCGCCGATGACAGTACTCTCGTCGGACTGTGCGAGGGACGATGCCATCCCGGTCACCTGCGCCGTCTCCTCGCCGCGATGACCGGCGAGCGCGCAGGCGAGCGCATCAAGCAGGAGGATTTTCGTCGATTCACGCACCGCCCGCGGCACGTCGCCGACGCGCAGACCCGAGGCAAATTCCGCCAGCGCCATCGTCGCTTCCGTCATCCCGGCCTCCCCACTGCTGGACGGAGACCATCGAAACGATATTCTCTGGACAAATCAATATCGGAGATCGCCGCGATGCTCACCGGAGCAGAGTACCTGGACAGCCTGCGCGACGGCAGGTGCGTCTATATCGGCAAAGAGCGGGTTGATGACGTCACGACCCATGCCGCTTTCCGCAACGCGGCCGCATCATTCGCGAAGATCTACGATCTCAAGCAGGCACCGGAAAACCGCGATCCGATGGTCTCGGAAGAGGGTGGAGAGGAGTTTTCGACCTATTTCCTGATGCCGCGGTCGCGCCAGGATCTCGAGCGGCGTTTCGAAACCCATCGCAGGATCGCGTCATGGAGTTACGGGTTGCTCGGCCGCTCGCCGGATAATTTCCCGAGCTATCTGAGCGGCCTCGCCACCCATCCACAACTCTTCAACGACCTCCGCGAGGGATCCGGCGACAACTTGTCCGCGTATTACCGGCGCGCCCGGCGCGAGGACCTGTTCATTACCCATACCGTCACCAATCCGCAGACGACACGCCGGCCAGGCCGCCCCGAGCCGGACGGTGCCGCCTCTTCCACCCTCAGGGTGGTGGATGAGGACGATGCCGGCGTGACGATAAACGGCCTCAAGATGATCGGTACCTCGGCGATCTTCTGCCACGACGCATGGGTCGGCAACCTCCAGCCGGTCCCCGACGGCCACGAGGACGAGACCATTACCTGCGCGGTGCCGCTCGGCGCGCCGGGGGTCTCCATCTGGTCGCGCAAGCCCTACGAGCGGTTTGCAGGAAGCGAGTTCGACATGCCGCTGACCTGGCGCTACGACGAAACCGACGCCGCTGTACTGTTCGAAAACGTCCGGGTTCCGTGGGAAAACGTTTTTCTGCACGACAATGTCGAGATGACCCGGGAGATCTACATGCGGACGCCCGGCCACTCGCTCGCCAATCATCAGGCCAACATCCGCTTCCTCGAGAAGCTGAAGTTGCTGACGGGCGTCGCCCACGCGGTATGCCGCGCCAACAACACGCTGCACATCCCTGCGGTCCAGGGCGTTCTCGGACAACTCGCCGCCCGGCTCGGCCTTCTCGAGGGGCTGGTGATGGGGCAACTGCACAGCTGCGAGGAAATGGTGCCCGGCTCCGGATATGTCACCGTGAACCGCCGCTACATGTACGCAGCCCTCCACTGGTGCACGAACCACCATTCGGAAATCTGCGACACGGTGCGCGAACTCCTTGGCGGCGGCCCGATTCAGATGCCGGCCGATTCGTCGGTACTCGCTGATCCGGAACTCTGCCAGAAATTCGAGAGGTACTGGTCGACACCGGAGCAATCGGCGAAGGACCGCATGAAGCTGCTCAGATTGGCTTGGGACCTGTTGAATTCGGAATTTGCGGGCCGCAACACGCAATACGAGAAATTCTACGCCGGCCCCGGCTTCGTGATGGACTCATACAGCTTCACAAGCTGCCCATGGCCGGAGCTCGAGGCAGCCGTGACCGAGCTGATGGCCGGCTACGACGCCGAAACGGCGATCTGAAACGTCGCCCGCGGCCGCGCACCGGCACCGAAGAGGACGGTGCTCCGCAATTGCCAAGCCCGCGCACGCGCCGGACGCCGCAGTCATCGCGGCCACTTCTTCATCTGACGGGAGGCCCGCCGTCGGAACCGGCGATGACAACATTCCCAAAATCTGGAATACTGGCGCCGTCCGCAGCAGTCGGGCTGCGGCTGCGCGAACACCATCCGGGGACTAGGCCGCGATGATCGATACGGTGGCAGCGAGGGAGCGACTGGAGGCGCGCCTGCAGGCGTTGACCTCCAAACTGACGGAAATCGACGAGGATCTGAAGGAACACGGAGCCGAGGCCGATTTCGAGGAACGGGCCACGGAGATCGCCGGCGACGAAGTCCTCGAAGGGCTGGGCCTGCAGGGTCAGCGGGAAGCCACGCAGATCAAAGCCGCCCTCCAGCGGATCGAAGACGGCAGATACGGGATCTGTGTGCAATGCGGCGAGGAAATCCCGGAAAAGCGCCTTGAACTCTTGCCCCACACCCCGCTCTGCACCGATTGCATGGCCGACCGGTAGAGCGCGTCCAGCCGCAGCTTCCCTCCTGCCGTGCCACCATGCGGGCGGCGCCTGCCGTCAACCCTCCTTGTTCCCGCTCTCGCGGATCTGTGCACGGACGGCGCCGCTCTCGATCAGGCGCGCGGCGGCGTCTTCGTCCAGTTCGAGCACATCCCGCAGGATTTCGGCCGTGTCGGCGCCCAGCGCGGGCGGATAGCCGTGCCGGTCGACGGCGGACCGCGACGTCTTGACCGGATTCCCCACGACCCTGACCGCCCGGCCGGCACCGTCGTCAAGATCCAGAATCATGTCGCGTTCGGTGATCTGGGGATTCGAGAGCGCCTTTTCCAGCGTGTTGACCTCGCCGACCGGTATACCGGCCTCAAGGAGCCGCGGCACCCAGTGATCCGCCTCGTGTCCGGCAAACGCCTCCTCAAGGAGCGACCACAAGAGGTTACGATTGGTGTAACGGTCCTCGTTGCGCACGAAGCGCGGGTCTTCCTTTAGCCGCTCAAGACCGAGCACATCGCAGAGTCCTTGCCACATACGCTCGGTGTTGGCCGTGATCACGAGGGACGTTCCGTTGGCGCAATCGAAGCCGCGATAGGTCGGAATCGAATCGTGGCCCCACCCCTGCCGGCCCGGATTCTTGCCCGAATGCAGATAGTAGGCGGCCTGATAGCACAGCATCGAGACCTGGCAGTCCAGCATCGAGACGTCTATATACTGGCCTTTGCCTGAACGGCGTCGCTCTTCCAGCGCCGCAAGAGCGCCGATGACCGAAAACATGCCGGCCGAAAGATCTCCGATCGGGATACCGGACCGGACCGCCGAACGACCGGCTTCCCCGGTCATGCCCATGCCCCCCGAGATCGCTTGCACGATCATGTCGTAGGCCGGACGGCTGCGATCGGGTCCGGTCTGGCCGAAACCGCTGATCGAGGCCCAGATGAGCCCGGGATTGCGGCGCGACAGATCGTCATAGGCGAGCCCCAGACGGTCAAGAACGCCGGGCCGGAAGTTCTCGAACAGGAAGTCCGACCTGTCGGCCAGGTTCTTGACCAGATCGAGGCCCTCGGTCGTCTTCATATCCACAACGATGCTTTTCTTGTTGCGGTTGACCGACAGGTAGTAACAGCTGTCGTCGCCGACGAAGTTCGGCGGCAGGGCCCGCGACCAGTCGCCGGCCGGCGCCTCGACCTTGAGCACCTCAGCCCCGAGGTCGGCGAGGATCATCGTGGCGTACGGCCCGGCAAGGAACTGGGTCAGGTCCAGTACCCGCAAGCCACCAAGCGGCCCACCGCTCCCGTCTCGTTGTCCGTCAGGCATTCGCTGAGTCTCCGGCCCAGGGGCGATCGCAGAGTCCGAGCCGAGCAGCCCGCAAACGGAACACAAGGACGACGCGCGGCAGCCGCAACCTCGGGCAGGCCCGTTCGCGGCAGTTCTACTTCAGTTGCCAGTCGCCCGCAATTTGCCGGCAGCAGGCCGCGACGGCATTATCCGCCACGCCTCGATTCGGAGTCCGCAAAGATGTACGATGCCGACGGGCGATGCATCCCGCAGCGCTCCGGACCGGCACGAAATTCGCAGCCGGTCGGTTCGTGGCGGCCCGGAGCCGGAACCGGCAAGGGAACGCCGACACTGCCGATTGTAGCGGACAGGCCGCCGGCCTCGGCCTGTCCATCGAAGGCAGGGAGACTTTTGGCACGCTGCACGCACCAGCCGGCGGTGGCAAGCAGAGAACAATTCTGGAGGATTTCATGTATCAGCGAATCAGGTCGGCCGTTCTTCCGACCATTGCGGCAACAGCCGCCGTCGCCATCGCGGGTTCCGCGTGGGCGGCATACGACATGAAGGTCGGATATCCGACAACAGCAGATCCGCAGCACGATCACGCCTTGCGGCTGGTCAAACTCATCAAGGAGAGGACCAAGGGTGAGGTCGTGGGTCGTGTGTTTCCGACCAGCCAGCTCGGCAAGATTCCGCGACAGGTCGAAGGCATTCAGCTCGGTACGCAGGAAGTCTTCCTTGCGCCGCCGGGCTTTCTGCAGGGCATCAATCCGGCGTTCCAAGTCGGCGACACGCACCGGGCCTGTTCAAGAGCCACGCCCATGCCCACAAGTCGCTGACCGACCCGTCCTTCCGCGACAAGTTCCTGGCGCTCGGCCTCAACAAGGGCATAGTCGGCGCCAACCTCTGGATCTATGATGGCACATCCTACATGACGACCTCTCCGATCAAGGTCCTTGCCGACTTCAAGGGCAAGAAGATCCGCGTTCTCGCCACCCAGATCGAGCGTGAAATCGTCGGGACGGTCGGCGCCACCGGCGTGCCGATTCCCTTCACCGAGGTCGTACCCGCCATCCAACGCAAGGTGGTCGACGGCGCCCGCACCAGTTTGGTCGTTGCGGCAAAGGCAAAATTCCCGACCGTCACCAAGCATCTCACGGTCACCAACGGCGCCTATATTCCGACCGGTACATGGATCTCCAAGGTCTGGCTCGAAAAGCTTCCCGCCAATCTTCGCAAGATCGTCGTCGACACGTCGGCCGAAATCGAGGACTGGGCGTCGGAGCATTCCGCAGGCTTCGTCGACGTGATGATCGACGAATGGAAAAAGCAGGGTGCGACCGTCTACCGGCTTTCTGATGCCGACCAGGCGGCATACATGAAGGGCATCGCCCCGCTTGGCGACCAGATTCTCGGCACGCACAAGAATGCGGGAGTGCGCGACATGTACAAGCTGCTGAAGGCAGCCGCCAAGAAGAACATGTAGTGGATCGGACGCCGGACGCGCTTGCGGACGGCGTTCACGCTTCGGGATATTCCTGCGGCCGGCCGATGACGCAAGTTCGGCCGGCCGCCTCCGGCCGCATGTCGCGGCGGTGGCGGGGAGGACCGGACATGGCTGCGCATCCGGTTCCGACGATCGACATCGAACCTTTCGTCCGTGGCGGCGAAGCCGGGCGCGACAGTGTCGCTCAGGCTGTGGATCAGGCCTGTACCGAGACCGGATTCTTCGCGATCACCGGCCACGGCGTGTCCGGTGAACTGATCGCGCAACTTCGCGGAGCTGCGGTCGATTTCTTTGCCCTTCCCGAGCCCGACAAGCGCGCGGTCGAGCGCCCCGAAGACCGCATCAGCCGTGGCTGGAATGCGATCGGCGACCGGGCGCTGGCCTACTCGCTCGGCAACGAAACACCGCCGGATCTCCAAGAGAGCTTCGCGATCGGGCCGGTCGACGTGCCCGACGCACCATACTTCACCTGCGGGCGGGCGAGAGCCTTCTTCGCCCCCAACCTGTGGCCGCCGACGGCGCCCGGACTCCGTGAAATCATGGAACGGTACTACCGCGTGATGGAGGGGCTTTCGCACACGGTCATGGAGGCCTTCGCCCGCGCGCTCGGCAAGCCCGACGACTTTTTCGACGACAAGATCGACCGTCATTCGTCGAGTCTGCGGCTGATCCGGTATCCCGGCCACGTCGCAGGCGCTGCGGAAGGGCAGCGCCGCGCCGGTGAACATCACGATTACGGCGCACTCACCATTCTGCATGGCGACAACCTGCCCGGCGGGCTGCAGGTCAAGCTGCGCCGTGGCGGATGGATCGATGTCATCCGCCCCGAAGGCGGCCTCATCTGCAATATCGGCGACGCGATGATGCGCTGGACCAACGACCGCTGGGTTTCGACGCTTCACCGCGTCGGGTTGCCCGAGACCGGAGATGTCAGCCCCGACCGGATCTCGATCGTGTATTTCCACAACCCGAATTACGATGCCGAGATCCGCTGCATCACGGCCGACGACGCGCCGGCGAGATATCCGCCGTCGGATTTCGACGCTTTTTTCGTTGACAAGCTGATGCGTGCATCCTACGGCGCAGACGGGCCGCCGCTCGGGACGGACGACTGCTGAGACATCCTCGGGAGCAGCCCATGGCCGTACGGCCGCTGGCCACTACGGACTCATCGCGAACCGAAATGCGCGTCCAGGCTTTTCCTCAGGCGCCCAGGATTCAGTCCGCGCCTCGCAGCGACGCCAGCCAGCTCTTCAAAGGCGCTGCCAGGATCCGCAGCTTTGTGCAGGCGCTTGTACGCGTCCTCGCGACGGGCAAGGCCGAGCGCTTCGGCAACGAGTTCGGTGTAGTGGATCACCTGCACGCCGCTAATCTTCTCCTGCGGAGACAGGTTGCGGTAGCATGAGTGGTAAAGTGCGGCGACGGCGTCTACCCCGCTCCGCCTGGCCTCCTCGAACAGCCCGGTCACCAGCCGGGCATGTTTCTCCTTCCCGACAAGGCCAATCTGCAGATTGCCGCAATCGTGCCCCCATTCGGGCCCGGCCGAGCCGTCGACCACCTCGAGCCCGGGGACCGCAGCGAGAATGGCGCGGGCGAAACGGGAATCGCGGCTCGCCTGTTCATTGTCCCCATGGGCATGGAGCATCACCCTCCGCTCCACGCGATTGCGGAATTCGAGCCGGTCCAGGTTGGCGACAATGAACTCCGTGACATGGAGATAGGGCACATCGAGGGAAATACCGGTCTCGGCGAAGGTATGGTCCATGTGCGCGTGGCATGACGGGCAATAGGTCAGCACCGCCTTCGGGGCATAACCCTCGAACTTGCTGAAAGTCTGCCGGGTTATGGTCTCCGACGCTTCGACGTCACCATGGGCCTTGTGAATGATGCCGCAACAGGTGGACGGTCCGCCAAGGGCAACGAAGTCGATGTCCATTTCGCTCAGGATCGCGGTGATGGTTTCGGCAAGCGCGACGGTCCTCAGCACGTTGCAGCCAAGATAGAGGACATAGTCGTGCGCCGCCTTGTCCTTCTCGGTGCCCGCGCCCCAACACCGCGTCTCGTCGGCCCGGGTGGCGTCGGCGAGCGGCTCGATGGGACTAAAATAGCTGGCGTAATCGAATTTCGGCATTGTCAGGCATCCGTTCCGCACTTGGCAGTATAGCGATTTGCCGCTGCGGCCGCATTCGTGACTGGCCGGATGGCCGATGCGCTGACCGACGGGAACCGGCCGGCGGTACCGAAAGGCCCCGCGGCGACAGGTGCGAATGCCTGATCGCCGCAGTGGAGCCGCTGGCGCCGAGTGAAGGTCCACATTGAAACGGCTGTTGCGCGTCTGCGTCCCGCTCAGAGGATGAAACTCACCGAGCCGAGAGATCCGAGCTCCTCCGAATCGAGGATAGCCCGCCGTTCCGCGATCCAGAGCTTGTCTCCGTCCACTGTCAGACGGTGCAGATAGCGGCCGACATACACGCCGCCGCGGCCACCCCTCCGAAACCTGTGCACCGAGAAATTCGAGGTCACAAGCGCCTCCCTGTCGCCGCCCTCCACGATCCTGACGTTGGTGATCAGCCGGCGGGTGCGGGACGGCGGAAACTCCGCATGGGCATCCCGGCTCTGCAGCCGCTTGACGCGTCCGCGAAGCCTCTGCATGTCGTCGGCTATGATGAACAGCGTCGTGTCGGGGTCACTGTCGGGCGCCTCGTTGGGCGGCACCAGGTAGCGGGCATCGTCGGTCAACAGGGCGAGCCACGCATCGAGCTCCCAGGCATCGAGCAGGGCGGCTTCGCGATACAGGAACTCCTCCGCCCGTTCCCGCGTCAGCACGACGGCCGCTACCCTGCGTCCGGCCGCGCAGCGGCGTCTTCGGTCATCAGCGCGTTCCAGCGCCGCCAGAACGTGCGAAGATGCAACTCGTCCGAGTTGAGCTGTTCGCCCGCCTTGGAGATCCCGCGTGTCATGACGGACCATGGCACCTCGTCGACCGTCGCGCCGACGCCCTCCTGGACCTGTTCGAGCGCCTCGACATCGTCGGGCGTTGCAAGGCCGCCCGGCCCGTAGAAGGTGAGAAAGGAATCGAGCCGCACCTTCCGCATCACCGGGCTTTCCTCGACCGGTCCGACCGCCCAGGCGGTGACCTCCATGCGGTCGGCGGTTGCCGGCCAGAAGGTACGTATGGTTACCGAGGAACCGTCGTTGATCATGAGATTGGGAAACACCAGCAGGTTGCGGTTGGTGTTGGCAACGCGTTCGGCCCGCTCCGGTCCGAGACGCGCCACGAGTTCCGTCTTGGCCGCGGTGATTGCAGGTTTTGCCTCGTCGCCATAGACCGGTATCCAGGCGGCAACCGGGCGGCCCCGGAAATTGAGATTGTCGATGACGGCGTGGCCGTTGCCGAGATCCTTGCCCACACCTCTTTTCGGCAGTAGCAGACCCTTGGGAACCGTCACGTCGACGCCGCTGTCCTTCATGTATTCGAGCCAGGTCGAATGAGTCGAATGAAGGTGGTAGTCGTCGAACGAATTCTCGACGAGGAGTTTCCAGTTGGCGCGAATGTCGTACTCCTGGACACCGCTCACGACCGTCAGGCTGCCCGACGCCGACTGCTCGACGACGAGATCGATATAGTCCCGTGCGCCGGCCAGATAGGCGTGAAGCTCGCAGATCGCCTTGTCGAAACTCGCGAACCAGAACCCGCGATACGAATCGAGGCGCGGTGGCGCCATGAGACCGAGCAACGACCGGTCGAACGTATCGGGATAGGCATCGGCTCCGGGAACCGCGGCAAGACTCCCGTCATTGGCATATGACCAGCCATGGTAGAAGCAATAGAAGCGGTTGCTGTTGCCGCGCCGCTCGCGGCAGACGCGGGCGCCACGGTGCCGGCAGGTGTTGAGGAACAATCTCACCGAGCCGGCTGAATCGCGGCAGAAGATGACCGGTCGGCCGGCCACCTTGCGGGTTACGAAATCGCCGGGATCCGGAATTTCCGACTCATGTCCGACATAGATCCAGCTCCGGTCGAACACCCGTTTCCGTTCCGCCTCGAGAATCGCGGGCTCGACCAGCACGCGGCGATTCAGCCGGAAGTCGCGGCCCGCGGCATCGTCGACGATGAAGGCGTCGCGCATCATCGGCGGATCAGCCTCCCCGTTCCGAATCCGGCACGCCGCCGGCCTCTCCTCCGCCGTCGGGAACGACCGCAGTCGTTTCTATTTCGAGCCGCGCCCGATCCTCCATCAGCGCCACCACCTGAACCGCTGCCATCGCCGGAAAGTTTCGGCCCATGACCTCGCGCCAGACGGCTCCGATCTCCGGCAAGCGGGCGAGATATTCCTGCTTGTCGACGAAGTACATCGTCATGCGGCAGACATGTTCCGGACCAGCTCCGCCTTCGCGCAACACCGCGACCGTGTTGCTCAGAGCGCAACGGAATTGATCGACAAAATCATCGGTCTCGAACTTCTCCTCGGCGTTCCAGCCAACCATGCCGGCCACGAACACGAACCGGCCGCGGGCCGCAATCCCGTTGGAGTAACCCTTCGGCCTCTTCCAGCCGGGCGGATTGAGAATCTGCATGTTCTTCCCCGCGCTCCGCCTGCGCGAAGCCTGCCTGTCTTGCGAATGGTCGTTGAACAGTTTAGGCTTAAATCATTATCGCACAAGATGGTTCCGCGATGACGGATCTCTCCGGCACAGGCACGACCGCTTCAGGCGCAGCCGACGCACGGGATGCGCCGCTCGGGGGACAGCACGCGGTTGTCACGGGCGGAAGCCGAGGCATCGGCGCCGCGATCGCCGGCCGGCTCGCCGCGCTCGGCGCCAGTCTCACGGTCATCGGCCGCGACCGGCAAGCGCTTCGGCATGTCGTGTCCGACCTCTCCCGCACATTCGGCACCCCGATCGGACCTGAACCGGCCGATGTCACGCAGCCTGACCAGGTCCGGGCGGCCATGGAGGCCGCAGCCGGATCGCGGGGCCCGATCTCGATCCTGGTCAACAACGCAGGCACCGGCAAGAGCGCGCCGTTTCGACGTACCGACCGCGCGTTGTGGGACGAGATGCTCGAACTCAACCTGACCAGCGCCTACATGTGCACCCGCGAGGTGCTTCCAGGCATGATCGAGGCCGGTTTCGGCCGGATCATCAACATCGCTTCCACGGCCGGCCTGAAAGGTTATCCCTACGTCACCGCCTACTGCGCGGCCAAGCATGGCATGATCGGCCTCACGCGCGCGCTTGCCCTCGAGACGGCGCGGCAGAACGTCACGGTCAACGCCGTCTGTCCCGGCTACACAGAAACCGAACTGACCACGCGGACAATCGACAACATCGTGTCCAAGACAGGGCGAAGCGCCGACGACGCCATGGCCGAGCTCGCCGCGCTCAACCCCCAGAAACGCCTGGTCCAGCCCCGCGAGGTCGCCGAGGCCGTAGCCTGGCTCGCCCTGCCCGGTTCCGCGGCAATCACCGGACAGGCTGTCGCCGTGGCGGGCGGAGAAGTGATGTAATGGACCGGAGCAACGCCCGCACAAATGACATGCGGACGGACTGCGAATTCGGCGTCTGCCACAGCGACCGCATGGAATTGCGCGTCTGGCTGAGACTGTTGGCCTGCACGAACCTTCTCGATCACGAACTCAGGCAAAGGCTGACGCGAACCGCCGGAACCACCCTTCCCCGCTTCGATGTCCTCGCACAGCTCGATCGCCATGGCGCGCCGGTGTCCATGGGCGAACTCTCGCAGCGCCTCATGGTCTCCAAGGGCAACGTCACCGGCCTGATCGACCGTCTGGCCCGTGACGGTCTGGTGGCTCGCAGCCGGTCCCCCGAGGACCGGCGTTTTCAGATGGTCGAACTGACGGCCGCCGGCAAGGCGTTCTTTGCGAAAATCGCCGACGAACACCGCCAATGGGTGACGGAGATGATGGACAGGCTGTCTCCGGACGAAATGACGGCACTCTACGCGCTGCTGGCGGGTCTCAAGAACTCGGTTCTTGCCAACATCAGCGAACAGACACCGGAGAAGGTTGAATGACCAAACCGACGGGCGCGGCAATCTCGCCACAGCACTTTGACTGGGTAGTGGACGGAGCGGTTGCAACCATCACGTTGAACCGCCCGGAGCGCAAGAATCCGCTGACGTTCCACTCCTATGCGGAGCTGCGCGACACTTTCGCCGCGCTTCGCCATGTCGATGACATCAACGCGGTCGTGATCACCGGCGCCGGCGGGAATTTCTGCTCTGGCGGCGACGTGCGCGAGATCATCGGCCCTCTCGTCGAGATGGACATGAAGGATCTTCTGCGCTTCACGGAGATGACCGGAGATGTGGTGCGCGCCATGCGCGCCTGTCCGCAACCGGTGATCGCCGCCGTCGAAGGCGTCTGCGCCGGCGCCGGAGCCATACTCGCGATGGCTTCCGACCTGCGCTACGGAACGGCCGATTCGAAGACCGCGTTCCTGTTCACCCGCGTCGGTCTCGCTGGCTGCGACATGGGCGCCTGCGCCATCCTGCCCCGCATCATCGGCCAGGGCAGGGCTTCCGAACTGCTCTATACCGGACGCTCGATGAGCGGCGAGGAAGGGCTGCAGTGGGGCTTCTTCAATGCCCTCTGCGATCCCGGAAAAACACTTGAGACGGCCAGGGAACAGGCAGCGCGGCTGGCGAACGGTCCGACGTTCGCGCACGGCATAACCAAACGCCAGCTGCACATGGAGTGGAACATGAGCATCGACGATGCGATCACTGCCGAAGCCGAGGCGCAAGCCATCTGCATGCAGACCGAGGACTTCCGGCGTGCCTACCAGGCGTTCATCAACCGGGCGAGACCCGAATTCGAGGGAAACTGACGGTGTCCGACCAGAGCTATCTCGAGTGGCCGTTCCTCGAGGACTCGCACCGGGCGCTGGCCCGCGACATCCGCACCTGGTCCGAACGCGAGATTGCGCCGCTGGCCGAGGAGGAACCGGCTGACCGGGCCGGCCTCGATGCGCTGATGAGGGAACTGGTCAACCGCCTCGCAGCGGGCGGCTGGCTGCAATACACGGTGCCGGCGCCATGGGGCGGGCGGGCGCGGACGCTCGATGTGCGGGCCCTGTGCCTGATCCGCGAGACGCTGGCCTTCCATTCGGGCATTGCCGACCTCGCCTTCGTCATGCAGGGCCTGGGGACGGGCCCGATTTCGCTGTTCGGCTCCGAAGACATGCGGCGCCGGTACCTGCCGGACGTTGCCGCCGGCAGGCGCATCGCCGCCTTCGCGCTCTCGGAGCCACAGTCGGGATCCGACGTCGCCGCCATGACGACCGCCGCGCGACAGGACGGTGGCGACTACGTGATCGACGGCGAAAAGACGCTGATCTCGAACGGTGGGCTGGCCGATCAGTACGTGGTGTTCGCGCGGACCGGAGAGGCGCCGGGGGCGCGCGGCCTGTCGGCGTTCGTGGTCGATGCCGATGCGCCGGGTTTCTCGGTCATTGAACATTTCGACATCATCGCGCCGCATCCGCTGGCGAGGCTCGGCTTCGAGAACTGCCGCGTGCCCGCGTCGCAGATGCTCGGCGAACCCGGCGACGGCTTCAAGGTGGCCATGGCCTCTCTCGACGTGTTCCGCCCGACCGTTGGCGGCGCAGCACTCGGCTTTGCCCGGCGCGCCTGCGACGAGGCGCTGGCCCATGCGCAGGCCCGCCGATCGTTTGGGAAGCCGCTGGCCGAACACCAGCTGATCCAGGCCAAGATCGCCGACATGGCTCTCCGGATCGATGCCGCCGCCCTCCTCGTCTGCCGCGCGGCCTGGGCACGGGACACCCGCCCCGGCCGGGTGACCCGCGAAGCCGCGATGGCGAAGCTCTATGCCACCGAGAGCGCGCAGGAGGTCGTGGACGAAGCAGTCCAGATCTTCGGCGGCATGGGAGTCGTGGTCGGCTCGACCGTCGAACGCCTCTATCGGGAGGTTCGCGCGCTGCGCATATACGAGGGTGCGAGCGAGATCCAGCGCCTGATCATAGCGGGCCAAGCGCTGGCTGAAGCCCGCGCCGAAATCGAGGCCGAAGCGGCCGAATGAAGGCTTTGGAGACGAGACATGCCAGGACGCCTGCCGGGAGGGCCTAGCGCCCACGTCGACCGGTTCGCGGCCGAACACCTGCCCCCGCGCGAACAGTGGCCGGTGATGGACTACGACTCGCTGCCGATCCTCCGCGCCTATCCGGATCGCATGAATGCCGGCGTCGAACTGCTCGACCGCCTGTGCGAAACGGGCCACGCAGCGAGCCCGGTGCTGCATTACGGGGAAACGACCTGGAGCTATGGTCAGCTCCGGGACATCTCGGATCGCATTGCCACTGTCCTGGTCGGGGATCTCGGCCTCCTGCCAGGCAACAGGGTCCTGCTCCGTGCCGCCAACAATCCGATGCTGGTCGCCTGCTGGTGCGCAGTGTTGAAAGCGGGCGGAATATGCGTCACCACCATGCAGCTCCTGCGCGCGCGCGAACTCGGCTACATCGTGGAAAAGGCCGAGGTGACCCACGCGCTTTGCGATCTCACCTTGGCCGACGCGCTTGAAGAGACACGGTCGCGCCAGCCGGAGCTTGCGCATGTTCTGTATTTTTCGGCGTTGGGCGACAGCGGCGATGGCGAAGCGACGCTGGACCAGGCCATAGCGGGCGCCCGCGGCGGCTTCCGGCCCTGCGACACCGCGGCCGACGATACCGCCCTCATCGCCTTTACCTCGGGCACCACCGGCCAACCCAAGGCAACGATGCATTTCCACCGCGACGTCATGGCGATGTGCGATTGCTTTCCGAGATCCTTCCGGATGTCGGAGCCACATGACGTCTTCGCCGGCACACCGCCGCTCGCCTTCACGTTCGGACTTGGCGGCCTGACATGCTTTCCGATGCGGTTTGGCGCCTCGACCCGGTTCTTTCCCGGCCCGACCGGCCCCGACGATCTTCTCCGGGCCGTGGAACGGTACCGGCTGACCAGCCTCTATACCGCACCGACGATGTACCGGCAGATCGCCGACCTAGCCGGCGGCTACGACATTTCCAGCCTCGAGAAATGTGTCTCCGCCGGCGAGACCCTGCCGAAGGCGACGTGGGAGGCGTTTCACGACGCTACCGGCATACCAATCGTCGACGGACTCGGTTCCACCGAGATGATTCACATCTTCGTATCCGCCGCCCCCGACGACATGCGCCCGGGATTCACTGGCAAGGCAATACCGGGATACCGGGCCCGGATCGTCGACGACAGCGGAGCCGAGCTGCCGCCCGGAGAGCCGGGAATGCTCGCGGTCCAGGGACCAACTGGCTGCCGCTACCTTGCCGACGAGCGCCAGACATCCTATGTGCGCAACGGCTGGAATTATCCCGGGGACATTTACGAGATGAGCGAAGACGGATATTTCCGCTATGTCGCGCGCGCCGACGACATGATCATTTCTGCCGGCTACAACATTTCAGGACCGGAAGTGGAGAACGCGCTGCTCGACCATGATGCAGTCGCGGAGTGCGCCGTGATCGCCAAGCCGGATCCCGAGCGCACCAGCATAGTCAAGGCCTTCGTCGTGCTGCGAGAGGGCTTTGCCGCCGACCCGGCGATGGATCAAGCGCTGAAGGATTTCGTCAAGAGCGAAATCGCGCCCTACAAGTATCCACGCGAGATCGAATTCGTCGGTGAACTGCCCAAGACCGAAACCGGCAAGCTGCAACGTTTCCGGCTGCGCGAACACGAACGCGGGGAGCACGCGCGGTAGCGGCAGCCCTCGATCACCCTTCTCCAAAACGGTCGCCTGACCGGAATGCCCGGTCAGGCCGCGATGTCATAGGCGACCGTCTGACGCGCGAAACCGTCGAAGAGGTCGAGCATGCGCTCGCGCCAGGCAAATACCGGATCGTCCGCATCGAGGAGCTTGAAGGGGCTGACGATCCGCGCCCATTGAAACTGGGAAAAGACGACGTAGTCGGCGTAACCGGGCGCCTCTCCGCACACATAGGCCTGCCCCTTACGGAAGGAAGTCCGGATGGGATCGAGTGTACGGTACAGGTTCTTGACCCGGGCCTCTCGCCCTTCCTGCACCTCTTCGAGCGTGCGCCCGAACATCTTCTCCATGGTCTCGCGGAAATATTCCCGGTCATCGGGATGGGCAGCATCGAGGACATCGCGCACGATCAGCGGACCGAAGGCCACGTTGACCGCACGGTCGCACCAGGAATTGACTACGCGGGTCAGACCAAGGCCAATCTCCCCGCCGAACAGCGACGGCGCGTCCGGATACGCGGTTTCCAGATACACGGCGATGTCCCATGAATCGGTGTGAACCGCCTCGCCATCAACCAACACCGGAACGCTGGTCGAGTTGGCAAAGGCAATGGATTCCTTGTCGGTCAGCAGGAGCGGCGTGATCTCGAATTTCAATCCCTTGTGCCTCAGCGCCATCCTGGCCCGCCAGGAAAACTGGCTGTAGCGGCGGTCTTCGGCACCGAGCAGTTCAAATAGCTGAATCATGGTTCCTCTTCACGGCCGCGGCATCGACGGACCCAAGTCCTGATCCCGGTTGCACCCGTCATTCGCAATGCTTCCCGCACGAAAACACGCAGATCAGGCGACAGGCGGAAATCTACCCGCCCGCGGGATCACTTGCAAAAGATGCGGACACGCAGATCACCAGCCGGGCCCGGAACCGCCCCGTTGCCAAGACACGGAACATGAAGGTTTGCCTCAGCCCCGGATCCCGCGAAAGGTCCTGGTTCCGGTCGCGCCGGACCGGTCAGGAATCTGCCAGTCCGGTCAAATGTGCTGACCCGGTGAGGATCACGAGACCGGCTGATACTGCCGCCCTGGCCTGCGCGGCCAGCGACTCTTGTGATGCGCTGCTGATCGGGTGTTCGATCACAACGATCGGAAAGCCGTCCGCTCCGAGTGCCTGCGCCATCAGTTCGGCCGCGCTGACAAATCTTGTCGTCATGATCGCAAGTGCGGGAACGCCCGATCTTTCCGCGGCCACGGCGTCGTGCAAACTGCACGACGAACAGCTTCCTCAGTCGCCAACACCCGCAACCACAACGTTCCAGCGCGCTGCTTCATCAATCAGACCTGGATCGGCAGGCGCGCTGTAGTTCATCTTCGTCCGCCGCACGACGCGTGCGACGCCGCAGGTCTCGATGAACTCCCTTTCGAGAGCGTCAAAAAACGGTTCGGTGCCGTACTTGCCGTTGGAAATGATCCCGACCGTGACGCCGTCGAGCGCCGGCAGCCGGCCCGCCGGCACGAACTCTTCCGACGATGCCTCGTGGGTGGGATCAAGAATCTCGATGGCCGTCATGTCCCTTTCCGTCACTTGCAGCGTCGAACGCACGGCGTTGCCGTTCCGGCAGGTCCGACCCGCCTGTCGGCGGCGGACCGCAATCGATGCAGGCGCCGATGGCAAGGGTAACGGCTCTGCTCTTTTTACCAAACCACGGAGGAATGACGGCGCCGAAGCCACCTGCCGGTCCTCCAGCCGCAACCACCAGCAGGTCATGAGGTAACGACAACGCCGCGTATTCCTCTTCCCCCCGCTCGCCGACAATCGAAGCCTTTCCACATTCGGCCCACTCGCCGCGCCGGACGCGCGCGCAATCGCAGACATAGGCGCGAATGTCTGCCTTTGACCAGCCGGCGGCTTCGAAATGCACCCGCAACTGCGGCGGGACCACGATCGCGTAGTTTCCGGACCAGATCGAGTAATGCCGCATGCTGGCCCTGATTTCCGACACGAACGTGTCAAGAATTTCCTCGGGCGACGTCGTCCATTCATTCATTATCTGGCGTGGCGCTCCGGCTGCCATCACCGTGACCGCAGAGACTTGCCGGGGCACACCGCGCTCCTCAGCCAGCGGTGCCCAAGTCGTGTTGCTTTCATCTTCGGCGATGCAGTAGCTGAGCTTGCCGGGGTGACCCAGCGTCGAACGGTCGACCGCGCCCGGACGCACGTCCAGCAGATTGCGAAGCGCCAGGCGAACGGCGCGGCCAATCGCTGTCGTTGCACGATCGCCGGACCCGAGAACATCGAAGCCGCCATCCATGCCGAGTTCCTCGCGGATCGGGCCGTTGACGACAATCAGGATCGCGCATCCTCCGGTGCTCGACGTTGCGCCGTGCAACAGGAACGGCTCTTCCAGCATCGCCGTGAAAGCGGCAACGACCACCGGAAAATGCATGGGCAGGCATCCCGCCATCACGGCATTGACGGCCAGTTTCTCGGCCGTTATTGCGCGGGCCCTGACCGGTTCGACCCCGATCAGATGACCGGGTGGCATGGCCACCCATTCAAGGCAGGACCCGACGGCATCCGCTGTCGGCGGCACGATGGGCAGCCCCTCCGTCCATCCGCGGTTATGGAAGAACTCCTGGACGTCGAGGATATCCCCGATTTCGTACCGTTTTGAACTGAGAAGCATCTCCTGTCTCGCGGAAAGGGGCACGGAATGCGCTCGGCGGTATTCGTCAACGTTACTGCCAGATTTGTTCACCCGCCACAATCGCGGACTCCCTCCTGGCCAGGCCCTTCCCACACCAATGACGATTGGATGGTCCGGGTCCTGTCTGATGCCCTGAACGGACCCGGCCCGCGGTCAAGCCTGCGTCCGCGACACGGAAGAGGCCGGGATGCCTGCCTGTCTGCGGCGTCCCTGCACCCGAGAACTGCTGACCATCATTCCCTGAACTGCCGGGATGGCTGGCGAAGGATGGGTGGTGATGGAACCTTCCGCCTATTCCGGCAGATAGGCGGCGAACTGCTTTTCGACCGCCTTTGGATCCTTCAGCAAGCCTTGGCGAACACCCTCTGCCATCGGACCAGGCCATATCTCCTCTTCGCCATCGGCAATGGCCCGCAGCACCTCCGCCGCTATGTCCTCGGGCAGCGACTCGCCGTCCGGGGTCATGTCAGTCCTGATCGGGCCCGGAAGAACGCCCATCACATGCGTGCCCTGGCGCGCAAGTTCCGCCCGGATGCCGTTGGTCAGCAGCAGCAGCGCCGCCTTCGATCCGCAAACGGAACCGATGGCAGGAATCGAGACCCGCGCCAGCAGCGAGATGATATTGACGATCATCCCGCCCCCGTTGGCCGCGAGCACCGGCGCGAAGGCGCGGCACATGCGGAGCGTGCCCAGATAGTTGGTCTCGACCTCCGTCCGCGTCGGATCGATGCTCTCCGAACCCATGAGCGGAACGTTGAAGTTGACCCCTGCATTGTTGATCAGCAGGTCGACGTCGCCGCACTGGGCCGCCGCCGTCTCGACCTGCGACGGATCCGTGATGTCGAGCGCCACGCCGACGACGCGATCGCCACGTGTCAGGTCCTCGGCCAGGGATGGATTTCTCGCCGTCGCGTAAATCTTCCTTGCGCCTGCCGCATCCAGGGCGCCGACCAGTGCCCGCCCGAGACCTCGATTGGACCCCGTGACGAGGACAGTTGCTGTCGCGAGTTCCATCTCTTCGTCCCTCCGTATTCGAAACGTGACGGCCGTACAGGCCGGCTATTCTGCAGCCGCCGGAGCGGATTCCGACCAGCGGGCCATCATTCCGTTGGACGGCATGCTCGCCGCGTCCATCATCTTCTTCGCTACATCATGGCCCGCCAGCGGCAGATTGTCCGTATCCAGAAGCCCGATCTGCGCGAGCACCGAAGCCTGATCCCAATAGATATGCTCGTGGTAGAGCTTGTCGCCCCGGAAATTGATGATGGCGACGACCGGAATCTCGACGTACTTGCCCGTAGGTTCTATGCCGGGCAGCATCCAGTCGATCTCGCGGGTGTGGGTAAAGCAGAAAAGTATCTCGTCCACGACGCGGTCCGCGCCGACGGTGCGCGAGACCGGAATCAGTTTCGTGTCCTCGGGATTGGCGTGGACGAAGTGGTTGAGATAGAAGCGGTGCAGTTCCTTGTAGCCTACGCCACCGGTGAGGGTGGGAATGTGGTTGACATAAGGCTCCGCGACCATTGTCGCCATCGTGGCATCAACGTCACGGGTGATGAACTCGTGCTCGCAGTGCTTGTCCCACAGCGCTTCGAGATCGTAATGCGGGCCCATCGTCCGGCGAAGGATCGCGATGGTCCGTGAATGGGCCATCGAGGCCGACGCCTTGTCGAAGACGTCACGGTCGTGGTTGTAGAAGCCGTGGTCCGCCCCGGGATAGCTATAGATCTCGATTTCGCCGCGCCCGGTGAAGGCCTTGCGAAGCGCAGCCACGCCCTCCGGCGGCATCAACTCGTCGAGCTCGGGGCAGTGGAAGACCATCGGACAGCTGATGTTCGCAGCCTCGTCCAGCATTTCCGGAAGGCCGACGCCGTAAAATGAAACCGAAACCTCGGGATCGAGCCGGGCTGCAGCCATGTAGGCGAGCTTGCCTCCCAGGCAGAACCCCATAAACCCTACCTTTCCCGTACATTCATCGAGGTTGCGGAGCGTCTCCATCGCGGCCCCGATGTCCTCGACCGCCTTGTCAAGATCGAAGCGCCCGAAATAGCCGAACGCGGTCTCGAAATCGGCCTCGGAATAGGTCAGCTCGATGCCGGGCTCGAGACGCCAGAACATGTCGGGCACAAGCACCGTGTACCCCTCTTGGGCAAAATAGTCCGCCGTCGCGCGCATTGTCGGGTTGACGCCGAAGATCTCCTGGCCGATGACCAGACCCGGACCTGAGCCGACTTCCGGCACGGCCAGATACCCATTGAAACTGCCGCCGTCCCGTGTGCGGATCTCAATCGTGCGACCTGCCATGTCACTGCTCCTCCGGTTCGCGAACACCTTGAACGCGGACTATACCGCCAAGGTGCGACACGACCAACCGCCGGAGATCCGGCCGGCATGGCAAACATAGGCGGACCGCTCCGACAGCGTCGCCAGCGCGGTTCCGGGAAACGCATCCGAGCTTGCTACCCGGCGCAGAAATGTCCTATCCTGACGCTATCCTAACGGGGGGACCGAAGATGCAAACAGTGAATATGGCCGTCAATGGTCGCAAGGTCTCGGGCGAGGTCGAGGGCCGCACGCTGCTTTCCGACTTCCTGCGCCACAACCTGCGCCTGACAGGAACCCACATAGGCTGCGACACCAGCCAGTGCGGCGCCTGCGTCGTCCACGTGAACGGAAAGGCCGCCAAGTCCTGCACCATGTTCGCTCTCGAGGCCGAGGATGCCGACATCGTCACCATCGAAGGCATGGCGAACGAGGACGGAACCCTCGGGGTGATCCAGCAAGCCTTCCAGGACAACCACGCCCTGCAGTGCGGTTTCTGTACCCCCGGCATGGTGATGTCCGCAGCAGCGCTGCTCGCCGAGAACCCCGCCCCGTCCGAAATCGAGATCCGCGAATATCTCGACGGCAACATC
>JAJEBT010000164.1 GCA_022822405.1 Alphaproteobacteria bacterium
GACACTCTTGCCGGCTTGGCGATGTATTCCATGTCGGCACCGTCAGGCTCTTGCCGCTGGGCGGAATATCGTATTCGACCGGATCCTGGCTTCGACCGCACCCCACACTCTGTCCGAAGATTGCGGCAGGTTTCGGACGCCACTTGCATTGTCGGAAATATGTGTCATATTTCCGACATGACAGCCTTGACGCAAGATCCCGGTTTGCGTTCCTGCCTCCTCGCACGGATGGCGGCCAACCCGGACGAGGTCTGGGTCCCCGGCGACTTTGCCGATCTTGGCAATCGCGCCGCCGTCGACAAGACCCTTCAGCGCTTGGTTGCCGCCGGCGATCTGCGCCGCATCGACCGCGGACTCTACGACCGCCCGCGTACCAATGGGCTAACCGGGCGTCCGACCGTGCCCGACTACCGCGCGGTGATCCGTGCCGTCACCCGCCGCGACCAGGCGCGCGCCGTCATCGACGGTATGACCGCCGCCAACGAGCTCGGCCTCACCACCGCCGTCCCGGCGCAAATCGAAGTTCTGGTCGATGCGCGACTGAAGCCGATCAAGCTGGGTCGTCAGGAGATTCATTTCCGATACGCGGCGCCCAGCCGCCTTTACTGGGCCGACCGGCCGGCCATGCGGGTGGTCCAGGCGCTGCACTGGATGCAGGACATGCTGTCCCGAGACGACGAACGACAGCGCATCCGCGCCGCGCTACGCCGTATTTTCGCGGACCCTCGGCACGGGCAGGCGATCCGCGACGATTTGGAAGCGGGCTTTCCCGCACTGCCGATCTGGATGCAGGAGTTCCTGCGCGATCTGCTGGGCGGTGCCGGCGCAGATCGGCCCCCTTCGTGACCGCCGCGGCATACAGGCAGATCGGCACCGCGCCTCCCCGCGATCGCCTCGATCTGTTTCTCGAAGCCGCCAACCGGCTCGGCGCACCGGTCAACAATGTCGAGAAGGACTTCTGGGTCTGCTGGACGTTGAACGCGCTCTATCGCGAACGACCTGTCGGTGGGCCCCGCTTACTATTCAAGGGTGGGACGTCCCTGTCGAAAGCCTACGGCCTGATCCAGCGCTTCTCCGAGGATATCGATATCACGGTGTTCCGCGAAGACCTCGACGAGCCGGCGTCGGTCGAGGAACTGGAGACCTTGTCGGGAAAGAAGAGGCGCGCTCGCCTCGATGCGATCAGGGATGCGTGTCGTACCTACGTCACCGGGCCGCTCCGAGAATTCCTGGACGAACAGATCGCAGACGCCACTGGCGGCATTGGGCGCATCGAGATCGACGACGCCGATCCCGATGGACAGACATTGCTCGTCTGGTATCCCAAGATCGAACCGCGTGACGAAACTTATGTGCGGCCTGCCGTGCGGATCGAGTCCGGCGCAAAGTCGGCCCTCGATCCACACCGCCCGGTCACCATCCGGCCCTATATCGCTGAAGATGCCTCCGGTCTTGACCTCGCGGTCCACGGGGTGACCACCATCGACGCTGCCCGCACCTTCTGGGACAAGGTGGTGATCGCACATGGCCTGCGCCGTTGGCATGAGCGGCGTGGCGTTCTCCGACAGGAAGGACAGCGGGTCTCACGACACTATTACGATCTCCAATGTCTCCTTCGCTCGGAGGTCGGAAAACCGGCTCTCGCAAACCGGGCTTTGGGTGCCGATTGCGTGCAGCACGCCCGCATGTTCTTCGACCGGCCCGACTACGATCTCGCTTCGGCGGCGCCAGGGACGTTCGCACTCACACCGACCGGAGTTATGGTTGACGCTCTCTCCCGCGACTATGCCAACACGATCTTCATGATCTTCGGCAAGGCCCCGGCCTTCGAGGAAATCCTGACTTCTATCGATCAGATCGAACGCGTGCTGAACAATCCGGGTGACTCAAAATAATAGAAACCGTGAAGCAGGCGCACAACTTACCCCGCTTCGTCGATATCGTTGCTGATGAAATGGTCCAAACTGAATGTTTTGGCGAAAGACGCAGAAAACCGATGACGTCGCAATTCCATTCGGTGTTGAGTCCCGTGAGTAACCGCGTGATTCACCAGTTCCTCAATGCAGCGTCGTTTCCATACCAATCCAAGATCCGAATCTGAGCGCAATCTACCCGAATAGGCGCCGACGAAGTAACTCACAGGTTGCTTTGCTTGGTAATCTTTTCCCTTGTGCTTGACAACTTCCCCTGCTCGGAAGCGCGCAAACACGGGAGAACCGGACTGACCGGGGCGCGACCGACAGTCGACAAGAAATATGGGCAAGTCGGCAATGTCTATATCGGGCTCCGATGCAATGAAGCCTTTCGACCATATCGGGAATGGCCCACCGATTTGCCCGTATGGGTAGCCGATAACGTGTAGCTCGCTCCCCACATCCCACCAGTGCCAGTCATTCTCTAGCCTGATTTATTCATCGCGGCGCGAGGATGTAGTGGCGAACGTGGCGTAAGCCGTTGTCATCGGGTAGAAATTCGTTTCCCAGCGTCTTTCTTTCCCAGCAACGAAAGCGCCACGCCCGCCATGACCGAAGATACCCTTCTCCCGTTCGATCTTCCAGCCGTCAGCCGCAAGAAGGTGACCGCCGATTTCGCGGGCGGGTCGATCTCGTCGGACGGCGGGCTGGTGCTGCTGCGCGCGGCGGAACGCAGGCTCGGCCTGGCCGAGGTGCTGGCCGGCTGCATCCGGGAGTGGCGCGACCCGGCGCGGGCGGTGCACACGCTGCCGGCGATGCTGCGCTTCCGCATGTTCGCGATCGCCTGCGGGTATGAGGACGCCGACGACTGCGACGACCTGCGCGGCGATCCGCTGTTCAAGCTGGCGGTCGGCCGGGCGCCGGAGAGCGGGCGCGATCTGTGTTCCCAGCCGACCATGAGCCGGTTGGAGAACGCGCCCTCACGCGTCGAGGTGGCGCGCATGACGGCCGCCCTGGTCGATCTCTTCTGTCGCTCCTTCCCAGCCCCTCCCGCCGCCATCACGCTGGATATCGACGACACCTGCGATGCCGTGCACGGCCACCAGCAACTGTCGCTCTTCAACGCCCACTACGACACGCGCTGCTTCCTGCCCGTCCACGTCTACCATGTGGAAAGCGCCAAGCCGGTGGCGGTTCTCCTGCGCCCGGGCAAGACGCCGTCGGGGGCTGAGGTCCGCACCCTCATCAAGCACCTGGTCCGCCGCATCCGCCGCCACTGGCCGCGCACCCGGATCGTCTTCCGGGGAGACAGCCACTACGGCCGCCCGCAAGCCATGGCCTGGTGCGAGGAGAACGGCGTCGACTACATCTTCGGCCTCGCGGGCAACCGCGCGCTGCACGCCCTCGCCTACGAGGTGGCCGACGATCTCAAGGTGCGCCGCGCCAAG
>JAJEBT010000175.1 GCA_022822405.1 Alphaproteobacteria bacterium
GATATTTCGGACAGCCCGCAAGTGTGGCGTCCGAAATCTGTATGCAGATTTCGGACAGAACTTGAGCGACTGATATGTATCCTCAGATATTAGAGCCCTTAGTGTGAGGTCTTGTAGCATCAAGGCGATGCGAGGCAGGGCAGCCTTCCAGTGAACCATCGACCTTTGGCCCAGGCCGCCAGTAGAAAGGCCGCCGCGCTCCGAGTCGGCCTAGTCCCCGGTCCGGCGGTTCCTCGACCGACAGAGTCGTAGCCGACCGTGTCCATTGTAACGCCATGGATGTATCTGTTCCCGTGTCCCAAGACGGCTTGGCTTGGTGCTCGAACCCATCCCACCTTGTGTCCCGGCCGCAAGTCCGGGCATGACGGTGAAGGGAACCGGATGACGTTCAGGGACAAGCAGAAAACACAGTGGTTGGTCTGCGCCGACCATGATGGAGGGGATCCGAAGTCAGGGCGTCCGGCTGAACCGGAAGCGGACGAGGCGGGCGGGTTTCCCTTCGGAAACCCGCCCGCCTCGCCAACCCGCGCCTATTGCTTCCAGACGCCCGCTTCCTTGTAGTACTTCACGGCACCCGGATGGAACTCCATGTTCCCCTTCTGGGTGGCAAATTCGAGCGACACCGCGTCCATGTAGGGGGCGCTGGTGCGGATGCTCTCCAGGTTGGACCAGAACAGCTTGGTCATCTTGTAGACGATCTCGTTCTCGAGCCCCTCGCGCGCCGTGACACCGAGGATCGCGCCGTTGCTGTGGACATCGGCCTCGTTGGCCTGGGCATCGCCGTAGGCGCCCTTCTTGATGACGCCGTTGATCCGGCCGAGCGGCGTGAAGAACTTCTTCAGCGCCGGCGTCTTGCGGAGGTCGGCCGCATTCGGCAGGCCAAGGAACCGGATCTTCGAGGTTGCCGCGACCTGCTGGAGCTGCGCGCAGGGATCGAGGCAGGCGATGGTGTAGACGTCGATCTGGCGGTCCTGGAACGCCTGCAGAGCCGAGGCGAAGTTGAGGTTCACGCTCTTGAAATCGCCGGTCTTCGGCGAAAGCCCGGTCACCGCCTTGACGAAGGCGAGCCCGGTCACGAGAGCGCCGCCGGACGGCGGGCCGATGAAGGCCTTCTTGCCCTTCAGGTCGGCGAGCGACTTGATGCCGGAATCCTCGTAGACCGTGTAGTGGTAGGGTCCGGCCGGGAACCAGTACACGACCCTCAACTTCTTGGCCAACTCCTTGACACCCTTGAGCTTCTTGTAGACCCGGGTCCCTTTCTTCATCCACGCGATAGCGATCGGCGCGGTCATCGACATGTCGATCGACCCGCGTGCCACGTCGACCATGTGTTTGGTTGCTGTACCGGTCGCATCGACAGTGATCTCGAACTCCTTCTGCCCCTGGTTCACCAGATTGGCGAAGGTCGTCATGACGAGATACATGGACGAACCCGGCGCGATGGTCGACATCTTGATCTGCCGCTTCTGCGCTTCTGCGGGCAGCGTGACCGCGGCCGCCAGCAGGCCGGCGATGGCCAATACGCTCAAACGTTTCATCATGTCTGGCCTCCCTCATTTTGGCTCGCCGTGCGCGCCTCCAGGAACGGAGCCGCCATAACGGCGTTACTGACGCCCACGCCCGGCATATCCGGTACCAGCACCAGGACGCCAGTCACGATCCGCACGAGCTGTTGTACCAGCCATATGGGTCCGATGAAACGGGTGCCGAGCCCCGTCGCGCGCGACCGCGCGATTGTCACTGAGCTCATTCCGAAATTCAAGCCGGCGAACGGCGCCGCCGATTCCGCATTCAGCGTCTGTCGGCGCGGTTCAGTTCCCGCAAACACTCAAACGCGCACTCCCCGGTGACCAATGCGAAGGCTCGCCAAGCACATCGGTTTCTGTTGGAACCGTGCGGCCATCATGCTCGAGCAACTGCAGTTCCGCCCCTTGCCTGGTCTCGTTTCGACGTGATTCCCGGGGTGCCGAGACGAGCGCGCGACCGTATCACCCGGCGGTCCAGCGGAGGACCGGTTTCCGGGCCGCGGCGGTTTCGTCCAGCCTGCGCCTGGGCGCATGGATCGGCGCGTCGTGGAAGGCCGAAGCGTCCCCGGCCCGCGCCCTGTCGGCAAGGTCGGTGACCACGTCGACGAATTGATCGAGACTGTCCCGGCTCTCGGTCTCGGTCGGCTCGATCAGGAGCGCGCCGTGGACGACCAGCGGAAAATACATCGTCATGGGATGGAAACCCCGGTCGATCATCGCCTTCGCGAAATCCAGCGTCGTGACCTCGGTTCCGGCAAGGAAGCTGTCATCGAACAGGACTTCATGCATGCAGGGCCCCTCGAAGGCTAGGCTCAGTGCTCCTGAAAGCCGCGCCAGCAGGTAGTTCGCGTTCAGCACGGCATCGTCCGCGACCTGTCGCAGGCCATCGGCGCCATGGCTCATCATGTAGGACAGGGCCCTGACGAACATTCCCATCTGGCCGTGAAACGCCTTCATGCGCCCGTAGGGGTTTTCACCCGGAGCCGTGTCATCGTCATGTTCCACGAGGCGGAAACCGTCCTCGCCGTGGACCACCCAGGGGCGCGGCGCATATGGCGCGAGCGCTTCCGAGAGCACGACCGGCCCGCTTCCCGGGCCGCCGCCACCATGCGGCGTCGAGAAGGTCTTGTGGAGGTTGATGTGCATGCAGTCGATGCCGAGGTCTCCAGGGCGCACGCGTCCGAGAATCGCGTTGAAATTCGCGCCGTCGCAATAGAAATACGCGCCGGCCTCGTGCACCGCCGCAGCCTGTTCGAGGATCTCGTCCTCGAACAGGCCGCAGGTGTTCGGATTGGTCAGCATGAAGGCCGCGACATCCCCGTCGAGGCCGGAACGGAGCGCGGCAAGGTCGACCCGTCCGCGGTTGTTGAGCGGAATCGCCTCGACGTCGTATCCGCAGATCGCGGCCGTCGCCGGATTGGTGCCGTGCGCGGAATCCGGGACGAGCACCCGCTTGCGGGCATCGCCCCGCCCCTCAAGCGCCGCGCGAACTGTCATCAGACCGCACAGCTCGCCGTGCGCACCGGCCGCCGGGGACATGGCCACCGCGGGCATGCCGGTAAGGACCTTGAGCCAGTGCGCCAACTGGTCGATCAGGCGCAACGCGCCCTGGACCGTCGCCTCGGGCTGCAACGGATGGATGTCGGCGAAGCCGGGCAGCCGCGCGAGTTTCTCATTGAGCCTCGGATTGTGCTTCATGGTGCAAGATCCCAGCGGATAGAGGCCGAGATCGATGGCGTAGTTCTTCTGACTCAGGCGCGTGTAATGGCGCACCACCTGGGGCTCGGAAAGGCCTGGAAGCCCGATGGGCTCGCTGCGCGCGAGTCCGCCAAGCCGCGGCGCGACATCGGGCGGCGGCGGCAGGTCGACGCCGCAGCGGTCTTCGGCGCCCTGTTCGAAGATCAGGGGCTCCTCAATGTCGAGCGCCCGGTTGCCTGCAGCGGTCGCTTGCAGCGGCCCGGCCGCGGCGCTGTCGCGCGTTCTCCGTCCCTGTGAGCGGTCCATCACTGCACCTCCCCCAGGCCCTGGCAGAGGCGCGCCATGTCGTCGTCGGTGGCGGTTTCGGTGACCGCAACCAGCAGCAGATCCTCGCCACCGGCGAAACCGGGAAGGAGGCGCGACAGCGGAACGCCGCCGAGGATGCCGCGCCCGGCCAGGCGGTCGACAATGTCCGCGGCGTCGCCCGGCAGCCGCACGCACAGCTCGTTGAAGAATGTCTCGCCGAGCAGTTCCACTCCTGGCACGTCGGCGAGCAGTTCTGCCAGCTGAACGGTTCTGGCGTGATTGAGGAGCGCCAGGTCGCGGAAGCCCCTTTCTCCGAGCAGCGACAGGTGAATGGTGAAGGCCAGCGCACACAGGCCGGAGTTGGTGCAGATATTGCTCGTCGCTTTCTCGCGCCGGATATGCTGCTCTCGCGTCGACAGCGTCAGCACCCAGCCCCGCTGGCCGTCGGCGTCGGCGGTCTCGCCGACCAGCCTTCCGGGCATCTGGCGCACGAACTTGGTGCGCGTTGCGAACAGGCCGAGATAGGGCCCCCCGAAATTCAGCGCGTTGCCGAGAGAACTCCCTTCCGCGGCCACGATGTCCGCTCCCATGCTCCCCGGCGACCGGAGCGCGCCGAGCGAAAGGAACTCGGTGACCACGACCACGAGCAACGCGCCGCGGGCATGGCAGGCTTCGGCCAGGGGCTCGAGATCACGGACGCGCCCGAAGAGATCGGGATATTGCACGATGACGCACGCGGTCTGGTCGTCGAGGGCGGCCGCGGCATCTTCCGTTCCGGCGACATCGGGGGCCATCCTGTCGGTTTCGCCATCCATGAAACGCAGCAGGGTCTCGGTGGTCTCCGCATAGTGCGGGTGCAGGCCGCCGGAGAGAACGACCCTCGACCGCCGGGTAAGCCGCCTCGCCATGAGGGCAGCCTCGGCGCAGGCCGTTGCGCCGTCATACATCGAGGCATTCGCGACATCCATTCCCGTGACCAGCGCCACCTGGGTCTGGAACTCGAACAGATGCTGCAGGGTGCCCTGGGCAATCTCCGGCTGGTACGAGGTATAGGAGGTGAGGAACTCGCCGCGCTGGATCAGGTGGTCGACGGCCGCCGGCACGTGATGCCGGTAGGCGCCGGCGCCGAGGAAGAACGGCGCCTCGCCGGCGTTGAGATTCTCGCCGGCCATCGCCGCCAGCTCGCGCTCGACCTCGATTTCTCCCTGATGCGGCGGCAGTCCGGAAATGCCGTCAATGCGCACCTCTTCGGGCACGTCGCTGAACAGGTCGTCAATCGAGGCCGCGCCCGTGACCGCCAGCATGTCCTGGCGATCGGCTTCGGTGAGGGGCAGGTAGCGCATCAGCTGATGCTTCCGACATAGGTGTCATACGAAGCCTGGTCCATGAGCTCCTCCAATTCCGACGGGTCGGTCATGCGGATCCTGACGAACCACCCGTCGATCGTCGGGGACTCGTTGACCGTCTCCGGACTGTTCTCGAGGACGTCGTTGATTTCCGTGACCTCACCGGACACCGGCGCATAGATCTCGCTTGCCGCCTTGACCGATTCGACGACGGCCGCTTCGTCGCCCTGCGCCACGTCGGTGCCGATTTCAGGGAGCTCGACAAACACGACATCGCCAAGCTGCTCCTGGGCGTAGTCGCTGATTCCGACCGTGGCGATGTCGCCCTCGAGCCGGACCCACTCATGTTCCCTGGAATATCTGAGATCGTTCATCTTGCTGTCCTCCTAAACCCGAAAATAATTGTGCGGCACAAACGGCATGGACCGTACCCGAGCGGCACGCGGCGTACCGCGCACCAGAAGCCGGACCGGCGTGTCCTTTTTCGCGAAGGCCCTCTCGACATAGCCCATCGCGATCGGACCGCCGACGGAAGGACCGAAACCGCCCGAGGTGACGGTGCCGAGGGACCGTCCGTCGTCGTCGACGATTTCCGTGCCCTCCCGGGCCGGCGCCCTGCCGTCGGGAACGAGACCGACGCGGCGGCGCGGCGCGCCCTCCTCGATCTGGCGAAGAACGACATCGGCGCCAGGAAAGCCGCCCTGTTCGCGCCGCCGCCGCGATATCGTCCAGGACAGGGCGGCTTCGACAGGTGTGGTGGTCTCGTCGATGTCGTGCCCGTACAGGCAGAGGCCGGCTTCAAGGCGCAGGGAATCCCGCGCGCCGAGACCGGCCGGTTCGACTGCGTCCTCGGCGAGAAGGAGCTCGGCGATGCGGACAGCGTCAGCCGACGGGATCGAGATCTCGTAGCCGTCCTCTCCGGTATATCCGGATCTCATGACCGCGAGTCGGCTGCCATCGATTTCGAACGGCCGTGCGGTCATGAACGGCATTGCCTCGGCGCCCGGCGCGAGGCGGGCCATGACCGCGGATGCCGAGGGACCCTGCAAGGCGACGAGGGACCGGTCAGCGAGTTCGTCGACAGTGATCGCATCCGGCAGCGCCGAGCGCAGGAGCGCGATGTCGTCCTGCTTCCGCGATGCGTTGACGACGAGGAACAGGTAGTCACCAACATTGGTGATCATCAGGTCGTCGACGATGCCGCCAGCCTCGTTGGTCAGGACCGAATATCTCATGCGCCCGGGTTCAAGTCCGCGGACGTCGCCCGGCACCAGCGTCTCCAGCGCGGCCGCCGCGTCGGCGCCGCGAAGCGCGACCTGGCCCATGTGGGAGACATCGAACAGGGACGCTTTCGCCCGGGTATGGAGGTGCTCGGCGAGGATGCCCGCCGGATAGCGCACCGGCATCTCGTATCCGGCAAAGGTCACGATCTGCGCGCCACGTGCGGCATGCAGGTCGTACAGACTCGTTCGTTTCGGATTGTCCCGCAGGCCTTCGATCATGGCACGCACGTCCTCCACAAGTGGACGGCCTGCCGGTTTTCAGGACCGGCGAGACCCGTGCGCCCCCTCTGTCGGGAAACCTGAGAGATTCACCCGGCCACGGCCGGGCTTACTCCTTCGGTGAGCCGCCGGCATCGCCGGCAACTGCTCTCCAGAGTCGCATCCCCCTGCGGTCCGTTTGCCTGAGAGTTTCCGGGGCGGTTGCTCCGTCGGCGGCGGTGTCCTGTCCGGTCCGCCTCTCCCGCAGGGTTCTTCTGCGCGGCCGCATTTCCGCCAATCGGGCGGAAACCTACCGATTTGTCATTACTCTAGTTCATCGAGTCCCAAGGTCAAGCCGCCCTCGTTCCGCTATCGAACTTGCAGAGACTATCTGACACAACTCCCACCGCACGCCGTTGGCGGGACAGCGTCGGCACCGGATCGAGATCTCCGGCCAGCAGACCGGCCCCTGCCCCTCGGACGACCGTCGTTTACCAGCGGATCGCGCTACGCAGCATCACCTCGTGCTCGATCGGTTCCCCGGCGCCGTTGTCATTGGCCGGCTCACGCCGGGTTGCGTCGAGGCTGACCTCGAAGCCGGGATTGCCTCGCATCACCGAGGTGAGCCGCCAGCCGACCCGGTAGTCGCGCGCACCGGCGCCCGCAAGCCCGAAGCCGAGGTTTGGCGTACCCGTGAAGCCGCCGGGCAATGCGATCCCGTAGCCGAGTTCGCCCTCCAGCCGGCTCTCCGGCTCGAAGTGCGCCGCCGCCGGGGCTGAGCCCCCGCGCGCATCCCGCGCCGACCACAGCCGGTCCACGCCGCCCGACGGGGTACCGTAAGTGGGTGCGAGGCTGAACGAGAGGCCCTGCTTCCGGTCACCGGGCGCAAGGCGCACCGCGCCCGACGCGCCCCAGTCCTCGTAGCCCGAGTCCTCGTGCGCGACCAGCGCCCGGACACGCGCCTCCATGCTGAGGCCCGAGCCCGGATCGGCCCAGGACATCCGCCCGCCGAGCTCGACGCCCGTGCCGGTCTCCGCGTCCCCGCCGTCATGGCGCAGTCCGAGCTCCAGCCCCGGCGTGAACACGCCGCCGCCCACCTCGAACGCGCGGCTCCCTTCGAGCGCAAGCCGCACCCGGCTCGCATCCGCCGTCGTGTCGCCTTCGCTGGAGACCGCCTCCGACGTCGTCTCGACGTAGAACGCGTCCGCCTTGAGCGCGAGGTCGATGCCGCCGCTCTCGACCGCCTCAAGCAGCGCGCCCCGGCCGCCCAGCGCCGCGAGGCGCATCGAGAGGTCGGTGCGGGTGACCCGCTCGGGCTGGCCGGTCGCGTCGTTCGTCGCCTGGGTAACGGTCATGTCGCCGGTGCCGTAGCCCGCCAGGCCCCAGACCGAGACCCGCTCACTCAGCTTCAGCCGCGCATACGGGCTCACCGCGGTCATCGTGCTCTCGACGGTGCCCGAGTCCACCCCGCTCTGGTCAAACCTGCCCTCGCCGTCACTCACCGAGACCGCGACGCCGGCCAGCGTGCGGTGCCACTCGGCGTCCACGCCGAGGATGCCCGTAGTCACCTCGCCATCGATGCGCATACCACCCGCTTCGGGCGGCGCCTCGCCGTCGAAGCCGCCCACCGTCACCCGGCCCCAGGCCGCAAGACCCGGACCAGCCCTGTCGTCTTCGCGGACGAGATGGAATGCGCTCCCGAGCAGCGCCTCGCGGCCCGACACCTCCCGCGCCGGCGCGCCATCGAATGTCTCGGCCTCGCCCACCCCGAGACCCGTCCCCGGCCAGGAGCCATGCTCGGGCTCCTCCGCAGCGCCAAGCGCCCGGGCGACCGACGTCATGGCCTCGCCGAGCCTCGCCTCGTCCTTCGCCTGCGCGAGGTCCACGCTCTGGCCGGCCACCGTCACATTCATGCCCGATAGCGGGTTCGCAAGGCGGTCCGAGACCGCGCCCGTCACATGGTCCGCCACCGTGCGCCCGAAGCGCGACAGCCACATCTTCTGCAGCGGGTCCGAGTTCTTGATCGTCCCCGTCGCCTCGCCGTCGGCGACCCGCGCGCCCGTGGCGTTCGAAAGCCGCAACGTGAACGTCTCGCTCCCCTCGTCGAGGGCGTCGTCCAGGATCGGCACCGAGACCGTCTTCTCCGTCTCGCCCGCCGTAAAGGTGAGCGTGCCGGACGTCGCCGCGTAGTCCTCGCCCGCCCTGGCCGTACCGTCCGCGGTCGCGTAGTCCACCGTCACCGAGTGCGCCGCCGTCGTGAAGGCGCGGCTCAGCGCAACCTGGAAGTCCACCGTCGCGTCCGCGCCCTCGTTGGCCTCCGCGTCCGCCACCGAGAGCTCGGGGCGCCAGTCCACCTTGTGCCTCGCATCGTGCCCGAGGCCCGCATGCGCGAGCCCCGCGTCCGCGCCCGACGC
>JAJEBT010000045.1 GCA_022822405.1 Alphaproteobacteria bacterium
GCGGCCTCCTCCAGCGGCATGCTGCGCAGCCGCTCGGCCCGCCCTTCCTGCTGTTTTCCGCTCATGCCAGCACCTCGCTGCCGGCCGCCTCGACATGGCGGACGGCGACGGTGTCCGACCCGTCCTCGCAGGCGGCGATCATCGCGTGGTGGGCGATCAGGTCGATCAGGCGCGGAACCTGCTTGCCGGCCAGCCGCAGCATCTCGACCGCCTGCGGCTCGAAGATCGGATTGCGGGCGCCGGCCAGCTGCATCCGGTGCTCCAGATACGGCCCGACCTCGTCCTCGCCGAGGCCGGGAAGATGGCAGCTGAAGACGATCCGCTGCGCCAGCGTCTCGTGCACCGCCATCCGCAGCCGGTAGCGCAGGCCGGTCAGCCCGACCAGCAGCAGGCACAGCCGGTTCTCGGAATCCATGGCGTAGTTGGTCAGGAGCTTGAGCTCGGCGAGGACCTCGTTCCGCAGATGGTGGGCCTCGTCGAAGACCAGCACCGGCGTCAGCCTCGTCTCCTGCACCATGCGGGCGACCTCGGCCTTGATGGCGCCGAACACCCCGGCCCGGGAGACGCCGCCGGCCAGTCCGAAGGCGACGGCGACGGCGTTGAGCGTGTCGATGGCGCTGCCGGTCGACATCGACACGCAGCAGACCCGGTAGAGCCCGTCATGCAGCTCGTCGGCGACCTGGCGGCACAGCGTCGTCTTGCCGACCCCGGCCTCGCCGGTGACCAGGCCGATGCCGCGCAGCTCGAGCAGCCGCAGAAGGCGGGTGCGGGCCCGCTCGTGGCTGGCGGAGCGGAACAGCTGGTCCGGCTTGAGCGCCATGCCGAACGGCGTCCGCCTGAGGTTGAAGTGGCTTTCATACATTCTAGAACTCCTTGATCTTGTCGTCGGATGCGGAGGCTGCGGCCTTGCCGCTGCAGCCGGAGGGGGCCCGTTTGACCTTGATGTTGGCCTGCTGGTCGAGCGGGCGGGCGAGGCCTGCGGGCCTGCCCTCGCGCACCACCTTCAGCGGGGCCTCCGGCGGCTGCGACGGGTCGTAGCGGAGAGTGACCGTCTGCCCGGACAGCCCGTCCATGACCTCGTAGAGCCGGCTGTTGAGGCTGACGGTGCGGGCGCTGGAGACCCGCCTGTCGGTTTCGAACAGGAACAGGTCCTCGAGGTCGGTCCCGGCCGGCGGCCGCCGGACCCGGCCGCCGGTGGCCGCCCACTTGTCCCGGGGGGTCATGGCGCCGCCGAGGCCGCGGTGGGGCGAGAGGTGGTACTCGCAGTCGAGCCATTGCTGGAAGCTGCGGTTGAGGGAGGCGATGTCCTCCAGCGCCTCGGCCGGGGCGCGGGAGAGCCACTGTTCGCGCACGGTGCGGAAGAACCGCTCGATCTTGCCTTTCCCCGCCGGATGGAAGGGCGTCGCCCTGATCAGGACGATGCCGAGCCTGGCGCAGACCAGGCTCAGCTGCCTCGAGCGGAAGTTGGAGCCGTTGTCGCAGTAGATCCGCTGCGGCAGCCCCCGCCGCTCGATCGCCTCCCGCAGAACCAGAAGGTAGCTGGCGGCGTCCTCGCTGAAGCGGAACTCGCCGTGCGGCACCATCCTGGTGGCGTCGTCGAGCAGGCACAGAAGGTAGGTCTTGCGCTTGCGGCCGGCCTCGTCCCTGATCCTGGGCCCGTGCATGACGTCGGACTGCCAGAGCTCGCAGGCGGCGCTGGCGGCGAAGCGGCGCTGGTCCCTTGCCGGGGCCGGCGGCGTCTTCCTGCCGCCGATCAGCCCCTCGCGGCGGAACAGCCGGTAGACGGTCGAGGCCGGCAGGCTGGCCTCGTCGCCGACGCCGCCGAAGGCGCGGGCGCGGGCGATGACCTTGCGGACGCTGAGGTCGGGATTGGCCTGGCGGATCGCCAGCAGCGTCTCGACCGTCTCCGGCGACAGGCGGCGCGGGGCGGCGCTTTTGCGGGACTTCGGCTTCAGCCCGTCGAGTCCGAGCCGTCTGTAGCGGCGCAGCCAGTCGCGCATCGTCTGCGCGGCGATGCGGCGGCGCCTCGAGCCGGGAATGCTCCACTCCTTTTCGGACTGCCTGGCAAGGGCGCCGGCGACCTCGCTTGCCGGCAGGTGCAGGGCCTCGGCGATGACGCCGTATCGGAACAGCGCCAGCTCGGTCCTGCGGTCGGTTTCCGGGTCTTTCATGATGTTTCTCCTGTGATCCGGGCGCTGAATCGCCCGCCGCCGCCATTTGCGCGCCGAGAGCGTCCGGATGGCAGGTCTCATGATGTGTGGGGCGGCCCGGTCTGCGGTTTTCCACTCCGCCCCGGCCGTCGGAATCCGACCGGAATCGGCAGACTCTGCAGCTGCCCGGAGCCGAAGCGCCGCCGCATGTCGACAAGAAGAGAATCGGTGCCGACGGCGATTCGCATCGCCGACAGCTCGGCCGGGCAGCCCCTGAACAGGTCGGGAAGAAGGGCGGCGAGGACCGCCAGCAGCGCCTCCGCCCGCACCTGCAGAGTGCGCAGATGGCGAACCATGTTCCCGGTCTCGATCGGGCCGCCGCCGGGATGCAGCTCCTTCGCCGCCTTCCAGGCGCTGTCGTGCCGGACCCGCGCCATCAGATCGTCCTCGATCTGCTGCAGACCGCCGGGACGGCCGGCGGCGGCGAAGTCCGGCAGCATGCCCGCCGTGATGCGGCACTGCGCGCACCGCCAGCGCCTGACCCTGAACACCACCGGCGTCTTGCGCAGGTAGCTGCCGTGGCCCCGCATGTCCCGTTCGCAGCCCTGCGGGCAGTCCGGACGGCTTGCCTTGGTCCAGGCTTCGGTGCTAGCGTACTCCTCGGCGGTCAGGGTGGTTTCCTGGCGGATCTGCAATGACTGCCCGCGGCCCGAACGGGGATCTATTATCGTCCGGGCCGCCCTTCCCGGCGGCTTTCGGTATTGCCGGCGCGG
>JAJEBT010000105.1 GCA_022822405.1 Alphaproteobacteria bacterium
CCGGTCAGCACGATGCCCTTGTCTACGATATCGGCCGCAAGCTCGGGCGCCGTGTTCTCCAGTCCTGCCTTTACCGCGTCGATGATGGCGCCCACAGGCTCCGCCAGGCTCTCGGATATCTGCCGCCTGGAAAGGACGATCTCCTTGGGCACGCCATTCATAAGGTCGCGCCCCTTGATGTTCACACTCTCGCCGTCTCCGTCCTCCGGTGGACACGCTGCGCCCAGCTGCTTCTTGATCCGCTCCGCGCTCCCCTCGCCCAGCAGCAGGTTATGGGTGCGGCGCACGTAGGCAATGATGCTCTCGTCCATCTTGTCGCCGCCCACGCGAATGGAGCCCGAATAGACGACGCCGCCCAGCGAGAGCACCGCGACCTCGGTGGTGCCCCCGCCGACGTCGACCACCATAGAGCCGGTCGCCTCCGTTACGGGCAGGTTGGCCCCTATGGCGGCCGCCATCGGCTCCTCGATCAGGAAGACGCGCCGCGCGCCCGCGCTCTCGGCCGCATCCTGGATCGCACGGCGTTCAACGGCGGTGGCGCCGGAAGGCACGCTGATGGCGATCTGCGGGCCCGCGAAGCTGCGCCGTCTGTGAACCTTGCGGATGAAGTGCTTGATCATCTCCCCCGCCACCTCGAAGTCGGCGATGACGCCGTCCCGAAGCGGGCGGATCGCCTGGATGTTTCCCGGCGTGCGGCCGAGCATGCGTTTCGCTTCGTCGCCAACGGCGAGCAACTGCTTCCTGCCCTTGCGGTTGACGAAGGCCACCACTGAAGGCTCGTCGAGGACGATGCCCCGGGACTTCACGTAGACCAGCGTGTTCGCGGTCCCCAGGTCGATCGCCATGTCGGCGGAAATGAGCTTCCACATGCGCCACTCCTCCTGTACGGCGGTACAGCGCCCGAGCGGTGTCCAGCATCCGCAGGCGCGGCGCAGGGCCGGATCACCGTGTCCGAGCACCTAGACCGATTCGCAGCATCCTGGCAACCGGTGCGCCTTTCCGTCCGGAAGAGCGATTGACCAAAGCGCTCGCTGCGCCGTCCGCACGAGGAGCTCGGGGCAGGTCCGTGCTCCGGGCAGAGACCGATCAGCCTCGGAGGTCCTGACAGCACCAGCGTGGCGGGAACCGCGCGGCGGTATTGGCCGGCGATGCCGAGCCTTGCAGAGCGAGGTCTCACTTGAACAAGCTCATGGGCTCTACACGTGTCAGGGTGACGACCGGCATGAGCGACCCGATCTCGCTGACGCACGTTCGTCAAGCCAAGGCCGGGAGCGCCGCGAGTATCGGCCCGCACCCCGGGTGTGCGCCTTGGCGCGTAAGTTGGCGGAGCGGCGAAGGAGAGACTATGAGCGAAACGGCCGAGAGCAAGTCCCGCGTCGGATCGACCCTGGAGAGCCTGCTGCGCGAGGATGACGGCTACGAAGAAGCGAAGAACCAGGCAGTCAAGTCGGTTCTGGCCCACAAGCTGGAGCATGCGATGAAGGCGCACAAACTGTCGCGGGTGGGCATGGCTGCGCGCATGAACACCAGCCGCTCCCAGTTGGATCGCTTGCTTGATCCGGACAACAGTCAAAATTCGGCGCCAAACAACAGCTGGTCCAGTGCGGAGTTCTGGCTGCGCCGTCAGACCACCTACGATCCGGTGCAAGCCCGCAAGGGGGCAGCACCGAATCGACGTCGAGCGATACAAGCCGCGGCCGACGGCATGAAGGGATTCGATGACGCCCGCGCCGGTTCCGACGCGGGTGCAAGCTATCTGGTGAGGGGCCCGGCAACGATTCCTACTTCCCGGCCCCCGGTCACGGCCGGCCGGGTGGGCTCCGAGCGGGTTCGCCGCCATCCCCACCGCCGGGCTCGATCCGCCCCACAGTGCGGCCCCTGCCGCGGTCCCCGCGCTTGTCGGGTCCGGGTCCCCATCGAGGCCGGCCGTTCCGCCCCGGCGTAGCGGACGAACCGGCCGCAGTCGGTGCCGGCCGCCAACCCCGACCTATTCGGCGGCTTCCAGTGCCGGCGCCGTCGCTTCGCAGATCCTGCGGAACTCCTGAAGAAGGTCCCCGTGATGCAGGTCGATGTAGCGCGTTATCTCGGCGTTGCTGAGCAGCGTTCGAACATACGAGGTGGCCAGTATCAGGTTGAGATTGTCGGACGCGAAGGTCGCCTCGATCCGTTCGACCTCGCCCCGCAGGTTAGCCAGTTCGCGCTCGATCTGCTCGAGTTCTTCCGCGGAAACCTTCCTGCGGGTCTTGGGCTTGCCGGGATTCACCAGTTGGTCTGGCGAACTCGCGGAGACCAGAGCTCTCGCATAGGTGACCGTGTAGTCGCCGAGCGCGGTCATTATCTTGGCGATCTCATACTGGCGAAGGGGTTTGGCCTTCTTGAGCGCCTGGAAGGAATTCATGGGGCAGTGCTTGTCCTTGAGCAGCGCCGCCACCTCGGGACAGATGCCGTTGAGCAAATCCCGTTTGGCGCGGATGCTCTTGATGTTGACGTTCAGGGCGCGCGCGATGCGCTCCTCCCGGATGCCGCGCTCGATCACCCTCAGGATCATCCTGTGCTCCTGGACCGGCGTGAGGCGGTTGACCTGGCGGTTGAAGGTGAGGGCCTCGTCGTCGAGTGAGACCAGGCAGGTCACCTCGTCGATGCCGAGGTCCTTCAGAACCTCGATCCTGAGATGGCCGTCGAGCAGCAGGTACTTGCGTTTCCGGCCGCGCCGCCGCGCGACCATGGGCGGCTGCACGATCCCGATCTCACGAATGGACGCATCGATCTGCAGAAACTTTTGGCGCTTGCGGGCGTCGTCGTCGACCAGCCTCAGCGGCAGTATATCGGCGATCGGGATCGTCACGCTGTCAGGCTCGAACGCAATCGTCACCTTGCCGGCCATGTCATGTCTCCTCCGGGGCTTCGACCAAGCGCGCCAAGGGGGCCGGCATCGTTCGCACCTGCTCGGCCCTGAGCAGAGTCAGGAAGTTATAGTCGGAGAGAAGTACGCGCAGGCCGCGTACGAGGACCTTGAGATGTTCCGAGGCGAAATCCGCTTTCTCGATCAGGCGGGTGTGGGTCTTCACCATCTTCTTCAGATTGCGGGCAAGTTCCTCGGACGGTCCTTGGGCGCGGTTGCGATCCTCCTTGGCGGGCCTTTGCGCCTTGCCGTATCGCTCGCGGCGCGCGATCACACTCTTTGCGCGTGGCATCTGGCTGACCGTCAATTCGCCGCTCTTGTAGGCGTCGACGAGAACGTCCTGCGCCTGTCCGCTGCCCGCCTCCGAGATGGCGATGGCGACCTTGAGCGGTATCTCTTCGGCTTCCACCGCGACCAGCAGCCGTTCCTCGCCGGCCTCCATGAGACGGCGGAGCTTGCCGACGTATTCGGCCGAATAGCCGATCTTGGCGGCGATCTTGCTGTTCGAGTAGCCGCGTCCGGCGAGATCGCCAATCGCCCGGAACAGATCCCCCGGACGAGGCTTGGTCCGCGCGATGTTCTCGACAAGGCTCGAGAGCAGGATGTCCTCTTCTGACAGATCGGTGACGATCGCCGGGATCTCCGTCTGCCCGAGCGCGAGGAAGGCTTCCATCCGGCCCTGGCCGTATACCAGGCTGTAGGCGACTTCGCCGTCGGCGCCGCGGGTCCGGCTCACCTTGATGGGCTGTTTGAGGCCGACCTTGTCGATGCTGTCGACAATCTCCGCGAATTTTCCGGCGTCCCGGATGCGGGGATTGAGCACGACGATGCGCTCGATGGGGATTGTCTCGATCACGATATCGGTGTCGGTATCATTCATAGTGCGATCTCCGAGATTAGGGCCCGCGCGGCCATGGCGTAGAAGTGGTTCAGCGTCTCGAACCGGAACGCATCGAGCATCAGGCCGTTTTCCTCGGCGAGGCGGATGCGGTTCGTGTCGAGAATTGAAAGTGGCAAGAGGTAGTAGTCGAGGAGCGTTTCATTGGCGTCGTCCATGCGAAGGGCGACCGTGAGGTCGGGTGCGAGGCCGGTGTCCAGCCTGATCTTCCAGCGCCTGGAACCGGTCTTGGTGTGCCGGCATCGGGCTACAACGACGGAGGCGGTGAACTCGCCGTTCACGGTGAGAAGATCCGTGACCGGATCCTGAGAGACGGTTCCACCGATCCCTTCAATTTCGGCGATCGCCGTAGCGACCGCGTCGGCGTGGATCTGCCGAAGTGTCCGGTTGATCTCGATGTAGCGGTAGTCCCGGTCGGGTGTGAAGCCGATTCGCCGATAGGCGCGCACCAGGCTGCCGAAGCGCGCGGCGTAGCATCCGCTGGACGGCATGTTGTCGGCCTCGTCGATCACCAGACCCGAGAGAAAGCCCTCCTTCTGGAGCAGACCTCTCAGCCGGTCCAGCATCTCGTCGTCGGAGAAGCGGCGGTTGCGCTCCCGGATCATGCCCTGGGCGGTGTAGAACAACTTTTCGTCGACGATCGGCTCGAAGGCGCCGTCGGCCCGGATCCACTCTTCCGGTGGATTGTTCTTGTGTTCGCCTTTCAGCTTGTAGGAATGCCGGTTAAAGACGCAGTTGCCGATATATTTCTCGTTGGTCAGAACCTGGTGGACGGTGCCGCGCGTCCAGAGCCGGCCGAGATCCGTCACGACTTCCTGCTCGTTGAGCAGCGCGGCGATCTCGCCTTCGAGCCTGCCTCCGTCGATGAACTCGCGGTACATCCACCGGACGGTCTCAACTTCCTCTTCCGGTCCGGGCACGAGGATCACTCTGTCCGTCTGCAGGCTCTTGCGCTGACCCCTGTCAAGAATGCCTTGCGGCTCGCGGCCCTGGTCGATTCGCATGCGGCGCAGTCCATAACCCGCCATGCCGCCCATGCGGTAGCCGAGCTCGATAAGCCGGCACTGGCCGGCGAACACCTTTTCCGAGAGCACGCGGCTGTGTTCGGCGGCCACATGCCGCTTGAGGCTCTTGACGACCGTGGACATCGGGCTGCCGTCGTTGACGAATTGGTCCATGCAGTAGTGGACTTGGATCCTGGCCTTTCTGCAGGCGAATTCGAGGGATGCGCCCTCGTCCTGATCCTGAAACCGGCCCCAGCGGCTCACGTCGTAGACGAGGATCGTATCGAAACCGGCATCCGCGCTCTGCGCGTCTGCCAACATTTGCTGCATACCGGGCCTGTTCTCGTATCGCAGGCCGCTTCTCGCCTCGTCCGAATAGGTAGCGACGAGCTCCATATCGTTATCGTCGGCGTAGCGCTCGATGACCGCCATCTGGTTCTCGGTCGAATATTGCTGGAGGTCGGTCGACATCCGGACATAGGCGACGGCGCGTCGCCGCGGCTTCGGCTGTTCGGAATTCGAATCCGGTTTGGGGTTGGGCTTGCCGGTCACTGGAACCTCATCTTCGGTGTCGCCCCGCCCGAAGGCGCGGCGGCGTCCCCTGTTGCGGCAGCGGCGGCATGGTGCTTGCGGGCCGCCGATTCACGCCCGCACTCGTTGGCTGTGTGGCGTTTCAAAGATTTCGAGATGCCGGATAAGGGGGTCTCGTCTTCGTCCAATCCCTCGGCGCAATAGTGCACATCGACACGGGCCCGGCGGCAGGCATACTCAAGACAGGCCGCCTGATCGGGAGTGTGGAAACGGCTCCAGCGGCTAGGATCGAGGAGCAGAACGGCGTCGAAATCGCCTGCGCCGACTTCGAGATCGCGCAACATCTGCTGGAGAGCAGAGCGTCCGTCGGTGGTCAGATCGCTCCCGCACTCGTCGCAATAGATCCGTATGAGCTCCATGTCGCGGTCGCGCGCGAACCGGACGATGGCTTCGAGCTGCTCGCGGAGCGTGTCTCCTTCGAGTTGCGTCGCTGAGCGGAGATAGCCCGCGACGGACCGTTTGGAGGCAAGCCGTCCCGGCCGCGCGGCGGTTCTCGGGTTTGGATCGAAGGCCACCGAAATCTCTCCCCTCTTGCGCATGGTTTGCCGTGCCGAAACGGTGGTTCCGCCATGCTGCGCAAACCGGGGGAAGATTTCCGGAGGGCGTGGTGAGAGTCCACAACCCAAAAGTAACCTTGTAAATCCCAAGGTAACCAGTCCGTTACTTTTGAAGAATTATCTGCTGATTTCAATGAAGTAGAAAAGGGCAAACCGATAATTCCCGGCTTTCAGGCTGGGAGCGCCGTACTTCCCTCGCCGGGCGTGGCCCCGGCGCTCCGAGAACACTTGTCGCAAGAGCCAACCCGTTGCCTGCCTGCGAGATCAATGGTCTCAAAGGGAGGAATACTGATGGATAAGATCGATCAATCGCTAGGCAGAGAACTTCGACGCAGGCGAACAGCCGATGGAGACACGCTCGATAGTCTCGCAGCGAAACTCGGGGTCTCGGACAAGACTATCGGGAAGTGGGAACGGGGCGTGGCGATGCCATCCGCGACGAGCATTCGCATGCTCGGAAAGCTCGGTCTGATCAAAGATTGGTTGGATCGAAACGGCAGCGGCGACAAGCAAGACGGGCAATCCTCGCACTCCGAAGAGGACGACAGGGTCATTCAAACACCGCAGTATCAGGAATCGGAGATGCGGATCAGAGTGCAAGTGATCCGGGATGCCGAAGACCGTGAGCTCGTGGCGCTTTTCAGGGCATTCTCGGCAGATGAACGGAGGACAATTCTGGAGATTCTCCACTTGGTGGTTAATGCTCATCGGTCTGGTGATTGACGGCATCGCGTTGGCGGAACGAATATGTGCGAGGCTGAGCCAAGCTGAGAAGTCACGCCCGCGCCTGAAGCTCGTCGACAAGGTCTGCAAGGCCGATCGCGATGCCGTAAAGGCCGGCCTTCACGCCGTCATGAACGCTCCCAGCCGGCCCAAGGCCCTCAGCGCCGCACGCCGCTTCGCCGACGCCTGGGAGGAGACCTACCCCAAGGCCGTCGCCCGCCTGCACAACGACGTCGACGACGGCACGGGCGGGACCAAGTCTTGCGTTCGCCGCGAGGCTGGCCGAGCCACGCTCCGCTCAGGATAGTATGGCGGAGAGCAGTCGCAATCTGGCGGGGGTTGGGCGATGACCGATGCGTTACGGGCTTTCGCCGAAGTGGTCAGGCCGGTCGCCATGCAGGCGCTGCTCGCTCGCGAGCGGCTCGAGTCGGGGGTCGCCTACAATCCCCTCTCCGACGAGGTCGCGAGAGACCCCTACGCGGTTTATCGCCGGCTGAGGGACAGGGATCCGATCCACCGTATGAGGCTGATCGATGCCTGGGTCCTGACCCGCTACGAGGACGCCGATGCCGTGCTGCGCGATCACAAGCGCTTCTCCGCCGAGGGTCGCCGCTTTCACGATGTCGGGCTGACCACCATGCTGGACATCGACCCGCCGGACCACACGCGGCTACGCGCGCTGGTCTCCCGCGTGTTCACGCCGCGCTCGGTGAGGAGTTGGCACGGGCGGGTGCCCCTCACTTGCGCCCCATGGAAGGGACCGCCCTTCACATCGTAGGCGCGGCGCAGGGAAAACACTCTGGATCTGATCGCGAAGTCGCCCGCCTTGCCTTCCACAAGCCAGGTAGGGGTCTACGAGAGCAGCTTGCGCCTTATGCGCACGACTTCCATCTGTTCCGCACTGACGACGAACGATCTGGCGAATAGAGACGCTCGCGAGCAGCTGTAGATCACGGTTCCGGCGTCGTCGAAAACCTCGATCCGGTGCCGTAGAGACCACAGCATGTTGCTGATGCGCAGTACTCGTGGCATGAGCCGATCTGCAATACTCGAAGCCGTTCCTGGGGGCCAAGCCGCTTGTGGCATCGTGCGATCCCGCCGGTCAATGCCTCCAACGGGTGATGGCATAGAGGGGACGACATTGAGGTCGGGACGGCACGTCCCGTCCAGCCCAGCCCGGCAGCCGCCGGTGATCGATGGTGCTGTCATCGCCATCCGAGCCCATGGCGCGGGTGATCAGGTGGTCGGTGACGCCCTCGAAGTAATCCTCCACTTCCGTGTGAAGCCGGCTGAACTCCTTCCACACCACACGTTCGAACTCCCGCTTGCGGACGCGCACCATGAGCGTCGTCCGCCGCTGCCTTCTCGCCCGGGACTGACGTCCCGGCGGAACAGTGCCTCCACCCTGGTGAGCTTCTCTCTCAACGCCTCAACATCGATCATCGCAAACCATCGGATCGCATTGGGGACTGCGACAAGTTCATGGACCGCCCTCAAGATAGAACATGATGAAGGCCGCCCGCGCAGCGCTGGCCAAAATCTCGATCACCAGATTGATGCTGATGACGATGGCGAAGACAACACCGAGAAGCGAGGAGCGCGCGATGGTCTTGCCGAAAATGGGCCATTCTGCGCCAGACGACGAAGCACCCCGCCGGTCCTGTTACAGGGGCGAGCCCGATGCCGGCGATGAGCGCACGCATGCCGCGGGTCACTCCGCACCGATCGCCATCAGCGGGACATTGGAGCGTATTTCTACCTAGTCGGGCCGCAAGTCGGCGAAGACGAGGCAAGCGGTCGCCTTGGCCTTGGCCTCGGCCTCGAACGTCCCCAGCTCCCCCGCGTCGGGATCGATCACGGTGATCTGACCGCGTTCTGCTGGCCCCTGCGGGCCTGCTTCTGGCTCTGGCCGTCGGTGCGCTCCTTGCTTGGCGCGAGCAGCGACGCCGCTGGTGATTCAGGGGACATAAAGGCCGCAGCTTGTGGCCGCTCCCTGTGTCGTCGGAATACTTCGGTGGGTCTCCCGAGTTGGTATCCGTCTCACGGCGCCTGGATCAGTTTGCGAATCGCGAAGCCGCGCCGCTCAAGCAGGCGCAGAAGCCCGTCGTCGCCAGGAAGGTGCATCGCTCCGACCGCAACGACGATATGCGGGACCGCGCCGCTCCACTCCAGACCCCTGTTCGTCTGTTGGCGACAGCGCAAGAGCGTGCATATTCGCTTTCATGGGATATTGGCGTCGCGGAGCGTCGATCGGTATCGGGCCAATCCATAGCGCCTGAGACGCGGTGAGACTTTTGGTGTGCGTCGTCATGATCCAGATGGCGGAAAAGCGCACTTGGACGTTTGGCTGCGGGAACCTGCTGCCTTTCAATCGAATAGCTGATCATCGGTCTCTTGTTGAGAGACTTGGTTGCCGCGATGCGTCGAATGCGGCGAAAAGGAAATCAGCTATCCATCATCGTCAATAGAGAGAAGTCTGAGTCTGCCGTCTCAAGGGCGGCTCCGTGACGCCGGGCGCAGGCTGCGATCACCAGGTCAGCAGCCGGCACCGTAATGCCTCGCGCCCTCGCCCGCTTAGCCAGATCGTAGGCCTCTTGCCAAACTGCGTCGTCTATTGACAGTTCCGGAAGTGCGCTCGCAAACTCCCGGAGAACCTCTTGTTCCCGCCCTCCGCGGGCGCCGTTCCACAATTCGAGCTGCACCAAGGGACACCAACATGCTCGTCCGCCGGTCAAAGCTGCTTCGACGCGCGCCCGCACTGCCGGTTCGCCGTTCGGACGAAGCATGTGTATCCAGCTGGACGTGTCGATCAGGATCACGGATCAGCCTTCGCGACGCTGGGCCTGGAGTTCTTCCGATGTAATCAGGTCGTCGCATGTGCCGGCGTACTTGATCAACTCGGCCATGCGCATGCGCCGGTTGAAATCCGCGATGGCGCCGACCACGGCCTCACGCTTGGTCTTCGCATTTGTGAACCTGATCGCATCCTCAAGCTCACGATCAGGAATATCAACTGTGGTCTTCATGCGTAGATTATAGTCGAACTCTCAAGCGTGGACAACGCTTCGAGTATTACCAGATGCCTCAAACCGGCATCTTGACGCACGGTTCTCGAGCACTCATGCAGGCAGCTCGACTTGGTCCTCTTGAGCCCCGGCGAACACCACCGCCGCGAGCCAGCCCGACGGCCGCGTCGACAATCGGCCGCCCGGCGGGCCGGTTAGATTCCGGCAGCGCGGTCGATGTCGGGTTCGCAAAGCTCGATTGGCACGACAGGCGGACAGGCGTACGCTGGGCTACGTGGGAGTTGGAATTCACTCGCTTCCGCAGTGATTACGGTGGGCAATTCCGAGGTCAGTCCGCGACGGATAATTGGAGAGATAAATGTCTGGAATAATGGAGAAAACCGCAGGTGTAGCAATTCTCCTACGCCCAGGCTCTCCTCTCGAAGAGGCCTCACCCGGAGGCCTCGTTATGTGGGTAAACGCCGCGACCGCGAACGCACAATGCGACTCGGTCAATTTCCTCCATTGTGGCACATCAAGAAACCATCTCCAAGTCGCACATCGCTACCAAGACGGTCCCCCGAAACAGGCCAACCTCCCGGCCTGCCCTGGCGCAGACTAACGCATCCTCCCAAGACTGCGCAACAGAGTCTCTGCCCCGCTTCCTCGCAGTCTCTCTTCTCATCCACGCGACTTCCTCTCTCGTCGCCGTCCGCACAAGCCGAACTAGGCCACGTTCCTATCCATATTGCAAGCGCCAAATTCAGCCATAATCGAACGATTCCCCAAGCCCCGCCCGGCGACCATGGACATCAGGCATCTCCCGAACCCCGCGCCCTCGGTGCTCATCAATTTCAAAGCCGCAACGATCCGCAGCACGCCGGGAGCGTGCGGGAGGTCAAGGGCGATCAGCGTCCTCGATCGTCACGTGGCTCGCCATGCGCCGGACACTGGAAATGGCGCGCGCGTGATCCACCACCCTCCACACTTCCCCCTCGTCCTGCGCAATCCCCATCTCGTGCACGACGCCCTTGACCGTCCCGGTGTCCATTCAGGACCGTCTCCGATCTTATGCTGACTCCGGCTTCGTCCGGGCATCGCCGGGCAGGCCCCCGCGCGGAGCGCTGCCGGGCGGCATCTCCACAACCGAGAACGCGTCCACGACCGTCGCGAAGGTTCTGCAATCCCGGCACGCGCGAGCCAGTTCGATTTGTCGTACCGGGCGAACGCCGCCGAGCGGTGTCCGGCGGCTCACGCTCCAGCGCTTCTGTGAGCTGCGACCGAAGCAGGGCGTGCAAGGGGGAGGGCTTCACCATCATCCGTTCGGACAGCGCCCGACGCTGCGGCCGCTACTCGAAGCCGCACGCCGCCGCCGTCGTGCCGATCAACGCCCAGCGATCGCTGCGCTCGCCGAAGCAGCCGTCGCGCCAGGATCCCTCGAAACTCGCGCCGTCCGCCTGCGTGTAGATCCCACGGCCGTGCGGCCGCCCGTTGCGCCATGCACCCGCGTAGCGATCGCCATTGGCTTGCGTCATC
>JAJEBT010000111.1 GCA_022822405.1 Alphaproteobacteria bacterium
GTTGAAAGGATAGCTCTCCTGATTTACACTCTGTCGGCATGGGGCGGCCTCCGCGCTTCTGGTAACTGCTTGATACATTTACCAATAACACGGATTTACGCCCCATGCAAACTCCCGTGGTGATTTTTGCGGGCTAGCCAAGGGCGACCTCGCGGTATCGGTACAGGTTCTGCAGAAGTTCTATCATCAGGCCACGGGTCCAGCCGCCCAGCACGGCTGACGCATGACGATGCCGTGAACTTTCTCGAGCCCTTTCTGCAGCTCCCCGTCCAAGCCGTTACCGTCGAGGCATTTCAGGCCGCGCTATCGATCCGCCAACGGTTCGAACTGTCCTATTGTAAGGACGCACCTGAAATGGAGTCGCCCGGACCAAGCCGTGTGCGCAACAATACCGACGGAGCCTTGATTCCAGCAATCGACAGCCACAATAGTTTCGACCGTCCAGTTCACATCAAACGCATGGCGTATTAGCTATAAATTCTCGATCGGTGAGCCAACATGAGGGGCGTGCTCCGATCCGTTCCGGGCTGGCTGTCCTCCGGCGTACAACCTCGCCACGCCATCGGCACATCCTGGATGGATTGATTCCCGCCAGCAAGCCGTAGATGCCCGTTTCGTGATCGGGAAACGCGTTTCGGAATATCTAAGGCCGACCCGCGGAGGCGACGGCAAGGAACCGTTGCCTCCGCGGGATGCCCTGTCGTCCCGGCAACTTCAAGACCGATTGCCCGTTTCCGCCGCTCCGGGCAACGGCGAGGGCAACCCCGGGTACTACTTGGTGCAGGGAAGCGCGGGATGCGCTTCGAGCAGCTTCCATTTCCGCTCCTGCATCGTCAGGACGTAGCCGGGAAGCTGGGCATCGCCGGTGCTTTCGAAGCAGATCTTGCCGATGAGCCCGTCATAGCTCAGCTTGCCGAGCGTGTCGCGGATGGCGGTGCGCTCCGCAGCCAGTTTCGACGGGTCTCCGGAAACCTTGGCAGCCTCCATCGCGGCCTTCAGGACGTACATCGTGTCGTAGGCGCTGACGTCGACGTGATGCGGAAACGGCTTCTTGATTCCGAGCTTCGCCGCGGCCTCCACGAACTTCCTGGAGAACGTCCGCGAACGGTCGTCCCGGTCGTAATAGAAATAGGTGATGAAGACCGAGCCGTCGCCGTCGCTGCCGAATTTCTCGATGATCTCGGGATCGGCCCAGATCTGCGATCCGATCAGGGGCGTCTGGATGCCCTGGCGGCGGATCTCCTTGAGGACGCGAATGGCGACGGGCGTGATCGTGGCCACGCCGATATAGTCGAGCTTCTTGCCCTTCAGCTCCGAGACCTGCGGCGCGACGTCGAAGGCCTTGGACGGGAAGCCGAGCGGCCCCGTGATGTTGACGCCCTCCTTCTCGAAGATCGGCTTCATGATGGCAAGGCCGACCGCCTTCGACACGACGTCGTCGGTACCGTACATGATCGCCACGGATTTCTTCAGCGCGTTCCGGGCCTTGAGGGTCTTCACGACGCGGAGGAACTGGAGGTACTCGCTCTCTGTCAGGCGGAACGCGTAGGAGAACTTGTCGGCGAGGCCCGGCGCGGAGGATGCGTTGGGAATCTGGACGATCTTCTCGCGTTCGCCCGCGGCGAAGGCGACGCGCGCCTCGCTCGAGGAGAACGGCCCGATCACGGCGAGCGCGTTGTCGTCGCGGGCGAACTTGCGGACGGCGACGACCGCCTGTTTCGGATCACCGGCGGTGTCGAACTTGACGATCTTCACCTTCTTGCCGTTGATGCCGCCCGCCGCGTTGATCTCTTCGGTGGCGATATCGACCGCGATTTCCGTTGTCTTGTTGATCGTGGAATAGAGCCCGGTCCTCCCGAAGCTCAGGCCGATGATGATCTCCTGGTCCGCAGATGCGGGCATCGTGCCGGCACCCGTCGAGGCGACGATCGCTCCGACAGCCAGCAGGGTCTTTCCGATTTTCGATATCACTTGATCTTCTCCCTTGACGGTTGATCGAAATTCACAGTACGCCGGCCCGATTCCAGGGCATACGCGCGGCATGCCGCGCCGTCGGCGGAACACACAGATTCGCAACGGTTGTCGGCAACTGGAGCCGAGGCGTGCGCCGGCTACGGATGCTGCCGGCACGAACTCCCCGCCCGGACGCGCATCGGCGACCGGCTGAAGGCGACCGTGGCGAGCGGAGAACATGGCACAAACGTGTGCGACATGCACGTCGGGACGCAAGAGCGGAGCCGGTCATGGGCCCGCGCGGTCCGGCTGTCCGCCGAGATAGGCCTCTTCGAGGCGGACATCGCTGGAGAGGTCGCGAGAACCGCCTTCCAGCACGATCGCGCCGAGTTCCAGGACATAGCCCCGCCGTGCCGTCGCCAGCGCCATGTGCGTGTTCTGCTCAACCAGCAGGATGGTCAGGCCGTCCCGGTTGAGATCCCGTATCAGATCGAACAGCTGCCGTACCAGGATCGGGCTCAGGCCAAGCGACGGTTCGTCGAGCATCATGAGCCTGGGCCGGGCGAGCAGCGCGCGGCTGATGGCAAGCATCTGCTGTTCGCCGCCCGAAAGGACCGATGCCGGCATGTCGCGGCGTTCGGCAAGATTGGGAAAGCGGTCGTAGATCGCGTCCGTCTCGGCTGAAAACTCGTCATTGCGGCAGTAGGCACCCATCAGCAGGTTCTCATGCACCGTCAGGCTGACGAAGATCTGGCGGCCTTCCGGCACCATGACGAGGCCGGCCCGCACACGCCGTGGAGCGGACCAGCTCGAGATGTCGACGCCGTCGAAGAGCACCGTGCCGTCTGCCCGCACCGTCCCGAGCAGCGCCTTGAGGAGCGAACTCTTGCCGGCGCCGTTGGCGCCGAGCACGGTCACGATCTCGCCATGATCGAGAGACACGTTGACGGTCCTGACCGCATTGTTGCGGCCGTAACGGACGTCGATGCCACGGGCTTCAAGAAGAGCCGGCATCGCTGTCTCCGGACGGGACATCGTCGGTTCCGAGATAAGCCTCGAGAACCACCGGCGACCGGTGGACCTCGTCGGGGGTTCCTTCGAAGATCTTCTGCCCGAAATTGAGAACCACGACATAGTCGCAGAGGTTGCGCACGAAATGCATGTCGTGCTCGACGACGAGGATGGTCACCCCGGATTCGGAAACCCGTTCGAGCAGTTCCTGCAGCTGCCGGGTTTCGACCTCGTTGAGACCTGCCGCAGGCTCGTCGAGGAGCAGCAGCCTCGGCCGCGAGATCATCGCCCGCACGACCTCGATCCGTTTCTGGACGCCGTAGGGAAGGTTGGCAACGACTTCCCCGGGATAGATCTCGAGGCCCGCCGTGACCAGTGCCTCCTCCGCCTCGGCGCGCCATTGGTTCCTGGAGAACAGGCCGAGGGGGTACAGAAGATTGCGCAGCGAGCGGGCGCGGGCGTGCTGGCCGAGCATCACGTTCTCGACCGTCGACAGATGGGGCATCAGGCGGATGTTCTGGAAGCTTCGCGACATTCCATGGATGACCCGGTCCTTCGACGGGATGTCGGTAATGTCGGCGCCGGCGAGGTCGATTGTGCCGCCATCGACCGCATAGACGCCGGTCAGGAGATTGAAGATCGTCGTCTTGCCGGCTCCGTTCGGACCAATCAGAGCAGTGCGGCTGCCTTGCGCAACCTCGAATGAGACGTCGTCGATGACTTTGAGCCCGCCGAAGCTCTTCTGCAACTCCTTCACGGTCAGCACGCTCCCGCCCACGTCTCCTACTCCTTCAGCGCACGGGGACGGCGGCCGAACAGATAGCCGGCGCACCGGTCCTGCATCGTCCTCGTCACGACGCCTTCGGGGCGGATCACCATCATCACGACGATCAGCATGCCGAAGAAGATGAAGCGGCTGTCGGCAAGCCAGTTGGAGCCGATCTCGACGGCAAACTGCCGGAACAGTTCCGGAACAACGGTAAAGAAGATGGCGCCGACCAGGGGGCCCCAGGCCGTCTGGGTTCCGCCGAGAAGCACATAGAGGAGGATGTAGATGCTCAGCAGCACGTTGAAGGTCTGGGCCTCGACATAGTTGTAATGGTGCCCGTAGATGGCGCCGCCGAGCCCTGCAAGCATGCCGCCGACCGTAAACGCAACCACCCTGGCGGTTCGGACATCGACGCCGAACAGCACGGCCACGTTTTCGTCATCGTGCACGGCACGGAGCGCGAGGCCGAGCCGGGTGGACATGAAGTAGAAGCAGAACAGGATGACAGCGATCGCCACGGCCACCACGATTTCCACAGGCGCGTGCGCCTCGACCGGCATGCCGGCGGCGCCGCCGAGAAACTCCATGTTGATCGCGATTCCGGACACGACCTCGGCAAAGGCAAAGGTCGCAAGCACCATGTAGACGCCACGTGTCCGCAGAATGGGCAGCGAGATCGCGAAACCGATGGCACCGACGAGCAGCATGGAAAGGACGACGCTGACAGCCATCGGAAGCCCGAGCCCGTCGGAGAGGTTGAACCAGCCGCTGCTGTAGGCGCCAAGCGTGATGAAGCCGGCCGCCCCGAGATTCAGCTGCCCGGACGCAGCCGGCAGGAAAATCGCATAGGCATAGATGATGCTCAGGCAGAGGATGATGAGCTGTGCCTCGACATAACCGCTCATGTCAGAATTTCCCCTTGCCGATCGCCGTATGCCCGAACAGCCCGGTCGGCTTGAACACGAGGATCACGAGGAGGAGACCCCAGATCGGCACCTTCACGAAGTCGGCACCGACGATGTAGATCGAGAACACTTCGAGAATTCCGACGAACAGCCCGCCCACGACCGCACCCCATACGTTCCCGAGGCCGCCGAGGACCATGCCGGCGATGGCGACCGTGGCGACGGTATCGCCGACATATGCATCGATGCTGGTGTAGTTGATCGTAAACAGGATTCCCGAGATCGCACACAGGAGGCCGGTGATGACATAGACGACGGGCACGATCCTGAGCACATCGACGCCCATCAGTGTCGCCGTGTCCGGTCTCTCGGCGATCGAACGAAGGGCCCGGCCTAATCTGGTGTAACGGATGACGTAGCTGAGCAGGGACACGATTCCGAGCGACAGGGCGAGGCTGATGACCTGCGGGTAGCTGAAGATGAGCGAGCCGATGGTGAACGTCGCGTTGCCGAACGGAGACTCGATCTGCAGCGGATCGGAGCCCCACCGGCTGATGACAAAATGTTCGAACATGATCAGGAAGCCGAGCGAGCTGACAAGCGGCAGCGCGTGTTCGGTGGCGTCGCCGTACCTGGCCTTCATGTATCGGTAGGTGAAGCGTTCGATGACCAGCGACACGACGGAAATGACGGAGATCGAAACGATCACCCCGGCGATCCAGATATGGTGCTCGCCGAAGATCGAGAACAGGAACTCGTTGCCGAAGGGGAGGTTCCCCGTCATGGTGGCCCACATCATCATCGCGGCGAACATGAACAGCGCCGGAATGGTGAAATTCAGGAAGTTGAGCATGCCGATGATCAGCGTGAAGGCGACCGCGACCATGACGTAGAGGCCGCCGAGCATCAGTCCGTTGATCAGTTGCTGGAGAACGAGCATGCGAATTCACCGCCAGACCGGCGTATCGGAAAGGGCACGGCAATGTCCCCGGGGGCTCACGAACCAAAACTCCCGGACTTCGGGTCGCCGCTTCCGGCCAGCACGTCGACAAAGTCCTGCTGCCACCGATGCACGTCGTTCGCGATCAGCCCGTCCATCAGCTTCTGCCAGCGTCGCCGCCTCTCACTAAGCGGCAGGCGCAAGGCGCGATAGAGGGTGTTCGCGACCTCGTCGTGATCGTACGGATTCACGAGCAGCGCGTCGGTCATCTGGGCCGCGGCGCCGGCAAACTTGGAAAGCACGAGAACGCCGGGATTCTCGGGATCCTGCGCCGCAACATATTCCTTGGCCACGAGGTTCATGCCGTCGCGCAGCGGCGTCACAAGCCCGACATCGGCGGCGCGATAGAAGCAGGAAAGGATATCCCGCGAGAAGCTGCGGTTGAGGTAGCGCAGCGGCGCCCAGTCGAAGTCGGCGAAGCGACCGTTGATGCTGCCGGCAAGATTCTCGAGCTCGGTGCGAATCTCGCTGTAGCCATGCACATTCGTGCGCGACGGCGGCGCCACCTGCATGAGCGTAACCTTACCGTCCAGCTCCTTGTAGACGTCGAGCAGCATGGCATAGGACCGGAACCGGTCGGCAAGGCCCTTGCTGTAATCCAGCCGGTCGACGCTGATGATCATGCGGCGACCGCCCAGCGTGTTCTTCAGCCGCCGCAGGGTGCGCGAGCGGTTGTGCCGGACGGCCAGCTTGCGGACATTCCCGGCATCGAGTCCGATCGGAAAGGCCGCCGCCCGGACGGTTCGGCCGAAGGCGCGAACGGTGCCGTCCTCCAGCATCTCGAAATCGTCGTCGGCCTGGAGGCAGTCGTGAAACGCCGCAAGATCGGCTTCGGTCTGAAAACCGATCAAATCGCAGGCACTAAGCGCTTCCAGGAGTTCGGCGTGCCAGGGCAGCGCGACAAAGAGTTCGCGCGGCGGGAAAGGCGTGTGCAGGAAGAAGCCGATCCGGTTGCGAACACCGAGGCGGCGCAATGTCCGCGCGGCCGTGAACAGGTGATAATCATGAATCCAGATCAGGTCGTCGGGTTCAAGGAGACGCGCCACCGTGCGTGCAAGCCAGTCGTTCACCCTCATGTAGCCGAGATAGTCGCGGCGGTTGAACTGCGCCAGGTCGAGCCGGTAGTGAAGCAGCGGCCACAGCGCGCCGTTCGAGAACCCTTCGTAATATTCCCTGAGATCGCGCTCGGTGAAGTCCACGGTCGCGAACGTCAGCCGGTCACGCTCGGTGAGGTTGGGGCTGTGCTGGCGCCTGCGCGTCTTTTCCCCGCTCCAGCCGAACCATATACCGCCGGTCTTCTCGAGCGCGGCCTGGACCGCGACCGCAAGGCCGCCGACGTTCGTCTGGCCTTCATCGACCGGAGCGACGCGATTGGATATGACGACGAGGCGGGTCAAATTGCCGGATTCGGGGGAAGGACTCTGGACATTAGCTGATTATAGGAGACAGGCTCGACAAAGGCTAAACGGCCCGGCAAGGCCACCGCGCCGCCTCTGCCGGAGCCAGCGGCACAGGCACGAGACGCACCTCCGAAAACCGCTGTCCACCGTCCAATTCGGCGTTTGCCACATGACCGCCGCCGCCGGCCGGCCATTCCGGAACCCGGCAGCCGTCAGCATTCCGGTGGCGATGCCTCCCCGTCGCCGAGCGGGCGCGTCATCAGCACCGTATCGCTCCAAGCCCCGAACTTGTAGCCGAACGACGGGAGGACGCCGGCGACACGAAAACCCAGCCGGCCGTGCAGACCGATCGAGGCGACATTCGTGGACCCGCCGATGACGGCGATCATCTGGCGCTTTCCGGACGCCTCGCAGCGCCGAATCAGTTCGCCAAGGAGCACCGTTCCGATTCCGCGGCGGACGCTGCCGGCCGCCACATAGATGGAATCCTCGACCGCGTAACGGTAGGCGGAACGGTCGCGCCATGGCGCTGCATATGCGTAGCCCTCCACCCCGGCGGGCGTTTCCGCCACGAGCCAGGGAAAGCCCGCCTCCGTCAGTCGCCGGAAACGCGCCGTCATTTCCGCAATGTCGGGAACCTCTTCGTCGAACGTCGAAATCGAAGCGAGGACATAGTGTTCGTAGATTTCCGCAATCCACGGCAGGTCGGCCTCGATTGCGTCACGCACCGCGATGTCCGTCGTGGACTTGGTCGCGCCGGTCATTCCGCGGCCATGGCCTGCGTGGTGAACTGTGCCAGCATGGCGATCAGCCGTGTCATCCGGGCCTCGAGGCACGCAAAGCTGGCAGTCCTCGCAATCCTGAACTCATCCATGTAGAGCGCACGGTTCAGTTCGATCTGGACAGCGTGAACACCATCGCGCGGATTGCCGTAGTGCTCGGTCGTGAAGCCGCCCGCGAAGGGCTTGTTGCGATGGACGACATACCCGAATCCCGAGAGCGTCTCCTCGATCATGTCCGTGATGTAGGGAGCGCAGGCTTCTCCGAAACAGTCCCCGATGACGACGTCCGCCCGGTCGTGCTCGGGATCCGGGTCACGCAGTCCGCCGACCGACGGCATCGAATGGCAATCCACAACGATGCAGTAGCCGAACCGGCTCCGCCTGTTGTCGATGAGACGCTGCAGGGTGCGATGGTAGGGAAAATAGTGCCGGTGGATGCGGTCGAGCGCCTCTTCGAAACGCAGCTTGCGCGCGTGGATTTCCTGGCCGCTTGAAATCACCCTGGCGATGGTTCCGAGCCCGGCGGCGACTCGCTTGGAGCGGACATTGATGTGCGCCGGCAGGCGGTCGACGAACATCTTTTCGTCGAGTTCGAACGGTTCGCGATTGACGTCGATATAGGCACGCGGGAACAGCGCACGAAGCAGGGGCGCCCCATATGCGGGCGCGGCGGCAAACAGCTCATCGACGAAGGCGTCCTCAGAGCGCCTGAGGGCCAGCCGCCCGAGCCGCGACTGGGCGACAAAATCCTCCGGGTAGTTGCTGCCGCTGTGCGGCGACGTGAAGACGATGGGGAGCATCACCCTCCGCGGCCTCAGAACCTCGTGGGACCGCTGCGCCGGCAGGGAGTCCTCCTGGCGCAAGCGCGAAGACGGCCCCGCAACGACATTGCAGAGCGCAGCAGACCGGGCAGGACCGCTTTCGGTTTTCGCCATGTGCAACCCCCGTGTGTCCGGCAGCGAAAGGAGCCCGTGCGCCCCCAGCATGCGCACAGCCCCGGCAAGGATTGCCGCCGGGTCGGCAGCGACCGTACACCGGCGACATGGCGTCATTTAACGCAATCGTCTCTGCTTGTCATCTATCGACAAGGGAATCGTGATCATCCTGCCGGTTCCGATCCCATACAGCAGCATCGGACTTCCAATGCCGTCCTTGAACCCGCCGGAACATGGCAACCATGTTGGCAATCCGCCAGCGACCGGATTTCCGACGAGGCATCCTTCCGAGGGCCGGGCCGATGCGGAAGGCGCGGGCGGCACGGTCGGGCTCGGGCCGGATTGCCGTTCCGGCAACACCGACGGAGAAATCTCCGGGAGCGGCCGTCACGCTCCGGAGGAACAGGCATGCCTGGAGGGAAACCTTGCCTTCGGCACGGCAAGGCATTAAAAAAAGTCAGAGGGCGCGTAGCTCAGCGGGAGAGCACTACGTTGACATCGTAGGGGTCGCTGGTTCAATCCCAGCCGCGCCCACCATTCCTGCCGGACGCCTACCCGGGATTTCCGGGCGATCGCGGGAACGAAACACAGAAGCTCGAAGCTGCATCGGCCAGTCATCTCGTCCCATCCTTCCATGCTACATTCTCGGACGGATCCGGCGGCAACCGCCGGAAACATCCCGGATCGGAGTTGCCTTCCGCACCTGAATTGCCGGGCAAGCAGACGAGGGTTCGAACATGTATATCACCATGCTGGGCACGGGCGCAGCCTTCGCCGACCCCGACCGGGCGCAGTCCGGCATTCTCGTGACGCTGGACAATGGCGGGCGCTACCTGTTCGATTGCGGCGCCGGAACAGTACGGAACATGGTTGCGGCCAACGCCAGCCCTGCCGATGTTCGGGCCGTCTTCCTGACACATCTGCACCACGACCACATCTGCGACTTCCCGCTGTTCACGATCACCGGATGGATGTGGGACCGGCCCGCTGCCCCGGTGGTCCTCGGCCCGAGAGGTACAGCGGCCTTCTGTCGGCATCTGTTCGAGAATGGCGCCTTCGACGCCGATTTCCGGGCGCGAAGCGCCTATCCGTTGCGTCAGGGCAATCTCGATGCCGTGCGGCCCGACGTGCGCGAGGTCAGTCCCGGCCTGGCCTACGAGGACGACGACGTGACGATCCGTTGCGACCATGTCGAGCACATTCCCCGCGACATTGCCGAGTGCTTCGGCATCCGGTTCGAGGCCGAGGGCAGGGCCATAGCCTTTTCCGGAGACACCTCGCCGTGCGACAACATGGTCAGGCTCGCCCGCAACGCCGATCTCCTGATTCACGAATGCACGTTTCCCGAGGCTTTCATCGAACATCGGCGCCGGACCGGCGTCGGGACCTTTGCCCATACCTCGCCGGAGGAGCTCGGCAGGATAGCCCGCGATGCCGGCGTCAAGTCCCTTGTCGCGACCCACTTCGGCCATTTCGAATCGACGAACGAAGTGATACGCCGCGTCGCCAGACACCATTTTCCGGTCGAACTCATGGGGCCCGGGCTGATGAACGACGTCGTGCGCGATATCCGCAAGGCATATGACGGTCCGCTGCAACTGGCGTATGATCTGCTTCGGATCGATATCTGACACTTGGCTGTCCGTCAGCCTGAGCGGCTATTGCCGGCAACGCCCCAACTAGTCTCCCGAATCTTAAGTTCGTATCAAAGTTCTTTGTTCACGCCGAGTTGGTTGGCCTTGAGACAGAACCTCCTGACGGACGCAAGGATCTCGTCGGCGGACTTGACCCACTTGTAGGGTTTCGGCTTTTCGTTGTGG
>JAJEBT010000081.1 GCA_022822405.1 Alphaproteobacteria bacterium
TGCAGCGCATCGAAAACGGTCGACTTGCCGTGCTCGTTGGGCGCGGAGAACACGTTCAACCCGTCGCCGATGCCACCGATTTGTACGGGATCGACGAAGCGCCGGACATTCTCCAGGCGGATCGTTCGGAGTTTCACCGCGCGTCTTCCGTCACGTAACCGTAGAGCCGGCGAAGCGCCGCCGCGGCGATAGCGCGGTCCTCCGCGCTCATTGCGGCATCCTCAGCGTCGCCATACAGGACATCGGCGGCCATGCGGAGGGCGCCTCCCGGGGCGATGTCATCGAGATCGTCGGGCGCGCACTCGGTCGCAAGTTCGGAATCGTTCAATTCGAAATACCCGAACTCCGGCGCGGCGTCCTCGGCAGCCCGTGCCAATTCCATCCGGTGGGGAAGTCGCATCCACCCGGAAGCCCGAACCCGGACCAGTGTGTCGCGGCGCCCGGTCCCATCCTCCGGCAGCGCGCCGGCAAGGGCGTCTGACGCGTCCTGCTCCGGTGTGAGAGGAAGGGGAATGTCGTGCCAACCGAACCGGCCGGTTGCGATCTCGGCAACCTCGGGCACGGCTCCCGGGCCCGGGATCTCCACCGCCAGGCAGACGCCACGCCCCTGATGCTTGAAGCGGTCGCGTTCGGGCGAGCCCGAATAATACGTCCGATCGCTCACTCGCATGAAGCCGTGCCAGTCGCCGAGAGCCAGATAGTCGAGACTGGCGGTGGCCGCGCGGTCGGGAGAGATTGTCTCGGCGCCGTCGTCCTCGCTTCCGAATGTCACGATACCGCCATGCGCCAGACCGATTCGCAGAGAACCGTCGGGGGTATGCCCTCGGCCTTCGCCCGGGCATGACGGGCGCGGTCGCGGGCGCGATGCTGCTCCGCGCAGGGTTCGCAGGTGGTGCGCTCGGGGCGCGCCGGGGCCTTGCCGCATCTTGTACAGATGCCGGCGGCCTTCCTCTCAAAGTGCAGCCGGCGGCTCCGTTCGCGTTCGTACTGCTTTGCCTGGGCCGGCTTGCGCTTCGGCTTGCGCTCGGCGCGGAGCCTGGCGGACCGGGCGCGGTCGGCGGCGCGGCGCTTCTCCGCGCAGGGTTCGCACAGCGTGCGCTCCGGCGCGGGTTCGGTCTTGCCGCACTTCAGGCAGAGCCCGGCCGCGCGGCGCGCTGCGTTACGGCGATGGAATCGAGCAAGGTCGTTGCTGCGCCGCTTCTCGAGGTCGCGGTAAGCCATGACGGCCTCCTTCCTGCCAATCCGGAAACGGACAAGGACGCCCCGCCGGCGCCGGGCCGGCGGGACGTCCTCGGGAGGAAGGGATCAGCCCTTCTGGCGGCGGTCGTGGAACAGGCCCGAGGCGATGTCGCCCCAGATCTGGACGCCGCCGCGGGTCTTGAGCCCGGTGCAGACGATGATCTCGGTGCGCGCCGGACGCATCTCCCTGACCGCCTTCAGGGTCGCGGTGGCGTAGCCGGCCTTGTCCCTGGCGGGCGCCGGGTCGGGGCAGCGGCGAATGTCGCCGTCGGCGAGGGCCCGGAACTTCTCGACCGCGTAACGGTCGTCGGCCAGGCCGGGTCCGAAGAAATGGATGATGAAGGTCGCCGCCGTGTTGCCGGGCATCGCCATCGCTGCCGTCATGGTGCCGTCTCCTTCGTGCCGATGAGGGAATTCGACGGCCGGACGCCCTCCCCCGGACGCCCGGCCGCCGCCCCGTTCATGGCCAAGCCTCTCCTCTCTATGGAGCGAGACGCGGAGACGGAGACGGCTGCGGGACGGCGGCGTGGCAGGCGGGGGACAGGACCTACGGTGTTTATGCCGACAGCGAATAAACTACCCGGAAGCGGCAGGATGGAGCCATGCGCGAATCCTTATTCCCCACCCGCGTCGATAGTCGGCGCCGCCGGTGAAATGACGGCCGATGGGCATCTCTCAAGAGTGTTGCCTAGAACTGCACCTCGGTAGAAATCCGCAGGACAATACGGCAAGTGCCCTGCATACTCTGGTTTCGCGAGCGGTACGGATGGAACGCCCATGATCGACGACGCAAAGACAGCCGCTCCAAATCTTCCGGACGATGTGAAGAGCTGGATGGACCAGGCCTACGGATCCTTTGCCGAAGGCATCGCGAGCCGACGGGTGGACGCCTTCTTGCTGATATTTGACTATGGCTCCATGGTCGCCGCCGTGTTCCTAGCCAACCAACCCGTCCAACATCGTAGTGGGTAGGCTGAAGAATGGCGAAGGCGGAATCCGATCGAATCGCGCAGCAGCCGCAGAGTCGGGGGTTCCCGTTCGATCCTGCCGATTTGCGCTTGGTCGCCGCCTATTGCTCAGACCCGCTGACGAGAGCGATCCGAAACCACGTTCTGGGCTTTCGCTCGCCGGCGTGGTCGGACGAAGCCCGTACGGTCCTCGCGCGGATGGGAGAAAGCCGATCCGATGCTGTGGCGGTGGCTATCAGAAGGAAGGCCCTGTGCTTCGTCGAGACGCCAAATTGGTCCCAGGGAGTATTGGCTCTTGAGAGCACTTTCGCGCTGAACCGTCGGCTGCATCTCTTCCGGTCCCAGCCCGCGGCAATGTGGACGACGTTCCTCGAACGTCAACTCACGAAGGGCCTTGCCTACTTTCTGAATGCTGACGACCCGACCGCGCAGATCGGGAGAGTTCGCGCGTTGTTGAAGGCGTTGGGCGCGGCGCACCTCAGCAACGACATCAGCGAGGTGACGGTAACACCGGAAGCGCCGACCTCGGGAAACAAATACATCGATTTGCTGATCGAATGGCAGGATGCGTCGGAATTGAGATACGCAGTGGCGATCGAGGCCAAGCTGGGCCATCGCGTCACCACCGGCCAGTTGCGCGCCTATCGAAATCACCTCCGGAACGTCCCGAACGAACGCCGGCTGCTGCTGGTCGTTTCGCCGCGGTTTACCGCTCACATGGACAGATCGCTCCGGCAAAATCCGGACTGGAGTTGGATGGCATGGCGCGATCTGTTGGTCGCGCATGAACGCTCTCTGCGGGACGAGGACGACGATAGCGCGTACCGTCAGTTCCGCAGAACCCTCTGGGACCAGACCGGCTGACTTTGGCTGCGGTCCTCGCCCTTCCGACAGGAAAGTGACACACATGCAATTCCCGTTGCCCGATAGCTATCGGTCGTACTGCACGGACACCGCAGTCCGGATGGCGGTTGACCACATTTTGGCCTCCACGGACAAGAAGGGGGCTCTGAGCCTTCCCAGCGATATCGATTGGGAGGATCTAGCCGCATATCACAAGGCGGTGCTGTCGGCTCACCAGGTGAGGAGCGAGTTCTCGGTCTTTCTGATCGACCTCTGGAATGCCGTCTGGCAGCGAGCCTTCATTGAATGTGGTTTCGATGGCGGTCGCGATGATTGGACGGTCAGCCAAGCGGAAGAGTGGGCCGGCGCGAAGCTAGACACGCATTCGGTCTGGGACAACGGGTGGTTCAACCGTGTCTTCGGCATCGGCGGCGGGAATTTGCAGCTCGGACTGGCAGTACTTCATGACCCTCCTGAAGGAGTGAAGCTAGGCCTCTGCCTCCGGGGCGTGGACAACACGGATCGTACGACCGAGCACGACTTTGGAGATCAATGGGCAGAGCCGGACGAAGAGGGCTGGATCTATAGCGGCGAAGACCTTGCTCGCATTCAGGATGATGGAACCATTGACTTGGCCCCCCTTCATGAGGCCGCCGCCGATGCTCTCGCTGCCATCGGAGACCATTGCCGAGGTTGACGCGCGGTTCCGCACTTCCATCGGAGCCTGTCGATAGTAGCTTGGCCGGACCGTGCGACCGACGGGAAGTTAGGTCCAGCGATCAGATCAAGTCAGCTTCTTAAGGCTGCCCGTCGCAAGCAATCCCTTTCAGCCCGGGATCGAGCTATGCTTTCACCGCATGTCGATCGACAGTCCATTTTTTTCCATCGAACGAAACTCGAATACCACCTTCATCTGTTGCCTCGTCTGTCGGCGGCTCGATCATTTTCTTGAAGCGCTTGACATAATCGGACTTCGGCCGAGATGTGAACAGGACTCTGGCTTGGCACGGCTTTCCCTTCAGATCGCGCATGAAATCACCGAATACCTTGGACGGGCGATAGCGATCTTCAATCGCATGGCTCAATAGCAAATAAGACGGCGTTGATTGCTGGTCGTAACCCGCTTCCATCAAGACTTCATAAAAATACCAGTTGTTACCACCGTGATGAGCGACCTGCACGACATGAAGTGGCATGAGCAGATCGAGCATGCTCCAATTGTACTTGCGAGGCGGTTGGACTTTCGTGACGAAGTCCACCAACCCTGTATCTCCGGATATGAGAATACCCTGATTCCTGAATTCGGCCTTTATGACATAGCTCAACTGATTGGACGGGGTGACGCGCTTCAAGTCGTAAGCATACAGTGCCGTCTTAAGTGCATAGGTTCCAACGGGCAGTCGATTAAGGTGCTTGCGGACCAGCCTGTCGGATGGAGCGATTACCGTAAGCGTCGGGCCGCTGTCACCACGGCCGGAAGATGACCGAAAGCGACGGCTCGACCTTTGCCAAATGAACCGCGAGGGCATCCCTTCTGGAATGACATGGCAGTGGATATCGATCTGTTCCCTGCTGTTTCCGTTGCGGGTTCGTATGGCGCCCACAACATCGCTCAACGCCTTTGCGTTGATGGCGTCGCGGGCCTGACCTTTGACGAAGGCAAGCAACGACGCCATGTCCGAACGCATCTTGGTCCTATAACCGGCTCCCCAGAAACGCTTCAGGGCCAGTCGCAAGCCCTTGATCGATTTGATGCCGTTGAATGGCCCAGACTTGAGTATTGCGAGCACATACCGACCGTCGGGGTAGTCGGACTCGTCGCCGTCCCAGTCATCGGGGGGGTACTGCCAGGTCTCGTCTCCGTGCCCAAGCGGCAACTCGTCTTCCGATCCTGCCTCTTCATATTCTCCTGCGAGCTTCTTTGCCGACGCAACATTCTCCGCACTTATCCCGAAATGCTGATATCTGGCGGCACAGATCTCGACTTGTTTGAAACACCTTTCTATAGACGCCGCGTTTAGGATGCGATTTTCGTTTGCAAACATTTCTTGGAGTGCACGAAGACTGCTGTTTAGTTCTGAGGTTAGTTGATTTCCTTCGAAATTCTCCAAGACGTTATCGTCAACGCAATGCGTCAATTCACAACATATCTCCATCTTCCGGTTCATATAACGCCGCAGTCGTGCTTGATCTTTCGTATCGCTATAAAACAGATGTGCCAGGGTATCTGTGTCTTGTATGCGCCCATTGTCCGCAACCGAATTCTCGGTATCGTCGACAACCGGTGGAAGCCAGACCTCTCCAATCTCGAAGCGGTCATCCAGTATTATGGGAACCAGACCGGTAAGGTGATCGGCGTCGTAGTGAGTGCCGACGATCAGGTCGATGCGAATGCCATTGCCATCATCATCTCGCGACAGATCCGAAAGAAGATCGTCTCGCACTGTGTCCTTGGTTTTTCCGTGACCCACTCCTCCATCCGCCAGAACGCGAATACGATGGCCGTGTTCGTCGGTAAACTGTATGAGCATCGCCGAGCCAAGGCCTACGGGATACATATCGATTTGAATATCGTTCACGGACTTCTCCATTTTCCGTGTTGTTCAAACGGCCAGCGATGCTGCCGAACCTTCGTCTGCAATTGATCGAAGTTCCCTAACCTACCTTCGGCGACTGGTCCAGTTTGAATGATAGTGCATCGAACCTCTGAAACGCTCCGGCCGCGTATCGCCGGTACCACCGTCCGGTCGAGGAGCCGGCGCAGAACGGCGAGATCGGCGTGTTGCAGGAACACCGCGACCCGCGGCGACGCCCGGTCCTCGCCCGAGCCTCGGTGCGCCTCGGCGAAGGTGATCTTTGCGTCGCCCGGCACAGGTATGACGTATGTCGTGGATGCGCACGTCGTTGAGTCCCGCCCGCGTCCGGATGTTCGGCCGGCCGCGTCGATGCCCTTCATGTGCGTGCCCGGCTTCATTCCGGGGAGACCCGGCTGGTTCGACCGGCATCACGGTTTCGAGGTCAGACGAGGCTCCCTCGCGCTAGTTATCTTGGGTATTGTACTGTGTGACGCAACACAGCGCATTCATATTTTGATTTTTTTGATCAAGTGGCATGCGAACCATGGTCCCATTTCGTGCGGATGACGGCCCAGTCCATCCGGGCCAATTCGTCAAACTGCATGTCATCCCGGACGGCACGACGGTCACCAAGGCCGCCACGCTGCTCGGGATCGGGCGACCGGCATTGTCCAACTTCCTGAACGGCAAGGCTGCCTTGTCCCAGAAGATGGCGCGGCGGCTTGAACGCGCCTTCGGAGCCGACCGCGAGTATCTGCTGAACCTCCAGGCGCAATACGACCGTCGCGACGAGGCCATGCGCACGTCCATCGTTGCCGGTCGTCACGCGCCGATCCTCATCGAAATAAAGGCCCGCCGAATTGAGGCATGGGCCGACACGATTCGCGCGCGGGAAGACCTGCCGGCCCTGTTGCGGCACCTCGTTTACACGACGGTCGAGAAGGCTACCCGCATCGATTTCCCGGCTGGCGACAATGCTCAGCGGCGCGGATGGGATGGCGAGATCGAGACGACGACGCCAACTCCGTGGATACCGGACGGTCGGTCCGTCTGGGAATTTGGCTGCGAAAAACGTCCCGGACGAAAAGCGAATGAAGACTACGACAAGCGGGTGAAAGCAGTTCCACGCCGGGAACGAATGGATGCGACATTCGTCTTCGTGACGCCGCGCAACTGGCCGCGCAAGAAAGTTTGGGCGACTGAAAAGGCAGCGCACGAGGATTGGAAAGACGTACGCGCTTACGATGCAGACGATCTTGAGCAATGGCTCGAACAGTCCGCGCCGACACAAATCTGGTTCGGGGAACGGCTGGGCGACGATGTCAGTGGCTTTCGCTCGACCGACAGGTGCTGGTCCGATTGGTCCGATATCTGCGAACCGCCTCTTTCATCCACCTTGTTCTCGGAGCCCGAGAGTTCTTCCGGAACCTTCCGGCGGTGGCTGGACGCACCGCCTGCGCGCCCCTTCGTCGTGGCAGGCGACTCTCCGGGAGAGGCTCTTGCATTCGCGTGTCATCTCGTCAACCGCGCCCACACGGATACGGATCGACCGGGGACTGCCGCGGTCGTGTTCGATGCGCCTGAAGCCATGCGGCGGTTTCGTGCAGCCAGCGCCGCCCCGCGCGTAGCGATTATTCACGACACGGAAGTAGAAAGAGAAATCGGAGATTTCTACAGGCAATGTCACTGCGTCATCGTAAGGCCCGCCAACGACGTGGAGGGCGAACCCGACATAAGGCTCGGACTGCCAGGTTGGAGGGAGTTCTCGAACGCACTTGAAGCGATGGGCATGTCCGGCGAGAGGATCGAACAACTCGCTCGTGAGTCAGGTCGATCACCGGCTGTCTTGCGCAGGAGACTTGCCACCGTCCCGGCAATTCGCATACCCGTCTGGGCAGAAGACGCGAACGTGGCGCGGCGATTGATGCCGGCGGCATTGGTCGGCGCCTGGCGCCAGTCCTCTCCGTCCGATTGCGAGGTGGTGCGGCGGCTCGCCCGATCCAGGGACGACAGCGATGTAGAAGACGCCGTCATGGAATTCCTGGCTCTCCCAGACCCGCCCCTCTGGTCGGCCGGGGAATACCGGGGAGTAGTGTCGCGCATCGACGCGCTATTCGGGGTAGCCAATTTCGTGACCGCACAGGACCTGGAGATATTCTTCTCCGTGGCCGAACGCGTTCTTTCGGAACCCGATCCGGCGCTCGATCTACCGGAAGGCGAGAGGTGGGCCGCCGCCGTTCACGACAAGGCGCGCAGTCATTCGCCCGCCTTGCGGGAGGGTATCCGCGAATCGCTGGTGCTTCTTTCCATCCATGGAGCCACCCGGATTCGCAATCGGGGGAGCATCGACCTCCAACACCGCGTTTCGTCGCTTATCCGGCGGCTGCTGACGCCACTCGCACTGGACAAGCTGCTCTCGCACTTGGACGACCTGCCGGACTATGCGGAGGCAGCTCCCGACACCTTTCTGAGCCTTATCGAGGCCGATCTGCGGGAACCGGATCCAGTCGTCTTCGGCTTGTTGAAGCCCGCCGAGAGCAGCCCGTTCGGCAGGTGTTTGCGATCCAACCTGTTATGGGCTTTGGAGGGGCTCGGTTGGTCGCATCTCGGGAGAGTGAGCGCGATTCTCGCGCGCCTGTCGTCGATCCCGATCGACGACAACTATGCAAACACACCGATCAGCAGCCTCGAAGGGTTATACCGGTTCTGGTTGCCGCGGACAGCCGCTTCGCTGGAGGAGCGGAAAAGGTCTCTTCAGGTATTGACGAAACGGTTTCCGAACGTCGGCTGGCAGATCTGCATCGCGCAATTGAGGGCAGGCCTCCAACTTGCGCTTCCCAGCCATCGGCCGCGCTGGCGCGACGATTCTTCGGGAGCCGGTCAGGAGGTGACGACGGAAGAGTTCCACGCACTCAGATTGAAGGCGTTCGAACTCGTTCTGGCATGGCCCGATCATGACCAATGGACACTATGCGATCTTGTCGAGTTGCTTCTCGACCTGCCCGACGACCACCATGAGGAGATTTGGGATCTGATCGATGACTGGGCGGACGCGGGAGCCGACGACAGATCCAGGGCCGTTCTCCGCGAACGCATTCGTCGATCCGCGTTTACCCGGCGAAGCCGTCGGCGTGGCCTTTCAGGCGAAACTCTGGACCGGGCGGGTGCAGCTTACGATCGGCTGGAACCGCGCGATCCGGTCGTGAGGCACTCCTGGCTGTTTGCGAATTACTGGATTGATCCGTCCGCCGACGAGATCGAGGAAGAGGCACGCGACCACGAGCAACGGGCACAGACGGTCCGCGCGCTCCGAAGTTCCGCGATCGGGGAGATATGGCTGGAACGGGGTTTCGATGGCATCGCCGCCATCCTGACGGACTGCGGCGCGCCCATGGCTGTCGGGGAAGCGCTGGTAAACCATATCGCCAAGTCGGAGGATCGGATTGGATTCTTGCGCCAGTGCCTCTCGGTTGCTGCCAACCTGGAGGCGAACATGGATTCCTGTATTCGCGGCTTTCTCGGTTCGCTTGAGGATATCGCCCGCGGCAAGTTGCTTGCCAAGGCTGCCCAACGCGTCGATTCGGACAAGATTGCCCGACTCTATCGTTGCGCTCCGTTTCGCCAACGTACCTGGCGTTTGCTCGAACCTTACGACCGGGAAGTCCGGGACCGTTATTGGAAAGAGGTCATGCCGGACTGGAACCGCTACACCGAAGCGGAGGTTTACGAAAGCGTCGATCATCTGCTGGATGCGAAACGTCCCCGTGCAGCGTTCTTCGTCGCACATCTGGATTGGTCGAAGATCGACACGCCACGGCTCAAGCGTCTTCTACTCGAAATCTGCACCGTGGAAGGCGAACCCGACGATCAGTACCTGCCCCAGAGTTACGATGTCTCCGAGGCAATTCACGAACTGGACCGTCGAAACGATGTCAATCCAGACGAAATGGTCAGATTTGAGTTCATGTACATGCAGATACTCGATCACAGCAAGCACGGCATTCCCAATCTGGAACGGTGGGTGTCGGAGTCGCCAATTGGCTTCGTCCAGATTCTGGCATTGCTCTTCAAGCGTGACGATGAAGGAGAGGATCCGCCCGAATGGAATAGGGCGGACGCGGCGAACGGCGCTGCATTAGCCTCCAGCGCATACCGGATTCTGCACCGGATCAGCCGTATTCCTGGCGCCGATGACAGCGGCGAAATCGACGAGTCGGAATTATCACGATGGATTGCAGAAGCTCGGCGGCTTTGCGCGGAACACGGGCGCGCCGACGTCGGCGACCAGTATATCGGTCAGCTTCTGGCGCGGGGTCCGTCCGACGAGGACGGCGTTCGGCCTTGCCTCGCAGTCTCGGAAGCGATGGAAAGGGTTGCATCCCAGGAAATTGCTTCGGGATTTATCATCGGGATGCGTAACGCACGCGGCGTTGTCACGCGTGCCATCGGAGAGGGAGGAAATCAGGAACGCGCGCTGGCCGAGCGGTATCGCGGTTGGGCCGGAAGGCGATCTTCAGACTATCCCTATGTCGGGAGCATTCTGGAAGGGATCGCCGCGCGCTATGATCGTCAGGCTCTGACGCAAGATGACGAAGCGGAAATTCGATCGCGGTTGGGACGTTGAACGGAAAGCGACGTCGGTTATTAGGGGAGCAAAAGGCAAAGATTGCGCTTGAGGCGCTGCGTGGCGAGCGGACGCTTCAGGAAATCGGCTCGAAGTACCACGTCTATCCGAACCAGGTGGGTGCTTGAAAGCACCAGGCGGTGGAGGGTCTGGCGGAGGTGTTCTCGAAGGGCGCCGGGCGGCGGTCACAGGACTATGAGAGCGAGGTCCGCGATCTTCACGCCAAGATCGGCGAGTTGATCGTGGAGCAGGATGTTTTGTCGCGCGGGTCCGGTCGCTGAGCCGGGCCGAAAGGCGGGCGATGGCGGTGCGCGACCATCCGGCGCTGAGCCTGAGCCGGTAATGCCGGCTGCTGTCGACCGGGCGGTCTTCGCTCTACTACGAGCCGAAGGGGGAGAGCCCGGAGACGCTGGCGCTGATGCGGCGGATCGACGAGCTGTTCCTGAAGTATCCGTTCTACGGCGCCCGCCAGATGGTTCGGCATCTGCGCCGCGAGGGGGTTCGGATCGGGCGGTGCCGGGCCGCCCGCCTGATGCGCCTGCTGGGTCTTCAGGCGGTCTATCGGGCCCGCGGACCAGCGCGCCGCACCCCGAGCACCGGGTTTACCCTTATCTGCTGCGGGGTCTGGCGATCGAGCGGCCGGACCATGTCTGGTGCGCCGCGGCTTCCTCTACCTGGTGGCGATCATGGACCGGGCAAGCCGCCATGCGCTGGCCTGGCGGCTGTCGAACACGCTGGACGCGGGCTTCTGCACGGACGCGCTGGAGGAGTCCCTGGCGTGCTACGGCGCGCCGGAGATCTTCAACACCGACCGGGGCAGCCAGTTCACCGGCTTCGCCTTCACCGCGCGCCTGCGGGAGGCCGGCATCCGCATCTCGATGGACGGCCGCGGCCGGTGCATGGACAACATCTTCATCGAGCGGCTGTGGCGCTCGCTCAAATACGAGGCGGTCTACCTGCACGAGATCGCCGACGGCTTCACCGCCCGGCGCGTCATCGGCGAGTGGATCGGCTTCTACAACACCCA
>JAJEBT010000024.1 GCA_022822405.1 Alphaproteobacteria bacterium
AGGAATTTCGTGCCTTTCGGTTCTCGTCGATCCCACATCCCGACACCAATAATTTCTGGACTCGGCTTCCGCTCCGGGCCGTCGCCGGCGCATTCGCGCGCCCTCCGAGCCCGACCGAGCATCGTCTCCCCCGCCGGGCGGGCGCAGCGTGGGTTGCGGCAATTCTCGCGAGGCATCGCTGGCGTTGTTTGGCCGGGAGCGGGAAGGGGGGCTACACCCCGAGGTCGACATCGGGCGTCTTCGGCTTCGCCTCGGCGGCCTTCTCGTGCTCGGGCTCGCGCCCGGAACCGCCCGCGCCGCCCGACCTGCGGTCGAGCTCGCGTTCCGGCCTGCCGGACTCCTGCTCGGCTCGCTCGATCGCGTCAGAGGCGCGTGTCACGTGATCGTCGCCGCGCTCGTGGCCGAACACGGTCTCGCGGATTGGTGGGGGCGGTCCCGGCGCGTGGCGTTCAAGCCGTCGCCACCGGTCCGCCTCCGGAGCTGGAGCAGGTCCCGGCTCGACAACCCTTCAGTTGCCGATGTACACCCCGAGGATACTGCTGCGATCATGGCCGAGTTCGCGGGCGATCGCCTTGCGCGCCGCCGTGTCGGGTCCCTCCCGCGCCTTGGCGGCCTCCCTGGCCGTCAGTCGTACGCTTCCCCCCCCGCGCGCGAGGTTGGCGTACCGGTGCCTATGCGATGCGTCGACCGCCTATGCTGCTGCGTTGCAGCGAGGCACTGGCGCAGCTTCTCTTTGCCGCCTTCACACGCCGGGCTCTTCGTCCCGGCAACGTCGCCCGTGGCGACCGGTGTGTGCGGGGCACCTTACCATCGCGTCATCACGCGGGCACCAACATTCTTCTTGGCAAAGCCCCTGGCGCGACTGGCCGCAAGGCCGCTTTGGCGCCCCGTCACTACCGGATTGCCCCACCGGGCGACAGGCCGCGGAAGGCGCGTTCGGCCGCTTCCGGGCGCCGGGCCGGCAGTGACTGCGCAATCCAGTGAAGGTGGTCACCCGTTCCACTGGGAACGTGGTCACCGATTCCACGGTAAGTGATCACCTGTCGGAGCGAAGCGACGCGGGTGTTGGATTCAAGAGTCGAGGTGATCAGTTTGGGTGAACGGTCCTCGTGTTTTCCGCATGGATTCTCCTTTGAGGTTGAGCTGGTAGGCGTTGTGGACGAGCCGGTCGAGGATGGCGTCGGCCAGGGTCGGGTCTGCGATCACGGCATGCCAGTTCTGCACGGGCAACTGCGAGGTCACGATGGTGGAGCTCAGTCCATGGCGGTCCTCGATGATCTCGAGCAGGTCGCGGCGGTTCTCGGCGCTGAGCTTCGACACCCCCCAGTCGTCGATAACGAGGACGCTGGTCTTGGCGATCGAGGCCAGCAGCTTGGCATAGCGACCGTCGGCGCGCGCGATGGCCAGCTCGGTCAGCAGCCGCGGCAGGCGCCGATACGCTGCGCTGTATCCATTGCGGCACGCGCTGTGGGCGAGGGCGCAAGATATCCAACTCTTTCCCACGCCGGCCGGGCCTGTGATCAGGACATTGAGGTGGTCGCGGATCCAGCGCCCGTCGGCGAGCGACAGCACGAGGTCCTTGTCGAGGCCTCGGGGTTGGCGGAAGTCGATGTCCTCGATGCAGGCCGGGTGGCGCAGCCGGGCGCGTCGGAGCCGGTTGGTGAGCTGGCGCGAGGCGCGCTCGGTGAGCTCGCGGTCGACGATGAGCCCGAGGCGTTCCTCGAAGCTGAGGGCCTCGACCTGGGATGAGCCGAGCTGCTCGGCAAGCGCCTTGGCCATGCCGGCGCAGCGCAGTTGGTGGAGCTTGTCCACGGTGGGATGAGTCAACATGCCGATTCTCCTTTCAGTGGTAGTAGCTCGCGCCGCGGATGTTGGTGTGCTCGATGGCCAGGCCGAGCTCGATCTGCTCGCTGTGCCGCTCGTCGAGTCGGTGGTTGAGGATGGACTCGACGCTGCGGTAGCTGTTGGCGCCGAGTTCCACGGCGCGGCCCGCGGCGGCCTCCAGGCGCTCCTCGCCGTAGCTGTCGGCCAGGCGCAGGATCCCCAGGCAGGAGCGGAACGCCTGCTGGGGGTGGCGTCTGGAACGAAGCACCGTTTCGATGAGAGCGGCGGTGTGCGGTCCGATGGTTCTGGCCCATCGGATGAAGCGCTCCGGCGACCACTGCCCCATCTTGCGGTGCTTCTCGGGCATGTGCTCGTCGGCGGTGGTATGACGGCCTCGCAGCGGGGAGCGCACGTGGCTGGCGACTCGCTGTCCGCGATAGATGCACTCCACGATGGTGGCCGTGAGGCGCACGTCGAGCTGGCGCCCCACCAGGGCGTGAGGGACCGAGTAGTAGTGGCGGTCCACTTCGACGTGGTAGTCGATGTTGACCCGCGCCTTCTTCCACTCGGCGAACACGTAGCGCTCGGCCGGAAGGGGGCGAAGCGCGGGACGGTCGAGCTGCTCGAACAGCTCTCGCCGCGACCCCGGGAGCTTGCGGAACGGACGGTTGTTGAGCCGCTCGAGGAGCTTCGCGACCGCCGCGTTGAGCTCGGCAAGCGAGAAGAACGTGCGGTTGCGAAGCGCGGCCAGGATCCAGCGTTCGACCACTTGGACTGCCACCTCGGCCTTGGCCTTGTCGCGGGGCTTTTTCACCCGTGCCGGGAGCACGGCGGCGCCGTAGTGGCAGGCCAGATCGTGGTAGGTGGGGTTGGTGTCGGGCTCGTAGCGATGCGCCCGGCTGACCGCCGAACGAAGGTTGTCCGGGATGAGCAGCTCGCTACATCCCCCATAGAACTCGAACGCGCGCACGTGCGAGGCGACCCAGTCGGGCAGAGACTGCGTCCAGGTCGCCTCGGCGTAGGTGTAGCTCGACGCCCCGAGCACCGCGACGAAGATCTGCGCCTCGCGAAGTTCCCCGGTGTCGCGGTTCACCACTGGCACCGTCTGCCCGGCGTAGTCGACGAACAGCTTCTCGCCCGCGCGGTGCTCCTGGCGCATCACCACGTCGACCTTCGCGGCCCACTCCCGGTACCGCGAGCAGAACCAGCTGTATTGCATCCCCTCGGGATGAACCGTCTTGTACTCCTCCCACAGCAGCGCGAGGGTGACTCCCTTGCGACGCAGCTCGCGGTGCACCTTGCTCCACTGCGGGGGTGGCAGTCGCCTCGAGTTCGTCCTCGGCGTCGGATACAGCCGCTGGAGCAACGCCGCATCGTCGAGCGACTCCGGCAGCGGCCAAGTCAGCCCCTGCAGCTTCGCGCGCACGAGGTACTCCCTCACCGTCGACGGCGAGGCCTTCAGACTGCGCGATATCGCCCGCACGCCCAATCCCGCGTCGTAGTGCAGACGCAGGGCCTCTCGAATCTTACGCATCGACAACCTCCTCTGTGCCATCGCGATCCCCTCCCGAAAGGCCGGGAGGATCACACGCTCGGCAGGTTGTCCCGCGTCGTTCAGCTCCGGTGCTCAGACCCCTCCCACCGTTCCAGTGACCAGCCAAAAAGTGATCGGCATGGAACTGGAATCAGTGATCGGCATCGACTGGAATGGGTGATCGGCTTGGAATGGAATCAGTGATCGGTTTGGGCTGGAATGGGTGATCGGTTTCGACCGGAATACGCAATCCCGTCCCACGGTGTACGCGGCGGGGGCGACGGCGGAGTCGGTGCTTCGGGCGCACTTCGAGGCGCCGTTGCTCGGGAGTGCGGCGGTCGAGGTGCGGGTCGATGACGCGCAGCTTCGCCGCGCGGTGGTGGCGCTGCGTGTGCTTGCGCCCAATGCGATTCGTCCCATCGAGGACTTGTTGCCAGTGCTCTACCCCGGGGTGAAGGTGTCGTACGGGACGGTCCAGGCGATGTTGGTCGAGGCCGAGGCACGGGCGGGACAGTTCAATGCCCAGGCGTCGCTCGGGGCGGTGAAGGCGGGGGCACTCGATGAGATGTTCAGCCAGGGCGAGCCGGTGCTGGCGGGGGTGGACCTCGACAGTGGGTATCTGTTCGGTCTGGAGGTGAGCCCGACGCGCGACGGTGCGGCGTGGGCGGAGTTGCTGCGCGAGGGTCGGGGGCAGGGGCTTGGGCTTGAGGTGGTGGTCAAGGATGCGGCGCGCGGGATTGCGGCGGGGGTGAGCGCGGTGTTCCCCGATGCCGAGCAGCGCGACGATTGCTTTCATGTGCTCTACGAGATGAACAAGGTGCGGCGCAAGCTGGAGCGGCGCGCCTACGCGGCGATTGAGCGCGAGGGGGAGGCGCTGGGGCGATTGGGCAAGATACGCGCACGAGACAAGACGTGCCGGCGCAAGGCCAAGCGCGCGCTGTCGCGGGCGCGGCGCGAGTGCGCCGAGGCCATCGAGCGATTCGACGCCTTCGAGGCGGCGATGGATGAGCTGCGCGGGGCGCTGGAGTGTGTCGACATCGACACCGGCGAGCTGCACCGTCCCGAGCATGTCGAGGCGCTGATTGAGGGGGTGGCCCAACGCATCGAGACGCTTGGCGGGGGCGAGTGCGCGACGCTCGCGAGGTATCTTCGCAACCGCGCGCCGGGCTTGGTGCTGGCGCAAAAGAGCGTGCTGCCCCGGCTCGAAGCGCTGGGCGAGCAGTGGTCGATGCCGGCGGTGCGCTTGGGATGTCTGTGCTGGTACTTGGTCAGGGCGCTGAACAGCCACCCGCCCCACGCGCGCCGCCGTGCGCTGTCTCGTCATCTGCTCGCCGCCTACGGGGCACTGCAAGACCGACTCGGTGGCGTGAGCGAATCGCTGCTCGAGGCCGTCGAGGCGGTGCTGCACCAGCGCCACCGTGCCTCGAGTGCCATCGAGGGGTTCAATGCGGCACTGCGTCCCTATCTCTACGTTCACAAGGGCGTCACCCAAGGCTTTCTCGACCTGTTCCGTGCCTGGTTCAATCTGCGCACCCGGCGGTGGGGACGGCACAAGGGGTCCAGCGCCCACCAGAGCCTGACCGGACAGCGGGTCGGCGACTGGCTCACGCTGCTCGGCTATCCGCCCTCGCCAGCGCTCGCATAGCCTTCGGGCGCTGCCGCGCCCTCACGTCATTGGACAGCCCCTCCCCGAGCACCGTGTGCCTCGGGATGGAGCCACTCGCATGTGGTCGAGTAGCCCCGGGTGATTACTCACCCGAGGCCCTCACCAGAACCGGACAAGGAGATTTCCACCATCCTATGTTGTCGACAACATAGGATGGTGTATGTGGCGAACTTGACTATGTGGCGAAGTCGTCCTGAAAGGCGGGTCTGCCCGGTGATCGTCGGCGACTTCACAACATAGTTCGAGATGAAGACGGTGGTGTGCCTTTCCCCAGGAGGCACACCATG
>JAJEBT010000047.1 GCA_022822405.1 Alphaproteobacteria bacterium
ATCGACGGCATCGAGCACGACGAATATCGCCGCCGCCAGCAGGCTGTAGATACCCCCCAGCATGACGACCGCCAGCAGGTTCCGCAGCACTACGATGCCGAAGACCGTTGCTGCCATGAAGGCGAGAAGCGTGAATCCGACCGCCTGATCCATCAGTCCCGGGTCCCGTCCGGATCTGTCCGCCCGTCCGGCGCGTCGTCCAGGATCGGCCGCAGGCCGTCCGCCCAGGCGGTGTGGTTGAGCGCGTGCGACGCTGTCGGGCCGGTGAACAGCAGGAACAGCAGGATCAGCACGAGCTTGACGGTGACCAGCGTCAGTCCCGACTGGATCGCCAGCCCGGCAATGATCAGAAGTGCGCCGAGCGTGTCGGTGATCCCTGCTGCATGACTTCTCGTGTAGACGTCGGGCATGCGGAGCACGCCGATGCCGCCGGTAAGCACGAAGAAGGAGCCCGAGAGAAGCAGAATCCAGGAAGCGGTGTCGGCGATGACGGGCATCAGCCGGCCTCCCCCTTGCCGCTGGACGCGTCCTCGGCTTCCTCGCCGGGGCCAATCGCCAGAGAGCCGTACTTGAAGTACTTGAGGAGTGCGATGACGGCGATGAAGTTGATCAACGCATAGGCGAGCGCAATGTCCATGAATTCCGGCCGTCCCATCAGGAAGCCGAGAACCGCAATGATCAGCACCGTCTTGGTCCCGAACATGTTGACCGCGAGAATGCGGTCGAAGAGCGTTGGCCCCACGAACGCCCGCGCCAGCGCCATCGCCATCGTCACGAGGATGGCAATTGCCGTCGCCGTAAACATCAGCCGCCGGTTCCGTCCGTTGCCGCGCCCGCCATTGCCGTGACCCGCCGGTCCATTTCGCCGTCCATCAGCGACTCGGCGCCCTCGCGGCTGAGCGCATGCACCAGGATGCGTCCCCCGGTCTCGACATCGATCGAGATCGTTCCCGGGGTCAGGGTGATCGAGTTGGCGAAGATCACGAGGCCAAGATCGGATTTCTGGCTCGCCCTGATCTCGACCATGGTTGGGCTGATGCCGGCGGAGGGGAGGAGGACGCGCCGGGTCACGTCGATATTGGCCTTGACGATCTCCCACAGCAGCCAGGGCCAGTAACTGAGCGCGCCCAGCGTGAGATGAACCGGCACAGCCTCGTGGTCGATCACATCCATGCGCATGACGATGGCCACCACGCCTGCGCATGAGAGGATACCGAGGATCAGGATCAGGGGATCCAGTATTCCGGACATGAGGAGCCAGGTGGCGAACAGAATCAGGCCGAGTGACAGCGCATGTACCAATCCGGGACCTCGTCGTGTATTTCCGCCAGGAGAGGGCAGGCTTGCCCGCGTGCGGCCGCATCGCGGTCGGAATGCATCCGGTGCGCCCCGAGTCTAGCCGCCCGACGCGGCCATTTCAATCGCCCTGGGCGGCTGCGCTACAGGAATGGTACCCCGATCTGCCGGCCGCCGGGAAAGCGCTCGCCAAGTGCCTGCGGCGACCTTACTTCCCGCTATATTTTTTGTTGGCGAACGATGGCAGGTTGGTGGTATGGTTGAGGCCGTTTCACCTGTGGAGTACGAACTTTGAGTGACAGCACGCCAGATTCAAGGGGTGGACCGCCAGGAGCCGTGCAGCTTAGCGGAACGGTTAAGTGGTTTAATACCGTTCGCGGCTACGGTTTCGTGTCCCCCGACGAAGGAGGAGACGATGTCTTCCTCCATGTAACGGTGTTGCGCCAGGCGGGTTACGAGCAGATTCTTCCAGGTTCGAGGATTGAATGCACGGCAGTTCCGGGCGTCAAGGGGCTGCAATGTACGTCGGTCGAGAGCGTTGACATGTCCACCGCCACCGAGGAGTACGCTCCCGCGGCGCCACGCCGCCCCGGCGACGACTGGGGCGGTCACGGGGGCTATGGCGACCAGCGCGACCACGGAGGCTACGGCAGCCCCAGCGACCAGGGTGGCGACTTTGTCGCAGCAACCGTGAAGTGGTTCAATCCCAACAAGGGCTATGGCTTCGTTTGCCCCGAAGGCGTGGAAGAAGACGCGTTCATCCACATGGTCACGCTGCGGCGGGCCGGGATAGGCGATCTTCTCGCGGGCGAAGTGGTTGATGTCAGGATCAACCGCGAGCCGAAGGGCTATCAGGTTACCGAAGTGCGCAAGCGCCACGGCGTCTGAACTCCGCAGCCCCCCGCCACGCCCAGGCGGTGGCGGACAGTCAGCGGAGTTCGACCGCGTACTGTTCCACGGGCACGGTCCTGTCGATCAGCTTCTGGGACAGCAGGAACGCGGCGAAATCGCGGTATCGCGCCTTGTCGAGGGCGCCGGGCCTGAGAGCAAAGCGCGGCAGGGTATCGCGCCACGCCCGCCGATTGAGTTCGTCATCGAGCTTCGGCCGTCCCGCGGTGAACAGCTTCCAGCCCTCGCCCGGGTGATTCACCATGTACTGCACGCCGCGCTCGATGGCGCGCACGAATGATTTCAGGCCCGGCCTGGCGAGGTCGCGGTTATTGGCCACCACGATCAGTTCGTCATAGGGCGGCACGCCCTCTTCCTCGACGTAGAACGCACGTCCCGGCTTGCCCAGTATGTCAAGCTGGTTGAGCTCGAAATTGCGGTAAGCGCCGATGACCGCGTCGACCTTTCCCGACACCAGTGCCGGCGACAGGGCGAAGTTCACGTTGACGAGAGTGATGTCGTCGAGCTTGAGGCCGTGTCGACCAAGCATGGCCCGCAACATCGCGTCTTCGAAGCCCCCGACTGAGAAACCGACGGTCCGGCCCTTGAGGTCCGCGATCGAGCGGATGGGGCCGTCGCGTAGCGCGACCAGCGAATTGAGCGGCGTCGCCACCAGCGTCGCGATGCGGGTCAGGGGAAGGCTGCTGGCAATCTGCAGGTGGAGTTGCGGCTGGTAGGATATCGCGAGATCGGCCTTGCCCGCGGCCACCAGCTTTGGCGGATCGTTGGGATCGGCGGGTGCCTTGAAATCGACCTCGAGCCCGGCATCGCGGAAATATCCCCGTTCGAGGGCAACATAGAGCGGCCCGTGGTCCGGATTGATGAACCAGTCGAGCAGCACGGTGAATTTTTCGGCGGCGTCAGCCCTGGCGGATAGCGAAAGCGCAAGCAGGCCGGCGGCGAGGATGGCGGCAAGTCTCATCACGAGATCTCCCTGTTGTCGGTGGGCAGCCAGGGCGTCATGCGCGCCGCGGCAAAGTCGATGAAGAAAAAGAACGCGCAACCCAGCACCGCAAGCACGAAGAGCGCGGCAAACATGAGGTCGGCCTGGACGCGCGCGTTGGCGTGAAGCATCAGGTAGCCGAGCCCGGCGCTTGATCCCACCCATTCGCCGACTATCGCGCCGATCGGCGCGACGGCGGCGGCGACCCTGAGGCCGGATCCGAGAGATGGCAGCGCGGCCGGTACGCGGACCCTGCGGAGTTCGGCTCGGCGCGGGGCGTTCATCACGCGGCAGAGATCGATCCATCCCGGCTCGACGCGCCGCAGCCCGTCATGGAAGGCCGCTGTGACCGGGAAATAGATGATCAGCACGGCCATTGCGATCTTGGATTCGAGTCCGTAGCCGAGCCATAGCGTCAGGATCGGAGCCAGCGCGAAGACCGGGATGGCCTGGCTGACGACGAGGACCGGTAGCAGCCACCGGCGGGCCGGGCGGAACAGGACCATGGTCAGGGCACTGGCTCCGCCAAAGACGACCCCAATGGCAAATCCCGCAACGATCTCGACCAGAGTGACCCCGGCATGCCCGATGATCAGAGCGAACTGCGCGTCGAGTGCGGCAAGCACCGCGGGCGGCGCCGGGAGGATGTAGGGCGGCACGGCGGTCAGCAGGACAATTGCCTGCCAGAGAAGGAGCATGCCTGCGAAAATCACCAGCGGGCGGATCCAGTTCGCTGCGTTCATGCCGGAGCCTCTCCGCTGCCGCCGGCCAGGCGCTCGAGAAGCTCCGCTTGCAGCGCGATCAACGCGGGATCTCCGGGCGCGCGGGGGGCGTCTCCTGGCGGCGAGATCGCCTCGCCGATTGCTGCGGGCCTCCCGGTCATGACGTGCACGTGATGTCCGAGCCGCAACGCCTCGAGGGGATCGTGGGTGACCAGGAGCACAGTGCGTTCTCCGAGGAATTCGGCTGCAACGTCCTGGAGTGTCAGGCGCGTAATCGCGTCGAGAGCCGAGAACGGCTCATCCATGAGCACGATCGGACGATCCTCGACCAGCGTGCGGACCACTGCAGCGCGCTGGCGCATGCCGCCGGAACAGGCGCCGGGGCGGCTGTCGGCATAGGCCTCGAGGCCGACGCGGGCAAGCAGGAGGCGGGCCCGTTCGGTGTCGGCGGGGGTGAGCTCGCCGCGAAGCCGTCGGCCAAGCACGGCGTTCTCCGCAAGGGTCAGCCACGGCAGCAGCAGATCCTGCTGGGCCATGTAGGCGACGCGGCCTGCCGCCGCGAAGCCGTCGCTGCACCGGACCGAGCCGGATGCCGCACCCTCGAGACCGGCTATCAGGCGGAGGAGAGTCGTCTTGCCGACGCCGCTCGGGCCCAGCAGGCAGCTCCATGAGCCTGCAGGCAGATGCAGGGAAAGCGAGTCGAACAGGAGGAGGCCGTCATAATCCAGCCGTGCGCCGGTAAGCTCGACCGAAGGCGGCGCGCCGGAACTCCTGGTGGCCTCGAGATTTCGGTTCTGCATCCTGTGCACTGGTCCCTTCGCCGGCATGATCCGGAGCAGGTTCGAGGGGTCGTCCCGTTTGGGACCTCTCAGCCGGACAATCCGACTCCCCCCAGTGGTGGATGCATCATACCACAATCCGGGGCGCAGGAAAGACCGGCAGCAATCCGCGACATCCTCTGCCGACGCTGTATATTCGGGTGATGGGACGTTTTCGCTTCAGGAGTGCCGCGCTGCCCGCCGCGCTGCTGGTCACGGTGCTGGCCGTCGGAGCCGAGTTCTCGCCGGCGGCAGAGGGTCAGATTCGGCGGCCGCCGGTCACGTTCGAGAAGAGCCGGATCACGATCCTCTCCGGCAACCGCTCGCACGCCTTCCGGGTCGAACTGGCGCAGACCGCCCGCCAGCATGCGCAGGGGCTGATGTATCGCCGCCACATGGCGGCCGATGCCGGCATGCTCTTCATCCATCGCCGGCCGGCGCCGCGGTCGATGTGGATGAAGAACACCTACATCCCGCTTGACATGCTGTTTCTGGGAACGGATGGCACGATTCTCAGGATCGCCGAACGGACGGTACCGCTCTCGACAAGGGCCATACGGTCGGGCAAGCCGGCGATCGCGGTTCTCGAACTCAATGCCGGCACGGCCGCACGGCTCGGCCTGCGCGAAGGCGACCGCGTAGTGTCGCCGGATTTGCCCGGTACCCGCTGAACATGATGGGTTGGCCCAGGGGCGCCCAAGGTCGCAGAATCAACTGTCCTCCGGCGGCCACCAGGCCGGTCTGCGCTTTTCCAGGAAAGCCGATATTCCCTCCTGCGCGGCCCCGGAAAACCTTGCCTCGACATTGAATTCGAGGCCGCGGGCGAAGGAGTCCTCGTCCGCAGCGCCGCCCAGGGCATGGATCAGGCGCCCGGTGGCGGCAATCGCGTCCGGCGATGCCTGGAGGCCGAGATCGACATGTGCGGCGACCCGGGCCTCTAGCTCGTCATCGCCGGTCACTATCTCGTGCACGAGGTTCGCCTTGAGCGCGGTGTCCGCGTCGAACACGATCGCCGACTTTGCAAGATAACGGAGCCAGTGGGGCCCGATGCGGGGCAGCAGGAGCGCCGCGATCAGCCCCGGCGCAAGTCCGATCCGGACTTCGGAGACGCAGAACCGGGTCTCGCACTCGGCGATCACGATGTCCGACGAAGCGATAATGCCCATGGCGCCGGCGAACACGGCGCCATGGACGCGTGCGATGACAAGCTTCGGGCAGCCGTCGATTGCCCGGTACATCTCCATCAGCTCACGCGATTCAGCGCTAACCTCTTCTTGGCTCTTGTCGAAAACGTCGCGCATCCAGTTGAGGTCGCCGCCGGCGCAAAACACCGGGCCGTTGCCTTCGATGACGACGATCCGGATCGCGTCGTCGGTTGCGGCAGCCTCGAAGGCGGAGCGAATTTCCGCGATCATCTCCGGGTTCATGGCGTTGCGGAGTTCGGGCCGGTTCAGCGCGACCCGCATGACCGCGCCGGAGCGGTCGATGTCGACGGTGCCGGGCTCAGCCATCGGGCCCTCCACCGGCGCCGCCGGCTCTTGCGATGGCGTCGCGGACGCGGCGCGGGCTGAGCGGGGTCTCGCAGATATCGGCGTCGATACCGCCTGAGAGCAGGGCGTCGCGGATTGCGTTCGCTATGGCGGCTGGCGGCGCGATCGCGCCGCCTTCTCCCATCCCCTTCATCCCGTACTCGGTGCCGACCGCGGGTGTCACCATGTGAGCAAGGCGGAAGCGGGGGAGGGTGGTCGAACCCGGAAGGTGATAGTCCGCGAACGTCGTTGCGAGCGGCTGCCCGCTATCGTCGAAGGGTATTTCCTCGAACATTGCTGTGCCCACGCCCTGGGCCACGCCGCCGCAGATCTGGCCATCAACGATCATCGGGTTGACGACGGTTCCACAGTCCTCGGCGACCGCGTAGTCGCGGATCTCCACCTCCCCGGTGTCGGGGTCGACGGCCACGACCGCGGCATGGGTGGCGTAGGAAAACACCCCGGACGTGATTTCCGGTTCGTAGACGCCGGTCTCCTCGAGTGTCGGCAGCATACCGTCCGGCAGCAGGTCCTGGCGGATATGGGCGGCGCGGGCGATCTCGGCAACGGTTACCGAGGCCTCGCCGCCGTACACGGCTCCGTCGCGCAGCATGACTTCTGCCTCGTCGAGCTGGAGGAGATGCGCGCCGATGCGCAGTATGCGCGCCGCAAGCGCCCGGCAGGCCTTCGCGGTAGCGCCCCCGGCCATGACCATGGATCGCGAAGCGAAGGTTCCGTTGCCGTAGGGCGATATGCCGGTATCACCGTAGCGCACCGACACCTTGTCTATGCTCAGGCCGAGCTCTTCGCACGCCACCTGGGCGAGGCTTGTTTCCATCCCCTGGCCGTGGCTGTGGATGGCGACAAGGAGTTCAACCGTGCCGTCGGCATGCATGCGCGCCGTCGCGCTCTCGAAAGCGGGTACCACGGGCGTGCCACGGAGCTTCCATTCCTGGGTGCCGTGCGCGGTCTGTTCCGAGAAGCTGGCAAAGCCGATACCGACGAGTTGGCCGTCTTTATTGGCGGCGGCCTGGGTCTTGCGCACTTCGCTCATGTCGACCGCCGCGGCGGCCTTGTCGAGGCTGGTCGGGTAGTCGCCGTTGTCAAAACGCATTCCGCCGATGCTCGTGTATGGCATCTGGTCGGGCATCACCATGTTCTCGCGCCGAACCTCGTAGGGGTCGCGGCCGGCGGCGCGGGCGACCTCGTCGAGCATGCGCTCGACGGCGAAACACGCGCCGGGGCGGGCAACGCCCCGATAGGGGCCGAGCGGCGGCTTGTTGGTCGCTACGGTCCAGGTGTCGATCCTGAGGGCGGGCACCTGGTACGGGCCAGGAAGGTTGCGCGCAGCCATGCCGGTTTCCATGAACGGACCCGAAGGCCAGATCGAATAGGCCCCTGCATCGACGATCAGCTCGCCTTCAAGGCCGAGCAGACGGCCGTCCGGGGCGGCATGGGCGGTCAGGCGGTACCAGTGCTCGCGCGCCTGGTTGTTGGCGGTGATGTTCTCGCGGCGGTCCTCGATCCAGCGTACCGGACGCCCGGTCCGCAGCGCCGCGGCGCAGACCATGATTTCCTCCGGCATCAGCCGGTTCTTCGAGCCGAACCCTCCCCCGACATCCGGAGAGACCACCCTGAGGCTGCGCTCCGGAATGCCCAGGCTTTCGGCGAGTCCCACCCGCATCACGTGAGGCCCCTGCGTTGAGAGGTAGAGCACGAGCTCGTCGCGACGGTCGTCACGCACGGCCAGCGCCGCGCGGCACTCGAGCGGAACTGCACCATGGCGGCTGAGACGGAATTCCCTGGTGATCGAGATCGCCGCTTCGGCGCTGGCCGCCGCCATGTCACCGCCCTCTATGAGCTGCTCGACATAGACGTTGTCACGCCACGCCTCGTGAAGAAGAATGTCCTTCCGCTCCGCGGCCTCGCGGCTGTCGACGATGGGGTCGAGGACCGCAATGTCGAGATCGACCTCCTGGGCGACGTCCTCGGCCTCGGCCCGGCCTGGCGCCAGGCAGATGCCGATCGGCTGGCCGACATAACGGACCTTCCCGCTGGCGAATACGGGAAAATCCGATGCCTTGAATCCGGGTACGCGCGGGGCCGCACGGATCGGCCGTAAATCTGGGAAGTCCGAAGCCTGGAAAACGTGGCGTCCAGGGGCAAGCCTGCCCGGGGTGACTCCATCGAGACGTCCATGGGCCACAGGACTTCTGAGAATCGCCGCCTCAAGGACGTTGTCGACAGGCATGTCGGCGACGAACCGTCCTTTTCCCGCTAGATGGCGCGCGTCCTCCTTGCGAAGCGGGGAGGCTCCGACGCCATGGGGGGTACGCGGCTCTCGCTCCATCAGGCGACCGTACTTGCCTGTTCGAGGCTGGTGTACATGCCGGCATTCAGGCAATACGCGCGATGACGGGCCGGGTCCTCTGCCGTCCGGCGGACGTCGTCGAGCTGCCGCCGTCGCACCGCCGGATCCCTTGCTTCCATCAGCTTCTTGTTCGCCATCGACGTCGCCTGCACGCCGTCCATCTGGGCCTTGTGTCGCTGGCGGCTGTAGCTGTCGAGAAGCGCGTCGGACGCCCCTTCCGAGACCGACCCGAGGGCCTTGGCGAGTCCGATGGCGTCATGGATGCCTCCGTTCATTCCAAGTCCCCCGATCGGGTTGTTGACATGGGCGGCGTCGCCGGCGAGGAGGATCCGCCCCTTGCGGAAGGTTTCGGCCACGCGCTGATGCACGTCGTAGATGCCGGCATAGATAATGTTGTAGTCGCCGGTCTTGGGGAAGAATTTCTGCAGTCGGCCCTGGATGCTGCGTTCGCTGAGGCAGTCTTCCGGCGTCTCGTCGAGTCGGGTCGGAAACACGGTCCGCCAGATGCCCGGCGGGCCGTAACCATTGACCTTGAACAGGTTGCACCACTCTTCGGGATCGGAAAAGAAATTCCGGATGCACAGCGCCTGGCCGGCCGCCAGGAAGTCGAAATCCGATCCTATCTTCACGAAACGTTCCGGATAGGTAAAGCCGACGAATTCTATGCCGGCGGCGCGGCGGACTACCGAGCCGTAACCGTCGCACCCCACCAGCCAGTCGGCGCGGAGCCTTTCCTCCTTTTCGTCCTCGTTGCGGAACACTGCGGTTACCGAGTCGGCGTCCTGGTCCAGGCCCGTGACCTCGCAGGAAAAACGCAGCCGGACATCGGCGTCATCTGCGATCTTGCGGATGATCGTTTCCACGAGCTTGAACTGCTCGTACTGAATCACGAAGGGAAATTCCGTCATGTCGGCGAGGACGGAGAAATCGAACTCGGCGACCAGTTCGCCGCTTACACGGTCGCGGTAGTGAAAGGTAGGGGAGATCAGTCCCCTCTCGCGGATCTCGTCGACGATGCCGAGCGCGTGCAGCATTTCTAGCGACGACGGCTGGATGGCGGCTGCCCGCTGGTCCTCGATCGGTTCGCTCTCGCGCTCCAGCAGCGTCACCCGCATGCCGCAACGCCGGAGCGCCAGCGCGAGAACCATGCCGACCGGGCCGCATCCGACGACGATGGCGTGCTCAGGTGGTGTTCGTGCAGTGCCGCTCATGGTCGGCCTCTCTCGCGTTCGAGGTGCAGCCGGGCCATGAAGGGCACGAAGGGATGGACCCCAAGTCCGGCGAAGGCTTCTTCGTCCATGCTCACAAGCGCGGCGCGTTCCTCGTCGGCCAGTTCGAGGCCGCGGGAGAACCCGCCGGGATCCTCCATGTAGAGCCTGCGTGCGTCCGGGTCGTTGGCGAGGCGGTGCAACGCTTCGGTCAACGCCACGCGTTCGGGCGCGACTGCCGGGTAGTGAAGGCTGGCGTCGTCGCCCGCCGTTTCCGACCACCAGGCGAGGGTCGCGTAGTTGTGATGCCAGCTCGGATCGAAGGACATCGTGTCGGGTACGCGCTCGCCCAGCATTCCGGCAACAACGGCCCAGCATCTGAGTTCGATGTTGCCGGTATCGTCCAGCGTCCGCTCGTCAAGCGACAGCAGCCAACGCAGATTGCCGGTCTGCAATTCGCGCATCAGCCTGAGATCGAAATCTGTCGCCGGATCCGAATAGCGGTCGGTGCCGGGGAAATGCGACAGGCCGCCGCTCGCCACGACCACCGCACGAAGGCCGAGTGACCTGAGCGCACGGTCGATCGCCTGGCCGAGATGGTAGCAGCGCTCCATGCGCGGCTGCGGCGGCACGTAGGCGTTCACGTAGACGGGGATGATCGGACCATCCATCTCCATGAAGGTCAGCGGGATCCCGAACGCGTAGTCGAGTTCGGCCGTGCTCGTGAAGGCCGGGTCGAACTTTTCCTCCTGCAGGTGGCGCACGAGGGCCATTGCGTTCGCGCTGTCGATGTCGAAACGGAATTCACGACCGGCGAAGGCACCGCCCGCCCGCCCGCCGATATGCACGGCGAAGGACGGGACGCAATGAAGGAGGAACTGATTGGCGTGGTCGTTGGCGATGACGATGGTCACGTCGGGCTCGAGCGCGCGCAGGCGCTGCCCGTTGTCCGCGGCCAGCGCACGCACCCGCTCGACGGTGTCACGATCCTCGGTCTCGGGAAGCGTGAAGAACTGCGGCGCATGGGCCATGCAGACTCCACCAACTATACCCGTGCGATCCGTCATCTACAGAGGCCTCAGCTTCTTCCAATACGACCAATGATAGCGCAAAACGGCGCGACAAGTAGCCCGGCCGAACCTCCAGAAACGGCATACGGTAGCTCAACCGCATCGTAGTCGGCTTCGGATAGTTCTTCCGCAGCTCCTCGACGGTGTTAAACACGCGGACTCGGTGGGCCGCAAGGAGGCGGCGCAATAACGATCAAGCATGCTGGATTATCGCTTGCCTCAGCATGCGGTCCCATCGGCTTCTTGAGCCCTGTGGGGAGGCTCGGGCCAGGCTTGGCAGGGTTTTGGCCCAACTGCGTCAGGAGGATTGCAGCGGATCGCCGCACGGTCGCTGCCGCTTGCGGGAGGGGCCTATTCCCCGGCTCGCATATGGCGGCGCGGATCGTCCTCCATCGAAGTCTCGTGAACGGCCCAGCCGAATTCGAGAAACGGTGTTGCGATCTCGCCAAGTTCCCGGATGATGCCGATGAGCTTCCTGCTCTGCGCCTGCCGATCGGTGACTTTCCTGGTCACCAGGAAGTGCTTCCACTTCAGATATTCGGCCACCGGGCTCTCCGCGTATTCCTGAAACCCTCGCGGCATCGTCTTGAGGGCGCCACGATGTCCGAAGGAATACCGGCTCCGGGGCGTGAGGAAGGGAGCTGCCAGCTCGAGGAAGGCGTCCGGATCCTCTGCAATGCGCTGCCGCCAGGCATGCAGGAACTCCTTGCCGGGGGAATAGAACCCGGCGGAAACAAAGCACTCTCCGGGCTGGATGTGGACATAGACCAGTCCCGGTTCACCCTTGCTGCCGGTGCGCGTCATCACGGCGCCGACATGGGTCTTGTAGGGACTCTTGTCCTTCGAGAAACGCACATCGCGGTAGATGCGAAACATGCCGCGTCCGGGATCGCCCCGGACCGGAAAGGAATCGTCGCCAGCAGCCCCGGAAAATTCCCCGAGCAGGCATTCCATGGCGAACTTTACCTCGGTGTCGTAAAGCTCCTTGCGGGCCATGAACCACGGCCGCTCGTTGTTGCGCGCAAGCCCTTCGAAAAACGCGAACGCTTCCTTCGAAAAACCCTGGAAATCCGGACGGACGTCCTCGGGAAATTCGAGCCGCCTTTTCATTTTTCCCACCCGCAACAGTGTCGTGTCAGTCCGGTTCTTCCGACCGTGCCGCCGTCCCTATACGACAATTCCGCTCCCTCTCCAATAACGCCACGGCGCGTTGCGTCCACGTTGCCGGCGATATATGTCTATGGATCGGCAACGTACGAAAGACAGAGATGGCGGAACAATACAGCAAGGCCTTTCCGGTCTCCTGGGACCAGCTTCATCGCGATGCGAAGGCGCTCGCCTGGCGCCTGACGGCGGGTGCGGAACCCTGGCGCTGCGTCGTTGCGGTCACCCGCGGCGGTCTTGTACCGGCGGCAATCGTCGCCAGGGAGCTAGAGGTCCGCATGATCGACACCATCTGCGTGTCCTCGTACGACCATCAGGATCACGGGGCGCTGCAGCTTCTCAAGGGCATCGAGGATGCGGAGCGGGGACGCAACATCCTGATCGTCGACGACCTGGTTGATACCGGACAGACCGCCCGGATCGTGCGCAACCTGCTGCCCGAGGCGCACTTTGCAACCGTCTACGCCAAGCCCGAGGGCCGTCCGATGGTTGACACCTTCATCACCGAAGTCAGCCAGGACACCTGGATTTTCTTCCCCTGGGACACTGAGTTGCGCTTCGTCGAGCCCATTGCAAAACAACCTTCGGGAACGGAGCCGGCGGCCGGCGCGGCCGGGTAGGGCTTTCCGCCTCCGACTGCCGGCGGTCGAGCCTGCCTTCAATAGCCGCGCCTGCGGTCGACCCCGCCAGGCACTGACTCTCCGGCGAGGATCTGCCTTATGCTCCCGGCAAGTATCGAGCTGGCGTCTTCCGGCAGCGCCCAGGCGGCGGCATGGGGAAAGAGCGTGATCCCCGGGTGCTGCCAGAAGGGGTGGTCCTCGGGAAGCGGTTCCTCGCGGAAGACGTCGAGCGTGGCATGGGACAGTTGTCCGCTGTCGAGGGCATCAAGGAGATCCGCCTCGACAACATGTCTGCCGCGACCGGCGTTAATCAGCGTCGCGCCCCGCGGCATCGCACCCAGCAGAGTGGCGTCGATGATGTCTTCGGTCTCTGCCGTCAGCGGCAGCAAGCAGACCAGGATGTCGCTCCGTTCGACCAGTGGGAAGAGTTCTTGGTCGCCTGCGTACGTCCCTATTCCCTCGATCGACTTGGGCGAAGCCGACCAGCCGGATACCCGGAAACCGAGATTGCGCAGCGACTCGGCGCAGGCGCGCCCGAGATATCCGAGACCGAGAATGCCGACATGGCGGCTCGGGGCCAGCGGCTGGTGCAGCAGGTTCCATTCCCGGCGCGATTGCTGGAGGCGGTATGCCGATTCCTGCCGGTGATGGCGCAGCACCTCCATGGTCACGAACTCGACCATCGCCGACCGGAGCCCCGGATCGATCAGCCGGATGACCGGAACTTCGTGTGGGAGCCCGGGATCGTCAAGCACATGCTCGACACCGGCGCCGAGCGAAAGGACCGCCCTGAGTCGGGGAAACGTCGCGAGGACGCCCGGCGGCGGTTGCCAGACCACGGCGATGTCGATGTCTTCCGCCGGTCCCGCATCGTGAGGCCAGACCCGGAACTTGAGATCCGGGAGCTCGGTCTCGAGCGCTGCCTTCCAGCCTTCCGGATCCTCGCCGCGGCAGATGATGATGACTGCCATGCGTCCAGTCTCCCGTCCTGCGCAATTTGATATGTGTCCATTTTGGCGTTAATCCATGCCCGGGTCAGCAAGGACGGGGGCAGGGCCGTGAAGGTCGGAATTGCCGGTTTTGGAACGATCGGACGGTCGATAGCCGCAGCCCTCGGGCGCGGTATCGAGGGCATGGAGCTTGCCGCCGTCTGTTCCGGGGACGATGACCGGGCGCGCCGGGCGATGGCGGGACTCTGCGATCCGGTACCGGTCGTTGAACCGGCCGCGCTTGCTTCGCGCTGCGACATCGTCGTCGAGTGCGCGCCGAAGGCGGCCTTCCGGTCGATTGCCGAGCCCGCGCTCGGAGCCAGGAGAACCTTGGTCACGGTAAGCGCCGCCGCGATTCTCGAAAACCCCGAAATCGTCGAACTCGCCAGGACGAATGGGGCGCAAATCATTCTCGCTACCGGCGCGCTCCTCGGCCTTGATGCGGTGCGCGCGGCGGCCGAGGGCGAGATCCACGAAGTGCGGATGATCACCCGCAAGCCGCCGAATTCGCTCGAGGGTGCGCCCTATTTGCTGGAAAACGGCATCTCGCTCGGGACTCTTCAGGGACCGCTGAAGGTCTTCGAGGGTTCGGCGCGCGAGGGCGCGCGCGGCTTCCCGGCCAACGTCAATGTGGCGGCGGCTCTCGGCCTTGCCGGGGTGGGGCCCGACCGGACCCGCCTCGAGATCTGGGCCGATCCCGCGCTTGATCGGAACACTCACCAGATCGAGGTCGACGCCGACACCGCGCGGTTCTCGCTGAAGATCGAGAACGTACCGACGGTCGAGAATCCGAAGACCGGAAAAATCACGGCCCTGAGCGTCATTGCTGCGCTGAGGGCGCTTACCGCGCCGCTTCGGGCGGGAACCTGAAACCTCCGCGGGAGGGCGGAACCAGATGGAATACAAGGCTCTCAAATGGGAACTCAGGGACAATCCTCAACGGCCCGGCGAACAGTCCATCGGGCTGCTCACATTCAACCGCCCCGAGTTTCTGAATGCCGTCGACGTCCGCATGCGGGTCGAACTCGACGTGCTCTGCGATGAAATCTCCCACAACTCGAACCTCAAGGTCATCATTGTCACCGGAGAGGGCAGGGCGTTTTCCGCTGGCGGCGACCTCAAGACCGAGGCCGGGCCGCTCGGCGCGGGCGAAGAGGATTTCGATTTTGGCAGCTTCGGTGCCTATCGGGATCTCGCCAGTTACTTCTTCAACGACCTCCGCCATCAGGTGCTGCAGCGCGCTTTCCGCAAGTTCGAGGACTTGCCCTGCATCGTGATCGCCGCCATCAACGGGCCCGCGGTCGGGATCGGCCTTGAAATCTGCACGCTCTGCGACCTCCGCTTCGCGTCGGACAAGGCGCGGATGGGTGAGGTCGCGGTACCGGCGGGGTTCCTTCCCGAATCAGGCGGCGCGCGGAACCTGCCCAAGCTGGTGGGGGTCGGCAAGGCCCTCGATCTGATCCTGACCGGACGCATCATCGATGCCGAAGAGGCGCTCGGTATCGGTCTCGTCGAACGGATCTTTCCGCATGACGACCTGCTCTCCGAGACTTTCGCCTATGCCGGCGAGATCGCCTCCAACCCCTATCTCTCGGTGCGCTACGCCAAGGATCTGGTCAAGATGTACTGGAACCACAACCGCACCGACGAGGGCTGGGCGCGCGAATTTGCGGCGATCCAGGAGATCACGCGCACCAAGGACTGTGTCGAGGGCATTCGCGCCTTCCTCGAGAAGCGTCCACCCCACTACCGGGGCCCTCTCTATGGAGGCGGAACGGACACATGAGTCCGCGTCTCCCGGATCCGCCGCCAGGCTACCGGGCGATCCCGCCGCGTCTCAATATTGCCCGGGAAGCCATCGGGAACATCGATACGAGATCTCTCGGGCATCGTACTGCCTTCGTCTGGGACGGCGGTCGGCTGAGCTATCGGGATCTCGAGGCCAGGGTCGACCGCCTCGGCCACGGGCTTGCGGCGCGCGGAATCGTGCGGGGCATGCACGTGCTCGTCATCATGCACAACTGCCACGAGTTCGCCGAGGCGGTGCTCGCGCTGTTCAAGCTCGGGGCCGTGCCGGTGCTCGTCAACTCGCTCTCCGGAGCCGAAGAGCTCCGCTATGTGGCCGACCATTCGGAAGCCGCCGCCGCAATCGTCGTAGCCGGCCGCGACGACGCGTTGCAGTCCGCGGGCTGCACTCTTCCGAGCGGCGTGGTCGTGGCGCGCGGTAGCCCGGGCGGTGGCGCCGTTGCATACGAGGCGCTCATCGAGGGCGCTCCGGAGGGACCTCTCGCGGCTGCCGACACGGCAGCGGACGAGCCGGCATTCATCGTCTACACCTCGGGGACCACTGGCCGGCCCAAGGGCATCGTTCATGCACACCGCTGGATCGTTGCGCTCGGCGATTCCAACCGCTACCGCGTTCCGGTCCAAGCCGACGATCGCGCGCTCGCCACCGGCGAATGGAGCTTCATCAGCGCCCTCGGGCACAACGTCCTGTTTCCGCTCCGGAACGGCGTCACCGGCGTGATCCTCGAGGAGCGCCCGACGCCGGAGAACGTCCTCGCGACCGTGGACCGGCATCGGGTGACGCTGCTCTATTCGGTAGCCACCGTCTATCGGCGCATCCTCGCCATTGACGGCGTCGAGCGGCAATACGACCTGTCTTCGCTCCGCGGCTGCAACGCTACCGGCGAGGCGCTCGAGGCAGCGACCTGGCAGGATTTTCGCGACCGGATCGGTTGCGACATCTGGGAGCATTACGGCCTTTCGGAGATGCAGATGGTGATGGGGCAGGGACCTCTGCTGCCCGTGCGGCCGGGATCAGTCGGCATCCCGATGCCGGAGACCACGGCTGCTGTCATGGACGACGATCACCGGCGCGTGCCCGACGGCGAGCTCGGGCACCTCGTGATCGCCTCCGACAATCCCGGCTTCTTTCTCGGCTACCACAAGGATCCGGAGAAGACGGGCGAAGTCGTCCATGATGGCTGGTACCACACCGGGGATCTCGCGTTCTGCGACGCCGACGGCTTCTTCTGGATCGCCGGGCGGAGCGACGACTGCTTCAAGAGCCGCGGTATCCTGATCTCCCCCTACGAAGTCGAAAACGCGCTCCGCCAGTATCCCGGAATCGCGGAAGCCTGCGTGGTGCCGCTGGCCGACCGCGAGATCGGCAACCGGATTCGTGCCGTGTGCGTGCTCCGTGAGGGCCACGCGCGCCGGCGCGGACTTGCCGACGACGTCAGGTCGCATGTCCGCGGCCGCATCGCGCCCTACAAGGTGCCGCATGTCGTGGAATTCGTCGATTCGTTGCCGAAGAGCGCCGTCGGCAAGATCCTGCGCCGGGAGCTGGCGTCCTGACAGATCATCCACAGCCGCGCACAGGCTGGCTGTTCCTGTCGGCCCTGGTCCTGATCACTCTGATCGGGCCCCTCGCCGTACATATGTACATTCCGATCATGCCGACGATTCAGACCGCGTTCGCGGTGTCGACGGAACTTGCGACCCTGAGCTTCAGCATGGTCCTGTTCGTCATGGCCTTCGGCACGCTTCTCTATGGCGGAGCGTCGGACCGGTTCGGCCGTCGTCCCGTGCTTCTTGCCGGGTTGTCGCTGTTCGTCGGTGGCTCGTTCGCGTGCGCCATCGCCTGGAGTTTCGAGATTCTCCTTCTCGGCCGCTTCCTGCAGGCGCTCGCTGCTGGCTGCGGCGTGGTGCTGGCACGTGCGATCGCGCGCGACGTCTACGGTCCCGAGAAGCTCGCCCAGGTCATCGCCTACCTTACCGCGGCCTACGTGCTCGGACCGACCCTCGCGCCACCGGCGGGGGGGTTCGTTTCCGACCTCTTCGGCTGGCACGGGGTCTTCGTCGGCGCGGCCGCAATATCCCTGCTCGTGGTTTTCATTGCAGCCCTCGTCATCCGTGAAACCCATCATGCGAGGCGGACCGCGCGGCGCCCGCTCGCGCAGTTCGGGGATTATCGCCTGCTGGTCCGCAATCCGGTCTTCGTCGGCTATGCCTTCGCGCCCGCGATGACTTCCGGTTCGTTTTTTGCGCTAGCAGCCTACGCGTCCTATCTCATGTCCGATCACTATCAGGGGTCGGCCGGCGAATACGGCCTCTACTTCATGCTCCTGACGCTCGGTTTCATGGCCGGCAACTTCATCTGCGGGCGCCTCGGCAGCCGCGTGCACAGCGGCAACACGGTATTGTTCGGCACTGCGTCCGGGATCGCTGCCTCGCTGCTCCTCGCCATTTTCGTCAGCCTCTTCCCGGCGGAGCCTCTGGCGCTGTTCGTTCCCGGATTCTTCATCGGGGTCGGGCAGGGCCTGGCGATGCCCCACGCCCAGGCGATCGCGATCAATTCCGAACCCAAACTGACCGGAACCGCCTCAGGTGCCGTGATGTGCCTTCATTTCCTGCTTGCGGCTATCGCCTCGCTCGGGATTTCGGCCTTCTACGACGGAACATTCTTGCCGCTTTTGATCGTACTTCTGGGGCTCACCGTTCTTTCGCTGTTCTCGGCGCTGTTCGGGTACGTGCACGCCCGCCGCCGGAGCGCCGCCTGACGGCAGCAATCCGGCCTTCACGTGCGGTCGAAGGCCGTTCCATGCCGACCCAGGGCTTCGAGAGCTTCCAGGAGAGGTTCCCGGACCAGGATGTCGTCTTGGGTTACCGCGGGAAGGTCGGGATAAAGCTCGCCATAGAGCGTCAGCTGCCGCGCCCAGTGCGCCTCAGTCATTTCTCCGTTCACGGCGAAGGCGCCCGAGTCATGCTCCCATTGCCAAATGGCGCGCAAGCGGTCTTCAGGTATCTCGATCGTCATGTGCGTCCCATAGACTCCGCGGAAGGTCGAGAAGTCGTCATGGAGTGCCCGCGACGCACGCAACAGGCCGCGGACGAGGCCCGCGACCGTATCGGGGCGCTGGCTTATGAAGGCCTCGCGCGCTCCGAGGACACCATGCGGCTGGACTGGCACGAGCTCGCCGAGCGCCGCTGAATCGAGCAGGCAGCGAATGCGGTCGCCATGAGAGAGCTCGAGAAACGCGGCCTCCTCGACGCGGATCAGTGAGGCGTCGACTTCGCCTTCGAGGAGGAGGGCGATGCGTTCTGGCGGCGGACCGGCGACACGCCATGAAATGTGATCTTCGCCGATGCCGAGAGCGCGCACCACGAGCCGCGCCATGTGATGGCTGAGCGCATTGGTCCCGTCAATTGCCCATGTGGCACCGGCGAGATCGTCCGTTGATTCGATCCCGATGCGGGTGACGAGATTCTGGGCAAGCCCACGCGCCATGGAGACGAAGGCGCGGACCGGATTTCCGTCGGAGCGGCAGCGGATGAGTGGACCGAGGCCTCCGTAGGAGACATCGACGCTGCCGTCGCAGACGGCATTGATGGCCGCAACTCCGCCATGCACCGGAGTCCAGCGGACATCCAGCCCCTCGTCGGCCCAGCATCCGAGCGTCGTCGCAGCTGCGCAGGCGAGGTCGTCTATTCCGAAGGTCCGGCCGGAGCCGGCGGCGAGGCGTACCCTGTCCCCATCAGCCATTGTTGGGTCCTTCCTGTTCCAGGGCGGCGCGGCGGCGCACGAAGTGGAGACTGGTGAGTGTCATGACGATTTCATCCCTCTGGTTGTAGGTGTCATAGCGTATGCGCACTGCGTCGTGCCCGCGGGCGCCGCGCGCCGGCGAGACTTCGATCACATGGGCCAGCACACGGAGCGTGTCGCCGGCCCGCACCGGCAGTTTCCAGCGCAGGCTGTCGACCCCCGGCGAGCCCATGCCGCTGGTGGTGAGTGCGCCGGTGCGCGCGAACAGTCCGAAGGTTACCGCCGCGGTCTGATAGCCGGGCGCGATAAGGGTCCCGAATCTGGTCTCTCTGGCGGCCACTGGATCGGTGTGATAGGGGAGCGGTGCATAGCGCTGCCCGAATGCGATGATTTCCTCCTCGCCAAGGGTGCGGCTGTCTGTCTCGTAGACTTGCCCTTCCTCGAAATCTTCGAAGAACAGCGGCTGTACGACCTTCATTCCCGTTTTTCCTCCGATACGGCCTGTCTGCGGCGGACGCTTCCGCCCCGGTCGAGACGCGGTCAGGCTTCAGCGAGCATCTCCGGCGGCGAACTCTCTGCCGCTATGGCTGCGAGTTCCGCGGCAAGATCGAGAACGCCTCCCAGGCGATCCTGCGGCCGCGCCCAGTCGGCGCGATAGACCAGCGTGTTGTCGGGTCGAATCCGGCATCGCCCTTTCGCATCGCTGACGAAGCCGAGCAGGCCCTGGAGATTGGCGACGGTATTGCCATGGAACGCGATTGTCGCCCCCTTGGGGCCGGCGTCCAGCCTTTCGATGCCGGCGCGCCGGCAGGCCCGCTTGACGGCGACGACCTGAAGCAGGTTCTCGACTTCCGCGGGCAGAGCGCCGAAGCGGTCGATCAGTTCAGCCGCAAAACCCTCTTGGTCGCGGGCGTCGGCGATCCCGGCCATCCGCCGGTAGAGACCGAGGCGTACGTCGAGATCTGCTACATAATGATCCGGTATGAGCACAGGGATACCGAGATTGATGGTCGGACTCCAGTCCCGGTCGGTGAAATCGCCGCCTCCGCGAGCCGTCGCGACCGCTTCTTCCAGCATGTGCTGATAAAGCTCCACGCCGATTTCCCTGATGTGCCCCGACTGCTGGTCGCCGAGCAGGTTACCGGCGCCTCGAATATCGAGATCGTGACTCGCGAGGCGGAAGCCTGCGCCGAGCGTATCGAGTGCCTGCATCGCTTCCAGGCGCTTCAGGGCGGCTGCCGTTAGCCTCCGCTTCGCCGGTAACAGCATGTAGCAATAGGCGCGAAGCCGGGAGCGTCCGATGCGGCCGCGCAGCTGATAGAGCTGGGCCAGCCCGTACATGTCCGCGCGATGGACGATCATGGTGTTGGCGGTTGGTATGTCGAGACCCGATTCGACGATTTGGGTCGACAGGAGAAGGTTCACCGACTGATCGTAGAAGGACGACATCACCTCTTCCAGCTGGTCCGACGGCATTCGCCCGTGGGCGATCGCAACGTCGATTTCCGGCACGAGTTCCTTCAGTTCCGCCGCAACCTCCTTCAGGTCCGATATCCTCGGGCAGACATAGAATGTCTGCCCGCCTCTGAAATGCTCGCGCATGATGGCTTCGCGGATCATGACCGGATCGTAGGGGGCGACGAAGGTGCGGACCGCGAGCCGGTCGACGGGCGGCGTGCCGATCACGCTCATGTCGCGGACCCCGGTGAGCGCCATCTGCAGGGTTCTCGGAATCGGTGTTGCCGAGAGCGTCAGCACGTGGACATTGGTCTTGAGGCGTTTCAGCGCCTCCTTCTGCTTGACGCCGAAGCGCTGTTCCTCATCGACGACGATGAGGCCGAGATTGCGAAAACGAACAGAGTCGCCCAGGAGCGCGTGGGTGCCGATCACGACGTCTATCCGACCGTTGGCAAGGCTGCCCCGGATCTCGCGCGCCTCCGGCCCGGCCACCAATCGCGAAAGCTGGGCGACGCTGATTGCCGTGCCCTCGAAGCGCTTGCTGAAGGTCGCGAAATGCTGGCGGCAGAGAAGCGTTGTCGGCGCAATTACCGCCACCTGGGCGCCGGACATCGCCGTCGCGAAGGCGGCCCGAAGCGCGACCTCGGTCTTGCCGAAGCCGACGTCGCCGCAGATCACCCGGTCCATCGGTTTTCCGGAGCGGAGGTCCCCGAGCGCGTTTTCTATGGCCTCGACCTGGTCCTCGGTCTCGTCATAGGCAAAGCCTGCCGCGAACTGGCGGGTCATCTCGACGCCGGCGTCGAACACCGGAGCCGCCTTCACCGTCCGTTCGGCGGCGATCGCGATCAACTCGCCGGCAATTTCCCGCAATCGGTCCTTCATCCTCGCCTTGCGCGCCTGCCAGGCCTGGCTTCCGAGGCGGTCGAGGGGCATCGTGGCATCGCCCGATCCGTATCGCGACAGGACATCAATATTCTCGACCGGCAGATAGAGCTTGGTGTCGCCGGCATAGGTGATGCGCAGGCAGTCATGCGGAGCGCCCGCGACGTCGAGGGTTTCCAGACCCCCGTAGCAGCCTATGCCATGCTCGATATGCACGACGAGATCGCCTTCCGAGATCTCGGAGACATCGGCGATGAACTGTTCCGCGCGCGCGCGCTTGCGATCCGTGCGGACGATGCGTTCGCCGAGAACGTCCTGTTCGGTCAGTAGCGACAGGCCATCGCCCCTGAAGCCGTGTTCGACGGGCAGCACCGTCAGCGCCACCGCGGCGGCCGGAAGGGCAGTGGCCTCGCTCCAGCTGTCGACGCGACAGAGACCGCCGATCCCGCAATTCTCCAGGAGTTGACCCAGGCGCTCGCAGGAACCCTGCGAAAGTCCTGCGATCACGAGTCGCCGCCCTTCCCTGATCTCGCGTTTCGCATAGGCGGCGAGCATGCCGTGCGGGCCGAGCCTTTCGGCGTCGGTGTCTGGTGCCGCCTGCGGCCCGTCGGCTCGGGCCAGGCTGAAGTCGGGTACGCGCCGTCCGCCGCAGGCAACGCTTGCCGTGTAGAGCGACATGGCAACTCCTTCCGGAGCGTTCAGCGGGCTGAACTGGCCAACCATGCGATCGGCAAGCATCCGCTCGAACTCGGCCGCGTCGAGATGAAGCAATTCGGGCCGCAGAGGACGGTAGAGAGCGGTCTCTGCCATCACCCGCGAGGTTCGCGATTCGAGGTAGGTCATGCGCGCGTCGAAATACTCGGTGATCGTCTCGAGCCGGGAATCCCGCAGCTGCTCGGTCTCGTGATCGAGCGTTATCGAGGCGTCGGGGAGGTAGTCGAATAGTGTCTCCAGCCGCTCATGGAACAGCGGTAGCCAGTGTTCCATGCCGATCTGCCGGCGGCCCTCGCTGACGGCAGCATAGAGCGGATCGTCGGCCACGTTGCCGAAACGGTCCCGGTATCCGGTCCGGAAACGCTGGATCGCCTCGGGATCGAGGAGCACTTCGCTCGCGGGCCTGAGGTCGAAGCCGTCAAGGGCCGCGCCGGTGGTTCGTTGCGAGTGTGCGTCAAACGCGCGAATGGCCTGAAGTTCGTCGCCGAAGAAGTCGAGCCTGAGCGGGACATCCGCGCCCGGTGGAAACAGGTCGACAATGCCGCCGCGCACGGCGAACTCACCGGGCTCGCGCACTGTTCCGGTGCGCTCGAAGCCGTTGCGCGAGAAAAAACCGTGGAGATCATCGCGGGCGACCTGAGTCCCGGTTTGCAGCCGCATCACCGACCCGTCGATCGTCTCGCGTACGGGAAGACGCTGCAGGATCGCATTTACCGAAGTGATGACCACGAGCGGGCGCGCCTGCGGCGGGCGGGGGGCGGCGAGCGCCGCCAGCGTGGCGATGCGCTGCGCCACGACCTCCCGGTTCGGCGATACGCGGTCATAGGGTAGGCAATCCCACGCCGGAAAAAGCAGCATGTCGATGTCCGGCGCGAAGAAGCGAAGCGCCACGGCCAGCGCGTCCATGCGCCCGGCATCGCGCGCGATGTGGAGGTGGCTCCGCTGGCCGCCAACTTCCGCAAGCCGCTCCGCAAGCACGACAGCATCGTAACCCTCGGGAGCCCCGGCGAGCAGGAAACGCCCCCTTGTGGAAAGGAGTTCTATCTTGTCAGGCAATGTCTTGAAGGGTTTTTCTGAAGTTCTTCAGCATGTGGAGCACATCATTGTCGAAAGGCGGTGGCGGTGGCGCGACGTCGGCCGCCCAGCCAAGCACGTCCTGATCGTTCTGATCCAGCAGAGCCTCGAACCTGGCAAGCTGTTCGCCATTCATCCTGTCAAGGAAATTGGCGGCGAAGCCGCCTATGACCAGGTCGCTTTCCCTGGTGCCCCGCCTGAGGCTGCGGAACCGCAGCTTCCGGCGCAGCCTTTCATGCGGTTCAGCCATCGCCCCTCTGCCGGATTAAACCTATAATAGCAGGAACGCCGGAAGCAGGGGAATCGTCGTTCTGCGCATCCGGCCCGGCGAGCGGCGGGTTCCCGCGTCGATCTCGCAACGGAATACCGGCCTTCGGATGCGCCCGCAGATACTGTTTCCCTTGTTCAAGTCGGTCACCCACCTCAAGGGGGTGGGGCCCCGCACGGCGAAACTCCTCGAAAGCGTTGCCGGATCCCAAGTTCTCGACCTTCTCTGGCACTTGCCCGGCGGCATGGTCGACCGCCGCTCCGCTCCGTGCGTTGCCGAAGCCGCCGCCGGCACAGTGGTGACGCTTACCGTCGTTGTCGGCACCCACCAGCCATCGCGCGAACGCCACCTGCCGTACCTGATCAACTGTCGTGACGATAGCGGTGAATTGGCGCTCGTGTTCTTCCACGGTCGGGAGAAGCACCTGTTGGAGGCGCTGCCCCCGGGCGAGGTCCGCGTGGTCAGCGGAAAGATCGAATCCTTCCGCGGCAAGATCCAGATGACCCATCCGGACCGCATAGGCACCTTCGGGGAACTCGAAAGCATCCGCCGGATCGAGCCTGTCTACCCGATGACTGCAGGCCTCGGCGCCGGCGTGTTGCGCCGCGCTCTCGATGCTGCGCTGGCAGAGGTGCCGGACCTGCCCGAATGGCACGATGCAGCATGGAAGAAACAGCGCCGATGGCCGGCCTGGAAGGAGGCGCTCAGGACAGCGCATGAGCCGCAGACGGAAAACGATCTCGCTTCGGACGGTGCGGCGCGGGAACGTCTTGCTTATGACGAACTGCTTGCCAACCAGCTCGCCCTGTTGCTCGTGCGCGCGCGCCAGCGGCAACGGCCGGGGCAGAGGATCACGGGCGACGGTTCGTTGCGCCGCCGCCTGATCTCGGAGCTTCCTTTCAGCCTCACTCCCTCCCAGGAGGAGGCGATCGCCGAGATTGGCGACGACATGGCGTCCGGTGCGCGCATGCTCCGACTGCTGCAAGGCGACGTCGGAAGCGGAAAGACCCTGGTTGCCCTGATCGCCATGCTGGCCGCGGTGGAAGAGGGAGCCCAGGCCGCTCTCATGGTGCCAACGGAACTCCTTGCCCGTCAGCACCATGCCACCATCGCTCCGCTGCTCGAGCCTCTCGGGGTTCCCGTCGTGCTGCTGGCGGGGCGGAACACCGGCGTTCGAAACGAGAAGATGCGCATGGCGGTCTCTTCCGGTGCCTCGAAGATTTCGATCGGAACCCATGCGCTGATCCAGAAGAGCGTGAGCTTTCGCGATCTCGCGCTTGTCGTCGTCGATGAGCAACACCGTTTCGGCGTGCACCAGAGGCTGGCGCTCACCGGCAAGGGCGCCGCCCCCGACGTGCTGGTGGTCACCGCGACGCCGATTCCGCGAAGCCTTCTGATGACGGCGTATGGCGATTTGGCGGTTTCCCGACTGACCGAAAAACCGGCTGGGCGCCAGCGCGTCGAGACTCGTGTCCTGCCGCTGTCGCGCCTCGACAGCGTGATGGCGCGTCTCGGAGACGCCGTCGCCCGCGGATGCCGCGCCTATTGGGTCTGTCCATTGATCGAAACCTCCGAGAAGACGGACCTCGCGGCAGCCACCGAACGGCATGCGGCGCTCGCGAAGCGCTTCGGCGCCCGCGTCGGTCTCCTCCACGGCCGCCTCGACGGCGCGCAAAAGGAGGCCGTGATGGCCGAATTCGCGGCCGGCAGGATCGATGTCCTGGTCTCGACAACAGTGATCGAGGTCGGCATCGATGTTCCCGAGGCGACGATCATGGTCATCGAGCACGCTGAGCGTTTCGGCCTCGCGCAATTGCACCAGCTGCGGGGAAGGGTAGGACGCGGCGAGGCCGGATCGACATGCCTTCTCCTCTATGGCCCGTCACCGGGACGCATGGCCGAGGCCCGTCTTCGCGCGCTTCGGGACATCGATGACGGCTTCGTGATCGCGGAGAAGGATCTCGCGTTGAGGGGCGCTGGCGAGGTGCTCGGAAACCGTCAGAGCGGGCTCCCCCGCTTCCGCGTCGCCGATCCGACCGCCCACGGCGACCTTGTCGCCGCTGCCCGCGACGATGCGCGCCTGATTCTCGAACGCGACCCGGACCTGGATTCCGAAAGGGGCCAGGCGCTGCGCATCCTGCTCTATCTCTTTGAGCGGGATGCTGTCGTGAAGAACGTGCTTTCGGGATGAGTTGCCCGGTCAGGCGGAATGCTTTTCCCGGGGATTGCCGCCATCCTCGATGGTTTGTTCGGTGCTCGCGGGCGGGATCGTCTTCAGGTCGCCCGATGACGCGGCAACCTTCTTGATTTCCCTGTCTTCCCGAGAACGGCGGTCGGGCGGGGTCACGATGCCGCCCGAAATCACCATCTTGATGCCTTCCTCGACGGTCATGTCGAGAACGACAAGCTCTCTTCGCGGCAGAAAGAGCAGGTAACCCGAAGTCGGGTTTGGCGTCGTCGGCAGAAATACGTTTACCACGTCGTCTGCGGTCAGGTTCTGCACCTCTCCCTGGGTCTGCCCGGTGATGAAGCCGAGAGCCCAGCTGCCGCGCCGCGGATATTCGAACAGCACAACCTGCCGAAAGGCATTCGATTGCTGTTGCAGGATCGTCTCGATGATCTGCTTTACCGCGCCGTAGATGTTGCGGATGACCGGCATCTGGGCGAGAACGGATTCGCTGATTCTCGTCCACAGGCGCCCCAGCAGGCCGGCGGTGGCCCAGCCAACGAAGGTCAGGAACAGGATTATGATGACGAGGCCCAGCCCCGGAATGGCGAAGGGCAGGTAGTTCTCCGGGTTGTAGGCATCGGGCAGCAGCGGCGTGATCTTCGAATCGACCCAGCGGATCAGCAGCCACGAGATGTAGAACGTTATTACGATCGGTGCGGTAATCAGCACTCCGGCGAGAAAATACCCGCGCAGGCGGCCGCCGAAGCGGCCTCTCCTATGATGACCGCCTTCCCGGTGTTGCGGCTGATTGCTCATCTGGCTTCCCCTTCTCCGACCGCCTCCTCCGGGCGAGAGGCCGGTGGGCCCCGAGATTATTCGGCGGTCGCAGTCAGCGCGTCGCGGTTGGCGAGGTCGAACACCTTGGCGATGACTTCCGGCGCCTGAGCCCCCGAAATAGCATATCTGCGGTTGATGATGAAACTCGGCACGCCGTTGATCCCGAGCCTCCGCGCGAGGTCGTCCTCGGCGACAATCTTGTCGCCGTCGCGGCCGCTTTCGAGGAATTCAAGAACCTCGTCGCGGTCGAGGCCCGCGCTCTCTCCGACCCCGGCGAGCTCGGCCCTGTCGCCGATGTCCCGCCCGACGGAGAAATAGGCATGGAACAGCGCCTCGACGAGCTGCGCTTGCAGGTCGAAGGCGGCGGCAAAACGGATGAGGCGGTGTGAATCCAGTGTATTCGGTATTCTTTTTATTCGATTGAAATCGAAATTTATTCCCTCTTTATGTCCAGCGTTTTCCAGGGTCTTGAACAGCGGGCGAGCCTCATCCTTGCTGCCGAATTTCCGGATCGTGTAGAGATCCCGCTCCATGCCGCCCTTCGGCATGTCCGGATTGAGCTGGAAGGCCCGCCACCCGACCCGAAGATCATCCTGCGGGGACAGTTCTAGCGCGCGGCTGAAGCGCCGCTTGCCCACGTAGCACCACGGGCAGATGGTATCGATGACGATATCGACGATCATCTCCGCCTCGCAGCTTTCATGGCCCTCCGGCACCGTCTGGCGCGCCTGCCTCAAGATAGTGCAGGCCGAACAGGTTTTCCGAATCCGTCCAGCATTTGCGGAATGCGAACCCGGCACGGGCGCAAAGGCGCCGGAACTGCTGGACGGTGAACTTGTAGGAATTCTCGGTATGTATGTATTCGCCGGCTCTGAAGAAGAACTCTTTCGGGCCGACGGACGCACTTTGGTCGCGCTTGCTGATCAAACGCATTTCTATCTTGCCGTCCTTTTCGAGATAGGGGGCGTGATGGTCGAAACCGTCGATATCGAAGCTTCCTTCGAGTTCGGCGTTGATGCGATTGAGCAGATTGAGGTTGAACTCGGCCGTGACGCCGTCGGTATCGTTATAGGCGGCATAGAGCGTGTCCGGGTTCTTTTTGAGATCGGTCCCGATCAGGAGACCGCCATCGCTGCCGAGCATGGTTCTGATGCGCCGCAGAAGGGCAAGCGCCTCCTGCGGATGGAAATTGCCTATCGTCGAACCGGGAAAGAACGCGACGCGCTGTGCTCCGGGCCGGTGTTCCGGATTGGGGACCTCGAACTTGCGGGTGAAGTCCGCGCACACGGCGAGTACGGAAACCTCGGGGTAGTCGCGCGCCAGGGCTTCGGCGCTTTCGACAAGGAACTCCCTCGAGATGTCGACAGCCGTGTATTGCGCAAGGTCCGGGATTGCGTCGAGCAGCATCCTGATCTTGATGCTCGCGCCGCTTCCAAGCTCGATGAGATGGGCTCCGGGGCCGATCAGGCGGGAAATGTGCTCGGCGTTGTCCTTGAGGAGCCCGATTTCGGTACGTGTCGGATAGTAGGCGTCAAGCTCGCAGATCCGGTCAAAAAGCCGCGAGCCGCGTTCGTCGTAGAAGAACTTGCAGGGCAGGCTTTTGGGACTGTCGGAAAGGCCGGAGATCACCGCGGATTCGAAATCATCGATCCGGTGATCGCAGTCAATCACCGGAACTGAATTTTGAGAATTATCGTACAAGCTCTTGTTTCCCTGATAGTTTCAATATCTAGAATACGGAGTTTCCGATATGCTGGAAAGAATCCGGGAGCGGTTCCACCGTTGTCCCCATCCCGGCAGGTTGTGCTGCCGAATCTTAGGCGGTAGCGAAAGACATGACAACCGCCTGCCTGCAACGGGGATCCTTCACGGCAAACTCTCATTCTCCGGCACCGCGGTCGGCAGCCTTCTCCGGACCAATGAGGGTTCGTCGGTTGCCGCAAACGCTGCACGCGTCCCGCGATCATGATGACGTGCGCGGTCTCCTGGTCGACTTCCGTCCGGCCTTGCCGCCTCAGCCCCCGTATCTGCCGCGGGCAGTGACGAACGTGAGGCACGCCGCGGCCACGAACAGGCCGCAGATCCAGAATACCCAGCTGCCGTCATACGTGTCCATTGCAAGGCCCAGGACCAGCGGTATGAGCGCTCCCCCGAGGTTGGAGCCGGTGGAGGCGAAGCCCATGACCTTGCCCATCGACCCCTGCGGCGTCACCGAACGCAGTAGCAGGTCGCGCGACGGGATCAGCAGTCCGATCAGGTATCCGGCCACCGCCAGGAGCAGAGCGAGCGCGATGCTGCCAACGTCCAGCCATCCGAGGAACCAGATGATCACGGCCGCAGGCACGAGCGTCGCCAGGGCGGTGGCGATCCGCGGCCCGAACCGGTCGGCCACGAAGCCTCCTGAGAGGATCCCGAGAACCGAGCCGATGGTGAAGGTCGTCAGCGCGGTCGCCGCGACGATCGCCGGCGTTCCATGGAGATCGCCGAGCGCCGCCACGAGGAAGGTTCGAAGGCCGCCGTTGCCCATCTGGTGCAGTACGAAATAGAGGAAGCACATGAGCACCGGCACCGAAAGAAGCAGGCGCAGACCGCTGGCGGTCGACATCTTCGGCGCAGGCGTCCGCTTCCTGCCGTCCGCCGAATCGCCCGGCGGGCTGCTGTCGCCAAGCACGGAGCGCTGGGTGAGAAGGAGGAGCGCGGCCAGGAGCCCGATGACCCCGATCAGAAGGAATGACGCCCGCCAGTGCCACAGCACCGCAATGCCCGTCATGAATACGGGCGCCACCGCGAATCCGATATAACCGGTGGCCGAGTGAATGGAAAAGGCTCGGCCCATCCGGCTTTCACTGACCCGCGCCGACAGGATGGCGTAATCCGCGGGATGGAAGACCGTGTGGCCGATGCCGGCGACAGCGGCCAAGACGAGGAGTTGCCAGTAGGCGGTGGCCAGCCCGAAGAGGCCGATCGCCGTCGCCTCGAGCGCGAGACCGCCGATCAGGACTGCTCGCGCGCCCACGCGGTCGACGATGAAGCCGACCGGGGTCTGCAGGATGAAGGTTGCGGTCGCGAACACCGTGGTCACGAGGGCGATCCTCGTGTAGGCGAGATCGCCGCTCAGGTCGAACGCCTGGATCAGGATCAGGTACATCGGCGGGATGACCTGCCAGTAGGCGTGACTCATCATGTGCGGAAAGCACACCAGCCCAATGATCCGCGCATCGCGGCCGAAAACCCCCGAGATCTGCGTCAACTGCTCGCCCCTCCATTCGTGCCGGCAGGATAGCGCCTCACCGCGGCCGTCAAAAGCCCGCGGAGCGCCATTGGCGGCGCCGCAGGCGTGGCGGTGTTTCCCGGCTCCCGTTTCCGGTGTAACTTGCCGGCCACCGGCCGAATCGGGAACCGCAGGCCGCGAGAGGAGGAAACAGCATGGCTGCAAGCAAGTACGGCAGGGAAGCCGCCGAAGGGGTGATCGCGCTGCGCGAGGCATGGCACACGAAGGACCATCCGTTCTACATGGATTTTTTCAACGGCAAGATCGGGCTTGAGCCGATGGGCAAGCTGATGGCCCAGCACTACCAGCATGTCAGCCGGGTGCTGCCGAGTCTCGGAATACTTTATTACAAGTCCCCGCCGGAGGCCCGCGAGTTCGTGCTCGAGAATCTGGCGGAAGAGGAGGGGATGATTGCCGGACCCGGGGAGGACCGCGAGCCCCACGACCACATGGAACTGATATTCCGCTTCTGCAGGGCAGCGGGAATGACCGACGAGGAGGTGAAGGCGACCGAGCAGCTCCCGGCATGGCGCGCCCGCTCATATTTCTACCTGAACACGGTGCAGGACATGCCGATCGGGGTGGTGCTGGCGATGCAGAGCACGCAGGAAGGCCAGCAGCCGGCGATCAACGGTGAGCGGACGCTGCCAGCGTTCGAGAAATATCACGGCTATGGCATCGATGCGCCCGAGATCGAGTTCTTCTCCGAACATTACATCGCCGATGCCGACCATTCGAGCCGCCAGCTGCAACTGGTCGAGGAACTGATCACGTCGCCGGAACTGCGCGACCAGGCGCTTGAGGTGGCCGAGACCCAGGTCAAGACACGCTGGGCCGGAATGAACGACATCTACCGGACGGCGGTCCTCGGAGAACGCGATCCGCTGCCGGCGGCAGTCGCCGTCTGACCCCCGCCTCGCCGGACACCAGGTCCGGCGCCGCTCAGCGATCGAGATAGAGCAGCGTCTCCGGCATGGTGCCGCCGGCGGGGAAACCGCCGTCGGCCGTGGAGGCTCGCTCCAGGTCTATCCTCGTGATGTCGCCATTGGCAAGCGCGACAAGTGCGTGGCGCCCGTCGGGTTCGGGAAGTGCGTGGAACGGTTCGGCGGGCACCTCGACGACCCTTCGGGATGTCAGATCATCGCTATCGAGCAGTTCCACGTAGCCGCGGTCGCCCGGTTCGTCGTAGGTCGTCACGATCAGCAGCCGGCCGTCGCGGCTGTTGAACGGCCAGCCCGGCACGCCGGTCAGCGGGACCGATTGTGCTACCTCCCGGGACGACAGCTCGACGACATGCAGCAGCGGCCGGTGAAAGTCCCCGACATAGAGCCTGGCTCCGTCGGGCGACACGCGAATCGCCTGCGCCCCGACCGGCACCGGAATGTGGCCGACGACCCGCCGCGCCGCCACGTCGACCTCGACGACGACCGGATATTCCTTGGCCGAAAACCACACGGTAGCCCCGTCGGGCGACGCCGCCAGGAAATGCCCGGGAACCTCGAGCCAGATCGTGTGCTCGATCTCCCTGCTTGCGGGGTCGATGACCAGGACGCAGCAGTTGTGGTCGACCGTCACCCAGATGTAACCGTCGGTGTCGGTCATCATAGCGTGCGGTGCACGATAGAGGCCGAGATCCATGTGCCCGTCGAAAGTCATTTTTTCGAGGTCGACGACGCCAAGCCGATTGTCGGGCTTGTTCGGACCGTAATCCTTGTCGCCGTAGAGCGAGACAAACGCGTACCTGCGGTCTGCTGTCACCGCGATCTCGTGGGGCTTGGCAATATCCTTCTCGCCGACCGGCACCACGGCCAGCGGCTTTCCGGTGGCCGCATCGAACGCGGTCAGGCTGACGTTCTCCTTGACAGTCGCGAGGATGATCTCCTGGCCTTCGCTCATGGTGACACCTCCCGCTCCGTTGACGCGCCCGCTGGGGACGCCCCGGCATGCCTTGCTGACCGGGCCCGTCCACGATTCCGTACGGCTCCGTATTCTCGGCCTCTTCAATAATGGCAGGTAAAGCCGTAGTTGCAAGGATTTGCAACGGGTATCTCTCATGCATGCCGGTGCGGTGCGGCGGCCTCCGTCGAGACGCGCAGGATCTTGACTTCCTTCTTCAGGTCCGCACCGGCCGCCAGGCGCGTCCCGAGCCGCCGTCGGCGATCCAACATCCCGGCATTAGATTGCTGTCGATGGCTGCGCGAGTTGCCGGCATGATGAATGCGCCTATCTCGCGCACCACGTTGGGCAGGTCAGGTTCGTCAAACATCAGCGGCTCGCGCGCGATGAACGATCGCCACTGCTGTAGTTTGAGAGCGTCTTCCGCAAAGGCTGCCGTCAACGGCGGAGGATGTTCCTGCGGAATGTCCGTCCTGCGCCTTTCGAACGTGGCGCGGATCGCCGTTGCAAGCGTCACACCTTCGAACGTGAAAAGCCGTGAGAGTGCAAGAAGATCGTAAAAGTCCTTCATCCGGCTGTTTGCCAGATCGAGCGCGACAATTGCCTCGAACTTTTCGGCCGCGACTGTGTCGCGTGGATAGGTGTTGAGCCTGGGCGCCGGCTGATCGAGAAGAATCGGATAGTCCAGTTCCAACGGCCCTGGCGTCACGGCGTCGCCGAACCCTATATCGATGCGAATCGGGATGACGGCAGTCCCGAGATGCGCCGATGTCTTCAGTCGAAGCCCTCCGTAAACTCCATCTTCCCGGATCGGCTGCGCCACGATGGGTTCCGCACCGAAGATTAATCCATCATCTGCGACCGGCTGGGCGCAAATTTCACCAAAAATTTCCACGAATCGCCCAGCTTCTCCCTCGCCTAGAGAGAGAAGGTCAAGGTCCCGGGTCGCCCGGAACGGATCGTCGAGCCATGCGGCATAGAGCATGGCCCCCTTGAGAATGAAGCGTTCCCCATGAGGTGACACGCTTAGCCGGTAAAGCAACCGTTCCAGCGCATACCGCACCAGAATCTGCTCGAAGTTCGCCCGTTTCGCTCTGGCCAGATTTCGAAGCCGTGCTCGCACCGAAGCGGCAATATTTGTCATGTTACGCGCCATCGGCAACCGCCATTTCAAGATAAGGCCTCAGCACCGACCAGATGCGCATATCGCGAGCGTATTGAACGACTTCCGCCGGCTTGGCCTTGTCCGATCTTATGACGTTGCGAAGACCCTCAAGCGCAACGTCCAGACCAACATGTTTTCTGTATCGAAAACAGTCGACCACCGTCTTGGCCGGATCGAAGACCGGGACCGATACACCGTCGATGGTGTGGGTTTCCACGCCGAAAGAAAGCGCACTACTTCCCATCCGCACGATACGGATCGGCGGGTATTCGACCTTGGGTGTCCGGGCCTTGCTGCCTATCGCCAGCCACACCTGGCTCGGCGTCTGGAGCGTGAGTTCGTGGAACTGGAGCGCCGAGATAAGGCAGATGACCCCTTTCGGCACGAGTTTCGCGGCCTCGGCCAGACCATGCGACGCCGAGATGTCGGCATCGGTGAGTTGATAGAGCCCGCGGGCAACCCGGATCACAATCCCCTCATCCATCAGCCGTGCGAGCGTTTGCGGATGGACACCGGCGACGCCGAGTTCGACTCGCTTCATGACGCCGCGCTTCTCAAGAAGTGCGATAGCCAGATCTCTCTGCGATATCTTGTCTGTTGCCAGCATGTGACTTAATGATGGTAGTAAGGTTCTGTCTACCGACATTTTATTACAATTTTGTCCGCGGGAAAAGCGCGAGGAACGGAAATAGGCCGAAGCGCATTCAAGCGCTGACCGGCGACTTGTCCTGCCTTCGCCTCGCACCCTTGAGGCAGCTGGCTGAACCGGAATAGGCGCAACCGGCGAAGATGCCGGCGACAGGACAGGATGCAAGATTCCGGGAAGACCTGCCGCAAGACATGATTTACTTCCGTCCCTCCGCAAAGTTTGGGAGCACGAGACCTCGATTGCTCAAAACGAAGCCGCTGTCATCGTGCCGCCGGGCGCTGGCAATGGTAGCGGATGGGCAGGGATTTGAATCCACGAGACGCGCAAACGCCTGCTGGTTTTCAAGGCCAGTGCCTTCAACCGCTCGCCACCCGTCCAGAACCGGAGAATCCCGCATCGCCGCCGCTGCGGGTCGTGTGAATGAACCGTCAGCGCACACACACCTTCCTACATTGAACTGTTACCTCCTGCTTCCAATAGTCCCACCCGGCAGCCGTGCCGCGGTTCGGGGATGCCGCCACTTGCGGGGGACGGGGGAAGAGCGTCAAGCAGGGCCGGGCCCGCGACCGCGAGGCGATGCGGATGCCCGATCATTCCAGATGGGGCCCGGAGAATCGACCCGAGCCTCGGCGTTGCGCTCGTGTTCTGAAACAGGCTATACATAGGATATACCTGCCTGGAGGTGGACGATGCTGACCAAGGTTCAGAAATGGGGCAACAGCCAGGGACTGCGGGTCACGAAGGCGTTGTTGGACGAAGCCGGCATCCATGTGGGCGACGAGGTCGATGTATCGGCCAGGAGGGGACGGATCATCGTCGAACCCGTATCGAGAATCCGGGGCAGGTATGACCTAAAAGACCTAGTGTCGAAAATGCCCGGGGAATACCAGCCGGAGGAGCTCGACTGGGGACCCCCGACCGGCAAGGAGCTCTGGTAGGTGGCCCGTTACGTTCCGGAGAAGGGGGATTTCGTGATCCTGACGTTCGACCCCCAGGCCGGGCGGGAGCAGCGGGGGCGCCGCCCTGCTCTGGTGGTCAGCAACACTCTGTTCAACAGCCATACGGGGCTCGCCATGGTGTGCCCGATCACCAATACGTTCAGGGATATTCCCTTTCATGTTCCGGTGCCCGACGCCTCGTCCCTGACCGGTTACATCATGGTGGAGCAGATCAAGTCCGTCGATTGCGCCAGCCGCAAGGCCCGATTCGTCGAAAAGGCACCCGCACCCATTCTCAACGAGGTTCTCGCCATTCTGGACGCCTGCCTGTACGGGGTGCCGTAACGGGAGCTTGTACGCGCCGACGGTAACTTGGCTCCGCCCGTTCCGCGGCTCGACTTCGAACAGACGATTCCTATCCTGCCGGACTGCAGTGGTGCCGTATCCGGAACTTGCAGTGGGCGCAGAGCAGAGGATCTGCGGGTCCGTCGGATGACGGGCTCGGCGAAAGGGACGGTTGAAAGTCCGGGCGTGAATGTTGCGGTGAAGTCTGGCCTGAATCGTTCGATACTGGAGCAAACCTGGGGGCTTTTGCTGTCGCAGCTTCGCTACAAGGCAGAATGGGCCGGTCG
>JAJEBT010000140.1 GCA_022822405.1 Alphaproteobacteria bacterium
TGCCGGGGGCCGAAATGAAAAACTTCATCTCCGCGGGCAAATCCCTGCCCGACCTGATGATGTAACCGGGCGCCGGGGCCGGAGCGCCGCCGGGGCGCTCCGGTCCGGTTCCTTCGCGCCGCGCGCGGCTGTTTCGGGCGCGCGGCCGCGGAATCTTCCAACGGCCGGCACATTTTTCCCGGACGCGATTCGTTAAACGCATTCCAGATTCATCGAGGTTCGGTCCGAAGCCCGAAGACCGGCGGGCGGGGACCCGACCGTCCGGCGGGGGCAAATGAGCTACGGGGCGATACTGGCGGTCCTGCTGGCGTTGACGGTGATCGGCTTCTATCTGGGCCGCGGGCGCGCCCGCGCGCTCGCGGCCGGCAGCCGGACCCGCCTGCATTCGCTGCCCGGCTATTACGGCGCCCACGTCGCCATCTGGATCGCGCTTCCGGCCCTGGTCCTGTTCGTGTTCTGGATTTCGTTCCAGAGCGCAATCGTCGAGGGCATCGTCTGGAACGGTCTGCCGGACAAGGTGACCGTGCAGGGCGAAACCGGACAGAAGGAAGCGCTCGCGCCCGAACGGAAGCGGCTCCTGATCGACAACATCGCGAACTACGCAACCGGCGATATCGTCAGCGGCGAGATCACCCCGCTGGTGAAACAGGGCGCCGCACGGTTTCTCCGGCTGCAGGCCCTGTCGTCCTGGATCATGGCGGCGGCCATGGCGATCCTCGCCGCCCTCGGCCTGCTCGCAGCCTACCGGAGCGTCTCGCCCGCCATGCGGGCGCGCAACCGGGTCGAACGGGCGATCCTGATCCTGCTGATGGTCGCTTCGACCGTCGCGATCCTGACGACCGTCGGAATCGTCCTGTCGTTGCTGTTCGAGGCCATGGCCTTCTTCACCAAAATTTCGCCGGTCGATTTCCTGTTCGGGCTGGAATGGAGCCCGCAGACCGCGATTCGCGAGGACCAGGTCGGAGCGTCCGGCGCATTCGGCGCGATCCCGGTGTTCGCCGGTACGATGCTGATCACGGTCATCGCGATGATCGTTGCGGTGCCGGTCGGCCTGTTCGCGGCCATCTATCTCTCGGAATACGCCTCGCGCCGCCTCCGGGCGACCGTCAAGCCCGTGCTGGAGGTGCTCGCCGGTATCCCGACGGTGGTCTACGGCTTCTTCGCCGCGCTCACCGTGGCGCCGATGATCCGCGACGCCGGGGCGGTCGTCGGCCTGACGGTCGCTTCCGAAAGCGCGCTCGCCGCCGGCCTGATCATGGGCATCATGATCATTCCGTTCGTCAGTTCGCTCTCCGACGATATCATCAACGCGGTGCCGCAATCCCTGCGCGACGGCTCCTACGGGCTGGGCGCGACGCGTTCGGAAACCATCCGCCAGGTCGTGCTGCCCGCCGCGCTGCCGGGAATCGTCGGCGCCGTGCTGCTCGCCGTCTCGCGCGCCATCGGCGAGACGATGATCGTGGTGATGGCGGCGGGCCTTTCGGCGAAGCTGACGGTCAACCCCTTCGATGCGGTGACCACCGTGACGGTGCAGATCGTCACGAACCTGACCGGCGATCCCGAATTCGACAGCCCCAAGACCCTGTCGGCCTTCGCGCTGGGGCTGGTGCTGTTCCTGGTTACCCTGTGCCTCAACGTGATCGCCCTCAGGGTGGTCCAGAAATACCGCGAGAAGTATGACTGACGCCCCCTCCACCGTGCTGATCTCGGGCCAGAGGGAAAGGGTCCGGCGCGGCCTCGACCGGCGGTTGCGTGCGGAACGGCGCTTCAGGATCTACGGCGTCGTGGCGATCCTGCTCGCCATCCTGATGCTGCTGTTCCTGGCCGGCACGATCGTGTCGAAAGGCTATCCGGCCTTTTACCAGACCTGGATCGAGGTCGATGTCCTGCTGGACGAAGACCTGATCGCGCCCGACGGCAAGACCGATCCCGAGACCCTGCGCGAGGACGGCGATTTCCGCGGCGCGCTGATCGAATCCCTGGTCGCACGCTACAAGCCGGCAGGCCGGGAACAGGAAAACCTGCTCGTCGCGATGTTCAGCACGGATGCCGAGCGGACATTGCAGAATTTCACGATCGCGAACCCGGACCGGATCGGCGGCACGATTTCCATTTGGGTCAAGGCGTCGTCCGATATCGACCAGTTGACCAAGGGCGCAATCGGCCGCAACGCGCCCGAATCCGGGCGGAAGGTGAAAGACCTGCAATTGCGCTGGTACGACCGGATGGAGAAGGACGGCCGGATCGAAACGCGATTCAATTCCGGCTTCTTCGCCACCGGCGATTCGCGCGAGCCGGAGCAGGCCGGCATCTGGGGCGCGATCGTCGGCTCCTTCCTGACCATGCTGGTGACGCTGATCCTGGCCTTTCCGGTCGGCCTCGCCGCGGCGGTCTATCTGGAGGAGTTCGCGCCGAAGAACCGGCTGACCGACCTGATCGAGGTCAACATCAACAACCTGGCGGCAGTGCCGTCGATCGTGTTCGGCCTGCTCGGCCTGGCGGTGTTCCAGAACTTCTTCGAACTACCGCGCTCGGCGCCGCTGGTCGGCGGCATGGTGCTGGCGCTGATGACGCTGCCGACCATCATCATTTCCGGCCGCGCCTCGCTCCTGGCCGTGCCGCCTTCGGTGCGCGAAGCCGCCCTCGGCCTCGGCGCGTCGCGGATGCAGGTGGTCTCCCACCATGTCCTGCCGCTGGCGATGCCGGGAATCCTGACCGGAACGATCATCGGCATGGCGCGGGCGCTCGGCGAGACCGCGCCGCTGCTGATGATCGGCATGGTGGCCTTCATCGTCGACATCCCCGGCGGGCCGACCGACGCGTCGACGGTGATGCCGGTGCAGATCTATCTGTGGGCCGACAGCCCGGAGCGCGGCTTCGTCGAGAAAACCTCGGGCGCGGTCATCGTGCTGCTGGTCTTCCTGGTCGTCATGAATGCGTCGGCCGTGTACCTTCGCAAGAAATTCGAACGCCGCTGGTAGGGGATCGTCATGGACGAGATCGCGATGGAAAATATCGAGGCGCCCCCGGCGGCGGCGATTGCGGAACCGGCGGACGC
>JAJEBT010000093.1 GCA_022822405.1 Alphaproteobacteria bacterium
CCAACACCCCGGCACCGAGCCCGGGGCAACAAACTCACGCCAAAACTGTTGGATTTTCGTTTGCCACGAATGTCGGGTTTTCGTTTGCCATTGACACCGATTATCCACCACCACCATGTAGGCGGCCCAGCCAAACCCATCCCACCAACGATGGAGATACAGAACCACACAGCACAGCCGCTAAACGGCGGAGGTCCCAGTTCGCCATGAGCCTGCCTCCATACCACCGTCTCAAAGCTCAACGACAAAAACTACTACAAACAACGCCGACAAACACCGTCTCGTTTCATAGTTTGAGAAATCAGGATCGAGTCCAATAATGTTGCATTTAATGGAAATTTATAAAAAATAAATATATAAATTCGTTTTTCAAAATCATATTTCTCCATAAATTATGGATTTATGAAATATTTTCATATTTATAATTTAATATAAATGTCCATAATTTTATTTAAACCGTATATGCCCTAAATTTCTTGCAAATGAGTCAGGCGACGATGGACTTTTAGCCTAACAGTTCGACATCGAACTCGCGAATGTCCCGAAAATCTCGGAAGTGCTCCGCTCAATCGATATAACCGGCGTCCCGGCAGGCGCGGACGGCACCGGCATGCAGTGGCACACCTCCGAATTCCAGAGCGGCGACCCCGTCCTTTCGCAACGGCTCGAACAGGTCGCCAAGTCCTCTGAACAGCGGATTGGCAGCGGCGAGTTCGTCAAGATTGTCGAGCATCGTCGAAACGAATTTCCGCACGGTTTCGGCATCCGTGCGCGCATGCGCGGCTATGACATTGACCACAGCCAGCTGACGCGTGTCGCGCGCGATCCCGCGAAATGTCCCTTCGGCCATGATCGAGGGGCGATAGAAATCAACCGCGCCGAGAACCTCGTCGAGATCCGCTGGATCGTAATCGAGAACCCTGACAGCGAACCGCTCGCTGATATCGCGCATGACCGGATTGGGATAGGGACATTGCCACTGGGCGTCGACGTCGCCGGCCTCCAGCGCCGTGCCGCCCTCGGCAAAGGAGAGATACACCGGCTCGAATTCGTCGAGGCTGATCCCGAGGGCGCCGAAGATCGTGTGAACATGCTGAACCATGCCGCTGCCCTGGGGTCCGATGGATACCCGGCGTCCGATCATGTCACGGACCGTCTGCAGCGAACTGTCTTCGCGGACTATGAAGAACATCGCGCCTGAATTCGCCGGCGCCACCATGCGGATATCGACAGGTTTCTCGAAGGGAGGCTCGGCATTCCTGGCGCGCCCGATCCAGTTCGAGGCCATGAAACCGAAATCAAGCCGGTCTTCCTCAAGCTTTCGCGCGTTCTCGATACTGGCCTCCACGGCATCGAGGACCTGGCATTCGAACCCGTAGCTGCGCCTGAGCAGATGCGCGACCGCCTCGCCCTGGGACCAGAACGTTCCGCCCTTTTCCGATGTGCCGATCCGGACAGCGTTCATGCCGGCCGTTCCTCAGGCCCGCGGCCGTGGATCCGCCGGGGCCGAGTTCCCTGCCAGAGGAGCCAGCCTCTGCAACGCTTCCGCCAGCCTGTCATGTACCTGCTGACTCTCGGCCGCGCGCTCCCGCTGCTCCTCCACGACTTCAGGCGGAGCCCGGGAGACGAAATCCCGGTTGGCGAGTTTCTTTTGCGCCTTCTCGATTTCGGCCGTGGTCTTCTTCAGCTCCCGCTGGAGCCGGGCAGTCTCGGCGGCCACGTCGATGACGTCGCCGAGCGGCAACCCGATCGTGGTCTCGTCGACCACCATCTGGACGACGTCCTCCGGCAGCGCTTCGGCAGACGACACCTTCGACAGCCGCGCCAGACGGACCAGGGAAGCCATATGGGCCTCCAGCCTCGTTTTCGTCCGGTCGGAAGCGCCGACAAGCGTCATTTCCAGCTCCGCCGACGCCGGAACGTTCATTTCCGAACGGACGGCCCGCACGGAGCCGACCATGCGAACCACCCAATCCATCTCCTCTTCGGCCCCCTGATCGCGGAGGGAGTCGGCAGGCGCGGGCCACGGACGCGACACCAGCAGGCCGTCACGGCCGGCTTCCGGCGCGAGTTGCGCCCACAACTCCTCAGTCACGAACGGCATGATCGGGTGCAGGAAATGGAGGATCTGGTCGAGCACCCATGAGGTGGCCGCACGGGTCTCCATCTGATCCTCCGCGCTTCCATCCTGAAACACCGGCTTCGCGAACTCGAGATACCAGTCACAGAATCTGTGCCACACGAACCGGTAGGCGCTCTGCGCGGCCTCATTGAAGCGGTACTCCTCGAGCGCCGTGACGATCTCCGCGCCAACTTTCACTGTTTCCCCGACAATCCAGCGATTGACGGTCAGTCTGCAGGATGCCGGATCAAAATCCGCAACCGGCGCACATCCGTTCATGCGGGTGAAGCGCGCCGCATTCCAGAGCTTGGTCACGAAATTCCGGTATCCCTCCAAGCGCCCCGTCGCAAGCTTGACGTCACGCCCCTGCGCAGCGAGTGCCGTCAACGTGAAGCGGAGCGCATCGGCACCGTAACGGTCGATCATCTCCAGCGGATCCATCACGTTACCGAGGCTCTTCGACATCTTCCGGCCCTTCTCGTCGCGGACCAGCGCATGGATATAGACGTCGTGGAAGGGGACATCCTTCATGAAGTGAAGCCCCATCATCATCATGCGCGCGACCCAGAAGAAGATGATGTCGAAACCGGTCACCAGGACATCGGTCGGGTAGTGGTGGTCCAGCTCCGGAGTGCCGTCCGGCCAGCCGAGCGTCGAGAATGGCCACAGCGCCGAAGAGAACCAGGTATCGAGGACATCGGGATCGCGGTTAAGCGAGACGTCCTCGCCATAGTGCGCACGCGCCGCTTCCATCGCCTCGTCCTCGGACAGGGCGACGAAGATCTCTCCGTCGGGACCGTACCAGGCGGGAATACGATGTCCCCACCAGAGCTGACGCGAGATGCACCAGGGCTCGATGTTGCGCATCCAGTGGAAGTAGGTCCGTTCCCACTGCTTCGGAACGAACCTCGTCCGGCCCTGCTCGACGGCCGCTATCGCCGGCTCGGCCAGGGTCTGCGCGTCCACATACCACTGTTCGGTCAGGAACGGTTCGATGGGTACGCCCGACCGGTCGCCATGCGGAACCGTATGGGCATGGGTCTCGATTTTCTCGATCAGCTCGGCCGCCTCCAGATCCTCAACCACGCGCTTGCGCGCCTCGAATCTCTCAAGCCCCCGGTAGACCTCGGGTACGGAGTCGTTCAGATGCGCGTCGGCCGTCAGGATGTTGATCACGTCGAGGCCATGCCGCGCACCGACCTCGAAGTCGTTGAAATCGTGGGCCGGGGTGATCTTGACTGCACCGCTACCCATCTCCGGATCCGAATATTCGTCCGCAACGATGGGAATCTTCCGGCCGACCAGCGGAAGGACGGCCGACTTGCCGATCAGATGCTTCCACCGCGGATTGTCCGGGTGAACGGCGATTCCGGTGTCGCCGAGCATTGTCTCGGGCCGTGTGGTCGCAACCGTGATCGATTCCCCGGGCCGGTTCTCGATGGGATAGCTGATATACCAGAGATTTCCCTGGACCTCCTTCTGATCCACCTCGAGATCGGAAATCGCTGTGTGGAACTGGGGATCCCAGTTCACCAGCCGCTTGTCCTTGTAGATCAGCCCTTCACGATAGAGGCTGACGAAGACTTCGAGCACCGCCGCGGACAAGCCTTCATCCATCGTGAAGCGCTCGCGGCTCCAGTCGAGCGAGGCGCCGAGCCGCCTCAACTGGCCCGTGATCGTTCCGCCGCTCTCTTCCTTCCACGCCCAGACACGTTCGACGAATTCATCACGGCCAACATGGCCGGCATCATCGTTGTCGGCCGCCGAACCGCGTGCCAGCCCTATGCCCTGTTCGGCCAACTGCCGTTCCACGACCATCTGCGTGGCGATGCCGGCATGGTCAGTGCCCGGCTGCCACAAGACATCACGGCCACGCATGCGTTCGAAACGGACAAGAATGTCCTGCAGCGTATTGTTGAGGGCATGACCCATGTGCAGGCTGCCGGTCACGTTTGGCGGCGGGATCACGATGGAATAGGACTCGCCGGTCTTTCCGCCCGTGCGGGTGTGACCGCAGCCGAAGGCCCCGCTGGCCTCCCAGAGATCAACGATGCGCCGTTCCACCTCCTGAGGGCGGTATGTCTTGTCCATTGTCATGTCGGGATATTTCCGGGTGTCTGCGATCGCCGTTCCGGCCGGCGACCAAACCATTGTCGTCGAGCCCGCTACGGGTTATGGCCCGATATCGACAGGAGTGCAACGATCCCGTTGCTGCCGAACCGGAAAGTGTGGCCGACATACGGTGATCGCGACCGGCACCTCCGGCGCGGCGGCGATGCACGGAGCCGGACGGCCACGCCACGGCAACAGGGTGAGACAACACGGCCGGTGGGACTCACGCCGATCAGCCGGTTAGCCTATATGGAGGCGCTCTTCCCGATCGTGCGCGGTTCGCCTGCGCCGCATACGGGGTGGCAGCGGCCGGTGCCACGAACCGTTGCGGGCGACCGGTTCGGGGAGATCAAAGCCGGAATGACCGCCGGCCCCGCACTGCTCCAGACAAGTCAGCAACCGATGCTGCCGCGCCCGGGCGTCGGGGATTTCCGGCTTCGGCCAGATTGCGTCGAGGGTCAGGCCGCGCGGTGCTACTGGACGGCCAGCCCCAACTGCCTGGCAGTCAGGCTGCCCACGGACCGGCGCAGCTGGAACGTACCGACAATTTCGTCACGGCGTGCGCGCAGCATATTGACCTTGGCGTCGAGAAGTTCCTGTTCCGCGTCAAGCACGTCGAGAACGGTGCGCGAGCCCACCGCCGCTTCCTCCCGCACTCCGGCGAGCGCTATCTCGCCGGCCTTGACCAGTGCCGTGAAAGCGTCGATCTGCGCCCGAGCCACCTGCAACCTCTGCCATGCGGCAGTTGTCGCTTCCACTGACGACTGGACCAGTTGCCTGACATCCTGCCGGTTCTGCGTAACAACCTGCCGGGCCTGACGAAGCCGTGACTGGATCGAACCGGAGGTATAGAGAGGCATGCTCAATCCCAGCATGATGGAGGCGCGTCGACGGTCGCTGCGACCCTGAAAATCGTCGTCAAAGCTGTATTCGCTCGTGAGCGACAGACTGGGCCATTGTTCACGATCCACGCTCTCGACCCTCTGGCGCGCGGCCTCGGTAAGGGCGCGCGCACGGACCACTTCAAGATTGTTGCTGCGGGCCTGCTCAAGCGCGTCCTGCAAGGTCGCCGGCAAATCGGTCAGCGCACGCGGCTGGCTGATAGTGCCTGCGGGCTGGCCGACGGAGTTCTCGAAGCTCGCGCGCGCTTCCGTCAGGCGTCCCTCGGCCGCAATCCGCTCTGCGCGGGCGCGCGACAGACGCGATTCCGCCAGCGATACGTCGGTCCGCGTCACCTCGCCAACACTGAAGCGGTCCTGAGTCGCCTCGAGCTGCCGCTCATGCACCCTCTCGTTGCTCACGTTCAACTCGAGGACCGCCTGGTCCCGGATCACGTCGGCATAGGCCGTCGCGGCGTCGAACAGGACGTTCTGCTCGACCGACGACAGCTGCACCCGGTTGGATTCGGTTATGAACCGCGCGGCCTTGATGGCGGGAATGACATTCATGCCCACCCTGAGGCTCTGTCTCAGGCTGATCTGACTGAGCACGTCGGACTTGTTGCTGTCGATGTCCGTGCCGCTGCGCTGGATATTCTCCCACTCGTAACCACGGACGGAAAAATCGACGCGCGGCATCGCCTGCGCCCGCACCTGCTCGATGTCCTCTTGGGAAGCGGCGAGTCTGGCCCGCGCAGACTGCAGCGCAGGATTGTTCCGGTAGGCCATGACAAGGGTGTCTTCCAGGGACTGGGCTTGGGCCACGGCGGTCACGGCACCGGCACCGGCCAGCACGATCATTAGGAAACCCGTCACACAATGTCTCATGAGAAGACGAAGCTCCTTGTTTTGTTGAATTCGACGAGAACCGGCACGCTCGCGTCAAAGATCGGCCGCTGCGAAACCTGACCGTCGGCGTGCAACATGATCACGGCCCGGCCGGGCCCGTCATCCGGACGAAGCACGGTGCAGAGCCGTCCTCCCTCTGCGAGTTGCGACAGAAGTGTCTCGGGCACCTGCTGGACCGCACCGTTGATGAATATGACATCATAGGGTGCCTGTCCCGGCCAGCCATCCGCCAGCTGCCCGAGCTGAAAGACGATGTTGTCCTGGTCCGCCTCGTCCACCGAACTGCCAGCCATTTCGATCAGTTCAGGCGCGGATTCGACGGCAACCACGGCTTGGGCAAGACGGCCGAGGACGGTCGCCGAATAGCCTGACCCGCAGCCGATATCCAGCACCACATCGGAATCCGAGATTTCTGCTGTCTGCACCAACCGTGCAAATACCCGCGGTTCAAGCAGGTACCGCCCGTGGCCGATCGGGATATCCTCGTCGATATAGGCGAGATGCCGACGGCTGTCGGGAACAAATCGCTCCCGGGGAATTTCAGCCATGGCGTCGAGCAGCCGCTTGTCCGTCACCCGATCGGTGCGGAGCTGCGACTCCACCATGGCCAGACGCTGCGTCTGCATGTCCCGCATTACCTGCACATCTCTTTCAGCCGGTCTACGTTCCGGAAGACGAGCTTCAAACCACCGCTTCCGAGCAATTCCGACTGAACGCCTCCCTGTCGAGGCGCACTATGCCACCGGGTCCGCCAAAATCATATAGGCAGCAAAAAAATTCAAGCCGGGCACGGTATCGCCCACCTGGCGACAGCAGACCGCATGCCGACCGGTGCCGCATGCGCCAACCGCCAGTGTTTGACCACAAACCGGGGACACAATATACAAGCCCGCTATACGGAACTTTCCCTGCCTCCCGGCCCGGTGGGAGAGAGGCTATCCAGCGGACTGCAAATCCGTTTACGCCGGTTCGAGTCCGGCCCGGGCCTCCATTTTCTCCAGGGTGGCGGGTGTGCAACATGATCGATTTTTCGACCGTATTCTGCAATGATCGGTTGGTCTCCCGCCAACCCCGCCGGGTTGTCTCAACCGGAGGACCATCATGACCAATCCATTCGAAACCGATCTCGACAAGAATGCCGCGAATTTCCGGACCCTGACGCCGCTAAGCTTCATCGAACGCGCGGCATCGGTCTTTCCCGACCGCACAGCAGTCATCCACGGCGAAATCAGGCGCAGTTGGTCAGAGACCTATGCGCGCTGCCAGCGGCTGGCGAGCGCGCTCACCCGGCACGGCCTCGAAAAGGGCGAAACAGTTGCCGCGATGCTTCCCAACGTACCGGCGATGATCGAGGCGCATTTCGGTGTGATGATGATGGGGGGCGTGCTGAACGCCATCAACGTGCGGCTGGATGCCGACGCCGTCGCCTTCATTCTCGAGCATGGCGAAGCAAAGGTTCTGCTGACAGACCGCGAATTCTCGGAAACGATCGCGGGAGCGCTGGCCCAGATCGAGAACAAGCCGTTCGTGATCGATGTCGACGACCCGGTCTATGACGGCGGCGAGCTTCTCGGACAGGCGGAATACGAGGAGTTCATTGCCGGAGGCGACCCGGATTTCGCCTGGGACTGGCCGTCCGACGAATGGAATTCCTGCTCGCTAAACTACACGTCGGGCACCACCGGCAATCCGAAGGGCGTCGTCTATCACCACCGCGGCGCCTTTCTCAACTCCATCGGCAACATGATGGTATGGGCGATGCCTCCGCACCCCATTTATCTCTGGACGCTGCCGCTGTTCCACTGCAACGGCTGGTGCTTTCCCTGGACCGTCGCGGCTCTGGCCGGGACCAACGTCTGCCTCAGGCGGGTCGAGGCCGCGCCGATATTCGAGGCCATCGAGAAGCATGGCATCACGCATTTCTGCGGCGCCCCCATCGTGCTCAACATGATCGCGAACGCGCCGGAGCAGGCCCGCCGCCCCCTCAGCCATACGGTTCAGGCGATGACGGCCGGCGCCGCGCCACCGGCGGCAGTCATAGAGGCCATGGAGAGCCAGGGTTTCTCCGTCACCCACGTCTATGGTCTGACGGAGACCTACGGACCATCGGTGGTCAGTGCGTGGCATCCCGAATGGGACGGCAAGCCGATCGCCGACAGGGCGGCGCTCAAGGCCCGGCAGGGCGTCCGCTACAACGTGCTCGAAGCACTCATGGTCGCGGACCCCGAAACGCTCCAACCGGTTCCGAAGGACGGGGAGACCATGGGCGAGATCTTCTTTCGCGGCAACGTCGTCATGAAGGGCTATCTCAAGAATCCCGCCGCCACGGACGAAGCCTTTGCCGACGGCTGGTTCCATTCGGGCGATCTCGGCGTCTGGCACGAGGACGGCTATGTCGAGATCAAGGACCGCTCGAAGGACATCATCATCTCTGGCGGCGAGAACATCTCTTCGATCGAGGTCGAGGGCATTCTCTACCGTCATCCGAAGGTGCTCGAGGCCGCCGTGGCCGCCCGGCCGGACAGCAAGTGGGGCGAAAGTCCGTGCGCGTTCGTGACGCTGAAGGACGGCGCCGACGCCGATGAAGCGGAAATCATCGAGTTCTGCCGCGACAGCATGGCGCGCTTCAAGGTGCCACGCACCGTGATATTCGGGCCGCTACCAAAGACATCGACCGGCAAGATCCAGAAATTCATCCTCCGCGAGCGCGCGAAGGAGCTTGGAGAGCGCAGCGACGCCTGACGGCGAGGGGAGAGCAAGCAATGTGGGAGACGCCGGAACTGCCGTTCCCCGCGCCTTCGCAGGACCATATCGTACGCATCAGGCGGGAACGCAGGCGGCTCGCGGTTGAACGCGCCCGGCAGTCGGCTTTCTTCCGCGGAAGACTCGACCATGTCGACCTTCGGCACGTCCACGAGCCGGAGGAATGGTCGCGGATTCCGATCATGACCAAGGACCAGTTGCGGACCATCCCGGCAGCGCGGTTTCATGAGGAATTCTGCGTCGGCGGGCGCGAAGACGTTCTCGAGTTCTGGCGTTCCGGCGGGTCGACCGGGCAACCGCTGTTCTATCCGCGCAACCGCAACGACCTCCGTCTCGCCCGCGAGGGTTTCCGGCGCGCCTGGGATTGCGCCGGAGTGACGACCGCCGATATCGCCCATGTCTCCTTTCCCCTCGGCATTCATCCTGTCGGGCAGCTCTACTGCCGCACGGCGCAGCAGATGGGTATCGGCGTGAACTGGTGCGGCGCCGGCAACTCGACCCCGTCCGAGCTGCAGATCCGGCTCATCGAGACGCTCAGGCCAACGGTGTGGTGCGGCATGGCGAGTTACGGGCTTCAACTCGCCCAGGTCGCCGAGCGGATGGGTTTCGACCTTGCGTCAAGCTCGGTAAGGCTGTTTCTCACCGCCGCGGAGCCCGTTTCTCCGGCCAAGCGCAAACGCATCGAGGCGCTGTGGGGCGCCGAGATGTACGACCAGTTCGGCTGCACCGAGGGCTCGTTCATGGCGAGCGAATCGGACTGTCACGACGGCCTCCACATGTGGACGGACATGTTCGACATTGAGGTCGTCGACGAGAATTCAGGAGAGCCCGTCGCCGACGGCGAATCGGGCCTGCTCGTGATGACGCCCTACTGGAACAACGAGATGACTCCGTTCCTGCGATGGGAAACCGGGGATTACGTCACCATGGTCGGGCAGGGCGCGACCAAGGGACCGCTGTCGATCTATCCGGTGGTCCGTCACGGCGCGCGCACCGCGGGCTTCTTCAAGGTCCGGGGAATCAACATCAACCATGCGGACTTCGAGGATTTCATGCACCGCCGCATGGAGATATCGGACTTCAAGGTCGAGGTTGTCGAAACGGAAGGCCTCGACGCGATGCAGGTGGCCATAGAGCTCCGCGGCGGCGCGGTGGCCGGGGAGGCAGTCACTTCCCTTGTCGGAGAAGTCCGCCGGACCTTCGAACTCACGCCCGAGGTCGAAGTGGTCGAGCCCGGGACCCTCGAAAGACACTTCCAGAGCCAGATCAAGCAGCAGAGATTCGTCGACAGCCGCGGCTGAGCCGATGTCCCGGCCGCCCGGAGCACCTGGCCGGCACCCGCCGTGGGCGCCGGTGCCGGCAAAGCGGCTGTTCAGGCGTGCCCTTCGAACCTGTAATACTTGCCGAACCGCATCAGGAACTCGTCGGTCATGACGAACATGACCGTGTCCTCCTCGACACGGTGCTCGATCCAGTTCCATATTGGCGCGGCGAAGACATCGCCCCGTGACCAGCGGATCGTCTCTCCGCCCACTTCCGAGACACCCGAACCCATCATCGGGCTGTAGACGCAATTTGCCGCATGGCGAAAACGGCGCGTGTTCTGGCCGGCTTCGAGACGTTCGACATGAATGCCTATCGTCGGCACCTCGTCAGCTTCCAGCCGTATGCGCCGGCCGAAGAAGCCCTCGGGATCCGGCTCGGCGGCATCAAGCCGTTCCTGAATCATGTCCCAGGTGAAGCGGTACGGGGAATCGGGCGTGACCCGTTCGACCGGCGCAAAGCCCTCCGGATGTTCCTCGAAGAACATCGGCTCGAGAAGATGCGTCAGCGGAACATCGAGGCCGTCGAGCCAGTAGGCCGGCTGATCGCCGTCATGGCCGTGGCCGTGCCAGCACCAGCCCGGCGTCAGCACAATGTCCCCGGTCTCCATCGGATGCTTCTCGCCGTTGACGACCGAGTACGAACCTTCGCTGTCGATGATCACCCGCAGCGCGTGCGGCGCGTGGCGGTGAGTCCGCGCCTCCTCGCCAGGCAGGATCATCTGATAGGCGTTGACCAGGGTCCGCGTTGTCGCGATGTCGTTGCCCTTGACGGGATTGCGCAGGATCAGGTTTCGCCGTTCCGCGAGTTCCGTATTAATCAGGCGCCCGGCCGCATCCAGGGCGGCGCGGCATTCGCCGTATTTCCAGTGCATGGGTCTGAACTCGGTATCCGGTTCCACCGAGAGGATCGGTTTCTCCCGGTCGACCCAGCCCGGCGTCATGTCCAGCGGATCAAGGGCAGCATAGAGCGCTTCAAGGTTGCCGGCATTGCGCAGGGCATCCACCTTGGCCGTATCCGTCATTTGCTTGTCTCCCCTCCTGCCGGACCCGGCAAGGCTCACCACTGTACAGGACTTGCCGCACGGCCGGCGAATGTCGGATAATAGCTTCCGGGACTGCCAGGACAAAGTGGAACAAGGAGTTCGGGAAAATGACCAAAGCGCGGAGTCGCGAGGAGTTCCTCGCCGAAATGGAAACCCGCTTCGTGGGGAAGCGGCATTCGGACCATGACATGGTCAAGATGATTGCCGATGGCACGGCGTCGCGCGAACAGGTCGGCTATCTGGCCGTACTGTTCTACCATTTCACGAAATGGACTCCTCAAGTCGTGTCCACGATCCATTCGCGCTGTGACGACCGCAACATCCGCCGCCGCATCATGGACACCCTCATCGACGAGGATACCGAGATTCGTTGCGGATCGGCCGGGCACGACATGCTCGCCATGCAGTTCGCCTCGTACTTCACCGGACTTTCGGAGGACGAGATCGAGGCCCACCCGGTACCGCAGACGATCCAGGACATGACCGCCTACCGCTTCAAGGTCGCACGCGAAATGCCGGTCACGGTCGCGCTCGGAAATTCCGGCGTGGCATCCGAGAGTCATGCTCCCGAGATGTGCCGGATGATCTCCGACGGACTGCGCGATCACTACGGCGTCGAGGACAAGGATCAGGAAAGCTGGATCGTCCATATCGAGGGCGACGAAGAGCACTCGGAAACGGCACTCGCTACCGTGCTCGATGCCTGCACGACCCGCGAATTGCAGGACCAGATGCTCTGGTGCATCGACAGCTATCTCAACCACTGGGGCAATTTCTGGAACGAGTGCCTGGAAGGGAAGCTGCGGCGCGACGCCCAGCCGAACGGTGCCTGACTTCCACTCTGTAGTTGCAGATATCCGCGTGGATATAACACACCCGTCCCTCTCCGAGCAGCCATTCGGCACGTTCGATCGCGCGGGCGGTCCGGGCGGCGCTCTCGACCTCGGTGGTCTTGATATCGACGGCGCCCAGGCCGAGACCGATCTCTGGACGCAGGCAGCGAGATGCCGCACCTGTTCAGCGAGGACCCCAATGATTGCCAGGGCGAGCGCCGGCACGTCCGGGTAGTGGTGGTTCACCAGCGTCTCGGCAAGCATGTGCGGGCCAGTGGGGTGAACTTGAGATGGCTCCACCATTTCGGACAGCCTGCCGGCTCGGTGTTGAAGTCCGAATTGAAGAACCAGGTTGCCCAGCCGCTTGCCGACCGCGCGCTGCTCTGGATGCACGAATAGAAGGTCGTCACTCCCTCGGCCAAGACCCATGGCGAAAATTTGCAGATCAGCGCTGTCGGGTTTGCCTCTGCCGCGAGGACTCCGCCTCACACCGTGTATCGCTTGAGACGGTTCCAGATAATCCAGGTGGTGAGGCCCAGAAGAAGCTGCATTCCGACCAAGGGGAACACTGTCCCATCGTAGATCAGGCCTTGCATCGACGCCACCGCGGCCGCCGCGCACATCTGCACGAACCCCAGAACTGCCGCGGCCGCGCCGGCGGACCTTGGATGGGACATCATCACCCCGGCGGCCGTATTCGGGGCGAGAAACCCGCCGCCGAACCAATACGCGAATTGGATCACCACGATAACGGGGACCGGCAGCCAGCCAAGAAGCCCCAGCCCGACCAGTATTGCCGGCGCACAGAGCATGATTCCGAGGCTCACCAGAATGACGCGTTGCATTCCCCATTTGGGAATGGCGTAGCGCGCAGCGGTTGATCCCGTGAGAAAGCCCGACATGGCGACGGCGGCAATCACGCCATAACTCGACGGCTTGATGTCGAGACTGTCGATGAAATAGTACGGCGCTCCGGCGACGAAGCAATATAGCCCGGCATAGGCAATCGAATGGGTGATCATGAAGCCAAGGAAGCCCCGATGCTGGAAGAGCCCGAGATAGGCGACGTGGGCCGCCTGCGTCTCGGAGGCGGATGCCACCTCTCTGGTTTCCGGCATGATCAAGATGGTCGACGCCAGCCAGATCAGGGCGGCGACGGATGCGAAGACGAAGCCCGCCCGCCAGCTTGCAAGCTCCAGAAGTGCGCCGCCGACCAGCGGTGCGGCGAGGAACGAAGCTGCCATCAGGGCGAACAGGATGGCCATCGCCTTTGCGGAGCCCTCGGCGCCATAGATATCGCGAACGATGGCGCGCGAAACGACATATCCTGACGCGGCGCCGAGTCCCTGAATCGCACGACCGACGATGATCGCCCAAACACCGTCTGCCATGGCCGCGGTGGCCGAACCGGCGAGCGTCAGTGCAGCACCGATCAGGAGGGCGGTGCGTCGACCCTTGTGGTCGGAAAAAGGGCCAAAGAACAGTTGGCCCACGGCAAACATGACGGCGAACGAAACGATCGTGAGCTGAATCGTCGCCGGCGTCTTGTCGTAAATTTCGCCCAGTGCGGGCATCGCGGGCACGACAAGACCGGTCGCGACCTCCCCAAATGCCGCGCACAGGACGAGCGTAGCAAAAACCAACACACCCGCGTCGCCGCGGGAACGGGGAGCAAGCTTGCTGGCGGAGTTTTCTGGCATTGGCTTATATCCGGGTGAGCAAGAGGAACGACCATCAACGCCTGGGTCAGGGCCATCGGATCGAGTCGAAAGCCATATGTGTGAAAAATCGGTCCAGGACAGGTCAGTCTTCCGTGAAAGGCGAGATGCCGGTCAGCGTGACGATAACTGGGCCGGATTCTTCCGCTGACAGCCCTGTCGGTCGACTGGAGGCTGCTTGCCGCTAGGAGTTCAGTTTTTGAACTATATTGAAATGGTTCAAAAAGTCAACCGAATCTGCTAAGTCTCGCGTATGAGCATCGTTAACTATCAGAAGCACCGTTGCCCAATCGCCCAGGCTCTCGCCGAGTTGGGCGATCAATGGACGCTTCTTATCGTGCGCGATGCGCTGTTAATGGGTCCCCGTCGTTTCAACGATTTGCAGAAAAGCCTCAGGATCTCACGAAATCTACTGACCCGACGATTGGAGCAGCTGTGCGATGCCGGCATTTTCGATCGCGCCCCAGTGGAGGGCTCCAAGCGTCACACATATGTACCGACACAAAAATGCCAAGATCTACGCATCGCCATACTGGCGATGGCGAAATGGGGCGAGAAATGGGGAACCGATCCGAACATCCATCGCCTTGAGATCCTGGAGAAATCCACGGGTGAGCCGGTCGCGATCGAATTTGTTCAAACTGTTGGCGGCAAGGTCGTCGAACGGCATGACATCGAAGTCGTCCGTCATGGAAATCCTCAAGAACCGTGACCGGATCATCATGTGTCCGCCGGATGCCTGGCCCGCGCCGCGGCGCTCGACGCACCAAGAAGAGCCCGTACAAAAGACGATGCGCCTCCCTCTGCTGGCCCCACCCCGGGTTTGCAGCAGCTCCCTCTCGATCCGGTTGAGCGTCGCCCGCACCGCGTCGTCATGCGCCTGCTCCAACGGCCAGTGGACCAGGCAGCCCGGCGCCGGGCAGGAGCCTAGCACGGCGATCCGGATGCATGGGCCGTTATCGGCCATAGCGCCTCTCCCGTGCCTATTCCCAAAACCCCTTCAGAATGGCAGGATTCGGGACATCGGACGATACAGGTCGGCCGCCGGCCGCGTGTTGTGACCGGCGCAATTCGGCCTGCCTTGACGGCACGACAGAGATTGAGCGATGGCAGAGCACCACGCGGCCAAACTGCCCACGGGGTTTAGCGACGAGGCGGCGCTCGAAGAATTCATGACCCGACCCTCGGACGCCCTGATACGCGATCTCGAATCGGTCGCAGGCGATATCCTGATTCTCGGCGTCGGCGGAAAAATGGGGTTGACGCTCGCGCGGCTCGCAAAGCGCGCTGCGCCAAACCGGCGCGTTATCGGCGTCGCACGCTTTTCCGATCCGACGGTCGGCAAAAAGCTGCAGGCGTGCGATGTCGAGGCGATAACCTGCGATCTCATGGATCGTGAAGCGGTTGCGGCGCTGCCCCGGTGCCCGAACGTCGTGTTCATGGCTGGGCGCAAGTTCGGCACGGTCGGAGCATTATCGCTGACCTGGGCGATGAACGTCGCGATGCCGGCCATCGTCGCTGAGACCTTCCGTGACAGTCGGATCGTCGTCTTCTCCACCGGGAACGTCTATCCGTTCACCCGCGTTGCGCAAGGCGGCTCGCGCGAGACCGACCCGCCCGGACCGATGGGTGAATATGCGATGAGTTGTCTTGGCCGTGAGCGAATGTTCGAACATTTCTCGGAAAAGTACGGCACACCGGGGCGCATTGTTCGCCTCAATTACGCCATCGATATGCGTTACGGCGTACTGCACGATATCGGCAGCCGCGTGCTGGCAGGAACGCCGGTTGATCTGACGACCGGCAACGTCAACGTAATCTGGCAGGGCGATGCCAACAGCCACGCCCTGCGTTGCCTCGCCCGCTGCACCGCGCCGACAACGCCGCTCAACGTTTCGGGCCCGGAAACCGCCAGCGTGCGTGCCCTCGCCCTGGCTTTTGGCGAACGCTTCGGCCGGACGCCGGAATTCGAAGGGATGGAAGCAGACGAATGCTGGCTGGTCGATACCGGCGAGGCGACGCGCCTGTTCGGCAATCCTTCGGTGCCGCTGCTCACCATGGTCGATTGGGTTGCCGACTGGCTTTTGGCCGACGGCGCTGCCTATGACAAACCGACCGAATATGCCAGCCGCGACGGTGCTTTCTAGCCATGACGCCGGAATCGACGAAACCGCTCGAGAAGTTCGACCTCTCGCCTGTCCATGCCGAAGCCGGATTTAAGCTTTCCGCCCTGATCGGCTGGAACCAGACCGTGGACGACTGGCGCTATATCCTGACACACGGCGAGGGTGTCGGCCTGACGGCTCCTGACAAGACTCTTGTCGCCACGGCAATGGCGCTGCCCTATGACCGGTTCGCCTGGATATGCATGGTACTGGTCGCGCCGGACTACCGTCGGCAAGGCATCGCCACCCGTCTCATGGCCGAGGTTGTGCAGCGCCAGGAAGACGCGGGGCGAGTGCCGGGACTGGACGCGACGCCCGACGGCCGCAAGGTATACAGCCGGATCGGCTTCCGCGATCATTACCGCCTTCGGCGCTACCGCGCCGAATCGGCGTCTTCGCCGACGGTGCAGGAAGCAGACAGGGTGACGGTGCGCCGGCTGGCCACTGACGACCTGGAAGCAGTCTCCGGGGTGGACCGCGGACTGTTCGGCGGAGATCGGCTGGAATTGCTCCGTCACTTGCTCCGCCGACAGCCGGAAGCCGCTTTCGCCGCCTTCCACGACGGCCGACTCGCCGGCTATGCCCTGGCCCGCGACGGGCGGGAGGCGGTCCAGGTCGGTCCGCTGGTAGCAACCGGCGACAATGCCGCCAGCTCGCTTGCCGCCGCCGCGTTCGGCGCAGTGCAGGGGCCGGTCTACATCGACGTCGCCGACGCCCGGCCGGAATTCGTGGAATGGCTCGGGGCCTGCGGCTTCGTGGAGCAGCGCCCGTACATCCGCATGATGCGCAACCGCGATTCCGGCTTCGACGATCCGAGCCTTCTTTACGCCATCGCCGGTCCGGAACTGGGTTAGGTCACCCGGCCAGTTCCTGAATTCGTTGCATGGCGGGAACGGGCAGCCAGCCGCCGTCCAGCCCCAGATCGTGGAAGATCGTCTGCGCCGCGTTGTAGCCCGGCAGCCCGGTGATATTGCCTCCCGGATGCGAGGAAGAGCCGCAGAGATAAAGCCCCTCGATACAGGTGCGGTAGTCGCCCGCGCCCTCGAATGGCCGATGGTAACCGATCTGCCCGCCGGTGAAGGCCCCGACCAGAAGGTCGCCTGCAGCCATATTCGGAAATTCACGCACGACGTCGAGCGGGCTGCGCGTAAAGCTGCCGATTACCGACCCGCGCAGGTCGGGCGCGTAGTCCGCCCACAGGTCGAGCATCGCCGCGCCGTGGGCGTCTTTCTCTGCATCCCAGTTCGCCGGGTCGCCGTCCAGCGCGTAGGGGAGCTTCTCCCACATGAAGGCGGCGTGCTTGCCGTCGGCGGACTGGCTTTCGTCGAACTGGGTCGGACAGGTGCCCCACATCACCGTCGGCGGGATCGTACCGGCCTCGTGATGGCGCACGATCTCGTCGAACTGGCGCACATGGTCGAGGCCGAGAATCGTCATGAAAGGCCGCGCCATTTCCGGGTATCGCTCGGCAGCGGCATAGGCCGGCGGCGCATCGAGCGCCAGGTTCAGGGCGAAGAGCGGGGCCAGAACATTGTAGCGGAACCCTTTCGCCTTTCGCCGCCACGCCCCGGGCAGGACATCGGCATCGATCAGATCGAGAAAGGTCTGCTGCGGATTGAGCGAGGAAGCGATCAGGTGGCGAGCACGAAAACACCTTCCGTCTGCGGTCTCGACTCCGATGGCCCGTCCGTTTTCCACGACGATCCGCCCGGCCGCCGCATCGGTAACGATCCTGCCGCCAGCGCTTGTCACGGCTTTTTCCAAGGCACCGCCGAGAGCGGCGCTGCCGCCAGCCGACATCTGCGCCTTGGACGGGCTGGCAAGCAGGAAAGCGATATGATGTCCGAAGCCGCGGACGCGCAGGTCGACCTCGCGCAGCCCGTTGAAGAACAGCAGGCCCGCCTGGATGACGGGGTTTTCGAACTCCTGGCGGACGAACTCCAGCGGGCTCAGCGCGCTGACCTCGAGCAGGCGACGTCCCTCTGCGCTTCGTTTCAGCAAGGCGCGTCGCTCGTCAGGCGGCATCGGCGGCGACATCGCCTCCGGAATCAGGATGTGCTCGACGACCGGGCCAAACTCATCGAACCAGCGCTGCAGAGTTCGAGCGTCGCGCTCGCTGAACTGTGCGAAGGAGGCGGCCGTTCGACCGATATCGGTCCACCATTCCAGCGCGCCACCATCGCGGGTCAACATGGCGACGTTCAACTCCGGCTCGATCATGCGGGCACCGTGGCCCTCCAGATCGAGATCCCGGTACCAGGGCATGCCGGTAATGGCGCGCAGGAAAAATGCGTGGGAGTTGTGGATCAGCCCCGGATGAAGCGGATCCTCCAGCACGGTGAGGCCGCCGCCAGACTTGCTCCGACGCTCTATCGCCAGGGTATCGAGCCCGGCGCGCGCCAGGTAGGCCTGCAGGATCAGACCGTTATGGCCCGCTCCCAGGACGATGGCGTCGCAGGTCTCGTCCATCGGCGGCCCCCGGCGGCAGCCAAACGCAGAAGCGGGCCGCCGCCGGGTGCAGTGACGTTTATTCGAAGGCCGATTTGCGGTCGATCTTCGGCATCTTGATGCCGCGGTCGAGGAACTCGTTGGTGTAGCGCTCCTCGATGGCGTATTTGGTCTCGATCTTGAAGTAGGTGTTGATCAGCTCGTGATCGGCTTTCATGCGGCCCGGATCGAAATAGCCGAGCGCGGCCGTACGCGAGAACTTGTCGCTCATCAGCTCGGTCACGAGACCCCAGTTTTCGGTCTCGTTGGCGACCTTGAGCCCCTTGTTGGCCTCGACCAGCGCCGCAATGCAGGGCGCCGGAGTCTTCACGCAAGTCTGGAACGCCTTCTGGGTCACCGAGACGAACGCCGCCACCGTCTTCTTGTTTTTCTTCAGGTAATCCATGTTGACGATGATCGAGTTGCCGTAGGGGTTGATGCCGTACGTCTTCCACGGGAAGAACCCCATGTCCGCGCCCAGCTCCCGCTTGAAGATGTGGTGGATGTTGTAAAACGAAGTCGTGACGTCGATCGACTTCGCCTTGAGCGCGGCCAGCTTCGCGTTCGGCTGGATGTTGACCCATTTCACCGAAGCCGGATCCATGCCGACCTTCTTGGCCAGGGCCGGCCACATCTGGCGCGCGGCGTCCCACGGCGGGTTGCCGATTTTCTTGCCGGCGAAGTCCTTCGGCCCCTTCATGCCGGAACTCTTCAGCCAGTACATGCCATAGGGCGAGTTGGCGTATATGTTCATCACCGCGACCATCTGGCCGCCCTTGCCCATGGTGACGAGCGCAGTGCCCAGATCCGCCAGGCCGATCGGATTCTTGCCCGCACCCGTGCGGCGCGACGACATCGACGAGCCCTTGCCTTGCTGTATGTTGAGGTCGACGCCCGCCTTGGCATACCAACCCATCTTGTGGGCGTAATAGTATGGCGCGTGGTCGCCACCGGCGATCCAGTTAAGGATGAAATCGACCTTATCTGCGGCGCCCGCCTGCGTCGCGCCCAAGCTGCCGGCCGCCGCAACGGCCAGCGCGATCACTGATTTTCGTGCAATCATGATACCCCCCATCTTGCTGCTGGTCGGGTTCGCTGACGGGGCGCGTGCGGGAAATCGATGCCGATGGCAGTCGAAGCCGCCATCTGCGCACCCGCATGTCCTCCCGAAAGCAACCGACCGGGTACAAGGCACCTTACGTCGCACCGCTGCAGGCCACAACCCGGTTGTTGGTGACAGTCGGCGCCGATCGGGGCGACCGTCCTCCGATAATCCGGACCTGACAGGCATGGATGCGCACCGGACAGGACCGGTGACGCATTTCGGCCCAACGACCCGCGAACTTCGCGGGCGCCGGCAGTCCCGGGTCACTCTACGCCGAGCAGGTGATAGATGCGCCGGGCGTAGCCGCCGAAAGTTTCATGGGTCTTCATGTCGAGGGTGCGCGGCCGGGGCAGACCGATGTCAATTCGGTCGGCCATGCGCGCCGGACCAGCGGTGAGCACGACGACTTTCGTGCCGAGAAAGACCGCTTCGGCGATGCCGTGGGTGACGAACAGGATGGTCTTGCGGCTCTGCTCCCAGATGCGGAGCAGCTCCAGATTCATGCGCTCGCGGGTCAACGCATCGAGCGCTCCGAACGGCTCGTCCATCAAGATCAGTCTGGGATCGTGGACCAGCGACCGGGCAATGGCGGCGCGCTGCTGCATGCCACCGGAGAGTTCGTAGGGATATTTCTGCTCGTGACCCGCGAGGCCGACCATATCGATCAGATCGCGAGCGCGCTCGCGCGCCTCAGCCATGGGCAAGCCGAGAATCTCCGCGGGCAGCAGGACATTCTCCAGCACCCGCCGCCACTTGAGCAGCAGCGGCTGCTGGAACACCATGCCGACATCACGCGCCGGATCGAAATCGCTGCCGGCCCCGCCGATCTGCAGCGTACCGCCGTCGTGCGGATAGAGCCCGGCGACAATCTTGAGCAGAGTGGTCTTTCCGCATCCCGACGGCCCGACGATCGATACCAACTCGCCCTCGTTGACGTCGAAAGTGGCGTCGGAAACCGCGAGGAATTCCTGGCGGCGGGTGCGGAATACCTTCCTCACGCCGACCAGGCGGATAAAGGGCTCGCCGCGAGTGGCCGGCGCGCCAGTCATACGGTTTCGACCCGGGCGTCGCGCACCACGACGAGGCGCTCCAGCCCCAGAACGATCAGGTATAGCGCGACCCCGACCAGTGTGATCAGGATGACCGCCATCATCATCGCCGCGGTATCGAGGGTCACCTGGACCTGGCCGATCAGATAGGCAAGCCCGGAATCTGACGCAATGATCTCGCCGACCACGGCGCCGGCGACCGCAAGAACAACCGCCACCTTCATGCCGGAAAAGATATAGGGCAGCGAGCCGGGCAGCTGGATCTTGATGAATATCTGCCGCCGCGTGGCACGCAGGGTCCTGACCAGATCGATCAGATCGGGCTCGACCTCGCGCAGGCCGCGCGCAGTGGTGATCAGAATGGGCAGAAAACTGATCGAAAAGGCGATGATGATGTTGGTCTCGATCCCGTAGTCGAACCAGACGATGATCAGTGGTCCCAGCGCCACCTTGGGGATCATGTTCAGGCTGACGACCAGCGGCATCAGCAGGTTTTCCACCGCGCGAAACCAGGAGAACAGCAGGGCGAGGCCGACCCCGACGACCACGGCAAGGAAATAGCCGCCGAAGATTTCCGCCGTCGTCACCATGGTGTTGTGAAACCAGGGGTAGGTGTCGAACAGCGACAGCAGGGTCTCGTGGGGCGAAGCGAGTACGAACTTCGGCACATTTCCCAGCTTGACCGCGAGGTACCAGATCAGCACGACCGCCAGATGAACAAGGACGATGGCAGTCCAGCGCCAGATTGTTTGTACAGACAGTCCGGGTCCCATGTGCGCGTCCTCCCGACGCCTCGCCGTTCGGCCCCAATCGAGTCAGACCCGGATCATGGCGACAGCCATCTTTCCAGATTTTCCGCGACAAAGGAATCGTCGTTGAGATGCGGATAAGCCTGGCAGACCCTGTCGATTCCGGCAGCCTGGCCGGGGCTGAGGGTCTCCTCGGGATCGAGGCACCAGATACCGTCGAGGAGGCCTTGCCGCCGCAACACCTCATGCACCCCGGCAATGCACCCGCGGAAACCGTTGGCAGCGTCGAAGAAGGCGGCGTTGCAGTCGGTGATCTGGCCGGCCAATGCCAGCAGATGCCGGTCGATCCGGTCTTCGGCGACGGCGGCATGGACCCGATTCAGCATCTCGACAACGGATTTCACCCAGACGCTCCAGTGCCCGAGCAGGCCGCCGACGACGCGCAGCTCCACCATTCCATCACCGCGCGGAAAATGCCACGGGGTCACAAGATCGAGCAGGATATTGTCATCGTTGCCGGTATAGAGGGCGATGCGATCCTCCGCGCCAGCCTCGGCAACGGCGCGCACCACGTCGAGCGTACCGTAACGGGTGAACGGCGCGATCTTGATGCCGATAACATTGTCCAGTTCCGCAAAGCGCCTCCAGAAAGAGAAAGGCAGCGGAACGCCGCCGACCGCTGACTGCAGATAGAAGCCTACCACCGGCATCTCCCGCGCCACCCGCCGGCAGTGCCCGATCAGTTCGTCCTCCGAGGCGCCGCGGAAGGCGGCGAGGCTCAACAGCACCGCATGATAGCCGAGCCCGGCGGCGGCCTGCGCTTCGGCAAGTGCCTGTTCGGTCCGGCCCGCAACTCCGGCGATCATGAGCAACGGAGCCTCGGCCCAATCCGCTGCCGTTTCACCGGCGAGACGCAGCACCGGCTCGTACAGTCCGGCTTCACGGATCGCGAATTGCGTCGTATGGACGCCGACTGCGAGCCCGCCCGCACCCGCATCGATATAATAGCGGCTCAGCGCCCGTTGCCGCCCCTCGTTCAATGTTCGGGACGCGGTCAGCGCCAGCGGGTGGGCAGGGATCGCCGTGCCGGCGCGGAACCGCGCCAGCGCCGCCTCCGGGATATTCGCCACAGTACGTACCATCGTGCCTAAACCACCGTCTGGTGGCGCGCGATGCAGGTCTCCAACACCTCGTCGGCGTCACGCCGCCACCAGTTCTCCTTGGAGAAGATCTCGACCTCCGACGCGCCGCCATAGCCCGCCGCCTCAACCCCGCCGCGGATTTTCCGAATGTCGATGACTCCGTCGCCCATCATGCCCCGGTCGAGCAGCAGGTCTGCCGTCGGCACCAGCCAGTCGCAGACATGAAAACCCAGGATGCGGCCGGCTTCGCCAGCGCGACAGATCTCTACCTTCAACTCCGGATCCCACCAGACGTGATAGACATCGATCGCGACGCCCAAGCCCCCATCTGCATCTGGAGCCAGCGCGTCGCACAGATCGTTCGCCTGCTGGAGCGTGTTCACACAGGCCCGGTCGGCGGCATACATTGGATGCAACGGCTCGATAGCGAGCGGCATGCCCGCAGCGCGCGCGTGTTCAAGCAGCGCGGCAATACCGTCGCGCACCTGCATCCGGGCGCCGGCAATGTCCTTTGAGCCCTCGGGCAGACCGCCCACCACGAGGATCAGGCATTCCGCACCGATGGTCGCTGCATCGTCCACCGCTCTTCGGTTGTCGTCGAACGCCGCCTGCCTGCCTGCCGGGGTTGCCGCCGGGAACATGCCGCCCCGACACAGGCCGGTAACCCGGAGGCCAGCCTCGCGGATCAGCCGGGCGGCCCGCACCGCGCCGCATTCGTCCAGCTTGTCACGCCACGGCGCGATACCGCCGATGCAGTGCCGGACGCAGCCATCGATGCATTGCTCCAGCGTCCATTGCGCACTGACTGTCGCCGTGTTGAGGGACAGGAGCGCCGTATCGTTCGAGAAATCGCGCACCACAGCCCATCCAGGCCTCAGGCGACACCGCGCACCGCGAGCACGGCGGCCATGCGCGACGCCGCGGTCTCGGGATCGCGCAGCAGGCCGGCCCTGTCGGCCAACCGGAACAATTCGCTCAGGTGCAGGGTGGAGCGCGCGCTTTCCTGACCGGCGACCATGGTAAAGTGATCCTGGTGTCCGTTCAGATATGCCATGAACACGATGCCGGTCTTGTAGAAGCGGGTCGGCGCCCGGAAGATGTGGCGCGACAGAGGCACAGTCGGCGCCAGCGTCTCGTGGTACTGGTCCATGTCGTCTCGCGCCATGGCGAGCAGAGCAGCGCTGGCCGCCGGGGCGATAGCGTCGAAGATGCCGAGCAGGGCGTGGGAAAAGCCCTCGTCGTCGCCGGCTATCAGCGCCGGATAGTTGAAGTCGTCCCCGGTGTACATACGCACGTTCGGTGGCAAGCGGCGGCGCATGGCGATCTCCTTGCCGTCGTCGAGCAGAGAAATCTTGATGCCGTCGACATTGTCCGCATGGGCAGACAGGATCGAAAGGCAGACGTCCATTGCCGCCATGTGGTCAGCATTGCCCCAGTAGCCCTCGAGCGCCGGATCGAACATCTCGCCCAGCCAGTGGATCAGCACCGGCTCGCGCACCTGGCCGAGAATGCGGCCGTATACCATCTCGTAATCGGCAGGTCCGGCAGCGCAGGCGGCAAGCGCCCGACTTGCCATCAGGATAATCCGTCCGCCCACGGCCTCAACCGCCTCACACTGTTCCTCGTAGGCGCGGATCACCTCGTCCACACCGGTGTCCGGTCCAGGCACCAGATGATCGGTGCCGACGCCGCAGGCGATCGGCCCACCGCCATCGCGCGCCTTCGCAGCAGCGACCGAGCGCCGGATCAGATCGCGGGAAGTCGGCCAGTCCAGACCCATGCCGCGCTGGGCGGTATCCATCGCCTCGGCAACGCCGAGGCCCAGCGACCAAAGATGTTCGCGGTAGGCCAGCGTCGCGTCCCAGTCGAGAGCGGTGTCGAGCCAGGGATCGTTATCGGCACGCGGATCGTTGACGACATGGGCGGCGGCATAGGCGACGCGCGGCAGCGCATCCGCGCTGGCCGGCTGGAAGACGGGCGGCGGCGAGAGACGGTAGGCCTCCATCCGGCCGTCGCTGGTCGGCAGATCGACCGAGGGCACAGTCAGAGCTCCAGTTCCGGCAGGTCTACCCAGCGCCGCTCGCGCCAACTGCGATAGCCAAGTTCGGCGAGTTGCACACCCTTGGCCCCGGAGAGAAGAGTAAAGTCCCAGGGCGCATCCTCATAGAGATGGCGGATGAAATCCTGCCACTGGGTCTTGAAGCCGTTTTCATAGATCTGGTTGTCGGGCACCTCCTGCCAGCCGGCGCGGAAATCTATGGTCTGGGGCACATCCGGGTTCCAGACCGGCTTGGGCGTGTTGACCCGGGGCTGGGTGAAGCACTGGGTCAGCCCGGCAACCGCGGAGCCATGAGTGCCATCGACATGGAAGGTAGCCAGATCGTCCCGCCGCACCCGCGTGCACCAGGAGGAATTGATCTGGGCGACGATGCCGCCTTCGAGTTCGAACATCGCGTAGGCCGCGTCCTCGACGTCGGCATCGTAGCGTTCACCGGCCTCGTCCCGCCGTTCGGGAATGTGGATTGCGCCGTGGCAGCAGACGGACCGAACCGGCGCGACCGTGTGATCGAGCACATAGCGCCAGTGGCACAGCATATCGAGGATGATGCCGCCACCCTCGGCCTTGCGATAATTCCATGACGGCCGCTGGGCCGGTTGCCAGTCCCCTTCGAAGACCCAGTAACCGAACTCGCCGCGCACCGAAAGGATGCGCCCGAAAAATCCCGAATCGCGCAGCATTCGCAGCTTCATGAGGCCCGGCAAGCTCAGCTTGTCGTGCACCACGCCGGCCCGGACGCCCCGGTCGTGGGCGGCACGGGCGATAGCGAGCGCGTCGTCCAGCGTCTCGGCAACCGGCTTTTCCGTGTAGATGTCCTTGCCGACATCGATCGCCCTGAGCAGTAGCTCCTTGCGCATCTGCGTGGTCGCAGCATCGAAGAACAGCGTATCGTCCGGGTTCGCAAGCGCTGCATCGAGATCGGTCGTCCAGCGCGCAATGCCGTTCGCTTCTGCAAGTGCCGCCAGTTTCGTTTCGTTACGGCCGACCAGGATCGGGTCCGGCATCACGGTGTCGCCGTTTCCGAGGCGCACGCCACCTTCGGCCCGGATGGCGCAGATCGAACGCACCAGGTGCTGGTTCGTCCCCATGCGCCCGGTGACGCCGTTCATGATCAGACCGAGACGATGAGTTGTCATTCCTGCCTCCCGGGCATATCCAAAGAAAATCGACCTCGCTGGGCAACCGGCCGGTTGCTCAAGCTAGATTCTCACGCATGGTCGGTCAATTCTGCGGGCGCCCTGACTGCAATCGGAACGATCCGCCGCCTGTTAACGGACTCTGTGATCCAGGCCGGTTTCGGGGTGGAAAACGGTCTCGGGTGGTGTTATATGAGGCTCCATCACTGATCCTCGGTAGCTCAGTTGGTAGAGCAAGCGGCTGTTAACCGCTGGGTCGGGGGTTCGAGTCCCTCCCGGGGAGCCAATTTCCGGAAAGGTCGCCGGAGACATCTCTGGCGGCCTTTTTCCGTGTGTAGATGGCCTCCGCTTCGTCAGTCATAGCAGGGGTTGCCTAAACGTGACCAAGAGGTCTCCAACAGCTCAAGAGCAGTTCGAGACAAGAAACCAGGCAGCCACCATCCGAAGCTAGCTATCCCAGCCGGCGTCACTCACCAAAATATCTTTCACCCCCGAAAACGATGCTCATTATGCCAAGTCAGGGCATTAGGGTCGGGGCGCAGCGAGATCTCTCCGGGCGTACTGATCCGCTGACCGTGGAGCGCATAGTAATCCCGGCCGTTGTCGAATTCTTCCTTGATGCGGCGGCTGACTTCGAAATCGAGATCCGGCGTCACTGTCACATAGCCAGCGTCGAACAGACTGTGAATGTCGCGCCGCAACAGCAGGCCGTTCCGTTCCTCATGAGCACCGCCGTCACCATAAGGCCGGATGTGTGCCGCCTCCAGTGCCGGCAGTGTCCGTTCCCGGGTCACCGCACAACGCCACCCGTAGATGTCGGTGACCCGCACACGGAAAGCGCCCTGCCCCAAGCGCGGCCGGATCAGATACGGCTTGCCGTGTCGTGGCTGAGCTCTCGACTTGTCCGCGAACGGCTGGCCACTCAAGTACTCGTTGACAGCCTTCCATAGGTCTAGCCCCTCACCATCGCCCGTGCTGTAGGTCTTGAACGAGACAATGTTAGGGGACCAACTCACCGGAGCGGGGATCCAGTCGGATTCGTCGAAAAAAAACGGCTGGGTCAAGATGCGGCAGCCGATGGGAAAGTCACTACGGTCGTCCGGATCCGCCCCTCGATACTTGGCAATAAGCGCACGCAGCTCCTGTGCCGACCGGGCTCCATTTGCCTCACCGAACGCTTCCCAAGCCAGCGAACACGGCAACACATTGGCACAGACGAAAATGCCACCACCAACGATCACATTGAGCGGCGCATGCAGCTTAAACAGGAAGAGTTCGCCTTCCTTGAGGGCATGGAAATTCTTCGCCGAAGGCGCCCAGAAATTAACCTCGTCGACATCCGGCTGCTGACGCAGCATATCGAACCAGTCTCCGTCGGTAACCGCGATGACGAGGTTGATGTCCATGATCAGTTTTGGTTCAGTCCCTGCTTGCCGCGCATCAACAGGGCGCGCTTCCAGAGGCTTTTGTGCCCGATGACGGCCAGTTTGCTATCCCGCACGACCCATATTCAAGCAGAGTGAATCTAAAGGGTTCGCAGCAATACTCCAGACTGCGATCAATCGCCAAGGCATGTAACTCGGAATTACCACCGTGCCCGCCAGACATTCGTTGAGTGGACGATTTCCTGCGCATCTGAGTCAGCGGACTCATGCTGCAAAGGAACCGCAGGATGCTTGAGACAGGAGATCTAGAGACTTCGTCCAAGCCTGAGAGGCCGCTTCGTTTGGCTCTCGCACCCGGGCTAGATCGGCGATGAGTCGATCCTGAGCGCCTCGTTTCGTTGCGATCATGCAAACCTGCCTAAACGCAGAAGTATGGGCCGCAGCTCTTCGACCACTTCGTCAACACTGTCGAGATGGCGCACACCTTCAACTTGCGGCGCGCCGGCCAGGCCGAAGACCGGTTTCGCGAAATGCAGCCCGTAGGCCACTTCGGTGACGGTCCCGTGGAGGCCGCCCACGGCGACCAGCGCCTCACAGGCTCGCGCGATCACCGCGTTCCGGGCCGGCCCGAGACCGGTCGCCAGCGGCAGATCAATGTAATCGTTGGCCGCGGACCATTCGTCGTCGGGAAGGATGCCGACGGTCAGCGCGCCGGCGCTTTTCGCTCCCGCGGCCGCGGCTTCCATGACACCGGCCCTTCCGCCACAAAGAACCGGGACGCCGAGCAGCCCGATCTCCCGGCCGAGTTCTTCCGCCAGCCGGCGCTCCTTGGCATCCGCCTCACGCGGTCCGATAATTCCCACCGGCACCAGACGGCACGCGCCGCTCTCGTGCACGAGCCTCAGCGCGACCTCCAGGGAAACCAACCGGCCGTCGGGCGGCAATCGCCGTGTGGACCTCGTCCATTTCCATGCCCGCGCATCGAGCGCCATGTCCAGTTCCTTGCGGCCCTGCCCTTCGCGATAGAGCGTTTTCTCGGTGTCGGAGTAGAGAACGTGCGGAGGCAGATCGTCGAACCAATCGGCGTACGTGTGCCGGAACAGCCACTTTCGTTCGGATTGATCAGTGATGTGCGGATGCCAATCAGGATGCGTGTTCGGCGACGCCACATGCGCATCCCACCCGCCGCGTCCACCCTTGAACACATGGTCGCAACCATCGATGGGACAGGGATATTGTCTTGGACCAGAGCCGTCACCAGAAATATTCACTTGTTTTTTCCTCTCCTCCCGCGGCCGTCGCGCTGGCGTCGCGGGATCGACAGGGCCTGCAAGTAGCATCGATCCTTCCGCCCTGGCGTCAATCCACTCCAAGTCGGCAAGTTCCCTCTGCTCGCAGACGCACCGGAGAAGGGAGGCAGCCGTGAGGCAGGCATCGAAGTCGTCGTCGTTGCGTCTCGCCGCATCGAGATCTCCGAGGTCGACACGGTGATCCCCGACCCAGGCAGCCCTCGTCAGGCGATCGCAGGCACCCTCGCGTGCCGCACCACGGGTCTTGGCAATTCTCATCCGGGCAGCGGGGAGACCGTCGGCGAGCGCCGCGGCATAGGCGAGACCGGGATAGGTTTCGGCGAGTACGATGCCATGTTCGTCAAGCAGAGCGGGCAGTTTGCCTTCGAAGGGCCAGATTGCGAACTCCCGCTTTCCCGCCAGCAACGGGATCAGCTCTTTCCAGAGTTCCCGGGTCGCCGACCCTACCGTGCCCGGAATGCCGCTGACGGCGAAGAGCGTCTTGGCGCCCGTCGCCTTGTCGACCCGGCGGAGCAGGCCATCCTCCCCCTTGCTCGTGAACGAGGTGCGGCCGCCGGCTCCCTTCTGCACCGCGAACCAGGGCCGTTCCACACGCCAGCATGCCGGATCGGTGACCGTATCGAAGAAATCATCCTCCGGAGCGAACCTCTGGAGCCAGTCCACAAAAGTGTCCGACCGACGCGGAGGGGACTGTTCGACTGCAAGGCGCCAGTAGTCCGAGGGGAGCCCCAATGCCGCGTCAATGCCGATCAACACCGGACCTGCGTCCCGAAGCGTTTTCGCCAGTCCCAAGACAGACTTGAAATCCCATCCCGACGGCTCGGGATCAGCCTTCCGGAGCCGCCGGGCCTCGATATCCGCGACCCATACCGAACGCTTCTTCGGATCCTTGCTCCAGTCGGCTGAAATGAGGGACGCGATCATTCGGTTCTCCGGTAATGCAAAGATGCATCAGACGAAACCGATGGCAACCCGGGCTCCCGCAGCCTGCCGCGTGCGCAGGCATCCACACGGACGCATCCCGTCCAATCTCCTGCTTTGCCGATGATACGGCGCATGGTCTTCGACGGCCAATAGCGCCGATCGGCCGAGGTCTCCGGGCTCCACGACGGCAGCGCCACTCGGCGTTTTTGACAAATGGCAGCAAGGAAGAACTCCCGGGTGGGAACAGGAATATTGCACTGGTCGCGTGTGTTCCCTTGTCTACGGAACGATATCGAACTCACGTTGCCGGAGCGATGGCGTTGCGATCGACAGGCAGATGCAGTGTCGAAATCATCCCGCCTGCACTGACCTGAACGCCGGAGGCTGCGCGGAAATCGTCGTGGACCTCGTCATGCCGGGCGCTGTATCCTTCGCCCATGCCCGAAAACGTTGTCGAACTCGACCTGACCAGATTCACCCCCGCAGACGCGAGGAAGCTCGAGGCGCTGCAGCGTAAGGTCTGGGCCATGCACAGATGGTGCCGCTGCGACCGCATCGAACGGGACGGACGCGAACAGGTCTTTCTTTACTCGGGTGATCGCAGCCGTCAGCCTTATGCGAGCTACAGGCTGTGCAGGACGGACACCGGAGCCTATGCGCTGCATGACGGCCGTTCGGAAAGGCTTCTGGCAACGGCGCGAACGATGGACGGAGCTATCGACGCACTTCCCGAAGACTTCTACTATGCTCGACACCGCACGACCTCGTGAAACAGGAAGAAAAGCCATGGCCCAGTCCGACAGACAATGCATAGCCGTTCCCGGCATCTCCGAAGCGCTGGAGAAGGCGCGGGTGCCGTTGTCGCCCGCCGTCAAGGCCAACGGCTTCGTGTTCGTCTCGGGGCTGCCGCCGATCGACAGAAAGACCGGCAAGGTGATCAACGGCGACATTCGGCGCCAGACACGGGTCAGCCTCCAGAATGTCGGTCGGGCGCTCCGCGCTGCGGGCTCGTCATTCGACCGCGTGGTCAAGGTGAATGTCTATATTTCGAACTCGGGCTATTTCGACCTCGTGAACGAGGAGTACCGGAAGTTCTTTCCGGAAGCCCCTCCCGCACGAACCTTTGTCACCGTCGGATCGTGGCCCTGGGAGTTCGACATCGAGATCGAGTGCATCGCGTTGTGCGACTGAAGGATCGCAGCACCTGAAAGCAAGGAGGCCGAGATGCCCACTCCGCTCCCGCTCAATCTCTCCCGCTGGATCGACGACCACGCCGATCTGCTGAAACCACCGGTCGGCAACGCCCAGATCTGGGAGGATGGAGAGTTCATCGTCACCGTCGTCGGCGGACCCAACGTGCGGACCGACTACCACGACGATCCGGGCGACGAATTCTTCTACCAGCTACGCGGAAACATGACGCTCCGCATCATCGACAACGGCAAGCCGAAGGACGTGCCGATAAGGGAGGGCGAGGTTCTGATGCTACCGGCCCATACCCGCCATTCACCGCAGCGTCCCGCGGAAACGGTCGGACTCGTCATCGAGCGAATTCGACAGCCCGGCGAACTCGACGCGTTCGAGTGGTATTGCGAGAAGTGCGACGAACGGGTGCATCGCCGCGAAGTCGAGGTCACCGATCTCGTCCGCGACCTCCCGCCGGTCTTCGAGGAATACTACGGCAATGCGGCGCTCAGAGTCTGCCCATCCTGCGGCCACGAAAACCCCGGCAAACCGGGCGCAGCCTGAAGCGGAAGCCGAGAGTCTCACGGGGGCCCCACACGCGTCACAAGCGTCCGCTTGTAATACCCCGAGCGGTAGCCCACACGCGTCAACGTCCGCGCACCCTTCGAGGCCCCCAGAGCCGACGTCATCTCGCTCTCCAGAACCTCCTGAAGATAACCGCGAAGACTCTCGCGAAGAAAATCCTCGTCCTCACCCAAAATCTCCTTGATCGCGGCGATACCCGCCTTA
>JAJEBT010000041.1 GCA_022822405.1 Alphaproteobacteria bacterium
TGCACACCGCCGAGACGATCATCAACATCGAGCGGGAGGTCCTCTCGCTGCGGGCCGCGAAGCGGCTCTTCCGGTCGCTGCAGTCCGCCGTGCCCGACCACGACCTGGAGATGGTCGTCACGCGGTCCCGGCGCGAGAAGAACGGTGTCCAGGTCGGCCACCGGATCGACCGCACCAACATGCACTGAGCGGCGGTCAGCGGCCCGGCCGGAGGGTCGACTTCCAGGACCTTCCATCGACGTCCCGCGCCCGATCAGCGGACGTCGCCGGCCCCCGTTGTTTCCCGATCCTCGGCCAGACGGCCGTTTTCGGTCCGGACCCGGCCCGATCGGGCCGCGAAACGGCCGCTCACGTCGATCTGAGCGTCATTCGCGCGTCCCATTGCCCGCGAGCTGCGCCTGAGCGCCGCTCAGCGCCGCGCTGGAGGACGTTTAGCGGCCTCCGGGTGCCCATGGACCGGATATCGGGCCCCAGGACACCCTCTGCGGCGCTCTGCGCGGCCCAGGACGGCCCCAGGCGCGCGTCCAGGTCCTGGGCGGGTCCCGCGCTTGTTTTCGGTCGTCGGCGGGGTTACGTTCGTCGGCATGATGGCAGACGCACCCGGCGATACCGAAAAACGCCTCGGGAAGGTGGAATCCGATGTTGGCTGGATGAAGGTGATCGGTGCGGCCATCATCGCCGGGCAGGTCGCGCTGTTCTGGCAGCTCTACAGCCTGAACGCGCAAGTTGCCGCGATGGACGTGAAACTCGACGCGATCGCCGCGAGCGTGGGCGCGCGCCTGGATGCGCAGGATGCGGAGATCGCCGCGATGGACGCGAAACTGGATACGGTCCTCGCCGCTGTCGCCGCCCTCGCCGGGAACTGATCCCCGCCGCCAGGTGCGGCCGTCCCGCTCCCGATCGACCACCAGGACATCGTTTCATTCGGACCGGCAATTGCGCCGGTCCGCCAGCCCGCCCCCGGCCACCCGTCCCTTGCCGTTTTCATGACAGACGCCGGCATTCCGCCGGCCATGAAAAGAATCTCGCCCCGCCTACTCGCGGGGCACTGTGCATCCGGACCGGCGCGCCTAAGCGCCGGCGGGTTGCAGGCGTCAGCCGAACCGCAACCCGGGATCGCGGGGGTCCGGGGGCGGTGCCCCCGGCGGGTCCAGGGCAGCGCCCTGGGTAGGTGCAGGACAGCGAGTCCTGCCGGCGTCTGGGCAGGACGCCGCGCGCAAGGGATGCCCGCCCGGAGGGCCGAGATCACCCCGTGCCAGGGAGGCGCGGGGCAGCTCGGCAGGGCAGCGCGGTCGCGTCAGCGATGCGCCCGGACATTCGTCACCACCACCACCATCATTGATGAGGTCCGTGTCGGTGTCGGATGTGCCAGGCAAGCCCGCCTGACCTACGGTCGGACGGGCGCGCAGGGCGGATGCCAGGCAGCGCCTGGATACTCGCCCGGAGAGGGGGTTCGAGGGGGTACGCCCCCCTGGTGCCGCTCCCGTAGGGAGCGGGATAGCTCCCCGCAGGGGGCCTCCGGCAGGACCCGCCCTTTTTGCACATTCCTTCGGGATGTGCAAAAAGGGCGGGTTTCTCTTTTGAGAAACCCAATAAGAGAGGCAAGTCGGATGGCGATGAAAACAGCAGTGATAATGCGCGCGTTGTCGGTCGACGGCAAGGGGCCAAAAAGCCTTTGGGCGGCAGAGCGACATGGGCAGCGAAAGGACTGGATCAGCCAAAAAAGAAGGGTGCGTGATGAAGAGCCCATCGTGTGGAAGACTCTCGACCTGATGGATGCGTACAAGAAGCACGTCAAGGGTGCGAGGATGAACAAAGCGCTAAAGTCACCGGTGCTGCACCACTTGTTCCAATTTCCCGTGACCATGAATGGAGGCGAGCGACCGACCCGTGACCAGGCCGAGGCGCTCGTCCGATGCGCTCGTGGCTACATCGAGCGCGTCTACGGTAAGGATGCCTGTTTCGCCGCCCGAATGGACCGCGATGAGCGGGGCCATTGGGTTGTCGATACATTCTCCACTCCGAAATACCAGAAGCGGAGCAAGAGGGCGCGACCGAACGATCCGGGCGTGACATGGGTGAGCACGACGAGGCACGGGAAGGCGCTCTGTGAAAAACACAGGGCTGAAATCGAACGCCGTCACGAGGGCAAATTTTTGAATGGACCGAGGCAGGTTGGGATCGCGATGCAGTCCGAATGGAGGGAATATCTGAACAAGCGGATCAAGAATCTGAACTTAGCGCCGAAGGCCGAGAAAGCGGCGGGCCCGGTCGACCGCCTCGAGCCTGAGGAATATAAACTGCGGCAGGACCGGGCGAAATTGGAGGCCGAGAAAGAGGCAGTTCGGCACGGTCAGGATTGCCTCGAGACTGGACTGGACGCGATCAGCGAGGGACTCTACCTTCCCGAGCCGCGGCCGGGGACCTGGCGACCAGGGCCAGCGCATCCACAGAACCGGGAACGCGCGAAATCCATGCTTCCTTGGTTGACCAGCGAGTGGTGGCGGGAGGCCGGTCGCGAGATTTGGGAAACGATTATTCGGCCGGCGGCCGCGGTGAGGTGGGGCAGCGGTGTCCGGCCGGACCAGGAGGTCGGCCAGGACGCGACACCGGAGATCGATTCTCCGTGAACGGCTGACAGGCTGGGGAGATTCCTGCTCCGAGATATCTGGGTCTCTCCGCAGGTTGGCCCGCGCGATCCGCGCGGCGTCCAGCCAGGCTGAAAGAGGATGCCGTTGTTTGGATCCGGGGGCACAAACATCCCGATCCCGCCCGGATCGGGGTGAAATCGGCCGCGAAACGGCCTCTCTCGTTCAGCTCGCGCGGTCCGGCCCGGGCAATCGGCCGCGAGCGGATCCCGACGGCCGTCCTGCAGGCCGATCGGGCCGGGAAGGGCGTCTTGGGCCCGCGGACCCCGCCCTACGGCAGCGCCAGGCAGTCGCCCTTCTTGTAGCCCTTCCCCTCGAGGCCGTTCAGCTTGGCGATCTCCCTCCAGCGGGAAGCCTTGCCTTGAGTCACTTAGTTTGTCGCTCGTTTGAGCCGCTCGTAGGCTGATCCTGCCAGCAGTTTCGTGAACTGGTCATTGATCATGATCGGCGTGCGACCGAGCCTGTCTTTCATGGTGGCGTCGGCTCCGGCATCCAACAGCGTTGTCACGATTTCGGCATGTCCGTCAAAGACTGCGTAGTGGAGCGGCGTCCATCCCAATTGGTCCTTGGCACTTGGGTCGGCTCCGGCATCCAACAGCGTTGTCACGATTTCGGCATGTCCGTCAAAGGCTGCGTAGTGGAGCGGCGTCCATCCCGATTTGTCCGTGGCACTTGGGTCGGCTCCGGCTCTCAGGAGCGCGGCCACGATCTTGATCTTGCCCCCGGCGCGCTCCGCGCCCTGCACGTTGATCAATCGAGTTTCGGTCGACATTTCAAATCCTCGCATTTCAAGACCAGCTGCTCCTGGCCGGGATAGTTTCGCTTCGCCCATTGCCGCGCCGCCTGCGACGTGTGGCCGCCCTACGGCAGCGCCAGGCAGTCGCCCTTCTTGTAGCCCTTGCCTTCGAGATCGTTCAGCTTGGCGATCTCTTTCCAGCGGGAGGCCTTGCCCAGGACGCGCTCGGCCAGGATCGACAGCTTGGTGTCGCCGGCGAGGACGATCGCGCCGTCGCAGCCCTGCTTTTCGGCGGTGAGCCGTGCCAGGCGCTTCCCGGCCTCCGTCTCGAGAAGATCGGGATTGTACTTGCGCGCGTCGTCCAGCGGCATGAAGCCGTGGTCGGAATGTCCCGGGTCATGCTGGCGGGCCAGCGGGTTCGCGCCGGCATCGAGCAGCAAGTCTACCATCTCCGCGTCGTTGTACTTCGCGGCGCGGTGCAGCGCCGTGAAATTGTAGACATTGCCGGCATTCACCTCCGCGCCGGCCTCGACCAGGACCTGGGCCACCTCCGGGGAGGCACTCTCAGCGGCGCGGTGCAGCGGCGTGTTGCGGTATGTCCGGTTCGCAGCGTTCACGTCCGCGCCTTCCCCGATCAGGAAGCGGACCATTTCCAGGCGGTCGCCTGCAGCAGCATTCATCAGGGGCGTCGTGCCGTCGCCCTTCCCGGCTTGCGCGATGTCGACGTCGACGCCGTGCGCAATCAGCAGCTGGGCCGCAGGGAGCCGGCCGTGCCAGGCTGCCATGTGCAGCGGCGACCACTGACCGTTGTGCAGCGCGGCGGGGTCGAAGCCCTGGTTCAGCAGCCGTTCGAGGCGCGCCGGGTTCTTGGCGGCGGCCGCGTGGTAGGCCTTTTCCGCCAGGTCGGCCGCAGCGGCCGGCGCGGAGGTGAGCAGCAGTGCCACTAGGGCGATGGTCATCGTTTTCGTCATCGGGTTCCTCCGTCGTTCGTCGTTTCGAAATGCGTGTAGGGCATCACCTGCCCCCGTCGTCGTCCGGATCATACCAGCCGATATTGTCTGGGGGCAGGTCGATCTGGTGATCCGCCTCCGGGGACCAGAATTGATAGGTCTCGCCGTCCGGAGCGAGCCAGGACGTGGGGCCGCCGCCGCCGCTATTTGGCACGGGCGGGCTGCAGGTGCTGGACTCCTCGTGCCAGTCCTGCTCCAGCCAGACGGTATACACCTCGGGACCAAAGTCCCGGGCCGTCTGCGCCGGTTCCAGCCAGTCCGATTGCCGGCCCTCGAGCTCGGACCGCATGTCCGAATAGACGCGTGCCTCGCCCGGCGCGTGCTGGTGCGCTGCATCGAACCAGGAGGCGATGAGGTCAAGCGCGAACCGCCCTGACGGATTCGTCGCGCGGACCGCCCAGTCCCGGTCATGCCAGCGGAAATCGCGCTCCTGGACAATCGATCCGGTCCAGCCGGCCGGGCAGTCGCAGGGGCCCTGATCCGTCCCTGTCTCCGTGTGCGTCTCCGTGGTCGTCGTCGCCACGGTCTGCGTCACGAGGGGCGCCGTCTCGCCGCACCTGGCATCGTTGGGGTTCGCCGGGTCCTCGGGGGTATTGCAGGGCGAGGGCGCGACCCAGTCCGGATCCGGCACCTGGACGTCATTGTGGACCGTCGAGAGGTAGCTGGTCGATCCCGTGGTGGTCGCCGTCGTGGTCGGAACGACCTCGCATTCACTGCCCGTCCGGGACTGTGAGCCGGTGGCGCGGGTCAAGTCGAAACAGTGATCGGTGACGGTTCTCACCTGGACGTCAAATGTGGGTCCGGCCCATCCCTCCGAGATTTCCCTGAGCCAGCACCTCCTAAGCCCGTAGGGAGCCGCGGCCCCATGCTCGTCCGGACACCAGCGATGCCCATACAGCGCCGTGCAGGTGACCTCGTCGGGCGTCAAGTCCCAAGTCGGAGTCGACGGATCGTTGCACGTGGCCGACGTTACGCGCCCGGTGTGGACGCTCGTCGCCGGGGTGACCGAGCCGCCGCTGATGTTGAACGCGTTCGGGAGCGTGGGATGCGGCGTCACGACGGCGCCGGGCGACAGGTTGATCGGGATGACCCGGACGGCCGTGCCGGTGACAGGCCGCCATCGCGGGTCGTCGACGCGGACCTCGCGATAAAAGAACCGTTCGATCTGAACCCCGTCCTCGCCCGCGCCGGTACAGGGCGTCGTCCGCTCGCTGACGAACGTCACGCCCGGGCGGCACTCGTCCTCGACCAGCTGCCACGCCTCATTGACGTCCACGGCGTCAATGATGCCGCCGGCCCCGGGCGCGCGCGTCAGGCCCGCTGTCACGCCGTCGGGGTCATCGATTCCGTCCTCGGGGCGGATCCAGACGCCATTTCGGCGCAGCGCCTTCACCAGCCGATACCCGACGTCCGTCGCCACGGGGCAGGCCTGGCGTGCGTCGTAGAGGTGGCCCGGGTGGGTCGGGCTGCCGAAATAGTACGCGATCACCCCGTCCGTCCCGGTGTTGATTCCCGCCCAGCACGGATCGGTGAGCGGCGTCTCCCGGTTGTTCTCGCCGACGTAGACCAACGCGGCCGGGTTCCCCGGGGCGGCCGTGTCGATCACCTTCCCGAGCGTCTCGCGCTTGGTGTGCCGGCGCCGGTTCTGATCGCGCTGGACCCGTCTGACCATCTCGGGAGTCCAGCGATCATTCCCCGATATCGTGGCCTCGTCCATCCACACCAGGATCCGTCCGCGCCGTGTCGCGACGTCCCCGCAGAAGCGGGCCTGGACGTCGTCGTGCCAAACGGGATTCAGCGTCGATCCCGCGAGGATCCCGGAGCCGTAGCTCTGGGCCGCATCGAGGGGCGGCTGGAAGAGATAGCTGTTTCGCCCGGCCAGAGACGTGAGGAGCGTCTCGACGCCCGGATCGGACCAGGTCCAGTCGTCCAGGTCGTCGTCGCTGTCCATGTGCGCGACGAGGCCGTCCTGAAGCGGCGGGGGGAGGGTGGAGAGCGCCCAATGGAGTCTTTTGGACGACTCGATAACGACCTTTGCCCAGTTCAGTGCCTTGGCGCGGTCGGCCTCGCATCTCGCGACCTGGAAGTCCGTCGCCTCGACCACGAGGCCCCAGGAATTTGGCCGGGGCCTGTCGCAATCGATTCCGAGAACCGTCGACTGCGCGCGTGCGGCCGGGGCCGCGGACGTCAGGACGCTCGCGGCGAGGGTACATAGGACGACAGTAGTGGTGAGCGGACGCATGAGCGCCTCCCTAAGCTGGGTAGAGTGACGATGAGATTTTCATCCCCGCTGACGCAGGGAACGCCGGACCTCGCGGTAAAAAAATTCCTCGGGTGCATCCCCGCATGAGCGGGGACCGGCGTGTGGCCCAATTTACACGGTCTCGGGGCCGTCCCGCAAGGGCAGCTGCGGCGGCCGCCCTCCCTCGAGCGGCACCTTGCATCGCGCGTCCCAGCATTCCTTTACTTCAAACAGCGCCGGGTCCTCGCCGCGGCGCTTGGCATACTTGCGTGCGGACTGATGCGTGTTAAACGCCCGCGCCTGGCGGAACATGGCGCGGCCGCCTTTTGCCAAGTGCCAGACGTGAAAGTGTCGCCTATTGGCCTTCATGGGGTGCACAAGTGCACCCCTGCGCCAGCGCTGTCAAGGAAAAGGGTGCACATGTGCACCCTTTTCCGCCGAGTCCCGCGAAAACCCTTGTTTTCATGGCTCTGGAGCGTCTCTCACGTCGCGCTCGCGGGTGATTGCCCGGGCGAACGGCGCTCAGCTCGACGTGAGCGGCCGTTTCGAAGCCCGATCCGGCCGGATTCCGGCCGAAAACGGGCGTCTGGCCGAGGATCGGGAAACAACGGCGGGCTCGCGAGGCGGTCGTCACGGGATCCCCTTCCGCTCGTTCTCGCCCTTGCAGAAATTGTAGAACATCTGCAGCGTCTGCGGCTTGCCGGTCCGCGCGGTCCACTCGATGAAGCCCAGGCGCGTGGCGTCCTTGTCCGCGCGGCAGCCCGAGTCGTAATACACCTTCTCCCAATCGCTGCCGCGGAAGGTGTGGATGCTGGTCGGGAAGGGCGGGGCCGGCGGGTCTGCGATCCGCTCGGCCGTGCCAGCCTGCCGGTGCTGCCGGCCCGCCGAGTGCCGGTCCAGCTCGGCCCGGGCCTCGGTTTTCTGGGCCAGCGGCTTCTCGGTCCACTGGATCGTCACGCTCGTGACGGTCCGGCCCGTCTTGTGGTAGGTCGCCGCTAGCTCGTAGTGCGGCGACGTGCGGTTGATTTCGGCGACGGCCGGAGCAATCGCCTTTCGCTTGAGATGACGGAATTCGCTGTGTCTGCCCTCGGGGACACCGAGCACCTTGCGCAGGTGAGCGACGTCGAATTCCTGGTGGGTCGCCCTCGTCTTCCGAAACAACGACGACACATGAATGAACAGCGAGATGGCGTAGCGCGATCGCATCGCGAGCGCGGTCGATTTGTCAACCAGCGCCCATTGTCGCGACAGCTCCGCCGTGCGCGCAAACGCGTGGCCCCAATGCCAGATGATGAGCAGGTCGCCGGTGAGTCCCGGCCCCGCCTTCACGAACATGTGGCTGACCATGCTGCCAATCAGCTCAACTGGCTCGCCGTCCAGGTCGTCCTCGAACTGAACGGCGGTCGTAGCAACGTCGACGAGCAGGTCGCGGACCGTCTGCTGCGTATGATGCCGCATGCCAGGCTCGCGTCTGACGTCGGCTAGGAGCATCGTCTGCCGATCGTCGCTGCTCCCAATCCCGGCGCCGGATTTTTTGATCATCATCAGGAGGAGCTTCAGGGCCTCGGCCCCCGGAGGGTTGTGGATGTAGACGCCTCTCGCGACCTCTGTCGGGAGCACGATGTCGCGGGGCCTGTCGGCGCGATCGCGCGCCACCTCGATCGTTTTTGTCATGGGCCTGATCGGTGTTTTTCTGCGCCGTTTGTAATGCGCCGTTTAGCACACTGTCAATGGCGCGAAATAGTCCCCATTTGGCGCGGTTTAGTCCCCATTTGGCGCGTTTAGAATCGCAAACCCTTGTTTTATATGGATTTTCCGAAAAGGAACCTTAGAACCTATGAACAAGTAAGGCGGCTGGCGCCGCCCTTTTCATTTTTCCTGTGGATAAGTGGGCCTGAACGCCCGGTTTCGCCCGAAATCGGAACGGGCGTCCTGCTCGGCTGAACCCGGCATCGAGGACGCGGCGAGGGACGGAATTCCCGGAAATCGGGATCTGCGGGAAACCGTCCCGATCCGGCCTGCGCCGCGGGGCGCCCTCGGCCTGGTCGCGAGGATCCTGGCCTATGTGCTAATTGACATATTCCCGGGGATCGCCCAAAAGCGCGACGACACGAGGGGGAGCGAGCGATGCGGGTCCGGATCCGGACGCGGGTGCACACCGCGGAGACGATCATCAACATCGAGCGGGACGTCCTCTCGCTGCGGGCAGCGAAGCGGCTCTTCCGGTCGCTCCAGTCCGCCGTTCCCGAGAACGACCTGGAGATGGTCGTCACGCGGGCCAGGCGCGAGAAGAATGGCGTCGAGGTCGGTCACCGGATCGACCGCACCAACATGCACTGAGGGCCGCGTTGACCGGGACCGGGCGAGCGGCGGCAATGCTGGTTGCGGCGAGATTGGGATAGACCCCGACAGCGGCTTTCGGCCACAATTAGGTTATGGGGACGGAATCGAAAAAGATCAGGAAGGCGGCAGCAGATCGGATCAAACGGGGGGCGACCGCGGCCGTCGTGTCGGTAAAGGACACCGCTGCAGTCGTGATTTTGATTCTGGCCCACTGCAGTTTTGCCAACGCTTCTGAAACAGCGGGTGAAATGGCCACAAGGGCGTGGAAGGTAGCGGAATGCGGAATATTCGCTGCACGAGTTTCCGCTTACTGCTCTGATCCAAATAGCGGCCACGACCTCGTCGCCGTGTGCTTTCTGGAGGAAAATGACGTCTACGAAAAAGCGTGGATGGCAGCCTTTGCGAAATTCCTGGAGCTGGCTCGTGGCTCCATACGCAGGGCAAGGGACTTCGCGACTGATGAGGAATACAGAGAGAAATTCCACAATTCAGCACCGTTGGCACTGTCTTTGGCTGGTGGGGGTCCGTCTGTGGACTTTGTCGCGGGCAGGTGGGTCCAAATCATACAAGAGGCCGTGCAGGACAGCATGGACGAGGATCTCGGACGGGAGTGGGACGAATATACCGATTTCAGCATGGATTACGACTACAGGGAATCTTTGCAGATCCAGTACATGGAGCGGCAATACTCCGACCGAAACTGCAAATTCGTGATCGGGCCATGAGCATGGCAAAAAAGACTTCGACGAGGGACTGCAGCGCGCCTACACGATGGGCCGGGCGCTCGCGTTCTTCAAGCACGGTCGGCGGCGCATCCAGCTTTTCAACGCACTGACGGACAGGGCCTTCGCGGGTCGGGAAAGGCCCGGCGTCGTCACCGGACACCGCTGGACTGCATGTCAAGCACGGTCCATGGTCGGCCCATGCCTGTCGTCCTGCGCATCGATGGCCTGCGCTTCCTGTTCTACTCGAACGAGGGCAGCCCGCGAGAGCCGCCCCACGTTCACGTTTTGCAGGACCGGGACGAAGCCAAGTTCTGGCTCGCCCCGGAAGTGTCGATGGCCTACAACGACGGCTTTAGCGCCCGACAGATCAACCGCATCCACAAACTTGTTGTGCAAAACAGGGAAAGGCTTGAAGGTGCGTGGCATGAGCATTTCGCCTGAAGCCCTCCGTCTCGATGCCGACTGCATGTGGGT
>JAJEBT010000008.1 GCA_022822405.1 Alphaproteobacteria bacterium
GGTCTTCATCGACGGACGGGACATGACCGGCGAACCGCCCAACCGCCGGCCGGTCAACATGGTCTTCCAGTCCTATGCGCTTTTCCCGCACCTCTCGGCGCGCGACAACGTCGCCTACGGGCTGCGTGCGACCGGCGTCGGCCGCGCAGAGGCCCGGTCGCTGGCGGAGGAGGCGCTCGATCTGGTCGCGCTCGGCGGTTATGGCGGCAGGATGCCGGACCGGCTCTCGGGCGGCGAGCGCCAGCGGGTCGCGCTGGCGAGAGCGCTCGTCAAGCGCCCGAGAGCGCTGCTGCTGGACGAGCCGCTCTCGGCCCTGGACGCGCCCCTGCGCGAGCAGATGCGCTTCGAGCTTGTCCGCCTCAAGGAGACGGTCGGGATCACCTTCGTGCTCGTGACCCACGACCGGGAAGAGGCGCTGTCCATGGCGGACCGCGCGGCGGTCATGGAAGGTGGGACGATCCGCCAGACGGCGGCGCCCGTCGAACTCTACGAACGTCCGGCCGACCGCTTCACCGCAGGCTTCATCGGTGCCGTAAACATGATTGCCGGCACCGGCCGCCAAGTCGGCGACGGGAGCTTCGAGATTGACGCGCCGGGGCTCGGCGTGCGCCTGCGAGGGGCGGAAGCGCCCGGCCTCCAAAGCGGGTGTGCCGTCTGGCTGGCGGTCCGACCGGAGAAGATCGCGATCACCCGACGCGAGGACGAGCCTTCCGGGGCGGCCGCAGCCAACCGGCTTGCGGGAACGGTGGAGGAAGTGAGCTACCGCGGCGGGTTGTCGATCTACTGCATCCGCGTCGGTCCCGGTCCCGAGGGAACGGTCAGGGTCGCGCGTCCGAACGCCGGCAGCGCGCTCGTGCAGCCTTTCACCGTCGGCGACCGGGCGGTGCTCACCTGGCCGGCGGAGGCTGGAACGGTGCTCGTGTCGTGACCCCAAACAGTCCCCCGACACGAGTCGATCCTGCCATCGGTCGCGACAGTCGCCCCATGCAGACTATGGTCATCGCGGCGTCGGCGACGACGTCCAACGGCAAGATCGCCGCGTCGACGGCGAAGGGGAAGGTGAGAGCTCCTGTCGGGACAGTCCCGTCGGAGGAGAGCACCCGGATCGGCCGATTGGCCGCCTCACTCGGCCAACGCCTTGAACTGCTCGCTCAACCCCAGAAACGTCCCGAAGCCACCCGGCACTGCCGTTGCTTTCCTCGAAACGCGCCGGGTTGAAGCCGGCCACCAGGCCGGGGGCTGGCCGGGAATGTTGGAAACGGAGCCGCCCCAATGCCCCGTCGAGCCCGTGACGGTCCTTGCAGGATGCCGCACCGTGACATCGCCGGTTTCGAAGGCGCCGTCCGGGTTCAGCGGCGACTCGTCCAGGTGCAATTCGTAGCCGGCGGCAATGGACCGGACACCCCGGACCTCCTCGCCGGGGAAGATACCGAAATGCGCTCGTCGGGTGACGAGATCGCCGACGCAGCCGATGCACCCGCTGAGCGTGACCCTGGCGAAGTTCGCATCGATCATGATCGAACCCTCGTATTCGTCGACCACGCAGGCGCCGTCCTCCGCTTCCCAGTCGCTTCCCGGAATGTACCTGTAGAGGCCGCCAGCCGGACCCGTATATGTCACCTCCCCCATGATCGGCAGGTTTGGCAGGTTGGTGCGGTCCAGATCCGGTCCGTCCGCGATGGCGTACTGTTTGGAATCGGCGAAAGCAGAAGAAGGTATCGGGTGCGCCAGGGTTGCCGGGTGCGGGACAATGTTTGAAGCCGCTGCTTGCCTTCTGTAAAGGGTGGATGGTTGCAAGTGTCGGGAAGTCGAACCGGATTCAGATGGAATGAAGCGTTTCCTGTCCCTGCTCGCCGCCGGGCTGACGGCATGCGCCGCTCCAGTCATGGCGCAGGACGTCCCCCGCCCGGTAAAGCTGATCGCGGTCGAGGCGTCCTCCACCTCCGTGACGCGGCAGTTTTTCGGCAAGGTCGTTGCAAGGCAGACCGTCGATCTCGCCTTCCAGACTGCGGGCCAGATCGTGAGGTTTCCGGCGGTGGAAGGGCAGATCGTTCCTGCGGGCGGGATGATCGCGCAGCTCGATCTAGAGCCGTTCGAGCTGTCTCTGGAGCAGAGGCGCCTGCAAAGGGATCGGGCCCGCAGGCGAGCGGAGCGTCTCAGGAAGCTTCGGGGGAGTGCGGTCAAACGAGCGAGTGTCGAGGACGCGGAGACGGAAGCCGGTCTTGCCGAAATCAACCTGCGCAATGCCGAATACGCGCTGAAGCACGCCACGCTCCATGCGCCGTTCGATGCACTGGTGGCGCGCCGCAGCGTTGCAAGATATACGACGGTCAATGCGGGGACACCGGTCGTCCGGCTCCATGACATGTCGGAAATACGGATCGAGATCGACGTTCCCGAGGTCCTGTTTCAGCGCGCGGGCCGGGATCCGAATATCGCGCTGGCCGCACGATTTCCCGCCAGCGACGAGTTGTTTCCGGTCGAGCTGCGCGAGTTCAATGCCGAGACGTCCCGGATCGGCCAGACCTTCCGCGTGACACTCGGCATGCCCCCGCCCGAAGAGCTGAACATTCTCCCCGGCTCATCCGTTACCATTCTGGCAAGTGTGCGCCTCCCCCGTTCAGGGATGGTCCTCCCGGCATCCGCCGTGACGGTTGACAGCGACGGCGCTGCCTCCGTGTTGGTTTTTCGCGAGGTTCAGGATGACGAAGGTGTTTTGTCGTTGCGCCGGGTCAGGCTGTCGGTCGGAAGCGACGGCGGCTTTCAGATGATCGACGGCCTGGTTTCCGGCGAGGAAATCGTGGCGGCCGGCGTCAACGCCCTGAAGGACGGCGCCAGGGTGCGCCGGTTCCGCGGGCTGGCGAACTGACTTCCTTGCCATGAAGATCGCGCGCGGCAGTATCGAAAGGCCGCTTCCAACCTGGATTGTCATTCTGGTCTGCCTGGCCGGCGGCATCTGGGCCTTCCTTTCCCTCGGACGGCTGGAGGACCCGGCCTTCACGATCAAGCAGGCGGTCGTGGAGACCCGTTATCCCGGGGCGTCGGCGCAACAGGTGGCCGATGAAGTCTCCGAACCGCTGGAGTCGGCCATTCAGAAGATGGGCGAGGTCGACCGGATTGCGTCGGTCAACCGGCCCGGGGTCTCGCTGATCGAGGTGCATATCAAGTCGGAGTTCGAAGGCTCCGAACTTCCGGCGATCTGGACGAAGCTCCGGGCAAGGCTCGGCGACGCCGCGCGGCGATTGCCGCCCGGGGTCGGGGCCCCTCTGGTCAATGACCGCTTCGGCGACGTGTTCGGCATCTTCTATGCGGTCACGGCCGAGGGCTTTACCGATGCGGAGAAACACCGGCTGGCCAGTTTTCTGCGGCGCGAACTGCTTGCGGTCGAGGGCGTTGCCGATGTCGGCATCGGGGGCCTTCCGGAAGAGGCGATTTTCGTGGAACCGAAGCTCGCCCTTGCCGTCAATCTGAACGTCCCGCCGCAAGTCATCGCCCGGGCGATAGCCAACGCCAATTCCGTGGTCGATGCCGGGGCAACCGACAGCACGCGGATCGCGGCGCCTGCGGGATCCGACACGGTCTCCGAGATCGCGGGCCTTGCCGTCGGTGTCGGCGGCGAAACGATCAACCTGGCCGATCTCGCCGAGGTCAGCAGGGGCCGGCGATCCGACCCCGGCCTGATCGTGCGCTTCGACGGCGTCGAAGCCTTCACGATCGGCGTCGCCGGCCTCGCAACCGAGAATATCGTGGCCGTCGGCAAGCGGGTGGAGCGGCATCTTGTACGACTTGAGCGGGACATCCCGGTCGGCGTCGAATTGCATCCGATCTACCGCCAGCACCGGGTTGTCGAGGAAGCGTCGAACGACTTTCTCGTCAATCTGGCGATGTCCGTCGGGATCGTGACGATCGTGCTCGCCCTGTTCATGGGATGGCGCGCGGGCGCGGTCGTCGGAACGACGCTGCTGCTGACGGTCGCCGGCACGCTTCTGTTCATGATGGTCTTCTCCATCGAGATGGAGCGTATTTCTCTGGGCGGCCTGATTATCGCGATGGGGATGCTGGTGGATAACGCCATCGTGGTCGCGGAGGGGATGCAGATCGCCATGCTGCGGGGGAGGTCTTCGCGCGACGCCGCCGACGAGGCGGCTTCCAGAACGCAGATCCCGCTCCTCGGCGCCACTGTCATCGGCATCATGGCGTTCGCGGGGATCGGCCTCAGTCCGGACTCGACCGGCGAGTTCCTGTTTTCCCTGTTCGCCGTGATCGGCATCTCCCTCCTGCTTTCCTGGGTGCTTGCGGTAACCGTCACGCCGTTGCTGGGGCACTATTTTTTCAGGCGGGGCAGCGGACCGGAGAAGGCCGCCTACGGCAGCCTTCCGTTCCGGGCCTATGGCGCGCTCCTGCGCGGCGCGCTGAAAATGCGCTGGCCGGCAATCGCTGTCCTGGTCGCGCTTACAGCGGCCTCCATGTTCGGATTTACCCAACTCAGGCAGCAGTTTTTCCCGGACTCGAATACGCCGGTCTTCTTCGTCCATTACAAGCTGCCGCAGGGAACCGCCATCGACCGCGTGTCCGAAGACCTTGCAAGGGTCGAGGCGTGGCTGGCCGGGCGGGAGGAGGTCGAGTCCGTTGCGACCTTCGCCGGTCGGGGCGCCGCGCGTTTTGTCCTGACCTATTCGGCCCGGAAGCCGAATCCGAGCTACGGCCATTTGATCGTCCGGACCCGGAGCCTCGACCGGATTCCGTCGTTGCAGGCGGACCTGGAAGCTTTCGCCCGCAACAGCCTTCCCGACGGCGAGCTCCGCACCCGTCGTCTGGTCTTCGGTCCGGGAGGCGGCGACCCGATCGAAGTCCGTTTCTCGGGCAGCGATCCCAAGATGCTTCGCAAGCTCGGACAGGAGGCTATGTCGCGGATGGCGGCCGCTTCGGGGGACGTGAAGACCCTGCGGACGAACTGGCGCGAACGGGAACTGGTCATCTCGCCCGTCTATGCCGCCGACCGGGCGCAGGCCGCCGGAGTTGCGCGCGAGGACATTGCCTCGACATTGAAGTTCGCAACGGACGGCATCCGCGCCGGGGTGTATCGGGAAGGCGAGCGGCTGATCCCGATCACGGTGCGTTTGCCCCGGGATTCCGGGCTCGGGCTGAGCGACCAGATGGTTTATTCGGCCACAGTCGGGACCTTCATCCCGATCGAACAGGCGATCGACGGCTTTGCCTGGAAGGCGCAGGACACGCTGGTTCACCGTCGCGACCGTCTGCCGACCCTGACGGTGTCGGCCGACATCCCGCGCGGCAGGACCGCCACCGAAGTTCACGCCGCGATCCGTAAACCGGTCGAGGACATACCGTTGCCCCCGGGCTACCGGATGGCATGGGGCGGGGAGTTCGAAGCCTCGGGCAATGCGAGATCCAGTCTTGCGGGGCAGTTGCCCGTGAGCTTCATCGTCATGGTGCTGATCTCGATCCTCCTGTTCAATGCCCTGCGCCAGCCGCTCATCATCTGGCTGCTGGTTCCGATGGCGGTCAACGGCGTTGTCATCGGGCTTCTCGGAACCGGCCTGCCCTTTACCTTCACTGCTCTGCTCGGGTTGCTCAGCCTCTCCGGGATGCTGATCAAGAACGGCATTGTTCTGGTCGAGGAAATCGACCTTGTCCGCCGTGAGGGCAAAGCGTTGAACGAGGCGATCGAGACGGCATGCACATCGCGGCTGCGCCCCGTGGTCCTGGCGACGGCAACCACGATCCTCGGCATGGTGCCGCTGCTGACCGACGCTTTCTTCGTGTCGATGGCGGTAACGATCATGAGCGGTCTGGCCTTTGCGTCCCTCCTTACACTGGTGGCGGCCCCTGTGTTCTATTTCGCGTTGTTCGCGCGGGATGAACGGCGGCGTGTCGTGACCGGACCCCCGGCGGCCTGAGCCGGCCGGTCACACCGTCCGGGGTACGAAGGGCTATGTCGGTGAATCCCGCAGGTGGCCGGCAGTTCCGGTCTTCGCGCCTCGTCCATGCGTATGCGCTGATATGCACGGCTGGGCGCGCTTCCGCGGCTGCGGCCGGGGAGCGACCGTCAACGCCTGTGCTCCGTGCCGGCCTCATCGGATTCAACAGCGACACGCGCCGCTGCCGCCGCCGCTGCCGCCTCATTCCCGGCACCGCTCGATGATGGAGCGGTACCCGGATCGGCAATACGCACCGTGACTTCCCGATGGGCAAATTTGATACCCTCAAGCTCGAACAATTCGCGGATGCGCGCGAAAACCCTGTTTCGCAGGATCCACTGGTCTCCGGGCCGGGTCATGAACTTGACCCGGATAATCATGGCGGAATCTTCCATCTGGATAACGCCCTGGGACTTCAGCGGTTGGAGAAACTTCGGACCGAGTTCCGGATCCTGCATAAGCTCCTGGCCCAGCTTCTTGATCGACTTGCGCACCTTCTCCACATCGGTGTCGTAGGTCACACGCAACGGCAGCTTCATCAGCACCCAGTCGCGCGAGTAGTTGGTCAGATGCCTGATTTCGCCGAAGGGAATGGTGTTCAGCGGGCCGTTCTGGTGGCGTAGCTGCATGGAACGGATCGATATCTTCTCTACCGTGCCCTTGACCGAGCCGATGTCGATATACTCGCCTTGGCGAAAGGCATCGTCGATGAGGAAAAACACGCCCGAGAGAATATCCCTGACGAGAGCCTGGGCACCGAAGCCGACCGCCAGGCCAATGACACCGGCACCGGCCAGCAGGGGGGTCACGTTGACGCCGACCTGTCCGAGTATGGCAAGCAACGCCAGCCCCGCTATGATCGCCTGGCCGGTGCGGCGGAGAAGCGGCATGACTGTGCCGAGGCGGGTGCCGCCCCGGCCGCCCTCGCCCTCCATCGATTCCTCGGTCTCGTCTCCGATTCCCAAAGTCGCGCGCTCTATCGCGACCTGGCGGTCGGCCATGATTTCGAGCAGTTCCCAAAGACCGTAAGCGATCAGCCCGATTACGAGCACTTCGATCATGGCGCCGGCGAACTGCGCCCCGACCCCCTGTGAGGCCAGATCGCGCAGATCGAGCCCCCACAGGCGGGTGAGGAAAAGCAGCGCCGCAACGACCACGACAATCCGCGCGCAGCGCACGAGACCGCTCTGCGTCTCCTTGTGGGCGGCGCGCAGGGACGGTTCCTGCTCCGTATCTTCAGGCCAGACCGCCTCTACGAGCCGGCCAATGGCCAACTCGATCAGCGGCA
>JAJEBT010000218.1 GCA_022822405.1 Alphaproteobacteria bacterium
AGGAAGTTGGAGCGGAGGTAGTCGAAGACCTGCTCGACCGGGTTCAGTTCGGGCGAATATGGGGGGAGATGTCAATAGGCGTGCAATTTTGACCCACCATCGGCGTCCAAAAGTGACCCGCCTGTTTTCTCCTTCCTTTCCCGGCAGCCTTTTTTCGTCGGACATCGGCGGGAGGGCGCGTGATGGCGGGAAGGGAACGGGAGGACCTCAGGGATCTGGCGGACGCGGTGCGCCTGCGGCCGCTGGACGAGGTTGCGCCGCTCCTTGGCTATGTCCCGGATCCCTCCGACCGCTCGCGCTGGCGCCGGGACGGTTCGGTGCCCAGCGTGACGGGCGTCCGTTATTTCGATCACCTCCAGGGCCGAGGCGGCGGTGGCGCCATCGACCTGGTGGTCCATGCCCGCGGGTGCATGCCCTCGGCCGCGATCCGGTGGCTGGCAGGACTGCCGTCCGCTCCGGCACCGACGGCCGGAACGTCGGTCCGGACCCGGTCGCGACCGGCGGCGTTCGTGCCGCCGTCGCCGTGCGCGCGGAACTGGCCGCGGGTCCGGGCCTGGCTTCTTGAGGAGCGCGGTCTCGAAGCCTTCCGGGTCGACGGCCTCCATGCTGCCGGACTGCTTCGCGCGGATGCGCGGGGCAACGCCGTGTTCCTGTGCCGCGACATCCGGGGCCGGATAACCGGCGCAGAGCTGGTCGGCACCCGGCGGATGGCGGACGGTCGCCGCTTCCGGGGCCTGGCGACGGGCACGCGCGGATCGGCGGGCGGCTTCCGGATCGGGTCCGAGGATGCGGATCCGCGGTTCTGCACGGTCTTTCCGGCCGAGAGCGCGATCGACGCGCTGTCGGCCCTGTCGCTGGGCGTCGGCGGGCCGGTGAGCTTCTACGCGTCGGCGGCGGGCATCTGCCGGCGCCTGCCGGACTGGCTGCACGACGCGGACCCTGCGGCGATCGTCTGCGGGTTCGACGCGGACGCGGCCGGCGACGCGGCCGCGACGGCTCTGGCCGCGTCCGACCGCCGGGTGCGCAGGGTCCGCCCTGACGGAGCCACGGACTGGAACGCGCTTCTGCAGCGTGACGGCGTGCGGGCGCTGGCCGGCGGCCTGCCGCCGTCGCCCTACAGCTCCGGATCCTGACGGCCGGACCCGTTCCGGTTCCGGAAGCGCCAGCTCTCGTTTCCGGTCTCCACGATGGTGCGGTGATGGGTCAGGCGGTCGAGCATGGCCGCCGTCATCCGTTCGTCGCCGAAGACGCCGCCCCATTCCCGGAACGGCAGGTTGGCGGTGATGATCGCCGGCGTGTGCTCGTAGAGGCAGGAGAGCAGGTGGAAGAGGACGTTGCCGCCGGTTCGCGAGACGGGCAGATACCCGAGTTCGTCCATGATGACGAAGTCGCGGCGGCGCAGGGCGTCGGCAAGGCGCCCCTGCCGCCCGTCGGCGTGCTCGCGCTCCAGGAGGTTGGCCAGCTCGACGACGTTGAAGAAGCGGCCCCGGGCGCCGTCGCGGATGCAGGCGCGCGCCACCGCCACCGCGAGATGCGACTTCCCGGTTCCGGTTCCGCCCACGAGGACGCAGTTCCGATGGTTCTCGATGAAGTCGCCCCCGGCGAGCCGGCGCACCGCCGCCTCGTCGACCGGGCTGGCCGGGAAGTCGAACTCCGCCAGCTCCTTGGCGTTGGGCAGCCTGGCAACGGTCAGCTGATACTTGATCGACCGGGCCTTCTTGTCGGCCGTCTCGGCCTCCAGCAGCGTGCCGAGCACCCAGTCGGCCCCGCGCTTCTGCCTGCGTCCGGCTTCGAGCGCCTCGTCATAGGCGGCCTTCATGCCCCGCAGGCCGAGGGCCGCCATCCGGTTCAGGATGTCGCTGCGCTTCATGCGGACCTCCCCAGCAGATCGTCGTAGCGGGCGCAGTCGGCCACCGGCTCGGTGCCGGGTTCCAGCCCGGCCGGCGTCGCGACCGCCGCCGCCGGACCGGGATCGCAGCGCCGCGACAGGATGTTCAGGACCAGGTCGGCGCTGCAGGCGCCGGCCTCCAGGGCTTCGGCGCAGGCCGCGGCCACCGGCTCGAGACCGCGGTCGCGGGCCTCGAGAAGAATGCGCACCATCTGCCTGCCGCCGTCCTCGCGGGACTCCAGGCGCGCCTTCACTTCCGCCACCGCCGGCGGCAGGCGCTCGGCCCGGAACGGCGCCCCGTTGCGCAGCGCGCCAGGCTTGCGTTCCAGGATCGGGATGAAGTGGCGGACGTCATAGACGTGCCGGCTGCGGCCGAAGTGCCGCTCGTGGTCCGCGACGACCTGGCCGTCGAGGCGAACCTCGACACGGTCCGCATAGGCGCGGCCCTCGACCGGCCAGCCGGAGGCCCGGGCCTCGACCGAGTGCCAGTTCATGTCGAAGCGGACCATGCAGGTTCCCGATGCCTTCGTCACGAAGGGGGCGTATCCCCGGAACGGCGGCGCCGGTGACGCCAGGCAACGCCGCTCCTCGCGCAGGAAGACCTCGAGGACCGACATCTCCGGGAACTCCGGATGCGGATGCGCGCGGGCATGGCGCAGGACCCGTTCCGCCATCTGCCCGTTCAGGCACTCCAGGGTCTCGCACTCGGGCGACGGCAGGAAAAAGTTCTGGCGCAGGATCCCGATCTGCCGCTCGACGCGTCCCTTCTCCCAGCCCGCCCGGGGCGCGCGGAACGCCGGGTCGATCAGGAAATGGGAGCACATCCGCTCGAAACGCGGGTTGACCGTCCGGTCGCGCCCGACCAGGACCTTGCTCACCGCCGTCGTCATGCTGTCGTAGATTCCCCGCGCGGCCTGGCCCCCGAACGCGGCAAACGCCCGGTCGTGCGCGTCGAACACCATCTCCTGCGTCTCGCGCGGATAGCAGTGAACGAACGGCATGCGGCTGTAGCAGAGCGTGAACTGCGCCACCTTCACGACCTGCGGCATGCCCCCGAGCCGGACCCGCTCGTGGCTCCAGTCGAACTGGAACGCCTCGCCGGGATCGAACGCCAGCGGAACGCAGGCATTCGACAGCCCGCCGCCCTGCCGCTCCTCCCATCGCCGCGCATAGCGCCGAACCGCGTCATAGCCCGCGCGGCAGCCCTGGTCGCAGAGCTTCTTCCAGATCGACCTGAGCGTCTCCCGGTCCCGCTTCCTGCGGTCCCTGTTGGTCCTCAGCAGACCCTCAAGCTCGTCGATGTGACCGTCCAGCTTCGGATAGGGCTGCGCATCGCCGCGGTCGTAGCGATGCTCCGTCGCCTCGCCGCGGACCACCTTGCGCACGGTGTTCCGGGCCAGCCCCAGCTCCCGGGCCACCGACCGGATCGACCGGCCCTCGACCAAACACTTCCGACGGATCTTCGCAATCGTCTCCACCACCAGCATCCTCTGATTCTCCCGCTAACCGCCAATACGGTCGCGAGACTCTTCGATTCGCTACCGGGAGGGAGGGTCAGAATTCGACGCCGATTCCTCCCGTAGTGGGTCAAAATTGCACGCCGCTCGACAGGCCGGAAAGGCACGAACACGCGTGTCTGGGCGCGCCGCGGCGTGCGCCCCCGCGCGGTCCGGGACCACCGCTACGGATACCGGTACCTGTTTGCCGCCAGCCGCGCCGACGACCCCTGCGCCGTCGGCCACGTCTGCGAGAAGGC
>JAJEBT010000154.1 GCA_022822405.1 Alphaproteobacteria bacterium
GTTAGTTCGATTGTATCGGCCATCCTCCAGGCCGAAGACCTCGCCGAGGATCCTCAGGTCATGCGGTATCGCGAAGCCGTCGCGGCTGTTCTCGTGGCTGAAGAGGTAGAAGAAGTTGTCGAAACCCGCCCACGTGATCGCGGAAAGACACAGTGAACACGGCTCGTGCGTCGACAGGAAGATCAGCTCATCCGTCCCGGGGCGTTCCTCCAGTTCGTAGAAGCTCTTCAGGCACTGGATTTCTCCATGCCAGAGTGGATTGGCAGTCTCGTTGTTCGTTTCCGCCAGCACCAGGCTCAGGTCCGATTTCCGCAGAAGAGCGGCGCCGAAAACCTTGTTGCCAACGGCAACGCCCAGTGTTGTCAGCGGCACGATATCCATCTCGATCGTCAAGAGAAGTCGGGTAAGCAGGCGAACTCGGTCGCCGCGACGCTCGAAGGGTTCAAAATTGGCCATCCAGAATCTCTTGCACTTTTTCGCAGCCAAGCATGCTGGAACCAGCGCAGGTCCGAAACCCCGGACTTGGCCTTCGGGACGAGGGCCGTGCGAACCGGGAGCGATGGCGAATTCACCGCCGGACATGCCGAAGTCCGCAGGCGACGGGCGTCGCGACGCCCGGCCTTCGCCGCCGCCGCAGGCCGGATGCTTCGCCGGACTCGTCATTGACATCCGGGAAGGCAGCCGCCTTCATCGAGACGGCGCGTCGCGGTCCGGCCGCGCCGCCCGTTTCGGAACGCGAGGAGGATCCCCGATGCAGCTCTCGTTGTCATGTCCCGTCATTGCCGTTGCGGCCCTCGGCGGCCTTGTGGCCTGCGGAGGCGGCGGGGAGCCGTCCTTCGACGCAAAGGCGGCGATTGCGCGGACGGGATCCGCCGCTCCCGCCGAAACCGTTGAACAACAGGAGGCAAGATCTGCCGGGATAGTCGCAAGGGCCAACGGCGTCGTGATCTCGACGCTTTACATCGAGGCCGAGGGAGCGGAGGTTCTCGTCGCGACGGAGTGCGGCGGAACACGGTGCGTCCTTGCCGATCCTGTCACCGGATTCTCCTGGAGCCTGACCACGGAGGACGTGCTGGCTTCGGCACCGGTGACAGACGGCGAGACGAGACATGCGGTTTTGACCAAGCACGGCGTCACTCTCGTGGCATCGGAAATCGAGAACCCGGGCGTACGGGGACGGACCTACGGCGCATGGCTGGAACATGGAGCGTTCGCGGCAAGCGTCGTCACCGAGACCGAAGCCGCTCTGGACACCGGATGCGGGACGGACGGAAATTGCGAGGAGATCTTCGCGTCAAGTTTCGCCTTTGCCGGCGGCGAGCTGACGGGATCACGTCCGCCGGCAAGCGCCACATGGCGCGGCGTGATGGTTGGCAGCCCCGTGCGCGGTAACAACCGGGACAACCTTCTGCAGGGCGACGCGACGCTGACCTACGACATGGCGAGCCGGACGCTGGACGCGGACTTCACCGGCATCGTCGACCTTGACCGCGACGCGGCTCACGCGGTTGGCGCGTTCGGCTTCGACAACGTCCCCGTCGCCGACAACGGCACGTTCGACTTCGGCGTCGTCGGCAACCTCATACAGGGCGGGTTCGGAGGGCCCGGCCACGAGGAGGCGGCCGGCATCCTGGAGAAGATGGGCATCGTCGCGGCCTTCGGCGCGAAGCGGGCGGCGGGCAACGGGAAATGACTGTCTCAGAAAGCGGCCCGGTTTCTGAGACAAGACGAGCGCCTGTGTCAGGTTCGGCTCACGCGGGCGAATTGGTCATGTCGCGCGCTCGTTCGACACCGTTGGCTCAAGGCTGATCCGGAAGCGCCAGTCCCTGATCTTGTTCAGGGGAATTCCCGTAGTTGCCGCCGCGGCCTGATCGAGACGATCCCGCATCGGGTCCTGCGCGGCATTCCTCCATGGATGGACCACCTCGTGCCTGGTTTCATCGAACGCCTCGGCCAGCATGCCCGTTTCCTGCGTCCGGAAATCCGGAACGCGCAGCGTGGCAAGGTCGGCCTGGGAAAAGGACGGGTTCGTCAGCTTGGTCCCTCGTCTCGCGAGGAAGCCGAGAGCACCGGCGGTGGAATTGAACCATGCACACAGGGCTTTCGCCGTCTCCAATGTCATTGCCTCTCCGTAGACCGGAACCCACATTGAACCAAGTGACGCAGTCTTGCTGAAAATCGAAAGCAGGCGGGCCGAGTCGGTGGCGAACTTCGCCGCGAGCAGGACATGTCCCGCTTGCTTCCTATAGCGGACCGCAAGTCCTGCCTTCCTGTCCACTACAGCCTGCTCCGGGGTAGCTTCCATCGTGGTTCGGAGGTCCTTTGCACGGCTCCAGAACACGCGGTAGTTCTCGCCGCCGCTTTCGACAGGGCAAAACGCGTCTCGGATGCGTCTTCCAGACGGGCCAAGCCGATAGAGAGTCTGAAGCGGCACGAGTGCCGGCTCCTCTTCGAGCGCCCTCGCGGCGCAAGCAAGTTCCGGGTCAAGGAATTGGCACGGCCGCCAGTCACCGTTTCGGACACGCTCCGCGGGATGTTCGTGCACGGTGGCCCACTTGCTGTCCGTTCCTGCCTGGATCGCTTCCGCAGCCTCAATGGCCTCCTCATGGGAGGACGGCATGACGCGCAACGAGAAGAACCGGGTTGGCCGGTCGTCGTCTGCCGATGCGGTACGTCTCCGGCAGACCAGCAGCGATTCATGGATGGCGGTGTTCTCGCTGAAATTCGGCCGTCGCGGGTCATGGCTGGTCACCACCGTCTCGACATGGAACCGCCTTGCAAGAAACCGACGCTCTGCCAGCCCGCTCGTATTTGTGCACGCCGTCGTCGGAATGACCTTTGCCTGTGTTGCAGCAGTGTCCCGCAGCAGCATGTCTGCGAGCGGAGAGAAGAATGTACCAATGCTGTTTGCCGTAACAACCCCCGTCATGGCACCGTCTCTTTGCTCAAGATGTTTCTGGATTCCGAGCTCATGGAGCTGCATCGCCTTCCGGCCGGCCTGGCCGTACTTCCGGTTCCGGTTTTCGTTCGCGGTGAACGGCGGGTTCATGATCACGGCGTCAAGATCCTTCAGCGGGAACCGGATGTCCTCGCTGTCGTTGACCTGGGCGGCATCGAGGCTCTCCAGGTCCCGTGACGGCTCCATCATCGCCTGCAGGTCCGTCCGCGTCGCGTCTGCGGCGGTCAGGATCTCCAGCGAGCCGGCCTTCGGCGGCCCCTCGGCCCGGGGACCATGCGGCATGGTCACCAGGTTCATGCGGGCGTAGTCGACCGTCGGCGCGCCGAGCGTGAGGTTGCACGCGGCCAGCTGGACGCCGTGGCGGTTGATGTCGAGGCCGCATAGAACGTCTTCCACCAAGAGCCTGTGGAGGGTGGCCCCCCTGCCCTCGTCGGTCGCCTCGCCGGCTGCCTCCGCAACCCGCGCCTTGATCGTCTGGAGCGTCGCCATCAGCAGCGTCCCCGTTCCGCACGCCGGATCGATGATCCTGAGCCCGGCCACCGCGTCCGGATCGGACCAGTCGATGAATCCCGGATCGAACGCAAGACGTGCAAGCATGACGGCAGAAAGGTTGTTCGTGTAGAAGGCGCCGTCGCTCTTCGCCGATCCGAGGATGCGATGGTAGAGCGGCCCGGCATGGTCGTAGCCGAGGTCGCTCAGGGAATCCGCCACGCGATTTGCGCACTCGGCGAGCATGCGCAGCGCATCGTCGATGCCCTTCCCCTCGCGCAGCGCATCCAGGACCGCGAGAGCGGGCCTGAACACCGGTGCATAGTCCTTCTCTAGGATCGACTCCCATGCGACCTCGAGAATGTCCTCCGGATGACGTGCGCCAGAAACCTTGTCGAGCCGCACGATGGTTTTCAGCTCCGGCTCGTCGCGCAGCCGCCGCTGCAGGAGCGCGGCATTGCAGAGCATCAGCGCGGCGACCGTGCAGACCCCCTTCGCGCCGCCGTCGACTTCCGGCACGAGATCGAGAGCCGCCGCAAGCGGACCCTCCAGCGCCTCGTCCTGGAAGGCCGCGCTTGCCCGCCGCACCACGTCGGAAATCTCGTTGGCGACAAGCTGGCCAGGCTTTCCGAGCCCGGAGGCTGCGACGACATGCGCGTAGATTCCCTGCTCGGCCTCCTTGAGGTCGAGCCGCAACTGCAGCGACTGGCCTTCGGCGTCGCGATCGCCGCCGGCGTCTCGCGGCGGACTTGCGGCTTTCGCCTCGTAGACCCTGACGAAACTGGCCGGGGATTCCGCAAGGCGACCGTCATGCGCCTGCAGCGCACGCAGGACCCGGCCAACGGTCGAGTAGCCTTCCGAGCCGCGCTCGAGCGCGGTCGCCACGTCGCCGCCCGGCGCGACGACCACCGGGATGATGATGTAGCCGAAGCGCTTGCCCGGCGCCTTTCGCATGACGCGGCCGACGGCCTGGACGACATCGACCTGGCTGTCGCGGGGATCGAGGAACGCGACCGCGTCAAGTGACGGCACGTCCACCCCCTCGGTAAACAGCTTTACGTTGGAGATGACGCGGCATTCGCCGTCGGTGTCGGCGCCGGCAAGCTCCCGCAGTTCCCGGTTGCGACGAAGCGCGCTGGCCGATGCATCAAGGTGGCTGGCAAGGACCTTCATGGCCTTCCCGTCCCGCATGCGGCGCGTGGTGGACCTCAGGACCTCGCTTTCCATCAGCGCCTCGGCATACCACTTCGAGCGCGGAACGCTGTTGGCGAATGCCATGGTGCGGCGAAGCTGGCCTGGCTGATCGAGGCTGGCGCCTTCCGTGACCCCGTTCACGGCGAGCGAGACGCCGAGAACGCGCGTCATGTCGTTGGTCGTTGGCGCCTGCTTCCGGCTGCTTGACGGGCTGATGCCCTCGAGTGTCCTGCGCAGGCCCGGAGTGACGCTCTCCTCGCCGACGCCCAGGACGATCACCCGGTAGTCCGAGAGCATCCCGTGTTCCACGGCCTTTGCGAACGGAAGACGATGCAGTTCCGGCCCGTAGACGTCGTGGTCGCCCATGTCGACGACCTCGATCCCCCGTTCGGCGAGCTTGTTCCTGGAACGCTGGGTGTAGAGCCGCGGGGTCGCGGTCATGTAGAGACGCTTGCGTGCCTTGAGCCGCCCGTCGTCGTGGAACTCCTGGAAATCGACGCGCCGCGTGCCGGAGTGACGTTGCGCGGCGTGCAGCGCCCCGGTCGTGCGGTGCGCCTCGTCGGCGATTGCAAGGTCGAACGCGGGCGCACCGTGAAGGGCCTGGGCGTCCGTCACCTGCCGGAGCGACTGATAGGTGCAGAAGATGACCCGGGCAGGGTCGTGGTCGCCGAGGGCGCGGGCAATCTCCTCCGGGTTCGTCGTGACCGGGCATTCAAGTTCCGAGATCCCGATGTCCTCGTTCTCGTTCCGCCCGCCGGCCGTCGGATCGGAGCACACGACGATGCATTCCAGGCGGCGAGTCGCGTGCCGCAGCCACTCGCGCCGCGCCTGCGAGACGAGCGCGATGGTCGGCGCGGCGAACAGAATGCGCTGCCCGTCCTCGACGATCTGCTCGGCGATGCGCAGGGAGACAAAGGTCTTTCCGGTGCCGCAGGCCATGATGAGGCGCCCGCGGTCATGGTCGGCGAGCCCGCCTGCGACGTCCTCGATCGCCTCTGCCTGCAGGGGCCAGGGCTCCTGCACCGGACGCTCGGCGTCGCGTTCGTCAAGCTGGACGTCGAGATGTTCCCGGAAGTCGATCTGCGCGACCTGTGGATGGGCGTTCCGGATCGCCCGTTCGGCATTCGGCCCCCAGCGGCACGTGGCCACGATCCAGCGAAGCCGGAATACGGGGTTTTGCGAGCCGCCGAGGAACTTGTCGATCTCGCCCTTGCCGAGCGTGTGACGCTCGTCGTAGCACTTGCACTGGATGGCGACCCACTCGCCGGAGGTCCGGCGTGCCACGAGGTCGATCCCGATGTCGCGGCCGTCGAGGCCTGTCAGCGCCTCGCGATCCGGCCAGTCCGGCCAGCGCCAGATCTCGTCGATCTCGAATTCGGGCTCCTGCCGCGCGATGCGCATGAACAGCTGCTCGAACCACCGTCCCTTTTCGGATTCGTCCCGGCTTTCCGTGCGGATGCGATCGAGGATCGTGCGGGCGGTGGGCCGCTCGGCCAGATCGAACGTCATCTGCCGATCTGTCATCGCGGTTCGCCCCGAGCGGGAACCGCCGAGGCGCGGTCTCCATTCGGAATCGCGTTGAAAACTGACCCGCCCATGGCCAGATTGCGGCGTGCACCGCCCGCAGCACCGGGCGTGCGGTCATTGGCAAGCTGGCGGAGCGATGGCGTTCCGACGGGAAGTTGCGCGAAGCAGGTGCTCGACCGTCGGCCGCCACCAGATCTCTTGTCGGTCAGCCGTAGCGGATAGAGACCGTCAGCTGCGAAGCTGCGAAGCTGCGAAGCTGCGAAAAGCAGGATTTGGACAGTCACGCCTGTCAAGAGCTATTTCCTGGATTCAGAAACTTTTTGTTGCCCAATCTGGTCTCTCCGGCTGCGTGGTCCGCGCGGTATATCTCCACGCGACACCTCCGGCAACCTGCCACCGCAGCGAACGACGACCGGGTCGCCGCGCCCTGCAGGAAATCTCGCCGTTCCAGGGTCACGGTCACATGGACCCGTCCCTTGCGCCACCAGCACCCCCTGGCGCGTCGGTCTTGCGGCGGACATGGACCGCGCCGCGCTCCTTCCGGATGTCGAAGTCGGACGCGTTCTTGCTGCCTTCGAGTTGCTGCGCTGCTGGTGCTGCAGGATCGCAAGCGACTGGATGGCCTTGTCCCACGCGGCGAGCCGGCCGTGCGAGAAGTCGCCGTAGATGCGGCGCACGTTGGCCTCGCCGAGCTCCACGATCTCGTCGAATATCGCCTGCGCGTGCTTCGCGCTCGTGTTGTCGGCGTCGATCAGGACCGCGAGGCTCCTGGTTTCCGCGGCTTCCGGCATTGGCTCTCCTTCCGATCACACCGCTCCGGGACGCGTGCGCCTGATGCCGTCCTCTTCGTTGCCGGAATTCCCTGCCGGCATTTTGGCGAACGCGCCACGCGGGATCTCCGACCGCCCGCCCCTCGCCGCCGTGTCCTCGATCGCACGACGCTCGAAGTCGTGTCATCCGGTCACCCGGTTGCCAACGTCCGCGATCCGGTCCAGCCTGTCGTTCCGGCCCTTTTCCGGATTGCACCCCGGACGGGTCGGACCCCCGGCCGCGCGTCCAGCCCTGACATCAGCTGGACGGCGCGGCCACCGGCGGGAAACCGGCTTGACCTGCGCGGCATCGGGACTTACGCGCATGGCAACGCGGATGTAGCTCAATGGCAGAGCACGGGCCTTCCAGGCTCAAGACGGGGGTTCGATTCCCGCCCATCCGCTCCAGTCCCGTTCAGCCAGGCCAGCTGACATCGCGCGGATCGTGTCCGTGCGCGCGTGGAGTTCGACAAGGAACCGCCATCCGGAACCGGCGGCTCAATGGACGTAACCCTCCGGGCCCGGGACGGCCTCGTGCGTCGTGCCCGGCTCGGCCTCCGCCATCCCCCGGAACACGCCTTCCCATGCGTCGGCCTGCGCGACCCGCTCTTCGCAGGCCTCGCATCCGCAGCCGGTGTCCGCGATCAAGTCCGCAAGGAGCGCGCACATGTCGGAAAGCGTCTCGCAAGCCTCGCGGGGGAGCTCGACCCGCACGGTGTCCGCACCGTCGTTCCCTGCCCTGTCCTTCATGCCGGGCGCGTCATCTTTCATCTCGTCCTCCTCCCATGTCGTCTTCCGATGCCAGCCACCGGATCTCCCGGATGCGCCGCCCGCCGCAGGCGCTGCATCGCATCCTGGCGACGGCGTCGCCCACCCGGGCCTCTTGCCCGTGCCGGGAGACGAGGGCAAGGACCGGAACGTCGCCGGAATGGCCGCAGCCGCAGGTGATCCGGAGGCTGCCGCCGCGAAGACTCCCCAGCCGCCGTCCTTCGAGGCGCAGCTCATGGTCCTGCCGGAAGGCGGCCTCGTTCAGACCGGTGTCTGGCGACCGAGCCCTGGACGGAATGTCGGGGGCGGGTTTCGCGGCGCGTTGCGGTACGGATTTCATCGAGCGGAACCGGCTCGACGGAATTCGGCGTGACGGGCCGGAGTTCACGGATCGCCCTGAGAGCCCCGGCAACACGTCTCCCCTCTCCTGCGCGCCGCCGGTCAGTGGCGCCTTTTCGGGTCGAAGACCTCGTCCAGGGTGTCGGCGCCGATCAGCGTCTCAAGCCACCGGTCGAGCGTGGCCACGTCGGCGGCACGGACCTCTTCGGCCCGCGCAGCCGGAACGCCTCCGAACCTGATGCGGGCCTGTCGCAGGAAGGTCTCGGCCTTGCCCTTTGCCAGCCCAAGCGCTTCGCCTTTCTCAAGTCCGAGCGCTTCGCCTTGCGCGCGGCCCTTGGCCAGTCCACGCACTTCGCCCTGTTCCAGCAATGTCTCTGCTATCGTTCCCACGAGCGCCTCCAGTTCGTTGTGTCCGTCGTTCCTCAGTCTCGTTCTCAGTTCCTCCAGGCCCAGGTCGTAGACGCGAAGGACGTATTCCATGGTCTGCCGCCTCAGGTCGTCACCCTCGGGCACGCTTTCCGCGATCTCCGCCATGAAGGTCAGCGCCTCCCGCCGCAGCGCGATGAATCCCGCTCTCAACGCAGGATTCCGCGACAGCTCGGCGATGTCCATGGCGCGCAGGTTGCGGAATATGTAACCCGAGCCCGGCAGAAAATCCAGTTCCGGATGATCGGCATCGATCATGTCGCGCAGGCTTTCGGCCACGGTCCACTTCGCCTCCCCGTGGTACACGACCACCGGAACGATCGGGGGAAGCGCGCGCAGCTTGGCCGCGGACGTGCCCGCGTACCGCTTCCATATCCGGATCATGTACGAGGCCAGCTGAAGCGGGAGACCGGGATCGGGATAGCTCTTGTGCTCCGCGAGCAAGTATATGAAGGCATCTCCGCCGGAAGCGAGGCCTGCCTTCAGCAGCAGGTCGCTCTGGCTGCCGGCAAGCGCCTCGTCGACGAAGCTGCCTTCGACGAGTTCGGGCGGGCTGTCCGCCAGCCGTCCCGATATGTCGTTTGGCAGGTGATCGCGAAGGAAGTCGCGCACGCGTCCCGGATCGGAAAGCAATGCGCGGAAGTACGTGTCATGGGGCGTGGCAAGGTCGGCCATCACACGCCCTTATCCTGCTTGTAGAGAAGCCATGCTTCTTCGATGAGCACGCCCTGCTGCACGCCCCTGCGGCGTGCTTCCGCTGCGATCTCCTCCGAATACCCGGGCAGGACCCTGGCGTGCACCTGGCCCGTGCGCGGCGACTTCGGTCGTCCGCGTCGCTTTTGCGGCTCCCGTTCGACGAAGCCGAGCGTCTCGCCCACCTCGTCGACCCGGGACGCCGTATCCGGCGCCTCCTCCTTCGGCCGTCTCCGCAAGCCCCGGATGTCGATTGCGTATGGTTCCGTCATGCGACGTCCTCCGATGTGAGCCGCTCGATGACTGCCTGGGCAAAGGCTCCAGCATTGTCCCTGGCATTACCGATCGTGCCGCAGTCCGGCATGTTGTGCAGATCGCCGCCCAGTTCGAAAAGGTCCGCGAAGGCGCCGCGCTCCATAAGAGGCGGCTCGATCACGTCCAGGCCCTGCCCGCGCAGCGATCTTTCGATGCCCTTGTGCGCCCGTGACCGGATCGCCCGTGTCATGGTGAACACGACGGCATGCCTGATCCTGCGACCGATCACCTCCTCTTCCTCGGCCACCAGCTGCACTGCCCGTGCGCCGACCGTGGCATCAAGCGAAGTAGCGCGCATCGGCGTAAGCACAAGGTCCGCTTGGGATATTGCGCGCGATACCAACCGCGAGGCGACGCCTTCTAGGTCCACGATGACCACCGTCCCGTCTCTGTCATGCTCCTTGACCGTCCGGATGATTTCGCCTTCGCCGATGTCCGCCAGCACGCTGATCCGTTCCGGCATCCGGCCTCGTTCGGCCCACATGCTTAGGGACCGGTTCGGGTCACAGTCCAGGAGCACGACGTTGGCCCCTGCCCGTGCGAGCTCGGTCGCAAGCAGAACCGCGGCGGTGGATTTCCCTGCCCCGCCCTTTGGCGATGCGACGGTAACGACTGGCATGACTAGTTCCCATTATCTGATTAACGTTAATATCGGATAGATAGCAGAAAGGTCTCGCGTACGCAAGCGGCTTCAAAGGTAAAGCGGCTAAGGGCAAATATCCGATAATAACCATAAGCGGTTAGATAAGGTAGGCAGGCGAAGTGTGCCGGCAAATCAGCGCAGTAAGTGACGATGCTGGTAGTCGCACGGCCTGTATCATGGCGGGGACATGATACAGTAAACTAATCGGATATCCTCAAATATCCGATTAGTAAAAGCAGCGACACGGCTAGAAAGACCAGGTCGCGGCATTCTCAAAGGGCAGGGCAGGGGAGCGAATAGCCTCACGCTATGGCTTCAAGCCCCTTTGCGTTCACGAGCGCCAGCAACTTCGCAGCCGGACCGCCCGGCCGCTTGTCGCCACGTTCCCACTGGCTCACCACCCCGGGCGTCACGTTCAGGTAACGTGCAAAGACCGCCTGGCTTGCGGCCTCGCGATCCCGGAGCTCGCGAATTTCTTCCGGGGCCAGGGCCTTGATCGGAGTGAGGCAGAGTTCGTCGAACTCGGCCATCGTCGTCTTGGAAATGAGATCCAAGTCCCTCATGTCCTGGGCCGCGGCGTGTATCTGCGCCATCACCTCGGACTTGTACTGCATTCCTGTATCGTCGCTATCGGTCATGAATTTAGCTCGCCTTGATCATCTTGCATGTCAGTTTCGTTCGTTTCCTTCTTGTCGTCAGGTTGTGTCACAGCATCGTCACCTCCAACGTTGAGTTCCCGGATCGTACTATCGGCGATCTGCCTCTGGATTTCCTTCTCCGTCTGTTTCCGAAACTCGGCAGCGAACTTTCGAGCCGCCTCCAGTTCCTTCTTTGTCAAGTTGCCTTTGCGCTTCTTTGCGAAAATGGCAAAGAAGAGCATGTCTCCGCCCTCCCGAAAGCAGAGCACCGTGCGAAACCCGCCGGATCGACCTTGCCCCTCCCTGGCTATGCGCTCCTTGAAAAGGCCTCCGCCAAGGTCTGCTGAGGCGTTGCCAGCTCGGATCCTTTCTGCCGCGGCAACGAATTTCTGATCGGAAATCGTGTGTTTGGTCGCTGCCTTGGAGAGTGCTGCAGTGATGAAGTTGCGCATTGACCGAGTCTCTCCGCGAACCAGGTGGACTCACCTCTATCACGTAGTATTATAGACGTCAAACAAGGAGCGCCGCTTGAATGAGCAGCAATGCCGTCGGAACGGGGCAGGGCATTCGGCCCAGCCGCGCCCTTTCAGAACGCCCCTCCGGGCAGGATCTTCCCACGCTGATTCCGCTTGATTCCTGTTGACTTCGGGCATCCACGAAGCGGACAGCCGCCGCAACCTGGTGCAGCTCCTCGATGCGGAATAGGACGCTGCCGTCCTCGACGCTTGTTTCCAGCCACACGTTCGGAAGCTTGGGCAGCATGCCCTGTTGCGCGAGTTCGGCCAGCCAGCCCGGTTCGCATGGTCGGGATCTGGAAGGTGTGACGCGGCGTGTCTCCATCACGTTCCAGACCCTACACCCTTGAGATGAACGAGATCGAGACCGAGGGATGGAAGAGGTTGCTCGTGAACACTCCGTCGCCTGAAGGCGACGGCTTCTCGGCCAAGCTACGCGGCAACCCGCACGCTTCGCGACCGAAGGC
>JAJEBT010000106.1 GCA_022822405.1 Alphaproteobacteria bacterium
GACCGCAACCGGGCATTCCTCGAAGCGGCCGTCACGCTGCACCGGGCGGGTCGGGTGCCCGCAGGCGCCTATCTGCTCGATCTCGGTACGATGACCGAGAACGCGCGCCTGATGAGCGCAGAGGCGGCCCGGCTCGGCCTCGACCTGCTGGCGATGACCAAGCAGATCGGCCGCAACCCGCCGGCGCTCGATGCGCTCAGGGCGGGCGGGGTCGACCGCTTCGTCGCGGTCGACATGGCCTGCGCCCCGCCTCCTGACCCGCGGGCGGCGCGCGCCGCGCGCTCCCCGACCGGTGCGACAGTCCTCGCCCCCATGGGACAAGAATCAACATTTTTCTGCGGGATTCGCCGGGATTAAGTGGGATTCGCCGGGATAAGTGGGATTCGCCGGGATAAGTGGGATTCGCCGGGATAAGTGGGATTAAGTGGGATAAGCGGGATTCCGGGAGGGATGCTCTTGCCAGGGAAGCGCCCCGTCATTCCGACATCGTCTGCCGCGGTCCCTTCGCTCCTCATGACATAATGGTGTCGCACCGGATCTGCGCCGTGCACCGCACCATAGTATTGGGATTATGGCTCCAGAAGACGAGAGGAGTACGATACGGCACTATTTTCAGTGCATTGTGTGAATTCCCTTGCGGTCAGAAGTACGGTATCGTACGCTCCGGTTCGCGTTCTACAGGTACCTATGTGGCGCCCGAACCAGCACGAAAGGTCAAGCACCTTGCCGAAAATCACCAAGAGAACCGTCGATGCCCTCGTCCCCGAAGAGCGGGAGAGAATTCTCTGGGACGACGCCATCACAGGCTTCGGGGTCCGCGTCCATCCGACGGGGCGCAAGGTCTACATCGTCAAGTACCGACACGAGGGACGATCCGTCAAAGTCACCATCGGACCCCACGGCCCCATCACGCCCGCCGCCGCGCGGGCAAAGGCAGCAGAGATTGTCACTCTTGCGAAGACCGGCCGCGATCTCGAAGGGAAGATTCCCCGTGGGAAGAGAGGCGCCACCGTGGCAGACCTCGCCAAGCGCTTCATGGACGAGTACGCCCCTGGTCATCTGAAGCCCGGCACCGCGCGGCTCTACCGCAAGATCATCGACAACCGCATCCTTCCCCGGCTTGGCAAGCGCAGGGTCGGCGATCTCGGCAAGAACGACGTCGCCGCTCTTCACCACGAGATGCGCGACGTCCCCGGCCATGCCAACCGGACGCTGAGCGTGCTCTCGCGCATGCTGACGCTCGCCGAGGTCTGGGAGATGCGGCCCGAGGGCGTCAATCCATGCCGGCACGTCAAGAAGTATGCTGAGCACAAGCGGGAGCGGTTTCTCTCGGACGACGAGTACCGCCGCCTCGGCGCCGCGCTGCGGGACGCGGAGGATGAGGGCTTCGTCTCCCCGGTGGCGATCGCCGCGATACGCTTGCTGATGCTGACAGGGTGCCGGAGCGGGGAGATCATGAGCCTTCGGTGGGAGCACGTCGATCTTGAGGCAGGCGAGCTCAGGTTGCCGGAGAGCAAGACCGGTTCGAAGGTGGTGCACTTGGGCGATCCGGCGATAGCGGTGCTGCGGGGCATCCCGCGCGCAGACGGCAGTCCGTGGGTGTTGCCGGGCATCAGGGGTGGCAAGCACATCGCCTACCTGCACGACTCGTGGCGCCGCATTCTCGACCGGGCCGGGATCGAGAATCTGAGAATCCATGACCTCAGGCACAGCTTTGCCAGCGGCGGTCTGCTGGTCGGTGAAGGGCTTCCGATGATCGGCAAGCTCCTTGGCCACAACAGGGTGACGACGACCTCGCGCTACGCGCACTTGGCCAACGACCCCGTAAAAGCGGCCGCCAATCGCATCGCGAGTAGGATCGCCGAGGTCACGGGATGAGTACGGACAGCCCCTGCAATCTGAGCGACGTGCTCGGTCACCGACGCCATCCTGCTGCGCGACAAGCGCGTAATAGTCAAAGCGCGGAAACCCATTGAACGACAAAGAAGAACTACGATTCGCTGGGTTCAGTTCGCGTTGAGCCCGAATTTCCCGCGTGATTGTAAATGCAATACGAGTCGATCATGTTTCCGCTTGGCCCTGCGCGCAGGCGTCGCAACGTAACTATAGCCGCCACGCCAGCGGTGGCCGGGTAGGCAGGATCGTTGCCGTTCGCGAGACCCTCCGTCTTCGCGATGCAAGCACCTCGAACGGCAGTTCAAGCCGCCCCCGGAGGCCGTCCCGGCCGTGCCGTCCGGTGCGTGCTATTTCGGGCTTGATCGGAGAGCGGCGGGGCACGCCCTTCAGGAGGCATACTGACCGCTGCCCGAGTGGCTCGCGTTGCCCTTCGCTCAGCAGGCGGGGTGCGGAGCGTGGTCGGCGAAGGCCTTGCTGGTTCGGGTTGCCCTCGCCGCGTAGCATACCCATACCGCTGCAGCCCTTCAGAAGCCTCGGGCTGCAAATACGACGGTGCACATCGCCACAGGAGCGCTCGTCTGCCCTGCAACCATCCCTTTATCGGGAATGCCGTCCGCCCGGAGCTTCGCGTCTGCCACGGACCTCGCGAAGGCTGAGTACCTCGCCGAATTAGAACGAGCGGCTATAGCGTGTCAGCAGTGCGGCTTCGTGCTCGCCCTGGACGTGTTCTGCGTCGCGCGTGACGATAGCGGCTAGATGCGCCTGTCCGCCTGCCCACGGACGGGAGTAGATCAGCTCCAGATCCAGCTGACGGCCCGAGGGTTCCAGGTCCAGGGCGGCCTGCTCGACCGTGACCCGTCCGTCGGGGGTGCGGCCCGACACCCACCGCAACTGCGCATGACCCGCCTCGACGCGTAGCGGCTGAGACAATCGGAATCCCCACCGTCCTCCGGCACGATCCATACTCTCACCGACGAGACCCAGAGCGAACGAACCGGTCCACAGCGCCGATGGGTCACGTACCATGCCATGCCCTTGCATCCCGGCGCGGCTCATGCCCGCATGGGCGCTGGTGAACAGAGTCCAGCCGGCGCCGAGTGAACGACGCGCCGAGAGCCCCGCGATGACGGAGTCCGCAGCGATCTCGCCGAACGCGCCGCTCGGCCGCCCGCCCACTGCCGCCTCGGCTTCCGAGAGCCACCCCGCCTGCACGGCGAGGCCGGATCGGCCGAAGCCGTACTCGGTCAACGCACCCGTGGCCTGGCCCGCATCGGGGTCGCGCAGTTCCCCATGCTGTGCCTTGCCATGGAAAGCCGCGATACGGAACCAAGCCGCGCCGAGGGACGCCCCGTAGCCGATGCTGGCGCCGTCGCGGGCAAACCCAAGGAACGGATTGACGAATGCGCCCTCATAGGTGAACACGCCCGGATCGATCGATCCGGATCCTTCACCCGCCTTGCCGTTGCCGGCATGGAGCCCGAACTGCCAGCCCGGGTGGGCGCGGTATCCGAACAGCAGCCGACCGCCTCCGAGCTCCTGAGCGAGCGACAACGAGCCGAGCGAGGCGGACGCGTCCGCCTCATTGCGGAAGTCCGAACCTTGCACGCCACCGAAGTCATGAGACGTCGCCACAGCATTGAGGCGCAGTCGGAACTCGGTGTCATTCATGCGCCACCTTGGGCCGCGTGGATCGCGTCCCAGTGTTCCAAGACGCTCTTCGAGCCCGAACATGGAAGACCGGCTGGGCCCGAGGTAGTCGCCAAGCGGGCGGAAGAATGGCGCGTCCAGGTCGTCGAAGCTTGCGACCTCCCGCGACGCGAACCCCCGCGCGAGCGAATCCCCGTACGCGCCGCCCAGGTGGAATACGCTGGCGGCGCTCGGCGCCGAGGGACCGGACAGCACGCGGCCGGTCAGCATCCGCGTCTCGCCCACCGGATGCGTCGCGGCGTCGAGGTCGAGGAAGCCCCGGCCATACACGTCCGAGTCGGCATACTCACCCGTCCGATCGGCGGTCGCGAGCATTCGCTCAACGATCTCGTCGTTGCCGAGCTGGTTGCGGTAGTGCTGCGCGAGCAGACCGATCCCGCCCGTCACGAACGGCGTGGCCGACGACGTGCCGGCCTCTTCGAACGTGCGGTAGCATTCCGCCGTACCGGCCGGGCAGTAGAAGCTCGGCACCGGACCGGTGATGTTTACGCCCGGTGCCGCCAGGCAGAACTCCTTCGCGATGCCGCAAAGATTCGAGAAACCCGCGATGCCGCCCTGCTGGTCCGTCGCCACCACAGCCAGGGAATGACCCCGCAGCTCCGGGATTCTGACTGGAAGCCCAGCCACGATCTCGACCGAACTGCCGGACTCGACGGAGCCGTCCAGATCGATCTCGCCCCGGGCGTTGCCAGCTGCCCAAACATAGATCGTGCGTGCGCCGGCCGGGGTATCGACCTGCGCGATGGCATCGATCACGTTGGGGAAGCGCTTACGCAGCGCATCGGCGCCGAAGTCCTCGATGTTTCCGGGCAGCCCGAAGCTCGCGTTGACCGCAGTTACGCGCCCGTTCAGACGCTCAAAGGCTGACGCAAACTGCTCTTCCAGGCTGGACTCGAGGTCGCGCAGCAGATCGGGAAGGTCGCGGATCTGCTCGGGCGTGGGGTAATCGCCGAGGATGTCCTCGAGGGTTTCGCCCAAATCGCGGAATCCCACCGAGATCACATCAGCGTCGAAAGCGACCCCGTGGATGGCCGACGCGCTACCGGTGCCCGCGTCCGGGCTCGCCCGCCTGTTCGCTGCCATAATGCCCGCGACGAACGTTCCATGCCCGACCAGGCTGTGACAGTCGCCGTCGGCGGCTGGGTTGTCGCAGGTGTCGAAGTCGGGCTCGTAGCCCTCGACATTGCTCGACTGAAGCTTACCCGCGAACTTCGGGTGGCTCGGGTCGACACCGCTGTCAACGATGCCGAGCGTCACCCCCTTGCCGGTCGCGCCGCGGGCGTACGCATGGTGCGCCTTGACCTGTTCCAGACCGTACTGGTTGCGGAACTCGGGGTGCGCGGCATAGGCCAGCCGCCGCTCCTCTTCCGACTTCGGGGGCTCCGGCTGAACGGTTGTGTCTCCGGACGTGGAGACTCCGTCTCCATCATGAATGCAGCCCGCCAAAAGAAGCGCCAGGCCGGCCGCCAGAAGCATATATTTCATGGTGCGCACAACTTCCTGCAGAGAATCGAGCCTGTCGAAATTCTACGTTTGCTCGCTCGTGGCCCGCAATCGTCGCCACCAATACCTGGTGTCGGCGCCATTGATTTTCCCTATCATCGTGCGAACGCACAGGGTGCCGTTCTATGCGCCGCGCGCCTGTGCCAAATCCGCCAGGACCGACTTGAGCCCCTTGCCGCGCCGCGGAATGGCAGCCATCGTCGCGTCGATCATGAGCGCCGCAAAGATCATGAGCATGTCCCGGGAAGACTCGATTCAGTCTATCCGTGAGGCGCTGACACAACGCCAGGGGCGAGGGTGCCGACGTCGTTCATGCGCCTGCCACCTCGCGCGAGGTGCGCAAGAAGCCGCAGCTCACGTAGGGCAGATCGCGCCCCTGATGAACAGGAGCCTGACCGGCTGCAGGAAGTGGGAGCCGGGAACTCATTGGGCCGACGGCGCCCCGACAACTTTGCTGCGGGCGATCCCGATGCAGTCGGGGGTCGGTGGGCCTTGCCGTCTCCGTGATCGGTGGTTTGGCCGATGAAATCCCTCCCTGCCATTGTCCGCCCTTACCGGCGCACCCCGGAGTTCACCGAGGAGACGGTGCCGCCGGGTCTCAGGAGATCGCATCGCACGAGAGCAGGGACCTGGGGCCTGATCGTGGTACTCGACGGAAGGCTTCTCTATCGTATCCTCCTGTCGCCGGCGGAGGAGTTGATCCTGAACCCCGACCATCCCGGCGTCGTCGAGCCGGAGGTCGAGCACGAGGTCGAGCTGATTGGAAGGGTGCGATTCTACGTCGAGTTCTACCGGTAACCGGCGCAGCGAGGGAGACGTTGGGCGTCATGGCGAGCAGCACACGTTCCCCACGATGACCGACATCGCCCCACGACAGCTCGCCGTCCTGGTGGATGCCGAGAACGTCTCTCCGGCGCTGGCGCCGCGCATCCTCTCGGAGGCTGCGAAGCACGGCAGGGTCGAGATTCGCCGCGCATTCGGCTCGGCGGTGATCATCACCGTCTCCCCCGCTGTCAGCCGCTCTGCCACCATATCGATCACGGCATCCACGAGAGACCTCGCATCGCGATCCGGCAGTTCGACCTCGTCAAGCACGGCGTTTGTCAGACCGGCCCGAGTCACCCTCGCCATAATGAAACTTTCTTCCTCCCTCGCGACAAATTAGCCCGGCGGGACCGCCGCGCGAAGCGCGACGATGAGGACGCCTCCGGCGCGCACGGCGTTCATTGTCTGCCGTGAAGCAGATCCCACGCGGTGGCTCAACACCGCGGCGACCATGACCGTTTGCATGGGTCGGAACCCCACCCAGGACGGCACAAGGAGTGCGCGCCGCCGGATACCGCTGGAGACCATCCTGACCAGCGAGAGATTCGGGCGAGGGACGAGTCACCCCGCAACACTGCGTGGCATGGTGCTGGCACCGAGAGGCCGCCAGCAGGAACCCCTCAATCCATCAATATGCGGATGACAACGCCGCCCATCACGTCGCCGACCTCAATGTCGGTGCGCGGCGAATCCTTGTGGTCGTTGTGGCAGAGCGCGCAGGCCTCGGCGACGGCGTAGTCGGGATAGATGGCGGTGAAGTACTCCTCTCCGCCCAGCTCCTCTTCGCCGTAGAAGTTCTCGCCCGGATTGTCGACGACGAATTCGAGGCCCTCCCTCTCCAGATCCGTCCCAGGACCGTTCTTCCTATTGATGGGATGGAGCGAGAGCAGCGCATAGGAGAAGTCCTCGGTCGCATCCATCGCCGCCTCCGAGCCGAAGCGGAACATCTGCGCCGGCAGCGGCAACGCCAGGTCGTCCTGGAAGTGCTCGGACGCGGTGATGACCTTGTCGTCCACTGTGAGGCGCTGGATCACCATCTTCGTGTAGACCTCGCGGTCTGCGGACATCACCGTGTACAGCATGTCGGCGACCCGCTCGTAAGAAACATCGTCCGCTGCCGCGGTTGCAGCCGTCACCGTTGCCGCCGCACCCACCGCCAGCGCGGCGATCAGGCTCGATGTTCGTTTCATGGTGCGTCTCCCATCGTCTCGGTTTGCAATCGGCACGTGCGCAGGCGTTCAACGCTCATCGTTCGGAGCGCCCGATGTCGTATGCTGCACCGCCCAGTCGATACTCTCGACACGGACCGCAGGCTGTCCCCTGAAGTTTCCGGCCACCAGGTCCTCGTCCGCGAGCGCGTCGATGGCGAAGCCGAGACCGTGGCAATGGAGGCAGACGGGCCGGATCATCTTCTCGCTCGGCCGCAGGCCGTCGTTCTGATGATGGCTAGTGAAGATCGTTCCCCGGCGCTCGACCTTGAACATGTGGCAGGTGGCGCAGCTCACCCCTGAGCCGGGCTCTGCGTCGCCGGATAGCTCCGCCTGCCAAAGCGCATGATGAGGGCTGCCGACATAAGCCTGAGTATGGGGGTCGGCGTGGCAGGACATGCAGGCCTCCACCGCAGCGCGCTCGACGTCGACCGCATGGGGTTGGTGGCAGGTTCCGCAATCGAGGGACTCGTGGGCGGCATCGGCGCGCATCGGAATGCGCGCCTCCTTCACGGTCATGAGCACGGGATAGGGCGCGTCGGAAAGCCACTCCGTGACACCTTCGGGCAGCACGGCGTCAAGGACGGTGGCCGACGCATTGCGCGGCCGCGCAATCTTGGGGTGCTGGCGCATGCCGTGCCGACCGAGTGCGAAGGTCTTCGCTTCCTGCTTGTGGCAGTCCCTGCAAACCGTGAGCGGTGCCGCGTCGGTCCAGCCGGCTTCGATCTCGGCGAGCGGTGCACCTGACGCCACCTCCGGCACGTGGCAGCCCGCGCAGTTCACGCCCGCGGCCGCATGGCCCGAGCCGGCCCAGTGATCGAGGGCCGTCTCGTCTGCGAGCGCCGCTGCCGGCGCGAGAGCGTCGTCCCGCCCAAGCGCCTTCTCCCGTGGCGGTTTCCAGGTGCGGTGGAGGGCCGCAAGCGCGTGCACGGGCGCGGCCGCGAGCCAGGGCTGGTCCGCGTGCTTCACCAGGAAGTCCGCATAGAGCGCGCGGTTGTCGTGATAGTTGTGGCAGCCCGACGAGGCACAGGTGTCGAAGGTCAAGCCCGCGTGGGTCGGGCGGTCCGTTCGCACGTCCTGCTCGCCCTCGCCGTGGCACGCCTCACAGAAGTCCATTGCGACAGTGACCGCCCCCTTCCGGGTGATCTCGGGGCGATGCTCGACATGGCAGGTCGTGCAAGACCGGCCATCGAGCGGCTCCCAGTAGACGGACATCCTCGGATTACGGAATTTCTTGCGCGGATGGCTGTCGTTGGCGTCCTTCAGCTCGTCCTCGTGACAGTTCCGGCAGGCCTTGTTCAGCCCCTTCAACGCCGCCTTCCTGTTGGCGAAGACCGCTGCGGTGTGGCAGCTCTCGCATGCCAGCTCGAACTGATGGTGGGCATCGGTGGTTGCGCCGATCAGGAGGACTTCGCGGTCTCCGCCAACCGTCATCCACATCGTGATCACACCGATGGCCGCCAGGGTCGCCAGCACCCAGCAGACATGGAGGGCCGTCTTGCGCGACATGCACGAGCCTCATCAGTACAGGTAGACAGCGATGATGTGGATGATCAGGAGTGCAGGCAGGGGAACGAGCGCAACGATGTGCACCCGCATCGGAATGATGCGCTGCTTCGGCTTGATCCCCCATTTCCTGAGTTGACCCGCTGCGTTAGTGCAGGCTCCGGCCAGGCCGCCGAGGACCAGCACGGCCAGGAAGCAGCCCATCAGCGCCGCGTTGAGACTGGTCCCGAAGCGAAAGCCGGTATGCGCGAAGAGCGCGAGCACGCAGGCGATGCCGAACCCGACATGAGCAAGCCGCCACCAGTTGAAGCCGCCCAGGCGGGCAATCGCTCGCAGCTTCAGGAGCAGGACCGCGAGGACGCCGGCGCCGCTCAATCCGAGAAGCGCGAAGCCGCTCCACAGTTGCCAGCCGCCGTCGAACCAGAGGCGCTCGAAATACAGGGCACTGAACCGATCCGCCACCGGGAAGCGCGGGGCCACAAGCGTTGCGAACGCGGCCACACCTGCGGCGATTGAGAGGATCAGCAGCAGCTTCTTGAACTGAGCGGCCCGGGCGCGCACCGCTTGAATGATCGAGCGCTCGATCTCGGCGATGGCGCCTGCGACCTCCCTGCCGATCAGGTCCATCCTGCGCAGCAACGCAATTCGGGGACGAAAATCCTCTATCTCCTGTCTCGGGAAGATGTCGGGGAGGATTTCGCAGGCGTCCAACAGGGAGATCAGGGCGACATCGCGAGGGTCGGGAATCTCGTCGGAGGTCAACACGTCGGCGACATGCCGGCGGAGCTCTTTTGCCGTCTTGCCGTCGCTGCTCGGATAGCGCCGGGACCGTATCCACGGGAGTCTGCTCTCCTGCACCGTCAGGATTCCGCTCTCGACGAGGCCCGCCAGGGTCTGTTCGTGAATGGAGGGCGCCTCCTCGACGGATAGCGTGCCGATCCACATCTTGGTATCGCAGACCTCGGTACGGGCCGCGATCCTCTCTAATATGCGGTCGAGCGTGGGCTTGCCGGTCGGCGTGGGGTCGCTGACGAAGAGCGCCTCGAGGTCGGTATCGATCCGATAAGCGAACGCCAGGTCCATCAGCACGGCGCCGACGAGTGCACACGCCACGATATCCTGCCGGATCGGTAGCGGCGCACCGTCCTCGTCGTTCAGTAGCAGGACAAGCTCTTCGGTGAAGGTCAGCATGATGCGGTCCGGTCGGTGCCACGTCGATGGATACTACAATCGCTGATCCCGGCATTGCGGAAGCGGTTTCGTCAATCACCTCCAGGGACATCGCCTGTCTTCGGACCTCGGCCGGTCTCAGGTCGCCTCGATGATCGCGTTCACCGATTGGGTGGTGTAGCGGAATCGCAGTCCGACCTCTGCGCGCATGACAACCCAAGTCTCGGCCCACTTCACCGTCGCCATGGCGAAGCATGCTTTCAGCCTGACGTCAGGGTAGCCCGGCGGGACAGTGTGAAAAAGCGCGCTGCCGTCCCCTCGGCACGAACAACGGGCATCCCGGATTGGCCGGGCTCCACCGCTGATTGCCGCGCGTAAGGCGCGAGCCTCTTGCACCACGACCCGGGACGCAATCGCGCCGCCCGTGGCTCGACGTCACCGTCAGTCGTCTATGGGATTTAGGTTCATCGCACTCCGGCAGGGTGACGCTGCGCCGACGCTCCTTCGCTTGCGCGATGAGGCGGTCCGCGATGTCCACTATTGCGGGCGCATGTCGGCGCCGTCGATGCCGGCGACGACGTTGGGCTTCTTCATCGCGTCGCGGCGGAAGGGCTCGCCCAGCTCCTGGTTCAGGATCACCTCAATGAAAGTGGTGATGCCGTCGGCTTGCGCTTCGCAGGACTCACGGAGTGCTGCCGTCAGCTCCTCCATGGTGCTCACCGCGACGCCCTTCAGCCCGCAGGCATCCGCCACCTTCGCGTAGCTCAGGTCGGGATTGAGTTCGGTGCCGACGAAGTTGTTGTCGTACCAGAGGATCGAGTTGCGCTTCTCTGCGCCCCACTGGTAGTTGCGGAAGACGACCATGGTGATCGCGGGCCAGCCCTCGCGCCCGACCGAGACCATCTCGTTCATGGAGATGCCGAAGGCGCCGTCGCCCGCGAAGCCGACGACAGGCACGTCCGCACACCCGATCTTGGCGCCGAGGATGGCGGGGAAGCCATAGCCGCACGGGCCGAAGAGGCCGGGCGCGAGGTACTTCCGGCCCTCCTCGAAGGTCGGATAGGCGTTGCCGATGGCGCAGTTGTTGCCGATGTCCGACGAGATGATGGCGTCCTTGGGCAAGCCGTCCTGGATCGCGCGCCACGCCATCCGCGCTGACATCCGCTCCGGCTCGCGCGTGCGCGCGTCCACGTTCCATGTGGTTCCGGGATCGTCGTCCTCGTGGTCCATGCTGGCGAGCGTCTGTAGCCAGGCGGAGCGGGTCTGGTGGATCGCCGCCCGGCGCTCCTCGCGGCCCGCGTCGCCGGCGGTGGGGGAAAGCTGTTCGCGGAGCTGGCGTGCCACCTTCTTCGCATCGCCGCAGATCCCGACCGTGACCCTCTTGGTGAGCCCGATGCGGTCCGGGTTCAACTCCACCTGGATGATCGCCGCGTCCCTTGGCCAGTAGTCGATGCCGTAGCCGGGGAGCGTCGAGAACGGATTGAGCCGGGTGCCGAGAGCCAGCACCACGTCTGCCTGCGCGATCAGCTCCATCGCGGCCTTGGAGCCGTTGTAGCCGAGAGGGCCTGCGGCAAGCGGGTGCGAGCCGGGAAAGCTGTCGTTGTGCTGGTAGCCGGAGCAGACCGGCGCATCGAGGCGCTCGGCCAGCGCCCGGCACTCGTCGATCGCGCCCCCGATCACCACGCCGACGCCGGAGAGGATGGCCGGGAAGCGGGCCTCCGAGAGCAGCCGGGCTGCTTCGGCGACCGAGCCCTCGCCGCCCGCCGCGCGCTCCAGGTGCACCACCGGCGGCAGCTCGATATCCACCTCCTGGGTCCAGAGGTCGCGCGGCACGTTGATCTGGGCCGGCGCCGACTGGCGCACCGCGTTCTCGATCACCCGGTTGAGCACCTCGGCCATGCGCGAGGCATCGCGCACCTCCTCCTGGTAGCAGACCATCTCCTCGAAGAGCGCCATCTGCGGCACTTCCTGGAAGCCGCCCTGGCCGATGGTCTTGTTGGCCGCCTGGGGAGTCACCAGCAGCAGCGGGGTGTGGTTCCAGTACGCGGTCTTCACGGGCGTCACGAGGTTGGTGATGCCGGGACCGTTCTGGCCGATGCACATGGCGATCTTGCCGGTGGCCCGGGTGTAGCCGTCGCACATGAAGCCCGCGTTGCTCTCGTGGGCCACGTCCCAGAAGGTGATCCCGGCCATGGGGAACAGGTCGGAGATCGGCATGAAGGCGGAGCCGATGATGCCGAACACGTGCTCGATCCCGTGCCGTTGCAGCACCTTCACGAAGGCCTCTTCGGTCGTCATTCTCATGGCGTTACGTTCCTGTTCCTTTCATTTCCGCGCTGCGGCGGCACACGGTCAGACAAGTTCGGGGCATCAGCCCTTCCC
>JAJEBT010000161.1 GCA_022822405.1 Alphaproteobacteria bacterium
GCTGCGTTTCGGCATCGTCGTCGCGCTCCGCTGGAATCGCCCGCGGATCAGTCATCAAACCGTATGCGAGCGGCATCAAATCGGGGGCGATTGAAGGCGATATCTGGCGGCAAGTCAAGGGCTCGAAGGCCGGAGAGGATAGAAAAAAATCAGCTATTACAACACTCTATCACACTCTGGGCGACGGACGGCGAGCGATGGCGGAGATTGGCTGCGATGGTATGCGACCCCGGAACAAGTACCGAGTACCCGTTCCCGAGGCGCCTGCAAGAACGAACTTTGTGATATCTTCGCGAAGACTTCACGAAGCAGCAGGGAGACCGCAGGTGGACGGATCAACAGAAGCGCGCAGCGCCTTCGCGACGGATGTGCGCGACCGCGTGGTGATCGTTACAGGAGCCGGACAGGGCATCGGCCGCGTTTACGCACGTGAGTTCGCAAATTCCGGCGCGCGCGTCATCGTTGCCGACATCGATGCCGCCAACGCGGAGGCTGCCGCAAGCGGCATAGTCTCCGACGGCGGTCAGGCACATGCCGTTCGGGCCGATGTCGGCGATGCCGGATCGGTGGAGGCGATGGCTGCGGCAGCGCAGGACACCTTCGGGCGGATCGATGTCCTGATCAACAATGCCGCGATCTTCTCCCAGCTCGACCGGCGCGGTTTCGAGGACATTCCGCTTGAGGAATGGAATCAGGTTCTGCACGTCAACGTCACCGGCTCGATGATGTGCGCGCGTGCCGTGCTGCCGGCCATGCGCGCTGCCGGCTGGGGCCGCATCATCAACATTTCCTCCTCCACGGTGCCGCTGGGGCTTCCGGGCTTCATGCACTACGTGACCTCGAAGGCTGCCGTGATCGGCATGACGCGGGCTATGGCGCGTGAGCTTGGTGCCGACGGCATCACGGTAAACGCGATCATGCCGGGACTGATCGAGACCGAGGTGGAAAATCGCGGAAGAACCGATGCTGTGCGCGAACGGGTCCTCGGCATGCAGTGCGTCGATTTCCTCGGCCGTCCGAACGATCTGGTCGGCATGCTTCTTTTCCTCGCCTCGCCCGCCAGCGGTTACATGACTGGGCAGTCCGTCGCCGTCGACGGCGGTTGCGTGCATCTGTAGGGAGGACATCATGGCCGGCGGGGACGGACTCTTCGTCAGGAACACATGGTATGTCTGCGCCTGGAGCGACGAGGTCGGTGCCCGGCCGCTTCAGCGCTGGATCTGCGGCGAGCCCATCGTGCTCTGGCGGCGCTCCGACAACAGGGTGGCGGCGCTGGCGGACCGCTGCCCTCACCGTGACGCGCCGCTATCGCTGGGCAGCGTCGTGGGCGATGATCTCCAGTGCGGGTATCACGGCCTCCGTTTCGACGCCGACGGCGTCTGCGTTGGCGTGCCGGGCGGAGAACGTGTTCCGTCGGGGGCCTGCACTCGTGCCTACCCCGTCGTCGAACGCTGGGGGTGGGTCTTCATCTGGCCCGGCAGCGCCGATCTTGCGGATCCGGCGCTGATTCCCGACTACCACTGGAAGGACGATCCGGCCTGGACCGGCAAGGGCGAGACCCTGCCGGTGAAGGCCGGTTATGGCCTTCTGAGGGACAACCTGCTTGATCTCTCTCACGCCCATTTCGTTCATCGCCAGACGCTTGCCACCGACGGGGTGATCGAGTTCCCGATCGTGACCGAAGTCCATGACGACCGGCTGACCGTTCTCCGCGACATGCACGATATTGCCCCGTCGCCGTTTTTCAGGCGAATGGGCGGTTTCACCGGCAATGTCGATCACCGTCAGGAGATCGTGTTCACGCCGCCCGGAAATATCGTCATCAAGCTGCGGGTGGCCGACGCGAAACAGGCGAATCACGTCGTCGAGATGCGGGTTCTCAACGCCCTGACGCCTGAAACCGAGAACACGAGCCTGTATTTCTGGTCGCTGGTGCGCAACACCAGCCTTGACGACAGCCAGCTTACCGACTGGATGTTCGAGGCGAACCGCAGCACCTTCGACGAGGATGTCGCGGTCATCGAACCGCAGCAGGCGATGCTGGAGCGGGCCCCGCCGCCGGCCCGCCCGATCCGATGGAGCGTCGACAAGGGCGTGACCCAGGCGCAGCGCTGGGTTCAGCGCCTGATCGCAGAGGAGGCCGGAAACGCCGGCTCGGTGTAGGCCGCCGAGCCCGACCCTGCGGGCCTTGACTGCAGCGGACGTCTGGACTATGCCTCGTGGCCATGTCCAGTGAGACCGGTCGACCGGCCGGTGCCGACGGAGACGAAACATGAAGATTGTCAACTCGCTCAAGTCCGCCAAGAAGCGGGACAGGTTCTGCCGGATCGTCCGTCGGCGTGGCCGGGTCTACGTGATCAACAAGCGCAATCCCCGTTTCAAGGCGCGTCAGGGCTGAAGAACGGACCGGCACCGTCATCTTGCCGGAAGCAGATACGTTCGGAACTCTTTCGGTACGCTTCCTGCACCCCCCGAAATCACCCGTACCTGAGACGTGCCGGCCTGGCCGGAGCCCTTGAGGCCGGTCGGGGTGATCGCAGCCGGAGGTGCCATGGCGCGGCCGGAATGCCTGGAATGCATACGATGCCGGCAGGAATATCCGCTCGATGCCCTTGACCGGCAGTGCGGCCGGTGCGCGGCTGACGGCGTTGCAAGCAATCTGACGCTTCGCTACCGCGCGGCGAGTGTACCTCGTCGCGAAGAGCTGGGCGCCATGTCCGGTTCTCTCTGGCGCTACGCCGCGCACCTGCCGCTGGCCGCCGACAAACCCGTCACCCTGGGTGAGGGGATGACCCCGATGGTTGTGGTGGAGGGCTTTGGCCACGGTCCGATCCGGGTCAAGGACGAATCGCAGAATCCGACCTGGTCGTTCAAGGATCGGCTGGCAACGGTGGCTGTCTCCTGGGCGCGCGGTACCGGTGCCCGCATGATCGCCACGAGTTCAACGGGCAATGCCGGGGCCGCCGCGGCCGCCTATGCCGCCCGGGCGGGCCTGCCCTGCGTGGTGCTGACGTCGAAGGGGGCCGCACCGGCGATGGTGTCCCAGATGCGGGCCTACGGCGCCATGGTCGTCGCCGTTCCGGCGATGGACGATCGATGGCGGGTGCTCTCGCAGGCAGTTCGCGAGCTCGGCTGGTTTCCGACGTCTCCGTTTTTTGGGCCGGCCATTGGCAGCAATCCCATCGGGATCGAAGGCTACAAGACGCTCGCCTACGAGATTGCTGAACAGTCCGGCTGGCAGGCGCCGGACTGGTGCGTGCTGCCGGTCTGCTACGGCGACGCGCTCTACGGGATGTGGAAGGGATTCGAGGATATGCGGCGCTGGGGCTGGATCGAGACCTGTCCGCGGCTGGTCGCGGCGGAAGTGTCCGGTTCGCTCGCCGCCGCGGCTGACCACGGCATGGACATGCCGCCGGCGATGCCGCGCAACAGCGCGAGCGTTGCTGCCTCGATCGACACGAACCGGGGGACCTACCAGGCGCGGCATGCCCTGAAGGAGTCAGGCGGGGTCGCCGTGGCGCTTGACGACGGCGCGCTGATCGATGCGCGGGACCGGCTGGCGGCCGGATCCGGGCTGTTGGCAGAAGTGTCTTCGGCGGCTGCGTTCGCCGCGGTCGACGCGCTCGGCGCAAGCGGCACCATCCTGCCAGGCGACGACGTCGTTGCGGTAATGACCTCCTCGGGCCTCAAGGACTTCGGCGCGTCCGGTATTCCGCAGCCGGACGCGCCCGAGGCGATGCCGGACCTCGAATCGGTCCTGCGGGTCCTTGACGACGCCTATGGCTGTCGTGGCTGACCTCGGTATCTCCATCGACGGCTTCTCGCCTGCCCGCGACATTGCGGCGCAGGCCCAGGCCGCGGAAGCCGGCGGCGCGAAGACGCTCTGGATAGCCACCCATCTCTTCCTGCGCGATCCCGTCGCGCTGGCGGCGACAGCGCTGGCTGCCACGCGGACCCTCAGGGTCGCGCTGATGGCGGTCAGCCCCTACGCGATGCATCCCGTCCATGCGGCGATGGCAGCGGCAACGCTCGACGAACTTCATCCTGGACGCGTCATCCTGTCCCTTGGCGCCGGCGCCCCGGCGGATCTGGCGGCAGCCGGAATCGAGCGCCCGCGGCCGCTCGCCACGCTGCGCGAAGCGATCGCCGTCTGCCGCGCGCTGTTTGGCGGCGAGTCCGCCGACCTGGACGGGCAGGTGTTTCGGGTTGCCGGAAGGCGGCTTGCCGGCGCTCCTTGCTCGGTGCCTATCATGCTTGCCGCGTCGGGCCCGAAAATGCTGGAACTGGCTGGCACCCATGCCGACGGTGTCGTCATCTCCGGTGCGACATCCGCGCCGTTCGTGCGCTGGTGCCTTGACGTCGTGGAACGTGGCAGGGGGGCGCGGCCTGTTCGGCGGTGCGGTATAGTCTATGCGCGAATAGGCGACGATGCGCATGCTGTCGGCAACACGATGCGGAGGACCCTGGGATTTATCTTGCGCGGTGAACACCATCGCATGAATGTGCGCATGGGCGGTGCAGTCCTCGACCAGTCATCTCTTCGCGAAGCGTATGCGGCCGAGGACTGGGCGCGCGTCGACCGGCTGATCGATGATGACGTCGTCGCCTCGCACGCCGCTTGTGGCGATGTGGACCATGTTCGGGCCCGCCTGGAAGCCTATGCCGGTGCCGGGCTCGACGAGATCATCCTCAACGGAATCGCTGAGCCCGAGGCCATTCGTGCAACGCTCAGCGCGGTTGGAACATCTGAATAGAGGGAGGAAGCCATGGCAAAGGGGTATTGGGTGAGCTGCTACAGGTCGATCAGGAATACGGAGGCGCTGGCCGGGTACGCCGAGTTGGCGGGACCGGCGATCACTGCTGCCGGCGGACGGTTTCTGGCGCGCGGCGGCAGGGTCGAGGCCCGTGAGGCCGGGGTGGCGGAACGGACCGTCATCGTCGAGTTCGACAGCTTTGATACGGCTGTCGCGACATACGAGAGCGACGCGTACAAGGCGGCGCTCGCGATTCTCGGCGATGCCGTCGAACGCGAAATCAGGATCGTGGAGGGGTTCGACGGCTGAGGAGCCTCGGACAGGGCCGATCTCAAGGCAAGCGACGAAGTCCTGACGCCCCCCTTCAGGTCCCATTTCGGAAAAATCGGCAGGCCCAACCTCATGGAAGAGAAGACCTTTCACGGGCTTGCCGACCATGGTCCCGAAGACGGCATCGCGCCGGAAATAGCGGAAAAGCTCGACGAAATCGCCAGCGTGGCCGAAAGCGCGGAGCCTGCGTCCGAGGCATGACGGCCTGTACCGGTCAGTCGAGCCGCGGCACGACCTCCTCGGCAAAGATCTGCATCTGGTCGAGGAGTTCACCGACATCGTTTGCCGCGAAATAGAGGCCGAGCAGATGGGTGACGCCCGCCTCGCCGAGCAGATTTGCCCGCTCGACCACGTCATCGACGGTACCGATCAGGTTGATGTCCTCGTGACCGAGCGCGCCCTGTTCCCTGAGGGTTGACCGGCGCAGGGACGTCAGGTGTGCGCACATCTGGGTCCGGTTGAAGCGCTCGAGGGCTTCGCTTCGGGTCCGCCCTATATGGACTATGTACTGGGGGGCGATGTCGATCTTGCCGAAGTCGCGCCCCTCGGACTCGGCGAGTTCGCGCAATGTCGCGACATCGCTGCGCATCTGGTCGAGATGGACTGCAGCTGGGAGCCAGCCGTCGCCCCATCTTGCCGTCCGCCGCAGATTGTTGGCGTTGTTGCCGCCGATATAGAAGGGCACGTGGTCCTGTTTCGGCTTCGGATACAGTTCGACGTCCCGGTAGGAGAAATATTCTCCTTCGAACGTGGCCACCCGCTGGTTCAGCAGCGCCTGCAGCGCCGGGATGCCCTCGTCGACGATCCTGCCGCGCGGCATGTCCACGTCCGGCTGCAGGGCCAGGAACTCCTCCCGGTAGGCGCCGATGCCGACGCCGATTTCGAGCCTGCCGCCGGAAAAGTGATCGAGCGTCGCCAGCTGCTTGGCCGTGACGACGATATCGCGCCGCATGGGAAGGACCAGGATGCCCGTGCCGAAACGGAGCGTGGTCGTTTCGGCGGCGACGAAGGCGTAGGTCACCAGCGGTTCCCAGAAGCGCGGCGGCGTGTCGAACTCCGCGCGGACATAGTGCTGGGTCGTCATGTGATCGTTGCCCCACACCGAATGATAGCCGAGCGCCTCGGCGTGGCGTGCGATGCGGATGACGGTCTCGGGATCCGAGAATGGTATCGGATAGGTCAGGCCTTCCATGCCGGTGGGCAGTCCCGCGCTGACGCGCATGCAACGTCTCCCTGTGGAACGAACTATGGGTTTCGAAGTCTTGCCGTCGCGGCCTTGTCCACGCCGCCGTCGGCGGCGATCGCGACGCCGTAACGGCTGCGAGCAACTTGTCTTGACACCAGACCGGCGCGGACGTCGGCGGCCACGGCGTCCGCATCGCGCGCCATCGCGTCGCCGAGCCCGCCGCCGCCCGGCATCTCGATCACGACCCGTTCGCCGGTCGGGATGGTCTGGGTCCCCTTGCCGTCGAGTGGGGCTCCCGACGAGAGCCGAACGCCGCCGCCGCCGCCGTCGCCGCCACCATCACGGCCACGCGGCGGATGGTCGATGCGGTCGAACAGGGCGCTGAAGGCGAACGGTGCATCTTCCAGAAGGCCGAGTTCCATCACCTGGCCGAGACCGCCCCGATATGTCCCCGGACCACCCGAATCCGGACGGTATTCCTTGCGCCAGACGATCAGCGGCGAGATCGCCTCGGTGACTTCGACCGGCACGTTGCGAACGCCGCTCGGGAATGCCGTGGCGGACAGGCCATCCTTGCCCGGCCGCGCTCCGGTACCGCCCGAATGGAAGCTCAGGACCGTGAAGTTCCGGCTGCCGGCGAGCGCGCGCGGGTCGGCATCGACCCTGCCGGGGCCGCCATAGGCATAGAGATTCCACAGGCAGGACGTACCCTCGGCGGGGACCGCATTGTCGAGCGCCTGATCGAGGCAGCCGAACACGACATCGGGCAGCATCTGGCCGGTCACGTGACGCACGGCGACCGGCGCAGGATGTTCGGCGGCGAGGATGCATCCGGTCGGAGCTGTGATCCGGATCGTCCCGAGCGAACCGGCATTGTTCGGCACCTCGGGAGCGACGATGCATTTCACGCCGAAGGTCGCGTAGGCTTCGGTGTAGCACAGGGGCACGTTGATCCCGCGCGACGAGAGTCCCGAGGTTCCGGTAAAGTCGACATCGATCCCGTCTTCGCCGATCGTCATTTCGGCGACCAGATCGACAGGTTCTTCCAGACCGTCGATGCGCATCCTGTTCCTGAATTTGCCGGGCGGAATCCTGCGGATCGCTTCCAGGGCAGCGGCTCTCGACCGCTCGAGAATATGGCCGCCGAGACGGTCGAGATCGCCGATCGCGAACTCGTCCATCATCTCGACGAGCCGCCTGCAGGCAGTTTCGTTGCAGGCTGCGAGCGAATGCAGATCGCCGATCACCTGCACCGGTTCCCGCACGTTGGCGGTGACGATGTCGATCACTGCCTGGTCGACCCGGCCGGCATGCGCAAACCGCATCAGCGGAATGTACAGCCCTTCCTCATAGATCGTCGTGCCGTCGGCGATCATGCCGCGCCCGCCGATATCGACCACATGGCAGGTGCTGGCGAACAGCGCGACCGGCCGCCCGGCGCGAAAGCAGGGCGTCAGGAACGTGAAGTCGTGCAAATGGCCGGTACCCTTCCAGGGGTCGTTGGTCAGGAAGATGTCCCCCTCGGTCATTTCCAGGACCGGGAAGCGGTCGATGAAGTGGCGCACCGACCGCGCCATCGAGTTGACATGTCCGGGCGTGCCGGTCACGGCCTGGGCCAGCATGTTGCCGGAGACATCGAAGACGCCGGCCGACAGGTCGCCCGCTTCGCGTGTCGATGTGGAGAACCCGGTCCGGACCAGTGTCTGCGCCTGCTCCTCGACGACCGCGACCAGACGGTCCCACATGATCTGGAGATGGATCGAGCCCAACGGATCATTGCGGCCGGCGCTCATCACTCTTCCCTTCGCATGACGATGTGACCGGGCAGGTTAATCCGGGCGGTAAAGCCGTCAAGCACGATGGTCCCGGTCCCGTCCTCGACTATGACCGCGGGTCCCGCGATCTTATCCCCCGGCGCCAGCGTATCCCGGCGATACACCGGCACGGGCTTCATGTGCGCTTCGTCATGGTCGAACAGCTCGCGCCGGGCTTCTTCCACAGGCGTCGATTCGGAAGGCACGGGCGGGCAGATCTCCGGATCGGCGGTTGCGGCCGAAAGACGCAAGGTCCAGCTCATCACCTCGATGTCGAGATCCGGTATGTGCCGCCCGTAGGTCGATCGGTAGATCTCGCCGAATTCGCGGACCAGTTCGTCCCGGATCCCGTTTCCATACGGTCCGGCGGGCAACGCTACGGTGATCTCGTGACCCTGTCCGGTGTAGCGCATGTCCGCGGCGCGCCTTTCCACCAGTTCGGATCCCGGCGCCGCGCTGGCCACCACCTCCTCGGCTTCCCGGCGCATCTCGGCATACAGCGTGTTCAGGAGGTCGGGGTCGAAGCCTTCGTTCAGCAGCGCGTAGCGGCTGCGCACAACCTCGTAGGCGACCGGAGCCTGGAGGAAGCCGATTGCCGACCCGACGCCGGCGGCAACCGGAATCAGGACTTCGTCGATGCCGAGCTTGCCGGCCAGCCGCGCCGCGTGCAGCGGCGCGGCGCCCCCGAAGGCCACCAGCGTGCGGCCGCGGGTCTGCTTGCCGCGCTCGATGGCATGGACACGGGCCGCATTGGCCATGTTCTCCTCCACCACCTCCGAGATTCCGAAAGCTGCGGCGGTCGTGGAGAGCGTCAGTTCGCTGCCCACCACGCTGTCGATTGCGTGGGCGGCGAGGCCGGGGTCGAGCGTGATGGTGCCGCCGGCGAAAGCGGCGGGATCGATGCGGCCGAGCGCGACATCGGCATCGGTGACGGTGGGCTGCCTGCCGCCGAACGCGTAGCAGGCCGGTCCCGGCGCCGCGCCCGCGCTCTCCGGCCCGACAAGGATGCGCGACATCGCGTCCACGCGGGCGATCGAGCCGCCGCCGGCTCCGATCTCGACCATTTCCACCACGGGGATCCGAAGCGGCAGACCGCTGCCCTTGAGGAAACGGTACTGGCGCGCCACTTCGAAGCTGCGCGAATATTGCGGTTCGCCATCTTCGATGAGGCAGATCTTCGCGGTCGTGCCGCCCATGTCGAAGGACAGCACGTCACGAAGCCCGCATTCGCGGGCCAGGCGCGCTGCCAGTATCACACCGCCGGCCGGTCCCGATTCAACGAGACGGATCGGAAAGCGGCGCGCGGTCTCGACCGAGGTGAGCCCGCCGCCCGATGTCATGAGGCAGAGCGGGCAGGAGAATCCCATGCCGTGCAATTCGTCCGAGAGCCGGCCGAGATAGCGGGCCATCAGCGGCTGGACATAGGCGTTGGCGGCGGTGGTCGACCAGCGCTCGTATTCGCGGATTTCGGGGGACACCTCGCTCGACAGCGAGATCCACATCTCGGGAAATTCGCGGGCCAGGATTTCCGCGAGCCGGCGTTCATGGTCCGGGGCGGCATAGGAATGCATGAGCCCGATAGCAACTGACTCGATCCGGTGGTCGCAGAGTCGGGCCATGACGTCGCCGAGCGTGTCCTCTTCGAGCTGAACCAGGACGTTGCCCCGCGCATCGACCCGCTCCGCGATCTCGAACCGGAATTCGCGCGGCACCAGTGGCGGCGGCTTGTCCATGAAGATGTCGTACTGTTCGAACCTGTTCTCATGGGCGATTTCGACGGCGTCGCGAAATCCCTCGGTCACCAGCATCGCGGTTCTGGCACCCTTGCGCTCTATGAGGGCATTCGTCGCCAATGTCGTACCGTGCACGACCAGCCGGAAGTCCGCCGGTGCAAGCCCGGTTTCTTCCAGCGCGTGGCGGATACCCTGGAAGACGCCATCCTCGGGCGCTCCGGCGGTGGTCGGCACCTTGCAAGTGAAGAGCGTGCCATCGTTGTCCACCGCGATGTCGGTAAAGGTTCCGCCAATATCCACCCCGATGCGGCATCCGCCCTGTGTGGGAAGGTTTTTCAATTGTTCTTTAGCAGGATGTGACATCACACCGGTCCGATGCACAGTTGGTTCCAGCGGGTCAGCGCAAACGTACTGCAGGCGGATTCATTCCAATTCGGGACCTCCCGGGTCTGCTGGCGGCCCCGGACCGCCCGGCTGAACTCCAAGGCTCCCGAAGAACGAGCCGCGGCGAGCGCTACCGCAGCCGGCCACAATGTCTGCCGCAATCTATCAGCAGAGTCCGCAACCGTCACCGGGAGCGACGCCGAGCGGTCAGGTTTTTCCTATTTTTGCTGTTCAGCAAATATAGTTATTTCATGGAATAACGCACCATTCTTTTAACAGAACGAGCGTGTGCGATGCGGAAGCACTGACGGCGGATCTGGAGAAATTCTTGATTGACCTGAAACGGGGGGTGGTGCCCGCCATAGGGAAGCATTTGCTTCCTACTCGGTTTCCAACGCCGGTTTCACTCGCTTGCCTTCCGATGGCTCTCTGTGGAGCTTGGGATACATGAACCCGCAACGCATCGCCTGCTCCGATCACGAAGGCCGAGAAACCGCTTCGGCGCGGCGCTGCAACTCTTTCGCCGCTTGGCGAACTTCTTCCGCCGCCGACCGCGCCCGTTCGGCAGCGAACTTGCCGATTCGCGCAACGCTCACCTTCTCCGTCGCCTTGTGCGCGAGAATCCCCATGCAGATGCCGGCCAGCAGCCCCAAGCCTGCCGGACCGCCCAGCACCGCGATCTGCGACGCCGCGGCCAGCGAAACGCCGGCCCCGACCGCGCCCTTGAACGCTCCGTCTGCCACAGCCGCATAGTCGCCGCTCTCACGGGCCTTGTGGAACGCTCTCGCGAGAGCGACCAACGTGACGATCAGCAGAAGTGGATTCGCCCTCAGGACAGCTGGAAGCGCCATGCCTCCGACGAGCCTCGAGAACGATTCGGTATCCGCACGGTTCCAGGACAGTGCTGTCGCAAGAACACCGACGATGCCGCCGAGCAGCTCCGCCGCATCGTAGCTGTTGATATCCTGAAACCAGTCCTTGGGGATGCCGAATCTGGATTTCAGGAATTCGGCCACCTGATCGTAGCTCGCCTTGTCCCACGTTGCGATCGGGAGACCTCTGGGCGTGGTCATGTCCTTAAAGATGCCCTCAAGGAATCCCATGGCCTCATCAATGACGGTGTCGTCGGGCGAGGCGTTCCGGACCGCGTTGAAGGCGCCAAGAATGCTGTGTCCCCCGTCAAACATCCGGTGGTTGCCGCCGCCGAGTGAGGTCGCGAGGTATTCGGCATCCATTGCCTTGTCATAGATGGTGCTGCCGCTGGCCGTCATGCTTGCTAGCAGTTTGTTCAAATCGTCGGACAGTCGACTTGCCAGCACCCCCTGGGTGGTCGACAGAAACCAATCGGCCATGGGCGTGATCGTTTCGATTGCCTTCGCCGATCCTGCCGCCACGCGGTTGAATGTAGCGGCCGCCACGTTCGACGCCCTCCCCTGGGCATCCTGAACGACGTCTCGTACCGACCCCGAGCGCTCGGCGTCAGGCGACGCCTCCTCGGCTCGGGAGAGGCGCGCGGCTGTGTGCTGGAGAAAGCGATGCGCCGTCCTGGCAGGATTCAGCAAAAGGTTCCCGAGGCGCTTCGAGTACGCGCGGGTCCGGGTTAATCCCGCCGTGTCCGGATCGGGGAGCCGCCCGATATCCTCTCCGTCACCGATCATCCTGTAATATCCGGTTCGCCGACATCGGTGACTTCTAACGAGATGCGCTTTGGGCGGGTTTCGGGCGTATGGCACCAAATATCGCCGAATACGCCGAACTCGGCCCGATTTGGATCGTCAGGCACCACAGGGGCTACTCGCCCGTTTTCTCCCGAGTCGGGTTGGCGGCGGTTTCGGCTCCGATATCCTTTCCCCGCCGGCCGTCTCGGCTGCGGCCTGAGGGGTCACGGGATTCCCCGTCGCGTGTGCCGGCTCTGTGGCCATCGGGGATATGGCGATCAGCAGCAGGACTCCGACGCAGCGCCGGACTATAGCCGTGGCGGCCTTGGCTCGGATGCGCACCAGGAAACCAAGAGGCAGATGGACAAATTGCCGAATCCCGTTTCATGGCTACGGGCTATAGATGTAATCAGCAAACCGCTCTATTTCTTCGTCCTTTATTTCATGATGACACCGCAAGCAATGCGCGCTCCGGCCGCTCCGGCAGGATCGGTTTTGTAGTCGTCGGGTCCGGCGTGGATGACGATGGCCGCGCCGTCCTGGTCAAACAGTGCAGGCCCAAGATCCATTTGTGCGTTCAGCACCTCGATCTCAAGACTGCCGGATGCCGGGACATGTATGTTGGGCATGTCGCCAGCATGCATACCGCCTTTCCCGAGGAAGCCGTGTTTCTTGTTTGTCGGGTTGAAGTGACCGCCCGACGATTTGAAAGGCGGCTCACACTTGCCGATGGTATGGACATGGAATGCATGGGCGCCCTCGGGCAGATTCTTCAGTCGGGCATGCAGCAGGACGCCATGTTGCGTGTCGAGAAGACTCACTTCGCCGACATCCGTTCCATCAGCGGCCTTCATTTTGGCGTGCGCCCGCTCGGCCGCTCCTGCCGTTTGGGATGCCGCTGCGGCGAGCGCAACGCAGATCAGTGTCGCTGTCAGGTTGATCCGTTTCATCGGAGCCTCTCTTTCTTGTCGAACATCGTTGCTGCGCCGTCCGGCGCTCACTACGGTTCCAATTGTAACAGTTTTCCTCAGTGGCATGCCCGTCCGAGGGCCTTTAGCCGCCAGTAGTTCTAGGGCAGCGGCGTCAGGAACCCGACAACAAGCACGACGGGGATTACCCACCATGTCAGCATTGCGCTGCCGGTCAGCACCACATCGGCCGTATGCATTGCGACTTCCATGGAAATCATGGAAATGAACGACATTCCGATCGCGGTCCGGAATGCCGCCGTGAAGTTCATTTGCCGGACAAGGATGCAAGCCTCGAGCGGGATCGACGTCAGGAGACCGTTGATGATCGCGAGGGCCATGATCGCCAGCGTCGGCCAGGGTATGCCGGTCATCTTGAAAAAGGCAATGGTCCCGAAATCCCCGACGCTGCACCCGAGGAGACACCACGCTGTGTTCTTCGATGCGCGCCGCCACGTGTGACGGCATTGCCAGTCCAGCGCCAGAGGCATTGTGGCCGCAGCCATGCGCATTCCCCTTGATTCGCTGTTCCTGCCAATCTAGGCTTTCCAGTTACTGGAAGGCCAAAGGAGGGCCAATGAACATTTCCGCCGCATCGAGGGCCGCTGGACTGCCGACGAAGACGGTCCGCTACTATGCGGACATTGGTCTCGTGCCTGCGCCGGCGCGATCTTCGGCGGGATACAGAAGCTATGACGAAGCCTCGGTGCGAAGGCTTGTGTTCGTCCGCCGGGCGCGGGAATTCGGTTTCTCGATCGGCGAGTGCAGGGAGCTTCTGGGGCTCTACGGGGACCGGGACCGGTCGAGCGCTGATGTGAAGCGTATTGCATCCAGGCGCCTCGACGAGATCAGGAGAAAGCAGCTGGAGCTGCAGTCGCTGCACGACGAACTGTCCCGGCTTGTCGATGCGTGCAAGGGCGACAGCAGGCCGGATTGCCCGATCATCGACGGTCTCCGGGATCAGGACTTGGGCACCGACCGTGCCGGGAACTAGGTCCGTGAGCTGGGCGACAGGCTCGGAATCGGCTTCATTCGGCATGTGGACGGGCTTCCGGCCGCTGCCGGGGCAGGCTGATCGGCGGGTTGAAGCGCCGCGGGTTTGGTATCCGGACGGGCAGTAAACCGGGCGGCCGAGGTTGCGCAACGGTGCCGCGGCTGCGCGTCTCGTTCGTGTCCGTTGCTGGCATCGCATGTTGAGCTCTCCTACACTGGACGAGACGAACGCGACGGAGATGTCCTGTGCAGATGCCTGATCCAGACAGCGACGTTCTCGGCCGCCGCGGCGAGATCGTGCGCGCGCTCAGGGAGATCCTTCCGCACGAATCGGTGATCGCGGAAGAGGAAGGGCTGCGCGCCTACGAGTGTGACGGCCTGACGGCCTATCGTCAGCTTCCCCTGATCGTCGCCCTGCCCGAAACCACCAGCCAGGTCTCGGAGATCCTGCGCTACTGCCACGGGCGCGGCATCAAGATCGTTCCGCGCGGCGCCGGCACCTCCTTGTCCGGCGGCGCCCTGCCGCTGGCCGACGGACTCACGCTGGGCCTCGGAAAGTTCAACCGGATCCTGGAAATCGACTACGGCAATCGCTGCGTCGTGGCGCAGCCCGGCGTGACCAACCTTGCCCTTACCCAGGCGGTCGAAAGCGAGGGTTTCCACTATGCGCCGGATCCATCGAGCCAGATCGCCTGTTCGATCGGCGGCAACGTTGCGGAGAATTCAGGAGGCGTCCACTGCCTCAAGTACGGCCTGACGGCCAACAACCTGCTGGGCCTCGAGGTGGTGCTGATGGATGGCGAGATCGTGCGGGTCGGCGGCCGCCATCTCGATGCCGGCGGTTACGACCTTCTCGGTATCATGACCGGCTCCGAGGGCCTCCTGGGCGTGATCACTGAGGTCACGGTGCGGATCCTGCCGAAACCCTCGACTGCCCGCGCGATGCTGATCGGGTTCCCATCGGTGGAATCGGCCGGCGACACGGTTGCGGCCGTCATCGGCGCCGGGATCATCCCGGGGGGCATGGAGATGATGGACCGCCCCGCGATCCATGCCGCCGAATCCTTCGTCAATGCCGGATACCCGCTGGATGCCGAGGCTCTGCTGATCGTGGAGCTGGACGGGCCGGAGGTCGAGGTCGACCATCTGATTTCGCGGGTCGAGGCCATTGCCAGGGATCTGGGCGCGCAGTCGATCCGGGTCAGCACCAGTGAAGCCGAACGGGATTCCTTCTGGGCCGGACGCAAGGCGGCGTTTCCGGCGGTCGGACGAATCTCGCCGGACTACTACTGCATGGACGGCACCATTCCGCGTCACCGCCTCTCCGAGGTCCTTGCCGGCATGACAGCGCTGTCCTCCAAATACGGTCTTCGCGTCGCCAATGTCTTCCATGCCGGCGACGGCAACCTGCACCCGCTGATCCTCTACGACGCCAACGTGCCGGGCGAGCTCGAGAAGGCGGAGGAATTCGGAGCGGAAATCCTGCGCCTGTGCGTCAAGGTGGGGGGCGTGCTGACCGGAGAACACGGCGTCGGCGTCGAGAAGCGCGACCTGATGAACGAGGTCTTCACTGAAACCGATCTCGCGCATCAGCAGCGCGTCAAGTGCGCCTTCGACCCGACACAACAGCTCAATCCGGGAAAGGTGTTTCCGACGCTGCATCGCTGCGCAGAACTCGGGCGCGTGCACATTCACCGGGGCCAGACCCGTTTTGCCGACCTTCCACGTTTCTGATCCGGGGGCTGGAGTAACCTGCCGGGAGTCCGCGCGCCGGCTCCGGGAGTCTCGGGCGCCATCGCCGGAACGGAGATGCCGGCGATCCCGGAACGAAGTTCGATGAGCGGCGAATACCGTCCGCAATCCGCCGCCGACGCAGCCGAGATCATCGCGGCGGCACTCGCCGCCGAGACGCCGCTCGAAGTCAGCGGGGCAGGGACTAAACGCGGGATCGGACGGCCGGTCGAAGCCGGGTTCGGCATCACGTCGGCGGAGCTTTCCGGCCTGACGCTCTACGAGCCCGAGGAGCTGGTGCTCGGCGTTCGTCCCGGAACCCCGATGGCGCAGCTTCAATTGCATCTCGATCAGCATGCGCAGATGCTGGCATTCGAGCCGCCCGACTTCGGGGCTCTCCTGGGCAGCGGCGGCGGGCAGACTGTCGGCGGGGTCGTCGCCGGCAATCTCTCCGGGCCCCGGCGCGTCAAGGCTGGCGCGGCGCGCGATCACTTCCTCGGGTTCGAGGCGGTGTCGGGCCGCGGCGAGTCGTTCCGGTCAGGCGGCCGCGTCGTCAAGAACGTCACCGGCTACGATCTCTGCAAGCTCATGTGCGGTTCGTGGGGCACGCTCGGGCTGATGACGGAGCTCACGCTGAAGGTCATGCCGGCGCCCGAGCATACGAGCACCGTCCTTCTGGCGTGTCCTGATCCGCGCGCCGCGGTCCGCGCGATGGCGGCAGCGCTCGGCGGGCCCAACGAAGTCTCGGCGGCAGCCTGGATTTCCGAGGAAGCCACGACATCCTGCCCCGTGTCCGCGATCGCCGCTCCCGGGAGGGCGCTGGCGGCCTTGCGGCTGGAAGGGTTCGAAGCCTCGGTGCGGGCGCGGTGCGCGGCACTTCATGCCGCGCTGTCCTCCTTCGGCGACACCGCGGAACTCGGCAGCGGCGATTCCCGGACCCTGTGGCGCTTCGTCGGCGAGGCGGGGGCATTCGTTGGCGACAGGAAAAGCGCGATATGGCGCCTGTCGGTCCCGCCGTCCGACGGCGCGGAGATCTTCCTCCGCGCCCGCGACGCGCTTGGAGCGCGCGGCTGGCTCGACTGGGGCGGTGGGCTGGTGTGGCTTGCGGTCGCCGACAGCGAAGACGCGGGCGCAGCCTTCCTTCGCGCCGCGGCGGCGGATTGCGGCGGCCACGCGATGCTGTTGCGAGCGAGCGAGGAGCAGCGCGCAAGGTTCGGCGCGTTCCAGCCCGAGCCGGTGGCGCTCGCGCGGCTCACCCGGCGGATCAAGGAGGCGTTCGATCCGGGCGGAATCCTCAATGCCGGGCGGATGTACGAGGGTATCTGAGCAATGCAGACCAGCTTTACGCTTGCCCAGCTTGCCGATCCCGACATGGCGGAATCGGAGCGTATCCTCCGCACCTGCGTCCATTGCGGCTTCTGCAACGCCACCTGTCCGACCTTCGGGCTGCTCGGCGACGAGCTCGACGGACCTCGCGGCCGCATCTACCTGATCAAGGACATGCTCGAGAACGACCGGACGCCGGGCAGCCGTACGGTGCAGCATGTCGATCGCTGCCTGTCCTGCCTGTCCTGCATGACCACCTGCCCGTCCGGCGTCAACTACATGCACCTTGTCGATCACGCCCGGGCGCGCATCGAGCAGACCTACCGGCGCCCCCTGTTCGATCGGCTCGTCCGGCATCTGCTCGCAGCGTTCCTGCCGCACCCGCGCCGGTTTCGCCTGCTGATGCGCGTGGCCGCGCTGGCGCGCGCCGTGCGCCCGGCGCTTCCGGCTCGCCTGAGACAGATGCTGGCGCTGGTGCCTGGCGGCACCACCGCGCCGCCGATGCCGGCCCGCCGCCAGGTCTGGCCGGCCGAAGGCGAAAGAAGGCACCGGGTCGCGCTGCTGCCCGGATGTGTCCAGCAGGTGCTGGAGCCCTCCATCAACGAGGCGACCATCCGCGTGCTCGTCCGCCACGGCTGCGAAGTCGTCGTGCCCGGGGATCTCGGCTGTTGCGGCGCCCTGGAGCATCATCTGGGGAGGTCGGACGGCGCCCGGCGGGCAGTTGCGCGGAACGTCCGCGCCCTCATGCGCGAAATAGAGGGCGACGGGATCGATGCCGTCATCGTCAATGCCTCGGGATGCGGCACGATGCTCAAGGATTACGGGTTTCTCTTTCGTGACGACCCGACGCTGTCCAAAGATGCGGAACGCGTGGCATCGCTTGCCCGCGACGTCTCGGAATTCCTCGCTGGCCTCGAACTGTCATTTGCCGGCCCGGCGGACAGCCTCAAGGTCACCTACCACAACCCGTGCTCGCTTCTGCACGGGCAGAAGGTCGTGGCGCCGCCGCAGGATCTGCTGGCCGCGGCGGGATTCGCGCTGTCGGAATCGGCCGAAGGCCACCTGTGCTGCGGTTCCGCCGGAACCTACAACATGCTTCAGCCCGAGCTCGCGCTGAAGCTTCGCGCCCGCAAGGCGGAGAACCTCGCGCAAACAGTGCCTGACGTCGTGGCGACCGGCAATATCGGGTGCATGGTGCAGCTTCGCCCCGCCCTGAAAGCTCCCGTCGTGCACACGGTCGAACTCCTGGACTGGGCCACGGGCGGCCGGATGCCGAACGGACTCGCGCGCCGCAGCAGTCAACCGCCGGGCGAGGAGAGTTGATCCCGGTTCAGGCCGGCGGCCGCGGGCCGCTCATCCCCGTTCCGCCGCTTCGTCGTCGAGGATCACGTTGAGAATTGCGGTGCGGCCCTCCGCGACGGCGGCGTTCGCCTCCTCGAGCGCCGACGCCAACTCGTCCTGCCGTTCGACCCGTCGCCCGTGGAAATCGAAGGGCTTTGCGAGTTCGGCGTAGTCGAGGTCGGTGATGGGATGGCCGTGGGAGGCGTTCTGGCTCGCCGCGATGCCGTCCGGATAGAAGGCGTGGTGTTCCTTGCGCATGGCCGCGTAGCCGCCGTTGTTGAAGATCACGATCATCATGGGCAGATTCCTGTGCTTCGAGAAGGCGAGGCTCTGCATCACCGGGTTGTACATGAACGAGCCGTCGCCGATGGTGGCTACCGCCGTACGGTCGGGTCTCGCGAGTTTTACGCCAAGTGTGAGGCCGAGGCCCTGGCCAAGGCCGCCGCTGGAGACCTTGAAGTAGCTTGACGGCCCGCCGAACCTGAGATGCCGGATGATCGGCCTGCGGTGGGTGATGGTCTCGTCGACATAGATGGTGTCCGCGGGCATCACTTCGGCCATCGTTGCGCACAGGCCCACCACCCCGATCGTTTCCTGCTTCCGCGCCGCATCGGCGGCGGCCTGCAGGCTGCCGGCCATCCTGTCATGGGCGGCCGTCCAGCGTTCGAGGCGTTCGCCGATCCGGCCGGCGTCGAGTTCCCGCGCGCGCAAGAGTTGCGTGAGTCGCCGCAGCGTCGCCACCGCGTCGCCTTCGAGGAAGATGTCCGCCTGCAGGTTCTGATGCACCATGTGCGGGCGAAACGGCGTCTCGTCGATATTGACGACAGTCGCGCGTGCCGGCCTGTTGCCGGGGGGAGACCACGGAGCGCGGGCGCGGAGCGTCAGCACGAGATCGGCTTCGTGTATCCAGTCGGGCGTTCCGAAGCCCTGGTACAGCGGGTGGTCTTTCGGAAAGTTGTTGAAGTCGATCCAGGCGCTCTCCGCCACCGGAATGGCGAGCAGTTCGGCGAGTTCGACCAGGGCTTCGTATCCTTCCGGGTCGCGGCCTATCGACTCGGCAACGATGGCCGGCGCTTCGGCGCCGGCGAGCAGGTCGGCGACATGGGCGATGCCCTCGTCCGGCGCCCGCGGACGGACGGCAGCCGGAACCTTGTCCAGATTTCGCGGCGGTGTCCATGAGTCCAGCATCGTCTCTATCGGTACGGTCATGAAGACCGGGCCGGACGGCGACCGCTGCGCCATCTCGCCGGCGCGGACGAGCTGCTCGTGCAGCGTGTGGGAACTGCTCACCGGATGCGACCATTTCACGATCGAGTTGACGAGAGCGTGGGGACCGCCGACGACACTGAGCGCTCCCTGCCACTGGGGCCCGGGATCGAAGCCCTCCTGCTCGCCGTAGGTCAGCGATTCGCCGGACACGACAAGCATCGGGATGCCCTGCCGATTGGCGGCGTCGATACCCATGGATCCCTGGAGAAGGCCGACACCGGTATGCAGCATCACTGCCTGCATGCGGCCGGTCATTGCCGTGTAGCCCATCGCGAGCCCGACGGCGAGAGTCTCGTGGGCGCAACTCAGATAGGCCGGCCCGTCGGAGCCGGTCGCATCCTGGCGCGCGAAGGCCTCCCAAACCGCGCCCCACTCCGAACCCGGGGAGGCCATGACATAGTCGACATCAAGCCGGCGAAAGGCTTCGAGGATTGCCTCGCCGCCATCCGGAAAATTCCCGGTCGTTCCTTCCATGGTTCCCTCCCTGGTCTGCGGCCGGTTTGCGCCCCCCGGCTGGGGTGTTCCGGAGTTCGGTGCGATGCGGAGAGGCCGAGGCGGTCGGCCGTCTTCCGAGCCGGAGCGGCGGTTGTTGCCGAGCGTCCGTTCAGGCGGCTTCGGCGAGATTGACCCCCATCGCCTTGGCCACCGCGGGACGGCTTTCGAGAGCGCGATACCAGCGCTTCACGTTCGGAAAGTCGTCAAGCGAAACCCCCTGCCATTCGTAGCGCGCCGTCCATGGGAATATGGCCATGTCGGCGATCGAATAGTCAATATGCATGTAGGCGTTGTCCGCCAGATGGGCGTCGAGGACACCCCACAGCCGCCGCGTCTCCTTGGTGTAGCGCTCGATGCCGTACTCGACCTTTGTGCTGGCCCGCCGGAAATGGTGGGCCTGGCCGAACATGGGTCCGATCCCGCCCATCTGGAACATCAGCCACTGGATTGTGATGTAGCGGTTGCGAACGTCCTCGACGGGGGGAAGGAACTTGCCGTGCTTGTCGGCGAGATACATCAGCATCGCCCCCGACTCGAACAGCGTGAACGGTTTTCCGTCGGGACCGTCCTGGTCGATCATTGCCGGAATCTTGCTGTTCGGGTTGATGGCGACGAACTCCGGCGTGAACTGGTCGTCTTTCATGATGTTTATGGCGTGGGTCCTGTAGGGGACGTCGAGTTCCTCCAGCATGATGAAGAGCTTGCGGCCGTTCGACGTATGCCAGTTGTAGAGATCAATCATTGCCTTTCCTCTCGTATTGCCGGGAGTGCCGCTCGAGTTGAAGCCGCGTGGGAACATCCATGCCGCGCTGTACCGCCGGCCGTTCGCGAACGGCATCATACCATCTTGCAAGGTGCGGTGTAGCGGCGAGGTCGATATCGAGCCATCGATGCAGCGCGATCCACGGGAAGGCGGCGATATCGGCGATGCTGTACTCCGCACCCGCGAGCCAGGCAGCGTCGGCGAGGCGGGTCTCCATCACGGTGCAGAGCCGGCGCACCTCGGCTCCGTACCGCGTCCTGCCGTAGGTTGTCGCTTGCACCGGCGCGTCGGTGGGGGCCTGGTGCAGGAAATGAAACGCCTGCCCGAATTGCGGGCCGATGCCGCCCATCTGCCACATGAGCCACTGGATTGCGGTCCATCGCGCGGCCGCGGCCGTGGGAAGGAACGAGGCCGTCTTGTCGGCGAGGTAGAGAAGGATGGCGCCGGATTCGAACAGCGAAAGCGGCTGGCCGCCGGGCCCGTCGCGGTCGACGATCGCCGGGATCCGGCCATTGGGGCTGATCGTCCGGAACGCGGGCTCGTGCTGTTCGCCGGCAACGATGTCCACGGGATGAAGCTCGTAGTCGAGGCCGCACTCCTCGAGCATGATCGAGACCTTGCGCCCGTTCGACGTGCGCCAGGTGTAGAGATCGATCATCGCCGGCCGGCGGGTGGGAACGCCGCGAGCGGGGGCGAACCCGGATCCCGCCGCCGGATCCGTTGCGGAGGCTATTCCGCGGCCAAGCCCTGCGAGGACTGGGTCTTGCCGTACATGATTTCCCACGCCTTGTCGCTGTGGGTGTTGTCGACGCGCCTGTGATCCTTCAGCGTCTCCAGCGCCGCGACGACCTGCGGGCGCTGCCAGATCCGGTCGCGCCAGCGTTCGAGATTCGGGTATTGAGCAATGTCGATGCCCTGCTTCTTGGGGTCGCGGAGCCATGGCATGATCGCCATGTCGGCAATGGTGTATTCGCCCGCGGCTATCCATTCCTCGTCGGCAAGCCGGCGGTCGATGACGCCATAGATGCGGTTGCCTTCGTTGACATAGCGGTCGATGCCGTACTGCAGCTTCTCGCGCTCGACCCGTTCCGGGGCGTAGGCATGGAAGTGGTGCGCCTGGCCCAGCATCGGTCCGACCGAACCCATCTGAAACATCAGCCATTGCAGCACGTCGTAATGCTTGCGTTCGTCCTTCGGCAGGAAGCGGCCGGTCTTGTTGGCCAGATAGATCAGGATCGCGGCCGATTCGAACACCGAGATCGGTTCGCCGCCGGGTCCATCCTGGTCGACGATCGCCGGCATCTTGTTGTTGGGGCTGATGCGAAGGAAATCGGGCTTGAACTGATCTCCCTGCTGAATGTTGATCGGGATGATCTTGTGTTCGATCTCGGCCTCGTGGAGAAGGATATGGACCTTGTGCCCGTTGGGCGTCGGCCAGGTGTAGACATCGATCATGGTGCGGTTTTTCCTTTGCTGGTCGCGTGTCTCGGAACTGCAGTGTAGATGGTATGTCGCGCTTTTGCGGTCAAGCTTTCAGCCGGTTGCGCAGGATCTCGTTGACCGCCTTCGGATTGGCCTTGCCTCCGGTGGCCTTCATGACCTGGCCCACGAACCATCCGAGGACCTTCTGGTTCCCGGACGCGAACTGGGCCACCTGTTCCGGCGCCCCGGCAATGACCTCGTCGACCGCCGCCTCCAGCGTCGCCGTGTCGCTGACCTGCGTCATGTCCCGGTCGGCGACGATGCGGGCGGGATCGCCGCCGGTCTCGAACATGATTTCGAAGACGTCCTTGGCGAGGCGGTTCGACAGGGTGCCGTCCGAAACCAGGTCGAGCAGCCGCCCGAGGGCGGCGGCGTCGACCGGGCTGTCGGAAAACGCGGTGCCGGCACGGTTGAGGGCGCCGAACAGCTCGCCGGTCACCCAGTTGGCGGCCATGGCCGCATCGCGGTCGGCGGCGACCGCTTCGTAGTAGTCGGCGACCTCCCGTTCGGCGACAAGGGTGGCGGCATCGGCGGCGGCGAGGCCGTACTCCTCCGTGAACCGGCGCTTCTTGGCATCGGGCAGCTCGGGCAGGGTCTCTCGGAGCGCCGCGATCCAGTCCTCGTCCAGTTCGAGCGGCGGCAGGTCGGGATCGGGGAAGTAGCGATAATCGTGCGCGTCTTCCTTGTTGCGCATCGACCGGGTGACGCCCCTGTCGGCATCGAACAGGCGCGTCTCCTGCTCGATTTCGCCGCCGTCCTCGATGATTTCGATCTGGCGGCGGGCCTCGAACTCTATGGCCTGGCGCACGAAGCGGATCGAATTCACGTTCTTGACCTCGCAACGGGTCCCGAGGTCCTGTCCCGGTCGCCGCACCGAGATGTTGACGTCCACCCGCAGCGACCCCTCCTGCATGTTGCCGTCGCAGCTGCCGATATAGCGGAGGATGGAGCGCAGCTTGGCGACATAGGCGCCCGCCTCCTCGGCCGAGCGCAGGTCGGGTTCGGACACGATCTCCATGAGCGCGACGCCCGCACGGTTGAGATCGACCAGCGTCCGCCGCGGATCGCGGTCATGCACCGACTTGCCGGCATCCTGTTCGAGATGGAGCCGCGTGATCCCGATGTCGCGTGCCGTGCCGTCCTCGAGGTCGATGCGGAGGCTGCCGGCGCCGACAACGGGGTCCTCGTACTGCGAAATCTGATAGCCCTGCGGAAGATCCGGATAGAAGTAGTTCTTGCGGGCGAAGATCGAGACCCGGTTGATCCTGGCGTTGAGCGCGAGGCCGGTGCGGACTGCCTGTTCCACCGCGCACGCGTTGAGCACCGGCAGCATGCCCGGCATGGCCGCATCGACGAGCGACACCTGCGCGTTGGGTTCGGCGCCGAATTCCGTCGAGGCCCCCGAGAAGAGCTTCGACCTTGAGGCGACCTGGGCGTGCACCTCGAGCCCGATGACGGTCTCCCAGTCGCCGGTCCTGCCCTGCATCATCGACATCGCGCCCCCTTCTCCCGGAGCCTTCCGGTCATCCCCGCATCAGCCAGGCCACGAACAGCGTCAGCAGGGTAAACGCGCTGACGCGAAACACATAGAGCCGTCCCATGCGCAGCCAGTAGTCCCGCGTCTCCTGGCGCCGCTGCTCGACGGAACCGGCGTGCGCCCGCATGTTCTCGAATTTCGGCCAGGTGAGGCGGTAGAGCTCGTAGGTTGGCCACAGCTGCACGCTGGCGCACAGCGCGATCGCCGCCAGCATGCCGAGGTTCGAGAAATCCAGGAGCCGGTAGCCGATCAGGCCGAGGCTGACATGGATCAGGATGTACCAGGCAAGCGCCATCGCGCCACGAATCCGGGCCGTCAGCGGGCATCGCCGCCGGCGTCCTGCGCGCCCGCGCCGCCCGCGCCGCCCGGCGCGGCGGTGTCGAATCCGGCCGCGTCCTCGATGGCGCGCGCTGCCGAGAACAGCGTCGGCTCGTCGAACGGACGGGCGATGAGCTGCAGTCCGAGCGGCAGCCCGTCCGCGGTCAGTCCGGCGGGAACGGAGATCGCGGGCAGTCCGGCCAGCGAACTCGGCACCGTGAGCACGTCGTTCAGGTACATGGCGATCGGGTCGTCCGACTTTTCGCCCATGGCAAAGGCCGGTTCGGGCGTCGTCGGCGTCAGGATCACGTCGCAGTTTTCGAAGGCGTCCGTGAAGTCGCGGATGATGAGGGTGCGCACCTGCTGCGCCTTCACGTAGTAGGCGTCGTAATAGCCCTGCGACAGCACGTAGGTGCCGATGAGGATGCGCCGCCGGACTTCGGCGCCGAAGCCAGCGCCCCTCGTCTTCCCGTACATGCTGTCGAGGTCGTCGGCATCTTCGCGCAGGCCGTAGCGCACTCCGTCATAGCGCGCCAGGTTCGACGAGGCCTCGGCCGGGGCAATTATGTAGTAGGCCGGAAGCGCGTACCGGGTGTGCTTCAGGCTGATTCCGACGGGTTCGGCGCCGGCTGCCGCGAGCCATTCCCGGCCGTGGTCCCAGAGCGCGGCGATATCGGGATTGGTCCCGTCAACCGCATATTCCTCGGGGATCCCGACCCTTAGGCCGCGCACCGAGCGTTCGAGCGCGGCCTCGCAGTCGGGCTGCGGAACGTCGGCGGAGGTTGAATCCGCTGGATCGAAGCCCGCCATGCCGCCGAGCATGATCGCCGCGTCGCGTACCGTGCGCGTCATCGGGCCCGCCTGGTCGAGCGAAGACGCGAAGGCCACGATCCCCCAGCGGGAACATCTTCCGTAGGTCGGCTTCATCCCGACGATGCCGCAGAATGCGGCCGGCTGGCGGATGGACCCGCCGGTATCGGTCCCCACCGCGCCGGCGCAGAGCCGCGCCGCGACGGCCGCGGCCGAACCGCCCGAGGATCCCCCGGGAACCAGTGGCCGATCGTCGCCGCTGCGCCGCCAGGGGTTGACGACCCCGCCGAAATGGCTCGTCTCGCTGGACGAGCCCATGGCGAACTCGTCGAGATTGGTCTTGCCCAGGAGCACGCTGCCGGCCTGGCGGAGATTGGCCGAGACCGTGCTTTCGTAGGGCGGGACGAAGCCCTCGAGAATGCGCGATGACGCCGTCGTCATGATCCCTTCGGTGCACAGGAGATCCTTTACGGCGATCGGTATGCCGTCGAGCGGACCGAGGGTTTCCCTGGCGGCGCGCCGGGCGTCGGACGCCTCGGCGTCGGCGAGCGCGCGCTCCGGGGTTTCGGTGACGAACGCGTTCAGGGCCCGCCCGTCAGCCATCGCGGCGATGTGCGCTTCGGCCAGTTCGCGCGCCGAGATCTCGCCTGCTGCGAGGAGGTCGCGTCCATCGGCGATGGAGAGGTCCGTCAGGCCTGCCACTACTCGACCACTTTCGGCACTGCGAACATGCCCTGTTGCCGGTCGGGCGCGTTGGCGGTGACCTTTTCGGCGATTCCGCCGTCCGCGACCTCGTCGGCGCGATGGCGCAACCTGGTCTCGGTCACCGAGGCGACCGGCGGGACGCCGGCGGTGTCCACCTCCCCGAGCTGCTCGACCCAGAGCAGGATCTTCGAAAGCTCCTCGGAGAGCGGTCCGAGGTCGTCCTCGGGCACTTCCACGCGGGCAAGCCGCGCGATGCCCCTGACTGTTTCCTGGTCTACGGACATGTACGGTCGACCCTTCGGGGGAAAAGCGCGGCGAACCTATCACCGGGCCCGGGGAGCGGCAAGGCGGGCGCTTCTTCCCCGCGCCGCGCCGGTGGCGTATGTATGGGGCGTGATAGTCGACGAGCTCATAGCGCTGTCCGAATGGCTGCCCGAACGCGCCTGCCTGGCGGGCCTCGACCATGGCACCAGGACCATCGGCGTCGCGGTCTCCGACGACCAACGCAGGGTTGCCGCCTCGCTGACGACGATCCGGCGCACGAAATTCACCCGCGACGCAGAGGCGCTCATCGGCATCCTGTCCGAATACGGTATTGCGGGCATCGTCCTCGGACTGCCGCTCAGCATGGACGGTACCGAGGGCAGGCGCTGCCAGTCCGTGCGCCAGTTCGCCGACAACCTGTCGCGCAAGACCGATATTCCGATCGCCTTCTGGGACGAACGCCTGTCCTCGCGGGCCGTCGAGCGCCAGCTGATCGCGCACGACGTCAGCCGCCGCCGCCGCGCCGCCGTCATTGACAGGATGGCGGCCCAGTTCATCCTTCAGGGCGCCCTGGATTATCTCGCCCTGCGGTGGGATCGCGATTAGCCGGGACGGCGCGGAGAAGGCTTGCCGTTCACGGTTCAGCCGGCGGCGAGAGGCTCTATGCAGCGGGAGTCGTCGTGACGGGCGCTGTTGACTAGGGTGCCCACCCTGACCGAAGTCATGGCACCGTCCGGGAAGGGGACGAGAGGGACTTCGCCGCCAGCCAGCCACGTCGTCGCCGCCCCGGAGTCCAGAATTACCGGCATGCGGTGATGAACGGGGCGCACGACGCCGTTCGCCTCGGTTGTCAGGATGGTGCAGGTCTCGAGCGGGTCGTTCGAGGGCCGATCGTCGAACAGGCCCGGAAGTTCGGCTTCGGACGGTGCCGTCCAGCTCTCCCAGAGGCCGGCCAGCGCGAACGGCCGCCGGTTTCCCGTGGCAAAAAGGTAGGGCTGGCGTTGCCCTCCTTCGCGTTTCCACTCGAAGAATCCGTCCGCCGGAATGATGCAGCGCCGCGCCCTGAACGCTGCGCGGAATGATGGTTTTTCGCGCACGGTCTCGGCGCGCGCGTTGATGAGCCGGTGGCCGATTCCGGGGTCTGCGGCCCAGGGCGGCACGAGCCCCCACCGGAGCATTGCCAGGCGCCGTCCGTCCTGTTCGCCGCGTATCGCCGCCACCTGCTGGCCCGGTGCGACGTTGTAGCGCGGCCTGAGGTCGAACGGGGGGCCGTCAAGCGGGCCGAACAGTTCGATCAGGTCGTCCCAGGAGAAAGTCTGGGTGAATCTTCCGCACATTACGGCGCGGCGCCGCGGGCCGTATCCGGCCATGGTGGCGGGTTGGCAGGCGTTGCCCGGTGCGGTGCGCGCGCGTTTGCAATTGGCTGCTGATCGGCTAATGTACTATTGACACTCATTAGCAAGTAGAACGCTGCGGCGGAAGACTCATGTATGTCTGCATCTGCAATGCGATTCGCGAGGCGGAAGTCCGGGAACTCGTCCGTGCCGGCGTCAGGACGGCCGAGCAGGCCTATGAGGAATTCGGCTGCGAGCCGGTCTGCACCCACTGCACCGACTACATGCAGGAGGTTCTCGATGAGGAGGCCCTGCAGATCGAGGCCGCGCCGGTGCAGGCCTATTCGGGACTTGTGAACGACTGAAGGAAATTCTGGAGCCCGATGCTCTCGATCAAGGCGAGTTGGGTTTCCAGCCAGTCTATGTGTTCCTCTTCGTTCTCCATGATGGCCACGAAAATGTCGCGAGAGACATAGTCGGCGACCTTCTCGCAGTGTGCTACCGCCGCGACCAGGTCCTTGTGGGAATCGTGCTCGAGTTGAAGATCGGCCCGCAGGGCCTCCTCGACGTTCTCGCCGATCCGCAGGCGTCCGAGATTCTGGAGGTTGGGAATCCCGTCGAGAAAGAGAATGCGCCCGATCAGTGTGTCGGCATGCTTCATCTCGTCGATGGATTCGCGGTATTCGATGTCGTTGAGCTTGTCCAGGCCCCAGTTCTTGAACATGCGCGCGTGAAGGAAGTACTGGTTGATGGCGGTCAACTCGTTCTTCAGCACCGTGTTGAGGTGCTGGATCACATCCTTGTCACCCTGCATCCCGCTGTTTCCTCCCCGCTTCCCAGCCTCTTTGCCGTCAGTGCCCACTCTAGCCGGTCACGTCTGGGGCTGCAATCCGCCAGCGACCATGGGGCCGAGCCGCGCACCGGCCAGGATGTGGACATGGAGATGCATCACCTCCTGCTGGGCGTCGTCGCCGTGGTTGGTGATGAGCCGGTATCCCGTCGCGTCGACGCCCAGGAGCTTGGCCGTTTCCCCGATCGCCGCCACGTACCCGGCCTGCGCGGCCGGCGGCGCATTGGCCGCGAAATCGTCCCATGAGACGTATGGCCCCTTGGGGATCACGAGCACATGGATCGGTGCCTGGGGGTTGATGTCCCTGAAGGCCAGGGCGTGGTCGGTCTCGTGAACCTTGCTGCAGGGGATCTCGCCGCGGAGAATCCGGGCAAAGAGGTTGTTGTCGTCATATGCCGTCATGTCTTTCCCCGTGAGGCTTTTTCCTGCAGTCCGGAGACGCCCTCGCGCCGCGCCAGCTCCGCGGCGACGTCCGCCGGCGTTATGCCGGCATCGGCCCATGCGACGAGCAGATGGTAGAGGAGATCGGCGCTTTCCGAGACCAGCGCATCGCGGTCGTGCGCGACCGCGGCAATGACCGTTTCCAGCGCTTCTTCGCCCAGCTTGCGCGCGACCCTCTCCGTGCCGTCCGCCAGCAGCCGGGCCGTGTAGGACTCGGACGGGTCGCCGCCGGCCCGCGAACTCACGACCGCATGGAGGCGGCCGATCACGTCGCCGATGTCTTCGCTGTCTTTCATGGGTCCGCCGCACCGCCCCGTCGCGGGATCATCATGTGAAAGGGTGGCCGGCAGACGCCGAGGCGGGCGCGTCTCCGGGCGCGACGGTGCTGTAGCATGGCGTGTCGCCCGCGGCAAGATCGTGTGCCGAACGGGGGCATTTGCCGGCGCGCTCCGGGCCTCCCGATCACCGCCTTTCGTGGACTTTGCGGCCGCCGGCATAGGTCGCCCGGATCGCGCGGTCGTCGGCCAGCACGATCTGGGCGAACAGAAGATCCCGGAGGCTTTCCGCCCGTTCCACCCGCTGGCCGATGATCGGCGTCGATTCCGGATCGAGCACCGTCATGTCGGCCTCGAAACCCGGCGCTATCCGGCCGATCCGGTCGCCGAGCGAGAGCGCGTCCGCCGCGCCTGCCGTCGACAGCCAGAACGCCTCTTCGGGCGCAAGCGTCCGCCCGTTGAGCTGCGCGATTTCGTAGGCGGCCTTCATGGTGGCGAACGGCGATAGCGATGAACCGCCGCCGACGTCGCTGCCGAGCAGTACCGGGACCCCGGCCGCTCTCGTCCGGGCGATGTCGAACAGGCCGCTTCCCATGAACAGGTTCGAGGTCGGGCAGTGGACGAACCGCGAACGGCTCGATGCGGCAAGGCCGAGATCGTCCTCGTCCATGTGAATCGCGTGTCCGAACAGCGATCGCGGGCCGAGCAGTCCGAAACCGCGATAGACGTCGAGATAGGATCTCGCTTTCGGAAACAACTCGCGGACCCAGCGGATCTCGTCGAGATTTTCCGACAGGTGGGTCTGCATGTACACGTCAGGAAACGCGCCGAGCAGGGCGGCGCAGGCTTCGAGCTGGGCCGGCGTGCTCGTGGGCGCGAATCTCGGCGTGACGGCATAGAGGCTGCGTTCGCGCCCGTGCCAGGTCTCGATCAGGGCGCGGCTGTCGTCGTAACCGCTCGCGGCGCTGTCGCGCACCGCGTCGGGCGCGTTGCGGTCCATGAGCACCTTTCCGGCAATCATCCGGAGCCCGCGCACCTCGGACTCCTCGAAAAACGCCGTGACCGATTCAGGGTGAACCGTGCAGTAGACGGCGGCGGTCGTCGTGCCGGCAGCAAGCAGCAGGTCAAGAAACAGGCGCGCCATCGAGGCGGCATGGTCAGGATCCGCGAACCTTGCCTCTTCGGGAAAGGTGTAGGCCTCCAGCCATTCCAGAAGCTGGGCTCCATAAGACGCGATCACCCCGATCTGGGGGTAGTGGACGTGGGCGTCGATGAAGCCCGGCAGAATTATCTCCCGGCCGTAGGTGTGCGTGGAGGCGCCGGCCGCCAGGTGTCCGGGCAGTTCCGCCCGTCGCCCGACCCAGGCGATCTTCCCGTCCTCGACCAGCACCGCGCCGCTCTCGATCCAGGTGACGGCGTCCGGGTTGGCGGCCGGATCGTCGTCGAACGACAGCACGTTGCCGGTCAGGAGCAGGCGGTCTTCGGCCATGCCGGATTGCCGGGGTTCCCGCGCCGTCCGGGTCAGGCGCCAGCGCGGCGGCGGATGTCGTCGACGGCCGTGAGGATCGCTTCCGGCGTGGCCGGCGCGTCAAGGCGCGGCAGCAGCCGGTGGCCGGCCAGGCTGCCGACGGCGTCCCGGATCGCAAGCCAGACCGCGATTGCCAGCATGAGCGGAGGCTCGCCCACCGCCTTGGACCGGAAGATGGTCGGCACGCGGTTCGGCGCGTCTTCGAGGATGTGGGACACGAAGTGGGCCGGCACGTCCCGGCTTCCCGGAATCTTGTAGGTCGACGGCCCGTGGGTGGAGAGGCGGCCCCGGTCGTCCCAGACCAGCTCCTCCGAGGTGACCCAGCCCATGCCCTGGACGAACGCGCCCTCGATCTGGCCGAGGTCGATGGCCGGGTTCAGCGACGCGCCGCAGTCCTGGAGAATGTCGACGCGGAGCGTGCGCGACTCGCCGGTCAGCGTGTCGATCGCCACCTCGGCGGCGCAAGCGCCGTAGGTGAAGTAGTAGAACGGATTTCCCGTCATGGTTTCGGGATCCCAGTGGATTTCCGGCGTCCGGTAATGGCCGGTGGCCGACAGCGAGACCCGGTCCTTCCAGGCCAGCTCCGCGACTTCCGCGAAGGACAGGCTCTCGTTGCCGGCATAGACGCGGTTCTGGCGGAACCGGATCGATTCGGTCGGCGCCTGCAGATGCCTGGCCGCGACCTTCGCCATTCTCCCCCTGATCTCCTTCGCCGCGTTGAAGGCGGCCATGCCGTTGAGGTCGGAGCCGGCCGAAGCCGCGGTCGCCGACGTGTTGGGCACCTTGTCGGTCCGCGTGGCCGACACGCCGACATGGGAGATGTCGATCTGGAAGGTCGAGGCGACCACCTGGGCGACCTTGGTGAAGAGCCCCTGGCCCATCTCCGTGCCGCCGTGGTTGAGATGGACGCTGCCGTCGGTATAGACATGCACCAGCGCGCCGCCCTGGTTGAGGGTGGGCAGGTTGAACGAGATGCCGAACTTGACCGGCATCAGGGCAAGCCCCTTCTTCAGGGTCGCATTGTCCCGGTTGAAGGCCGCGACCGAACGCCGGAGCCCCCGATAGTCGATTTCCCGGGTCAGCCGGCCCATGAGTTCGGGCATGATGTTGTCGCGGACCTTCTGGCCGTACGGGGTGACGTTGCGCTTGCGCTTTCCGTACCAGTTGACGGTGCGGATCCGCTCGACGCTCTTGCCGAGCTGTCGCGCCACATGCTCGATCGCGGTCTCGATCGCGAGCATGGCCTGCGGCCCCCCGAAACCGCGGAAGGCGGTGTTGGACACGGTGTTCGTCCGGCACGGCCAGCCGCGAAACAGCGCGTTCGGGATGTAATAGGCGTTGTCGAGGTGGCACAGGGTGCGGCCGAGGACCCCGGCCGTGAGGTCCGTGAAATTCCCGGCGCGGGCGGCGCAGTCGAAGACGGCGCCCTGGATGCGCCCGTCATCGTCGACGCCGAGACGGTAGCGAAACAGGAAGTCATGGCGCTTGCCGGTGGCGACCATGTCGTCATCGCGGCGCAGCCGGAGCTTGACCGGCCGTCCGCCGGCGCGGGCAAGAAGCGCCGCGATCGCCGCAATCCCCGTCGCCTGGCTTTCCTTGCCGCCGAACCCGCCTCCCATGCGCCGCACTTCGACGGTGACGGTGCCCAGCGGCTGGCCCAGCACATGGGCCACCCCGTGCTGCACTTCGGTCGGATGCTGGGTCGACGAGTACACCGTCATTTCGCGTTCCTCGCCGGGAACCGCGAGCGCCGCCTGCGATTCGAGATAGAAGTGATCCTGGCCGCCGCAGCGGACCTCGCCCGAGATCTCGTTGGCCGCAGCGGCAATCGCCGCCTCGGCGTCCCCGCGCACGATCCGCGGCGGCGAATAGGTGTAGAGGCCGCGCTCCCAGGCCTCCTCTATGGACAGCACCGGCTCGAGTTCCCGGTAGGCGATTTCGACGAGGCGCGCGGCCGCAAGCGCCTCGTCCCAGCTGTCGGCGGCGACTGCGGCGACGGGCTGGCCGGCGCAGGTCGCGACGCCTTCGGCCAGCACCTGTTCGCCGTCGAACACGGGCGCGACATCGTTGATGCCCGGTATGTCGGCGGCGGTGATCACGGCGGACACGCCGGGAGCCGCGGCGGCGGCGGCGGTATCGATCGACAGTATCTCGGCGTGGGCGTGCGGGCTCAGGACCAGCGCCGCCTCCTGCGTGCCGGCGGGCAGCGGCATGTCGTCGATGAAGAGCGCTGCCCCCGTCACATGCCTGAGCGCGCTGTCGTGGGCGGCGCCGGTGTGAACGGCGCCGTCGACGTCCGCGAGCGCGGTGGCCTGCCGCGCCATTACCGCAGCTCCGCCGCGCCGAGCGCCATGACGTCGGTCTCGCCGCCGGGCGCGGCGGTGTCGCGCCACAGGCGGACCAGCAGGTTGGCGGCCACCCGCATCCGGTAGGCGGCGCTGCCGCGATGATCGGTGATCGGGCGGAAGTCTCCGGCCAGCGCGGCGCCGGCGCCGAGTGCCGCCGCTTCGGACCACGCCATGCCGTGGAGCGCGTCCTCGGCCCGGCGCGCGCGCGCCGGAACCGCGGCCATGCCGCCATATGCGATGCGCGCGGCGGCGACCGCACCCCCGTCGAGGGTGATGCGGTAGGCCCCGATGACCGTCGAGATGTCCTGGTCGTAGCGCTTGGATACCTTGTAGGCGCGGAAGATCTCGCCGGGCGCCGGCTTCGGCAGGCGGATCGCGCGAATGACCTCATCGCGCCCGAGCGCCGTCCTGCGGTAGCCGACGAAGAAGTCTTCGATCGGGATCTCGCGTTCGCCGCCCGGAGATGACACGACCAGGGTCGCGTCGAGCGCGATCAGGCAGGGCGGGGTGTCGCCGATCGGTGACGCGTTCCCGATATTGCCTCCGATGGTGCCGAGATTGCGGATCTGCCGCGAGCCGAGCCGACGCACGATATGCCCGAACGAGGGGTAGAGAGCCTCAAGCGCCGGCAGGGCCTCCGTATAGGTCACCGCGGCGCCGAAGGTCACGGAATCCGAAGCCTCCTCGACGGCGCACAGTTCGCGCACACGGGCGGTGTGCAGCACCGAAGGCGGCTGCCGCCGCTCCTTGCTCACATCAAGGCCCAGATCGGTTCCGCCGGCGAGCAGCATCGCGTCCGGATGTTCGGCGCGCAGCGCGAGCAGTTCGGCGAGGCTTGTCGGGGCGAAGAACGCGTGCCCGCCATGGCGCTGTGCCGGCGTCGGTTCCGGCGGGCGGGCAGGTTGGTGGAAGGGGGAAAGCCCGGCCTCGCGCGCTGCGTCCACTATGGGGCGGTAACCGGTGCAGCGGCAGAGGTTGCCGGCAAGGGCTTCGTGGATCGTGTCGTCGGTAAGCGGTCCGGCATCATGTCCCAGGGCGACCAGGGCCGCGATGAATCCCGGGGTGCAGAATCCGCATTGTGTGCCTCCGAGGCGCGCCATCTCCTCCTGGACCGGCGTGATGCGGCCGCCGTTGGCGGACTCGAGGCCCTCGACGGTCAGGATCTCGGCGCCGTCGGCCTGGCCGACCAGCATGAGGCAGGCATTGACCGCTTCGTGCCGTCCGCTGCTGCCGACGCGGATGATCGTGCAGGCGCCGCAGTCGCCCTCGGCGCAGCCCTCCTTGGCGGCGGTGAGTTGGAGCCGGGTCCGCAGGTAATCGAGCATCGTCATCGAACCGGGTGCTTCGGCCCGGTGGAGGACCCCGTTCAGGACGAAACGGCTCATTGCGCGCGGCCTCGCGGCGCTCCGCATTCCGGGAGGCGGTCGCCGGCCCGTTGCCGCTGGTCGGCGTCAAGCCCGGGCCAGCCGCGTTCACGGCGCAGGGGCGAAGGTGGAGCGGTGCCGGGACGGCGGGTCCCGTTCATCGGCTCCGATTCCGCGGGCGGTTGATTTGCGGTGCGCATCCTGTTCCTGCCCCTGTCGTTCGCGGAGGCTAGTCCGCGAAACGGCCGATGGCAACGGTGAATGCGGCCCGAACCGTCCGGTCGGGATCGGGAATCCCGCGGGTTCCGGCCCTGTCCGGCGGGCGGGACGGCGGCATTGTGTAGCCCGCTGCGAGAGGCTAGGATCACCGATCCGTTTCCGGACCAGTGATTACAGGGAGAGAAGACATGAAGACAGTGCTTACGGCCGGCGTTGCCGCCGGAGCGTTGCTGGCCGCGTCAGTGACGGGAGCCGCTGCAACCAACATCAAGCTGCTCACGAGCTGGAACAAGGACAACTGGCCGACCTACGCCGTGCTTGATCAATTCGTCAAGAATGTCGAGGCAATCGGCGGCGGCAAGGTCAAGATCGTGATTTCCGGCAAGGAGGTTGTGCCGCCCTTCGAGCAGCTTCAGCCGGTATCGTCGGGCGTGTTCGACATGCTGTTTTCACACGGCATCTACCATTCGGGCAGCAAGGGACTGGCGTTCACGTTCGACGCAATCGATCCCAAGCCCGCCGAGCGCCGCGCCGCGGGGTTGATCGACTTCATCGACAAGTACTATCAGAAGCACAACAACCTGAAGGTCATCGGCATCGCGGCGGCCAGCAACCAGGGCTATCATCTCTTCGCCAAGGAACCGCTGTCTTCGGCTGGTGATCTCAAGGGACGCAAGATCCGCGGCACGCTCAGCTATCACGGCGTCATCCGGCTCCTCGGCGCGTCTCCGGTGGTGCTCCCGGGCGGGCAGATCTATACCTCGCTCGAGAAGGGCGTTATCGACGGCGCCGCATGGCCGGCCGCCGGCATGCTCTCGATGAAGCACTACGAGGTCGCCAAGTACAAGCTGCGTCCGACCTTCGGTTCGAGCAATCTCGGTTTCTGGGTCAATCTCGACAAGTGGAAGAAGCTGTCCGAGGCCGACCAGAAGATTCTCGTCGATGCGGCCAAGAAGACCGAGGTCGAGATGCCGGCGATCGGCGACAAGATTCTCGCCGAGGAATCGGCAGCGCTCGAAAAGCATGGCGTCAAGGTGACCCAGATGTCCCCGGACATGGCCAAGAAGGTCAAGGAGACGTTCGCGGCAAGCATGTGGGAGATCGCCAAGAAATGCTGTGCTGATGGCGGTGATGACCTGCGCCAGCTCGCCAAGAAGGCCGGGCTGACCAACTGATTGCCGCGGAAACCGCGGGATCGCGAGGCGGGCCGTGTTCAGGCCGATATTCTGGGTTCACGACCGGCTGACGGACGTGAGCTTTGAGCTGGGCAAGATCTGCCTCGCGATCATCCTCTTTTCTTACTGCTTCGAGGTCGCCGCACGCTATTTCTTCAACGCGCCGACCTGGTGGGCTGATGAGGCGGTCTCCTATTCGCTCTGCATCGGCTGCTTTCTCGTGATGCCGAGGGTGACCCGCGACAAGGGACATGTCGCGGTGACGTTTCTCGTGGACATGCTGTCGCCTGCAAAGGGGAAGCCCGCCTACTGGGTCATCTACCTCCTGTGCTTCGTTGCCTGCGCGCTCGGCTTCTGGATCAATCTTGACGAGAACATCCGCCAGGTCGTCAAGGATGTACACCTGATGAAGGTCAAGCCGATCCCCAAATACTGGATCTCCGTCTTCATCACCTACGGATTCGGGATGTCGGCGCTCCACTTCCTGCGCATGCTCGACTACCGGACCATCAAGGTCGGCCACGGCCGCGAGGAGCAGTACTGACCATGGAATGGTGGGCAATCCTCACAGTCGGTCTGACGCTGCTGCTGGCGGTGTTCATGACGGGGGTGCCGATCTTCGTCGCATTCCTCCTCATCAACATCACCGGCGTTCTCATCATCCTCGGCCAGCCCGGTTTCGGCCTCGTCGCCAATTCGATCTTCGAGACCACCAATATCGCGGCGCTGTCGGCCATTCCCCTTTTCATCCTGATGGGGGAACTCCTGTTCCGGTCGGGTTCGATCGACATCCTCTTCGATGCCGTCGACAAGCTCGTCGGGCGGGTGCGGGGACGCCAATACGTCCTGTGCATCACCCTGTCCACGATCTTCGGCGCGCTGTCCGGCGCGGCTATGGGTGTTGCGGCGATGATGGCGCGGACGCTTTTTCCCGGGATGCTCGACCGCGGCTACGACCCCAAGCTCTCCACCGGCGCCATACTCGCGGGGGCGTCGCTCGCGCCGATCATCCCGCCGAGCGTGCTGGTCATCATCATCGGCACGCTTGCCAACGTGTCGATCGCCGGCCTCCTGATCGCCGGAATCCTGCCCGGGCTGATGCTTGCCGGGCTGTTCTTCATCTACACGCTGGGGCGCGTGCGCCTGAATCCGGTGCTTGCCAACGAGGATGTCCGGGCGTCGTCCGTCGATGTCAGCGTCGGCGAGAAGATCCGCGCCACGCTCAGGGTGCTGCCGTTCGTCCTGATCATCTTCTGCGTCATGGGCTTCATCCTGCTCGGCGTGGCGACGCCCTCCGAATCGGCGGCCACCGGCGTGGCGGGCGCCATCCTCACGGCCGCCTACTACCGCAAGCTGACCTGGAAGATGTTCTCGGAGTCGCTGGCCTCCGCAGCCTTCATCACCAGCATGATCCTGGTGATCATGGCAAGTTCCAAGATGTTCAGCCAGCTGCTGGCGTTCACGGGATCCACAAGGGCGCTCACCGAGGTCGTCGTCGGGCTCGATTTTCCGGCCTATCTGATGCTCTTCATCATGATGCTCATCCCCTTCATCCTGTGCATGTTCATCGACCAGATTGCGCTGATGCTTGTCGTCATCCCGATCTATCAGCCCTTGATCAAGACCCTCGAATTCGATCCGATCTGGTTCTGGCTCCTGATGCTGCTCAACGTCACTGTCGGAGGCATCACACCCCCGTTCGGCTACACGATCTTCGCGTTCAAGGGGGCTACGGACAGGGTGAATCTGCAACAGGTGTTCAGTGCCACCTGGCCGTTCGTGCTGATATTCCTGGTCGGCATGGTCCTGATCGCGGCATTCCCGCCGATCGCCACGGTGCTGCCCCGCCTTCTGTGACGGGCGGCGGCTGGAGTTTCAGTTTCCGCCGGTTTTCGACTACAATCGCGCCAGGATCACCAGACGGGGCAGGGAAACATGGAACTCCCCACCGGAAACGAACGCTATTTCCGCATGAGTGTCGAGGAGTTCGACACCGAGAAGCTCCTGCGGAACGCCGCCCGGCAGCGCGACCAGCGCGGTTTCGACGACGTGCTGATCATCGACGTCGACGCCCATCACTACGAGACCGAATCGATGGGAGAGATCGTCGACTACATCGAGGATCCTGTGATGCGCCAGCTCGCGAGGTCGGCGCAGCAGATCGCCCATCGCGGTTCCATGTTCTCGCTCGGGCGTGTCGGTTATCAGGACATGGGCGGGCGGGTCACCCGCTATCCGCTGCGCAAGCTTGAGAAGGTTCCCGACGACGGCGTGCATCGCGACGTCCACCTCACGAACCGCTGGATGGATGCGATGGGCGTCGATTTCGCCTGTGTCTTTCCGACGCCGATGCTGGGACTTGCGATGCATCCGCAGGCCGACGTCGAGGTCGTGCTGGCGCGCGCCTACAACCGGTGGCTGGTCGAACGGATCCTGCCGGGTTCGCCGCGCATGAAGTCCATGCTCTACCTGCCGTTCAATGACCCCGAGGCGGCGCTCCGGATCGTGGAGGATTTCGGCGACGCGGACGGCGTGATCGGCTTCATGGTCACGTCGGTACGCCATCGTCCGGTTCATCACAACGACTACATGAAGATCTATGCGGCGATCGAAAGGCGTGGGCTGCCGATCGGTTTCCATTCCGGATTCAACTGGGACGATCCCATGTTCCGGACCTGCAACCGCTTCCTCGCCGTCCATGCGCTGGGCTTCACCTGGTACAATGTCGTCCACTGCACCAACTGGGTGCTGAACGGCATGAACGAACGTTTCCCGGGGCTTCCGGTGATCTGGATCGAGTCGGGTATCTCCTGGGTGCCGTTTCTCGCGCAGCGTCTCGACACGCTCTACCGGATGCGGTCTTCGGAATGTCCGAATCTGCGCAAGCTGCCGAGCGACTACATCCGCGACATGTACTACAGCACCCAGCCCATGGAGATGCCCGACAACATGGAAATGCTGGAAGCCACGTTCCGCTGCATCAACGCCGAAACGCAGCTTCTCTGGGCGTCGGACTATCCCCACTGGGATATGGACCTGCCCAGCGTGATCTGGGATCTGCCCTTCATCGACGAGGACGCCAAGCGCAACATTCTGGGCAGGACAGCTCAGAAGCTGTTCCGGCTCGATGCCGGCGAGCGAGTATCCGGACGCGCGATGGCGACGGCGGCTGAATAGCGGGATCACATCCTCTTCATGAACGTTCCGCCCGGGTGATTGCGGCCCGGCGTTCGCCGGCCGCACGGCCGAACA
>JAJEBT010000190.1 GCA_022822405.1 Alphaproteobacteria bacterium
TCCTTCACTACCTCAAAGGCCATTGGTAAACTCTCAATCGTCGCAGCTCGCTGTGACATCGGGGTACTCCTGTTCGTGGCTGTTTCATCATCACCACAGGGAGTACCCCCTCTCGCCTGACACATAAACTCTTACGTCACCCTGAAGGGGGCTGAGGTTGAACTCAACGTCATGATCCGCCAATGCCTGAGCCGCCGATTTGACGGCATCGAGGTTCTCCGCCGCCAAATCGCCACCTAGCAAGCAGGTCTACCGCGACAGCATCAAGGTAGGAGTCGACTGGCAGTTTAACAACCGATGATCCTCAGGTGCCTGTACCCAGCGTACTCAACACATCATGGTTGACAAGACAATGTCCGGTTGGCACGGCCGTAACGGAGAAGATTCGATGACGGAAGTCGTTCGCACCCCGCTTTCCGGGCCCGATGTCTGGCTCGGCCCCGAAATCCAACGCGATCCCGGCTGGATCCGGACGTTCTCTCCCGACGAACTCGACGAGATCGATCAGGCGCTGGCCGGCGTGCAGGCAGCCGGCGCGGAAATCCCCTTCACTGCAGCCAGCTTTCCGCTGCCGACCCTCGGGGCGCGTCTTGTCGACATCGTGGCCGAGGTCGGGCACGGGCGCGGCGTGGTCCTGCTTCGCGGACTGGAGAGGGAGAACTACTCGAGGCAGGACTGCGAACTGATCTACTGGGGCATCGCCAGCCATATCGGGCGGCCGGTTTCGCAGAACGCCCGCGGCCATGTCCTCGGGCACGTGACTGACGAGGGCAGGGACCTCAGTGATCCCGATGCCCGCGGCTACCAGACCAGAAACCGGCTTGATTTCCATTGCGACCAGCTGCCTGTCGACATCGTCGGCCTGTTCTGCCTGCGCACCGCGAAGACCGGCGGGCTGAGCCATCTCGTCAGCGCCGCCGCCGTTCACAATCGGGTTCTCGCCGAACGGCCGGACCTGCTCGACGTGCTGTACCGGCCGTTCCATGTCGACTGGCGCGGCGACCATCCGGACGGCGAGCAGCCATGGTACGACGTGCCCATGTTCTCGGCCGCCAACGGCAGGATTTCCGCGAGGGTGACCAACAGGTCCTTCATGGAATCGACGGTGCGCTACGGGCTGACGCTGTCGGACCGCCAGCGCGAGGCGCTCGATGTCGTGCAGGAGATCGCGAACCGGCCCGCTCTGCGGCTGTCGATGGAATTTCGCGAGGGCGACATGCAGTTCATCAACAACCACGCCGTGATGCATGCCCGCGATGCCTACGAGGATCCCGAGGATCCCGAACTCAAGCGTCACCTGCTGCGCATGTGGATCGCCCTGCCGGACGACATCCGCAGGCCGCTCTCGCCGCTGCTGCGGGATCGCTACCGGTATGTCGAGATCGGCGGAATTCCGCGTCAGCTGTGATGCCGCGGACAGGCTGTCAGGCAGGCGTGCCCGCGATGCCGTGGCGCAGGTCCTTGCAGGTGAAGAACTTGGCGTCCTCGCCGGGCAGCACGTCGACGCTGTGCACGATCTCGGCGGGAATGTAGATCAGCTCGCCCGGCCCGACCTCGCGCTCGACGCCGTCGACCACCGCATGCAGCCGTCCCTGCATGAGATAGATCCATTGTTCGTTCGGGTGAGTGTGCGGAGCCGAGGACTGGCCGGCCGGTATCGTCATCACGCCGACCTGTGTCAGTTCGCCCTCGACGACGGGGCCGACGGTCGGCGCATAGCCCGGACCTGCCTCGACGCCCGTGAGCGTGGGAACATCGAAATAGTACTGGCCCGCGCCGCCCTTGTAGGCGCCTTCTGTCTTGGTCTCCTGACCGGCGGTCTCGCTCATGTCTGGTTCCTTCTCTCCGGTGCTGGTCGCGTCCGGTCATGGTTCTACCTTGTTTGCCGCTGACAGGCAAAATCGTTATACCTTCGCCCGATCCTGACAATTTCATGAATTAACGGAGAGAAACAGATGCACCAGAGCAAGGGAACGCTGTGGACGGGAGTTGCCGCGGCTGCGCTGCTCGCAGCCGGCGGGTCGATCGCCCACGCGCAGGATATCACGCCGCAGGAGAAGAAACTGGTCGCCGCGGCCAAGGCAGAGGGTTCGGTGACCCTGATCACGCCGCTGTTCAGCGACCGCACCGGCCGGCGGCTCGGGGAGGGCTTCGTCAAGCGTTACGGGCTCGGATCCGACTTCAAGCTCAACAACCTGCGCAAGGGCACTGGCGCGACGGTCGCGCAGGTCCGCCAGGAGATCAAGGCCGGCAAGTTCACCGTCGACGTCGTGGTCGTCAGCGCGCCCGGCTTCTTCGCGGGTGCGGTCAAGCGCGGCGCGTTCGAGAAGCTCGACAGCGGGAACTGGAAGGACAGCGAGTCCATGGTCAAGGCGGCCGGACAGTATTCGGCCTACCCCTATGTGGTCACGCCGCTCGCCTACACCTTCCAGCCGGTCTGGAACACATCCTGTCCGGGGATGAAGGACTTCAGCGTTGCCAAGTACGCAGATGCGGTGCAGGCCTCGGTGAAGGGCAAGACCATCGCCTCCGACATCACCAAGAGCTTCACCTACACCAACACGGTGATCGCGCTCCAGAAGGCCGGAGCAGTCGATTTCAACAAGTTCTGGGGCCAGCTGAAGGGGACCGATCCGATCGTCGAGTTCCGGACCGAGCCGAAGATGCAGATGGTGATCTCGTGCCAGCGCCCGTTCGACATGTGGAACCTCGCGGGCCGGGTGTACCAGAACGTGCTCAAACAGCCGGCGCTGAAGGACAAGCTCAAGATCAGCTCCTACGCTGAGGGCCAGGTCCTGCTCGGCAACCAGGCGGCGGTGGTCAAGGGCGCCAAGAGCCCGAACGCCGGAAAGCTGCTGATCGAGTACATGCTCAGCAAGGAGGGGACCGATATTCTCGTCGAGGGCGAGGCGGTCTACAGCCTGCGTGCCGGATACAAGCCGCCTGCGGCCGCGGCCCCCTATCTGATGGACCTGAGCAAGCAGAAGCTGGTCGGCATGGACGACTGGGTCGCTGCCCAGAAGGAGTTCAAGGCGGTTCGCGGGAAGTGGCAGTCACACTTCAAGTAGGGTAGTGCCAGGATCATGCGGGGGCCGCGCCACGGCGCGGCCCCTGTCGTTCCCGGAACGAACGGGCCTCGCCTCGGAGCACGCGATGCCTGAACCTGCACGGGCGAGGCCGGAACTGCCATGACCACGGGTGCTCTCCCAGCCGAGCGGTCCCGCATGGGCAACCGTCTGCGCGGGATGTTCACGCAGGAAAACATCGTCACCATGGTGGTCAGTCTGATCATCGGCGTGGCGGTGATCCTGCCGCTGTGCGCGCTCCTTGTCAGCAGCTTCCTCGTTCTCGATCCACTCGGGTGGGACACCGAGTGGGGCTTCGACAACTATGTCACCCTGTTCACCGACCAGGTCATCCCGAAGGCGTTTCTGAACACCATCATCATCAGCACCGGATCGACCGTGGTCGCGACGATACTCGGGGTGTCGCTGGCCTGGATCAACGCGCGCACCAACTGCCCGATGCGTGATTATCTCGAACCCTACAACCTGATTCCGTTCTTCCTCAGCCCGTTCGTCGGTGCCATCGCCTGGCATAACCTCGGCGCACCCAAGACCGGGCTCCTCAACGCCTGGGCGCGCGACCTCCTGGGAATCGAGGGCCACCTGATCAACGTCGACAACATCTGGGGCGTCGTCTGGGTGACCGGCATCTTCTTCACGCCGCTGGTCTATCTCTTTGTCGTGGGCTCTCTCCGCCGGATGGATCCGTCGCTTGAGGACAGCGCCCGGACCACCGGCGCCGGACTGCTCCGGACGACCGTGACCGTGACGCTGCCACTGGTGATGCCCGGCATCCTTTCCGGGGCGATCATCGTGTTCGTCACCAGCGCCGGCGAGTTCGGGGTGCCGTTCAAGCTGAGCGCGCCCTACGGATGGGAAACGCTGACGACGCAGATATTCACCAAGGCCGTGGGCGATGACGCCAATCACTATCTCGGCGCCACCATGAGCATGGCGCTCGGAATCATCACGGTCTTCCTGATCTGGGTGCAGCAGGCCTACATCGCGCCGCGCTCCTTCACGACGGTCACCGGCAAGGGCTACCGGCCCAACGTTCTCGACCTCGGCGGCTGGCGCTGGGTCGCGTTCGGATACAACATCCTCTACATCCTCGTGGCCGTGGTCCTACCCATCGTCTGCCTTCTCATCGTCAGCCTGCATCCGGTGTGGACCGCCGAGATACAGTTCTCCGAGATGACGCTCCACAACTACGTCAAGACCCTCTTCTTCTGGCGTTCGGACAGCATCGAGGCGGCGACCAACGGCATTCTCAACAGCTTCATCCTCGCGTTCGTCGGCGCGACGCTGGCCATGATTCTCGCCATGGTCGTGAGCTACATGATCCACCGGACCAAGGGCTACGGTTCGCGGCTGCTGGATTTCCTCTGCGTCGTGCCGATCGGGTTCCCCGGCATCGTGCTCGCGATGGGTGTGCTGGTAACCTACATCCAGACGCCGATCTACGCGACGCTCTGGATCCTGCTGCTGGGCTACATCACGAGGTTCTTCCCCTACGGGCAGCGTAACATCTCCTCGATCATGCTCGCGGTCTCCGAGGAACTCGACCAGAGCTCGCGCATGGCCGGGGCCACCTGGTTCACGACTTTGCGGCGGATAACGATACCGCTTCTCAAGCCCGGCATCTTCGCCGGATGGATCCTGCTGTTCATCATCTTCCTCCGCGAGCTCTCGATCTCGATCATCCTCTACACGACCGGCACAGAAACGCTTTCGGTCGGCGTCTACTACCTGACCAACTTCGAGAACGAACCGCTGACCGCGGCGCTATCGATGGCCCAGACCGTGGTGTTGCTGGTCTGCATCTACATCTTCCGCCGCGTCGCCGGGCGCGAAGCGCTCACGGCGTGAGGGCGGGGGGATGGCGGAGATGACCGGCGACCGCGACTATCTTGAGGTGCGCGACCTCGTGAAATGGTTCGGCGACGACCGCGCCGTCGACGGCATCTCGTTCACCGTCCCGCGCGGCGACTTCCTGACCCTTCTCGGGCCCTCCGGCTGCGGCAAGACGACGACGCTGATGAGCATTGCCGGCCTGCACGCAATCGATTCGGGCAGGATTCGCGTCGGCGACGTCGTCTATACCTCGCCCGCCGAGGGCCTCTTCCTGCCGCCGGAAAAACGCGACATCGGCATGGTGTTCCAGAGCTATGCAATCTGGCCGCACATGACCGTGGCCCAGAACGTGGCCTATCCGCTCGAGATCCGGAAGCTTGCGAGGCCGGAGATCGACGACCGCGTCGCCGACGTGCTGGAACTGGTGGGTCTGACGGACATGGCCGACAAGCTGGCCACGCAGCTTTCCGGCGGCCAGCAGCAGCGCGCGTCGCTAGCCCGCGCCATCGTTGCCCGCCCGCGCCTCCTGCTGTTCGACGAGCCGCTGTCCAATCTCGACCTCAAGCTCCGCGAACAGATGCGCGTCGAGCTCAAGCGGATCCAGAACGAGGTCGGAATCACGTCGATATACGTTACCCACGACCAGTCCGAGGCCCTGGTCATGAGCGATGAGATCATCGTCATGAGCAAGGGCCACATCGAGCAGTCCGGCAATCCGGTCCAGATCTACAGCAGTCCCACGAACGGCTATGTCAGCAACTTCATTGGCGTGGCCAACCTTCTCAAGGCGACAGTGATCGAAGCTGGCGACGACGGTTTCGGGAAGGTCGAACTGTCCGTGGACGGCCGGATCGTGACACTGGACTGCCGCCTCGGGCGGGGAATGGAGCGGGGCAGCAAGGCAATTCTTTCCGTCCGCCCGGAAAACGTCCATGCTGAACGCGAGCAGCCCGATGGGCCTTCGGTCGCGGGAGAAGTGATGCAGACGATCTTTCTCGGAAGCTACGTCGATTGCCGCATCCGGTGGGGCAGTTTCGAGTGGAAGGTGCTTGCGCATCCCCGTGCGCGCCTGCGCCGGGGCGAAAAGGTTTTCCTCAGATTCGATGCCGAACACATGCTGGCGGTGCGACCATGAGCACGATTGTCGAGATTGCGCAGCTATACAAGAGCTTCGGTGCGGAGACCGCGGTCAGGGATTTCAACCTCTCGGTCGAGGAAGGCGAGTTCGTGACGCTCCTCGGACCGTCGGGTTGCGGCAAGACGACGACGCTTCGCTGCATCATCGGCCTCGAGAGGCCGGAGCGCGGGAGCATCCGCATCGGCGAACAGACCGTGGTATCGGCGGAGGGCGGAATCTACCTGGTTCCCGAAGACCGCAATCTCGGGATGGTTTTCCAGAGCTACGCCGTGTGGCCGCACATGACGGTTTTCGACAACGTAGCCTACGGCCTCCGCGTCCGTCGCGTGCCCGGAGGCGTGCTGAAGGAAAGGACGATGCGGGCGCTCGAGCTTGTCGACCTCGCCCATCTTGCGGACCGCTACGCGACCAAGCTGTCGGGCGGCCAGCGCCAGCGTGTCGCGCTCGCCCGGGCGATCGTGTACGAGCCCAAGGTCGTCCTGTTCGACGAGCCGCTGTCCAATCTCGACGCCAAGCTGCGCGAGCAGATGCGCGACGAGATCGTCCGCCTCCAGCGCGAAGTCGGGATCACCTCGATATTCGTCACCCATGACCAGTCCGAGGCGTTGGTGATGAGCGACCGCATCGTCGTCATGGACAAGGCGGTCATCCAGCAGGTCGGGGATCCGGAGACGATCTACAGCCAGCCGGTCAATTCCTTCGTCGCCAATTTCATCGGCGTGACCAGCCTGCTCGAGGGTACGCTCGTCGCGCGCGACGGCGAGATCTGCGACATGGAAATCCCGCTCGGTGGGGGTCTGGGCGCGCTTCGCGTCAGGGCGGTGGGCGGCGAGGGCGCAGTGCCCGGCGACAGGCTGATCCTCGGCCTGCGTCCAGAAGATGTCGGGCTGCATCTCTCGAAGCCAGATCCGTCGGCCGCCCGGAACGTGATCGAGGGGGTCGTCATCGACACCATCTATCTCGGCAATTTCCTCGAAGGCCGCGTTCGCGTGGGCGATCATGAAATCGGCATCCAGATAGACCACTACGAGGATCTCGCGCCGGGCCGGACGGTCTACCTGACGTTCCGCCCCGAGCATGGACTTTGCTTTACGGACTAGCCACAATCCCCTGGAACCGGACCACGGGGAGGACAGCATGGATATCTCGAACATCTCGCCGGAGGAGATGGAAACCTGCGTCGCCAGGTTCGACAGCCTTCACGGATCCGGCGAGGCCTATATCGACAGCCGCCTTCCGGGGCACAGGCGCCACAAGATCAACCTCGTCGGGATGGGCGTGGTCGAGGCCACGGACAAGCCGGAACTGGCGCCCAACATCCCGCTGCCGGCCCATGGCTTCAATCTCGGCATGATCCAGGCCGAGACCGGCAACGGCGCCGCGCTGCATGCGCACGAGACCGAGGAGGTGTTCATGCCGCTGATCGGTCCGTGGGCCATCGTCTGGATGACCGAGGACGGCGAACGGGAAATTGTCCTCAACCCCTTCGACACGATCAGCGTGCCGATCGGGGTCTATCGCGGGTTCCGCTATGTCGGCGAAGGCGCGGGCACGCTGCTCACGCTGATCGGCGGCCCGGAGGCGGGCCGGGTCGACTGGCATCCCACGGTGACGCAGGCGGCAGAAGCTACCGGGCTTTCGCGCAACGAGGCGGGAGATCTCGTCGAGGCCTGATTGCCGCTCTAGAAGCGGTAGAAGGCCGCCGGCGTGTCGACCATGATCTTCCGGCGCAGTTCATCGTCGGTGATCCAGTCGCCGAACGCGTCGACGAGATCGCCATCGTTCGGGTTGACCTCGTACTTGTTCGGATGCGGCCAGTCAGTGCCCCAGACGATCCGGTCCGGGTTGGCTTCGACCAAGGCCTCGGCCATCGGCTTGACGTCATCGTATGGCGGAAGGTCGGTCTCGCTGACGCGGTTGGCGCCGGAAATCTTGATCCAGCAATTGCCGTCGCGCACGAGATCGAGGAGGGCCTGAAAGCCGGGTGCCGAGACCCCGGCGGTGGCAGGCTGGTAGGCGAAATGCGCGATCGACATGGGCACCTCGAGCGCCCTGAAGACCGGCATCAGCTCCAGGATGTCCTTGCCTGGGAACAGAAACTCGACATGCCAGCCGAGCGGCGCGATGCGGGCCGCCAGTTCGGGAATCTGATCCATTTCGAGCGGCATGCCGCCCTTGTTGTCGGTGTTCAGGCGAACGCCGCGGGCGCCCTTGGCGTCGAACTCTTCGAGCTCCGCGTCGGTGATGTCGAGGGTGCAGGCGATGACGGCGCGTGCTCGTCCCGGTGTCTCGGCGTTGAGGGCGTCCATGCCGTCCATGATCGCGGAATTATCGACGCCGTAGATTGATGGCTGGGTAAAGACCACCCTGTCGACGCCGAGCGTCGCATGAAGGTGCCGGAGATTGTCGAGCGTCGAGTCGGGAGGGTTATATCCGCGCCCCGGCGACAGCGGGTAGCCGCTCTCGAAGACGTGGACATGGGTGTCCACAGCGCCTGCGGACAGCTTGAGACCGGGTTTCCGCGGGTTGCGGTCGGGCGCGATACAGTCTCTGATCTCGGAATTCACGTCGTTCTCCTCACGTCTTGCAGGTTTCCGGCCACGTGCGCATGGGCTGGCGGTAGGGGTCGGGCCGTGCGGTTTGCGCGCGACGTTCTATCCGCGGCCGACATAGGGCATCTTGGTCGCCATGATCGTCATGAACAGGACGTTGGCGTCGGGTGGCAGGTTGGCGATGTAGGCGATGGCCTCACCGCAATGCTCGGCGTCCATCACCGGTTCTGCCATGATCTCCCCGTTGGCCTGCGGCACGCCGTGCTTCATGCGGCCTGCGAGCGGCGTGTCGGCGTTTCCGATGTCGATCTGACTGCACGAGATATCGTGACGGCGTCCATCAAGGGCGATGCTCCGGGTCAGGCCCGTCATCGCGTGCTTGGTGGCCGTGTAGGCGACCGTGTCGGGGCGCGGTACGTGCGCGGACACGGAACCGTTGTTGATGATCCGGCCCCCGCGCGGCGTCTGGTCCTTCATGATCCTGATCGCTTCCTGTGCGCAGATGAACGATCCGGTGAGGTTCACATCGACCACGCGCTTCCAGTCGGCGAGGTCGAGGTCCTCCATCGGGATCCTCGGTGCGCCGATCCCGGCGTTGTTGAACAGCACGTCGAGACGCCCGTATGTCTCGCGGGTCTTGGCAAAGAGTGCCCGGATCTGTTCCGGATCGGCGATGTCCGTGGGCACGGCCAGCATGTCGGGGCCGTCGTCGAGCCCCATAGCGATGGTTTCCTGCAGCGGTTCAGGCCGTCGCCCGGCAAGGACGACGCTGTGTCCGGTCTTCTGCAACGCCAGCGCGGCGGCCCGTCCGATGCCGGTTCCGCCTCCCGTGACGATAGCCACTCTTGAGGAGGTCATGAATGTTCTCCATTCCCGTCAGGAGCGGTCTGACGGCTGCTGATGCGGATCCGGTGCGGGCAGGCTGGCCACTGTCCCGTCGAGGCTGCGGCCGTTACGTAATCTGCATGTCGTAGGATCAGGCCTACTCTTCAGGTCAACTCGATGAAGGGTCGTGACGGCGAATTGGCCAAGCGTAGCATGGATGGAATCTGCCGACAGTGCGGTCAACTCGATTCAGCGACTCTCGGAATTTCTTGCCCCGAAGTCAAGGATTCCTGCGGGGCTGCGTGGTTGCCGGTATGACGGTGTTGGAGCCATAGCCCTCTCAGAGGTCCGGGCGGAATCGTAGCGAGCCTTTCGATCTCTCGGAACTCCTCCGGCGGTACCGAGAAGCTGGAGCCCGAATTGCCGGCGGTCACGCCGACCCTCGTGATGTTGCTCTGCTTGTATGGTTCACTGCTGCGGTGCGGCGACTGGCGTCTCTTCTCTCCGGAGGTGCCCGCACCAGACCACCGACGCGTTGCCGCCGGACGGGGGAGACAAGCTCTGGTCCGATGCCTAGACTGGCGCCGCAAGAGATAACTGAACGAGGTGCCGATGTTTCTGCGCAACGCGTGGTATGTCGCGGCCTGGGGCAGCGAGGTTACGGATGTACCGCTCGCCCGTACGCTGCTGGATGAGCCCGTGGTGCTGTTCCGGATCGACGATGGAATGCCGGTCGCGCTCGAGGATCGGTGCTGCCACCGGCAGCTGCCGCTCTCGATGGGCAAGGTCGTCGGAGACGGGATCCGGTGCGGCTATCACGGCCTGCAGTTCGATGCCGGAGGGCGCTGTCGCCATGTCCCGGGCCAGAGCGCCGTCCCGCCAGGGGCCGCGGTGCGTACCTATCCGCTGGTCGAGCGCTGGGGCTGGGTCTGGATCTGGATGGGCGATTCCGCCCACGCCGACGAATCCGCGATTCCCGACTGGTGGTTCATGGACCATCCCGAATGGAAGGTCGTCCCCGGCAACGAGGGCCGGCCAATCCACACGCGCAGCAATTACGAGCTGATTAGCGACAACCTGCTCGATCTGAGCCATGTCGGTTACGTCCATCCCGACACTATCGGCAGCGATGCCGTGGTGAGGTTCCCGGTGCGCACTGAGCGGAAAGCCGACCGGGTCGTCATGACGCGGCTGATGCCCAATGTAGTGCCGCCGCCGTTCCATCGCGTGGCCGGGGAGTTCGAGGGGAACGTCGATCGCTGGATGATTGTCGAGGCGGCACTGCCGGCCCTGATCGACGTCAATGTCGGCAGCGCCGAGGTCGGCAGTGGCGTGCTGGAGGGCGACCGATTACAGGGCATTGCCTATCACGCGCTCAACGCGCCGACGCCCGAGACCGCGACCAGCACCCACTTCTTCTACGCCCATGCCCGCTTCTTCAAGACCGACAGTGCCGCGATGGACGAGGTCTATCGCCGCGACTTCTACAGGATATTCATGGAAGACGTGGCAATCGTCGAAGCGCAGCAGGCCGCTCTCGACAGGGATCCTGACGCCCGCTGGATCGACATCAACGTCGATGCACCGGGCCTTGCCATGCGCGCCCTTCTGCGTGAGAGCATTGCTGCTGAAGCGACCCTCGCCGCGTAGCCAGGCACGGAAAACCACGGGCCGGGAAGGCCTGGATGAGGGTCGTCGTTTCACCTGTCGATCAGAAAACGGCAGAAGGCGGGCGGGAGGATTTCATCGCCCACGCGCACCGGCACCGTGAACTTGTGCCGGAAAACGAATCAACCCGCCAGCGCTTCGACATTGTGGTCCAGGGCGGCGCTGCCAGCGCCGTCAGGCTTGGCGAGGCCCACGAGTTAAGGAGGCGGTCGATTATCGCATACAGTCCAGTTACGTGGCCGACCGCTGTGCGGGTACTACGCCGATGGTGGCGATCAACGTGACAGCTTAAGGCGATGTCCGCATAATTGGGCAACAACGAAGCAGCGAGAGGCGCTCTGATGGACGCTCCCGGCCATGATCTGACCACGCTTGATGCCGACGCCTGGCTCGCCCGAGTGGCGGAAGCCGGACCGGTCGTCGAGTCCCTCGCACCGGAGGCCGACCGGACTCGTTGGCTGACCGCCGAGGCGATGGCGGCGCTCCACAAGCAGGCACTGTTCCGGCTCCTTCTGCCCGCGGTCTATGGCGGTGCGGAGATGCCGTTGCCGGTCTTTCTCTCCGTGATCGAGGCGATCGCGCGGCATGACGGCAGTGCCGCCTGGTGCGTCGCTCAGGGGAATGGATGCGCCTCGCTTGCCGGTTTCCTCGAGCCTGCTCTGGCACAGGAGATTTGGGGACGGGATCCGGCCGGTGTGCTCGCCTGGGGGCCCGGCAAGGCGGAAGCGCGCGAGGTCGAAAGCGGCTACAGAGTCACAGCCCGCACCGGATTCGCAAGCGGTAGCCACCACGCGACCTGGCTTGCGGCCCATTGCGATGTGTTCGAGCGCGACGGTACGCCCAGGCTCGATGCCAGCGGGGCGCCGGAGAACCGCACAGTCCTGATTCCAGCGGAGGCGGTCGAACTGTCGGACAAGTGGGAGGCTGTCGGTCTCCGCGGCACCGGTAGCGACGGGTTCGCCTGCGACGACCTGTTCGTGCCCGACGAACGAACCATCGTCCGCGCCACGATGGTCGATGACAGGCCCGTCCTCTCCTCGCTGCATGGCATGCCGTTGATGTCGGTCTATGCGATTGGCTTCGCCGCCGCCGCGCTTGGCATCGCCCGCGGAGTGTTTGATGCGTTCGTTGCGCTGGCGCAGGACAAGCGCCCGCGCGGTGCCCGATTCACGCTCAACGAGAATCCGGCGGTCTACGAAGAGGTCGCCCGTGCCGGCGCGAGGATACGCGGCGCCCGCGCCTTTCTCGTCGAGGCGGCAGAGGCGGGAGCCGCCGATCTCGGCGCGGAGGGACGCATGTCGTTGGATACGTTGATGACGATCCGGCTTGCCGGCACGCACGCGATCCATGAGGCGAAGGCCGCCGTCGACCCGCTGTTCGATACCGCCGGTACCAGCGCGGTCATGGCCTCGAGCCCGTTCGAGCGGCGGTTCCGGGACATCCGCGCAATCGGGCTGCAGATGCAGGCACGCAAGACCCACTTGCAGACCTGGGGTGCCTGGGCGCTCGGCGGATCGGTGACCTCGGACGGAATCAATGTCGGCTGAGAACGGGGATCGGGCATGGCCATCGGGCCGTTTCCCGACCGGCTGGATCGGCGTTTCCTGATCGACAGGCCGCTCGAGCTGGCGCGGATCCCGGCTGACATGCGGATGGGGCATGAGACCTTTGTCGAGCCGCACGGTCCGAAGCTCGTCCGCCATGTCCGGCAGTTCTTGCGGCCTGGGCTCGCTGCGGCTGGCGCCCACGATCGAGTATCTGGTGCCGGGAGACGCTGGAGACGGCGATCCGGGGGACGTCGATGACCGACGCCGATGCGGTTCAGGTTTTCGTGGTGCGCTCGCCTCCGACGCCCGGAGGCATCGCGAGCGCCGGGATCTGCGTGACCGGCAAAACCGAAATCCGGTCATCAAGCGGGTAGGCTTCGTCTCCCGGGTATATCACCCAGAGATGGGTCAGATCCAGATCGTTGAGTGCCGTGCGCATGGAACGCGTGGTGCCGGGCGCGTCGGCGAACTTGCATTCGAAACCGTAGCAGCGGCCGCTGTGCATGAGCAGCACATCGACTTCGGCGCCGCCATGTGTCGCCCAGAAGTAGAGTGCGCCCGTTCCGAACCTGGCTGCGAGCTGTTCGACCACGAGCCCCTCGAAAGACGCGCCCATCTTCGGGTGGCCGGCGACGTCGTCGCCTGTTTCCAGACCGAGCAGCGTGTGCAGAAGGCCTGTGTCGCGCAGGTATATCTTGGGCGACCTGACTTGGCGTTTCCGGACGTTTGCGAACCATGGCGGGAGCGCGCGCACCATGAAAGCGCCGCTCAAGATATCGAGATACCGCCGCGCGGTGACTTCGCTGGATCCGAGGGCCCGGGCAAGCTCGGCTGCATTCCATTTCTGGCCGCTGTAGTGGGCCAGCATCGTCCAGAAGCGGCGAAGGGTAGCCGCCGGGACCGTAATTCCGAGCTGGGGAATATCGCGTTCAAGGAAGGTCTGCACAAAGTTCTCTCGCCATACCGACGACGCGTGATCATCGGGAGCGAGGAACGCGCGCGGGAAACCGCCTCTGAGCCAGAGCCTGCGCCAGGATCCCGGTCCGACTTCGGAAAGGTCGAAACCCGAGAGGTCGACCAGGCCCACACGTCCGGCAAGGGATTCCGATACTCTGCGGACGAGCGAGGGCGAGGCGCTTCCGAGGACGAGAAACTGTGCCGCGTTGCCGGGCCGGTCGACCAGCACGCGAAGCGTCTCGAAAAGTCCTGGCTCGCGCTGTATTTCGTCAATGACGACGAGGCCGTGCAAGTTCCCGAGTGCCTGATGCGGTGCTTGCAGGCGCTGCCGGTCCGCCGCATCCTCCAGGTCGAAGAAAGCGCACTCCGGCATGTCCGACGCGATCTCGCGAGCAAGCGTCGTCTTGCCGCATTGCCGCGGTCCGGTCAGGGCGACGGCCGGGTGGACGGAGAACGCTTCTCGGATACGGGCGCGGGCGCTGGGGCGGTCGACAATCATGAATGGAGCTTATCCTTGAAAATCGATATATCAACCATCGATTTTCAAGGATAAGCTCCTAGCAAGTTAGATTGTGCGCATGCACTTCGTGCCTGCACCATCACGATGGCCGAGCTGTTCGACGGCGTCAAGTGCCGCGACAGGACGGCAGTTCTGATATCCTCGCGCACGCGGGGGAACCGCGTGCGGCGGAGTGCGAGAGACGCTTCTTGGCGCAATCGGCAGGGACCCGTGACGGGGGGGACCATTGTCCCCGCCCTGGCGACCGAGAGAGCCACGTTATCGTCGTCGGGAACGCCTGCTCGCGTCACCCCGGGGCTCGCCCACGGAGGCCACGCCCGCACGGTACTCCGACCTCCTGTGCCGCGCGATTGGCGGAAGGCAATGCAAGGCTAACAGGATTGACGCTGTTAACAATAAGCTGGTTAACAGCGTACTATTATGCTAGTTTCTGGTCATGGATCGTCGACACAATCCGTTCGTCCCCGGGGCCGGTCTGCAACCGCCGGAGCTGGCCGGCCGGGACCGCCTCCTTGAGGAAGCCGCCATCGACATGGACCGGATTCTGGATGGGCGGCCTGCCAAAGGACTGATTTTGCTAGGGCTACGTGGAGTCGGCAAGACGGTCCTGCTGAATCGACTCCGTGCCCTGGCGGACGACAAGGGATTTCGCACGGTGAGGATCGAGGCGCCCGAAGGCAGTTCGCTGCCGGAGCTGTTGACGCCCGAACTGCGCCGCATGGTCTACGCTCTCGATCTTCGTCAGGCAGCGGGATGGCGCCTACGCCGGGCTGCCAGCGTGCTAGTGAATTTCGCGAAGGCATTCAGTGTGACCGTCGGAGACCTCGAGCTCAGCGTGGATCTCACGCCCGGAGAAGGCGACACCGGCAATCTGGAGCAGGATCTGCCGCGACTCTTGGTCACGATGGCAGAAGCGGCGGCGGATCGACACACTGCAGTCGGACTGTTCATCGACGAAGTCCAGTACCTCTCGTCCTCCGAACTGGCCGCGGTCATCGTGGCGTGCCACGAAATGGCGCAGCAGAACCTCCCATTCCTGTTCGTCGGGGCCGGATTGCCCCAGGTTGCCGCGCTGGCGGGCAAGGCGAAATCCTATGCTGAGCGGCTGTTCGATTACCCGGAGGTGGGGCCGCTGGAACGCACCGACGCGCAGTTGGCCCTAGTGAAGCCGGCATTGGCCGAGGGCGTGTCGTTCGATGGCGGCGCGGTGGACGAGATCCTGGCTGCCGCGCAGAACTTTCCGTACTTCATCCAGGAATGGGGATATCAGGTCTGGAATGCTGCGCCTACGAGCCCGATTACTCGCGACATGGTGCTCGACGCGCACTTGGAGGTGGTTTCGCACCTGGACAACAATTTCTTCCGGGTCCGTTTCGACCGTTTGACGCCGCTGGAGCAGAAATACCTGCGAGCCATGGCCGAGCTGGGCCCCGGGCCAAGCGCCACCGGGCGCATCGCCGAGACCCTCGGGGTCCGAACCGCGGCCGTCGCTGCTGTGCGCCAACGCCTCATCAACAAGGGGATGGTGTGGAGCCAGCGCCACGGGGAGACGGCGTTCACGGTGCCCATGTTCGACGCATTCATGAAGCGGCAAATGCCGCAATTGATCAGGCACGTGCCGCAACGGCTGGCGAGGCGACGGCCCAGAGAGGCTCCATGACGCACCAGCGGAAACGCGCAACCGGGGGCAGCGTCAGCGCATGCGTGGTGCGGGATCCGCGACGGCCCGCCGCGTCGCCCGGATTCCCATCGGATTCCATACCTGCCCCGACGGTCCCGACACCGCACCGTCAGCCGTGAACAGTCGAACCGAGGCCTGAAGGTCGCGACCACGTCGCAGGTATCCCCGCTGCCATGCCGGACGGTGTCAGCGCGGCACGTTCTGGTCGGTTCTGCGGTCGATAAAGGAGCCGGCAGGCCCGGAGACCCGCTCCGGTACGAGCTTCTCGACCTCGTCCGGATAACGTACGACGAGCTTTCGCTCGACGACCGCGTGTGCAGCGGCCTTGCGATCCTGAAATACGCCCTGGTCGAGGACCCCTCCCATGAGCACCTTCGGGAGTCGGTGCGGTCCCATATCCATGAGCATTTCTAACATGCTTCGCAGCTTGGTGATTGTCGCGCTGCCGTAGCAGTGGCTTTCGCAGTGAGGATAGAGTAACGTCCCCGATAGCCGACGATGCACATCTGCGATCCCGCGTGGTGCCCTTCTTGAGCGCCATGAAACAATCCCCGCTCCATTCCTGCACGATATTGTCGTCCGGGGTTGTTTCTGCGGCATCCCGAACCTCCGGCATCGTTTGACCTTTTCCGAGAGAGCAACCCTCGAATGTTTCAAGTCGCTACCATCGACGCGTTTGCGATCAGTGTGCCCTTGCTCTCTCCCATGAAGCTCGCCGGCATCGAAATCGCGACCGCTGACAACCTGATCGTGCGCGTGACCGACAGCGACGGAAATGTCGGCTGGGGCGAAGGCGCTTCGGCGCCGACGATGACCGGCGAGACGCCCGAGAGCATGGTATCGGCCGTCCGGTTTCTCACTCCGTCGCTGGTCGGCATGGAGGTAGACGAGCCGTTTGCCATTCACCGCCGGCTGGATCGGCTGATGTATGGCAATCATGGCGCCAAGGCGGCGATCGAGATCGCCATCCTTGATCTTGCAGGCAAGCGGTCCGGCGTGCCGCTGTACGAGATGCTCGGTGGCCGCGTGCGCGAGACTGCAGATATCCTGACCATGGTTGCCGGCGGCGATCTTGCCCAGGAAACCGACAATGCCAGGCGCCAGCTCGACGCCGGATTCAGGGCCTTCAAGGTAAAGGTCGGCGTCAACGACCCGGGCCACGATCTCGAGCGTGCGACGGCGGTCCGTTTGGCTACCGGCAGCGGCCCGCGGATCTCGGCCGACGCCAACCAGGGGTATTCCCGCGAGGATGCCATCGAGTTCGCGGAAGGCGCGGCCCAGGCGGGCCTCGATTTCATGGAACAGCTCGTATATGCCGAGGATCTGGCGGGCATGGCGTCCTGCGCTGCGGCAAGCAGTGTGCCACTCGGAGCCGACGAGGGTTTTCACTCGTTGCGGGACATCACCGCGCACCACGAAGCGGGCGCCGCCGCCGGCGGCAGCCTCAAGACAATCAAGCTTGGCGGGGCGTTCGGCGTCATAGAGGCCGGGCGTCTGATGGACGGGCTCGGCATGTCCGTCAATCTTGCGGGCAAGCTCGCCGAAACCAGCATTGCAAGTGCCGCCATCGCTCATCTCGCGGTGTCGCTGCCGCGCCTAGATTGGGACGCCAGCGTCACCAACCAGTATCTCGCCGACGATGTGGCGGCCGAACCGCTCGGAGTCGTCGATGGCACCGTGCGCCCTCCGGAAGAGCCGGGCCTCGGAATCGTGCCGGACGAGGACAAGCTTCGCGATTTCACCTCGCTGCGATAGGACGTTGCCATGGAGTGCCGAGGTCCCCGTGCGGCAGGGAGCGGGCATCGCAGACGGAGTTTCAGGAAAGGATAGTCGGCATGACTGAGACTGATTCGATTGGCGGTTGCGGTTACCCGCTGGGATTTGCTGTCCACGCGGGAAGCGACAGGCCCGCTGTCCTCGGTGTCGGCGGCGGGAGCAGCATCTACACGGTCGAGGCGCGGAAGTTCTCCGGCGGCGGACACCAGAAGGAAGCCGTTGTTTCCGAGGGGGCTGACGGCGCCGTGTGGCGGCTGTCAAGCGACGAGGGCCGACATCTGAAGGGAACGGATCTGGCGCCGTTTCCGCTCGGCTTCTTCAATGCGGGCCTGCATGCCGATCTCGCCGGCCGCATCGTTGCGCTGGCCCGCGAGCGTTCGATCGAGATCGGCCGGCTCGGGATTGATCTCCAGAACAGCTACTGGATGACGGGCTCCTTCTTCAAGGGGGACGGAGAGGGGTTCGCGGAACCGGCAATTGCCGACGTCTCTCTCGAATCCGCCGCCGCCTCGGATGCCGTCGCCGAACTGGTTGCCGACGCCGTGCTGGCCTCCCCGGCGCTTGCGGCCATGCGGACGGCGCTGACCAACACCTTTGCGATCTATGTCAATGGCCGGCGCCGCGAGGTGCGGACCATGGTCGCGTCCACGGCACCCGACGCCGCCGATCCCTATGTTACCTACGCCGAGCCACCGTCGCCGGCAGGCGAGACGTTGCCGGATCTGATCACCAAGACGGGGACGGAACAGGAGGGTGACGTGGCGCCGGCCCCGGCGGGAACCACGAGCCGCATTATCCGGATCATCAAGGGTGTCAGCAGCCTTGTCGACGGGGGCGGTGCCACCGAGACCGAGACCTGGCTCGAACTGCCGGGGATGAGTCATTTCGCGTTGAAGTCGGACGAAAACCGGGACCGCGCCGGCGCTCCGAGCGGTCTGGCGTTGCTGTCCGCCGGGATCGTGTTCTGCTTCATGACCCAGCTCGACCGCTATATCGAGCACATGAAGTTCAATATCTCGGGCGTGCGGATCGTGCAGACAAGCCCGTATTCCACCGCGTTGCGGGACGGGCGCCTCGTCGGCGCCGCGGCACCGGTCGACACCCATCTGTTCCTCAATGGCCAGGAGGATGACGAGACCTACGAGACCCTGATGCGGATTGCCGCGCGGACATGCTACCTCCATGCGACCCTGGCCGCAGCGCTCGAGCCGGAGGTCCGAGTTACCCTCAACGGCGACAGGCTCGCCTGAGCGGGACGGGCGACGTGACAGGACAGGATACACGCGGGCTTGGCCGCGGCCTTACGAATTACGGTGATCCCGATTTCGCCATCTACTTGAGGAAATCGTTCGCCAAGTCGATGGGCTATTCCGACGCGATGCTCGACCGGCCGGTGATCGGCATCGCCTATACCCCGTCAGGGTTCAACAACTGCCATCGCCATTTCCCGGAACTGCTCGAGGCCGTCAAGCGCGGTGTGCTCTCTGCCGGGGCACTTCCGCTTGAGTTTCCGACCGTCTCGCTCGGCGAAGTCTTCCTGAGCCCGACCAGCCTCAAGTTCCGCAACCTGATGGCGATGGATACCGAGGAGATGATTCGCGCCCAGCCGATGGATGCGGTGGTCCTGATGGGCGGTTGCGACAAGACGGTGCCGGCCCAGCTTATGGGCGCAGCCTCGGCAGGACGGCCCGCCATCCAGCTCGTCGCCGGTCCGATGATGACGTCCCGCCACGGAGACGAGCGACTTGGCGCGTGCACCGACTGTCGCCGCTTCTGGGCGCAGTACCGGGCCGGCCAGATCGGTTCCGGCGAAATCTCGGAGATCGAGGGAAAGCTCGCGACGACGGCGGGAACCTGTGCCGTGATGGGAACCGCCTCGACGATGGCGTGCATCGCGGAAACGCTTGGCATGTCGCTTCCCGGGACGGCCGCGATCCCGGCCGTCCATGCCGATCGCCTGCGGGCCGCGGAGGCGACCGGCGCAGCGGCGGTGCGGCTGGCATCGGAACCCATCGCACCCGGCCGGATCATCACCCGCGAATCCGTCGAGAATGCGCTGCGGATTCTCCTGGCTCTTGGAGGATCGACGAACGCCGTGATCCACCTGACGGCGATAGCGGGCCGGGCAGGTATCGACATCCCGCTCTCTTGGCTGAACGAGCTGTCGGAGACGACACCGGTGCTGGTCAACCTCAAGCCGGTGGGCGACAACTACATGGAGGATTTCTTCGCTGCCGGCGGCGTCGGCGCGGTGCTGCGAGAGCTCCGACCGCTCCTGAACACCGATTGCCTTACAGTTACCGGCGAGACGCTGGGCGAGCGCCTGGCCACCGAGGACGGTCCTCTGGACCGAAGAGTGATAGCGCCGGCGGATGAGCCATTGGAACCGCAGGGCGGCCTTGTTGCCCTGTTCGGTTCGCTGGCCCCGCGCGGCGCAATTCTGAAACGCTCGGCCGCCGACAGCCGCCTGTTCGAGAAGGAAGGGCGCGCGGTCGTCTTCTCGTCGCTCGAGGATCTCTCTGCCCGGATCGACGATCCCGAGCTCGATGTCACCGAAGACGATTTCCTGGTCCTCCAGAACGCCGGTCCGAGGAGCGAGTCCGGCATGCCTGAGGCAGGATATCTGCCGATACCGAAGAAACTCTCGCAGCGCGGGGTCCGCGACATGGTGCGCATATCGGATGCCCGCATGTCCGGAACGGCTTACGGGACGATCGTTCTCCATGTCGCCCCGGAAGCGTCCGTAGGAGGGCCGCTGGCGCTGGTGAGAAACGGTGACCGCATACGGCTGTCGGTGTCGCGGCAGAGAATCGACCTGCTCGTCGACGACCGGGAACTCGAGAACCGGCGTTCGCGGCTCGTCGTGGCAGCCCGGGATCCGGGGCGCCTCCGCGGCTACGACCGGCTGTATGCCGAAGAAGTGTTGCAGGCCGACGAGGGATGCGACTTCGGCATGATGAAACCGGTGAGCGAGGATCGGTCCACCGGCAGTTAGGAACTGCCTGCGCTGCCGAGCCCGGCCAGCGCTTCCGGATTGGCGAGCGCACTCATGTCGCCGGGGTCCTGGCCGGACAGGATTGCCCTGACGACACGGCGCATGATCTTCTGGTTGCGGGTCTTGGGGAGGTCTTCGACGAAACGGATCTCGCGCGGCCTGAACGGTGTGCCAAGGCCGGCCGCGACAGCGTCCTTCAGGACCTCCGCGGCTTTCGCGTCCGGGGTGTCTGCGGCACGGTTTCGCACGCATGCGCAGACGATGGCCTCGCCCTTGAGGGGGTCGGGGACGCCGACGGCGGCAGCTTCCGCGATCAGGCCTGTCTCCAGCAGCAGCTGCTCGATTTCTCCGGGACCTGTTCGTTTGCCGGCGATCTTGATCGTGTCGTCGGCTCGTCCGTGAAGGTACCAGAGCCCGTCCTCGTCGACCGAAGCCACGTCGCCCTGAAGCCAGAGGCCCGGATGACGGTTCCAGTATGTGTCCATGTAGCGCTGCCGGTCGTTCCACAAGCCCCGTGTCAGGCCTATCGATGTCTGTCGCATCGCCAGTTCGCCCTTCCGGCCTGTGGTAACCGGTTGCCCGTCGGCATCGACGATGACCGCGCCGGTACCGGGTACTGGCCCGCCGAAGGCGCATGGCCGAAGCGGGTGGTGCACGGTGCCGATGAGGATTGCTCCGCCAATCTCGGTCCCGCCGGCGTAGTTCAGTATCGGGCGCCGGCCCTTGCCGACCGCATTGAAGAACCATAGCCAGGAATCGCGGTCCCACAATTCGCCGGTGGACACCAGGACGCGGAGCGAAGAGAGGTCGTGACGGGTGACGATTGCTGGATCCTTGCCCATGAACGAGCGGGCTACGGTGGGTGCCATGCCGAGAAACGTGGCGTTGTGCTCTTCCGCAAGACGCAGCAGCCGTCCGTCGTCGGGGTAGTCGGGCGTTCCTTCCGCCAGGATCAGCGTGGTGCCGAGAAGGGCCGATCCGATGATCGTCTTGGGGCCCACCAGCCATCCCATGTCGCTCATCCACAGCAGGACATCTCCGGCCCGCATGTCGAGTAGCATTCCGAGATCCAGGGCGTTCTTGACCATCGCGCCGCAGTGGGTGTGGATCGTTCCCTTGGGCCGGCCCGTGGTTCCCGATGTGAAGATGACCATGAGCGGGTCGTCCGCATCCATCGCCACTGCAGGGGCCGGGACTCCGGCCCCGGATGCCAACTCGTGCCAATCATGATCGCGCCCCTCGATCGGGTCGGTCGCGATGCCCAGATGCTCTAGAACAACGACATTGCGCACGGACGGCGCCTCGTCGAGCGCCCTGTCGAGTGCGGCCTTCATCTCGATCACCCTGCCGCGGCGCATGGTCCCGTCAGCCGTGATCACGGCTTTCGCCGATGCATCCCGCAGCCGTCCGGCTACCGCCGCTGGCCCGAACCCCGAGAAAAGCGGCAGCGCGACGGCGCCGATCGAAGCGATGGCGAAGAAAGCTGCCGCGACTTCCGGCACCATCGGCATGTAGAGCGCGACGACGTCGCCCCGGCCAAGGCCAAGGGCGCGCAGCCCGGCCGCGCAGCTCGCGCTCGCGGCAGCAAGCTCGGCATACGTCCAGCGGCGAACCGTCCCGTCCTCGCCTTCATAGACGATTGCCATGACATCGCCGCGCCCCAGTTCGAGATTGCGGTCCAGGCAGTTGGTCGCGAGGTTGGTCCGCCCGTTGATGCACCAGCGAGGCCAGGCGATGCCGTCGCTCAGGTCGAGAACCTGTTCATAGGGGCGTGAGAAGCGGATATCGTGATGCTCGATGACCGCGTTCCAGAACCAGTGCGGCTCATCCAGGGCGCGTTTCCCGAGCGCTGCGAAGTCGGCCAGCCCGTGGCGCAACAGGAAACGCTGCAGATTGCTGTCTCGCACGATTTCGTCGTCCGGGTTCCACACGAAGTCTTGCAATGCCATTCATGCTTCTCCGGAACGCCGGCTGCGCCCTGTGGACGGCTCCGACTATTGTCGTGCAGAGTCTGCCAGAATCAGGCATTAACTGCATCCCGGAGCATGCCTGGAATATGGTGTGCGCCGATCTGGAAACGCGGAAGGGACCTCTTCATGGCGGTCATCGACATACATTGCCACATTGCGCCCGAGTCGTGCCTGCCAATGGAAGCGGTAGGACCCGACGGGAAAACCTATGGCCTCAGCGTGCACCACGAGGATTGCGGCGCCCAGTGTCCGGTCATCAACGGCAGGATCAATCGCAACTGCGATGCCGACCAGCTTTACGATGTCGAGCGGCGCCTTCGCGAGATGGATGATGCGCGGGTCGATCTGCAGGTCTTGAGCCCGGTCACGTTCTTCTTCTTCTACAACCTGCCGGCAGAGGAGTGCGCGGCGCGGGCGCGGCAGGTCAATGTCGCGATGGCGGAAATCGCGGCGGCCCGGCCCGACCGGTTCCGCGCCATGGCGACGGTGCCGCTCCAGGATCCCGAGCGGGCGGCGGCCGAACTCGACCATGCGGTCGGCGAACTGGGCCTGCACGGCGTGGAGGTCTGTTCGAACGTCAACGGCATGAACTTCGACGATCCGTCCCTGCGGCCGTTCTTCGAGACCGTCGAACGCCTGGACGTGCCCGTATTCGTCCATCCGAGCCACGTTGCCGCGGCCGACCGGCTGCACCGGCACTATCTGGAAAACCTGATCGGCAATCCGCTCGATTCGGCGATCTGCATCGCGAGCCTGGTGTTCGGCGGCGTACTGGACGCGTTCCCCGGCTTGAAGATGATCTTCTCCCACGGCGGCGGCGTGGCGCCGATCCTCATCGGACGCTGGACTCACGGCAAGGCGGTCCGGCCCGAGAACGCGGATCTGCCGCGGGCGCCGATCGAGTACCTGAAGACGCTTCATTACGACACCATCACGCACGATACGCGGGCGCTGGCCTATCTGTGCGACCAGGTCGGTGCATCCCAGGTGATGCTCGGCACGGATTATCCCTTCGATATGGGGGACACTGATCCGCTGGCTACCATCTCGGCGCTGTCCGGCCTGTCGGACGACGAGATCGCCGGCATGCGGGGGAATACCGCCGCACGGCTTTACGACATCAAAATCTGAACAATTTGCGAGTACCGGGTTCGTGTTGCCTCGCAGCCGGGAGGCAGCAATCGGGTACGCGGGAGGAGAAGAATGACGAGCGAAGCGAGTACAACCGGAGAGTACGGCGACATCCTCTTCGAGGTGAAGGACAACGTCGCCTGGGTGACCATCAACCGTCCATGGGTACGGAACGCGTTTCGCGAACAGACTCTCGACGAGATGATCGACGCCTTCCGATCCACCCGCGACGATCCGTCGATCGTCTGCGCCGTGGTCACCGGCGCGGGCGACCAGGCGTTCTCGGCAGGCGGAGACTTCCATGCCATGACGCGGCTCAACCGCGCCAACGCCCATCACTGGAACGATCGCATGCTGGGCCTGGCGATGACGCTGCGCGGCCTTCCGATTCCGGTCGTCGCGATGGTCAATGGCTGGTGCATGGGCGGCGGGCATGAACTGGCGCTCTGGTGCGATCTCGTCATTGCTTCCGAGAACGCGGTGTTCGGCCAGACGGGCGCCCGCGTCGGCGCATGCCCGACCGTCGGTGCAACGCAGTACATCCCGAGGTTGATCGGCGAACGGCTGGCGCGCGAGATGATCTTCCTTTGCCGGACGTTCAAGGCCGAAGAGGCGGTTCAGGTCGGCCTGATCAATCGCGTCGTACCGCAACAGGACCTTCGGAAGGAAACCGAGGCGTGGTGCGAGCAGATGAAGTCCTACAGTTCGCAGACCCTGCGGGCGACCAAGAAATCCCTCAACTTCGAGTCGGACGAATTGTACGCCTCGTGGCAGCACGGGATGGAACTCCTCGCCCACATCTGGGGTTCGGAGGAATCGCTTGAGGGGATGCATGCCTTCATGGAGAAGCGCAAACCCGACTTCCAGAAGTTCAGGGACAGGAACCGGGCGGAAGTCCGCGACTACCTTGCCGGTCTGGAGCGGGACGAGAACCAGGCTCCCCGATCCTGACCGCAGTCACCGGCGGGCCTATTCGGCCGCGAGTTCAGATGCTTCTCCGATGGCAGCGTTGACCCGCGGCATGACCTCTTCAGCCATGAGTTGGAGCGAACGTTTCGTGAGTTTCTCGTCGACCCAGTCCATGCCCGCCACGACCAGCTCTCCGAACGGTCCGGTGACTTCGCGAAAGGCGAGAATCTGATCGACGACGCTGTCGACATCGCCGCAGATGACGAGATCGTCGAGAACGCGGTCAAGGGTGATCGCATCGTCGGGCTCGTCACGGTGGTGCTTGAAGACGGCCTGGCGGCCGCCCTTCGTGAGCTTGTAGACGAGTTGCCGGTAGTAGAACCGGTACGGGCTGTTCTGGTCCGCCTTGCCGTAGGACTTCGCGATCCCGTCGTCGTCGGCAACGAAGACGGTGCGGGCGATGCGCCAGTCGGCGGGATCGGGGATGCGGCCGGCGGCTTCGCAGCCCTCGACATACTTGGCCCAATGGCTTGCCGCCCACTTGTCGACCAGGAAGTTCGCGGAAATGGGGTGGAAGTCCTTCTTCCCCATCTCGACGACGCCCCTGGAGAACGGGGCGACGACGGTTCCCACGATCTCGGGACGAGGCTTCTGGTAGGGTTTCTGCATGACGCCGGTCCCATAGGCCGGATCCAGTGTCGCCTCTGTTGTCACCTTCCACCGGTTGTCAGGAAAATCGATGCCGTAGGGTGGTTCCCGTTCCCAGATCGCGAGGATGACGTCTATCGCCTCACCGAACATCCGATTGATGTCCTCGCCGGCGATGTCCAGCACTTCACGGTCCGAGCGCAGGGTTCCCGGGCTGACGCCCAGAATGAAGCGCCCTTCTGCGAGGTGATCGAACATCGCGGCATGGGTGGCCACCAGCACAGGGTGGGTGTGGGTGAGGTTGGTCGTGCCGGTGCCAAGCAGAATCCTGTCCGTATGGTGTATCAGCGTTGCAAGGAACAGAAGTGAGTTGGTGATGTTCTCGGCATCGTCGGTGAGATGTTCTCCGACGAAGGCGTCATGATATCCGAGCCTGTCGCACAGGATGACCGCCTCGCGATCCTGTTTCAGGGTCGTGGTGTAATCCGTATCGAGCGGATGCATGGGCATCGTGAAATAGCCAAGGCGCATGAGTCTTGTCCTGCTGGGAAATGGGGTTTCATCTGGCTACGGCTGGGCGGGCCCAAGTATCGATGGCGGCTCGCTTCGTGTCGCCTCTTCCAGCCGGGCACAGGATACAGGTGGTCTGTGTGAAGGAAAAGGACTGATCAGCAGCAAGGGCCTTGCTCCGCCGGCATGGCGCGCCAGCAGACTGCGCGGCGATTGCCGCCGAATCCGTGTCCGTCTCTGGAGCGTTTGTCGGACAGACGCGCCTGTCCGCGCTCCCCAGATCACCGATCTCCGGCGGCAGTATCTGTCGGAATGTTTTTCGAACTCCGCTGCCTGCAAGTCCAGGAGTGTCGGAGTCAGAACTCTTCTATTCCCGTCAGACGTTCGCAGACCGCTTCTTGCAACGCTTCCGTCTGTCTGAGAGCCTTGTTGCGGTCGAGCGCCTCTGCTGCGGTATCCCGGAACTCGTATCGGAATTGAACGGCGTAGGGCGTGTAATCGATCAGCGCTTCGAAGTGCACCGAGTCCGCGTCGTGGGACGACACCATGTCCAACAGCCGTCTGAGATCGTGAACCGGCGGATAGGTTACGCCCAGCAGCGAGAGCCACGCTTTGAACAATTTCTCGACTGCCTGCTGTACGTTGAAGCCGAAAACCTCGTCGGCGAAAACGGAAGGATCACCCATTCCGCGGAGAGCGGAAATATCCCTTTCGGCCAGTTCCAGTAGAATACGGGCCTGTTTAGGGTCGCTCATAAAGCAACTTGCCCTCGCGCAACGCTCGCGCAAGCACGTTGTTGAGAGAATCCCGCCAGTATTCGACCTCGTCGCGGCTGTAGACCAGAATATCCGCGGCGGCCTCGATGCCTGTCAGCGCTCGCAGCAATCGAACTGCTTCGGCATGCCTGTCCCGATCCGGCCCGAATGGGTTGGCTTCGATGACCACCAGATCATAATCCGAATCCGTTCTGGCGTCGCCGCGCGCGCGCGAGCCGAACAGGATTACCTGTTCCGGGTCGGCTGCATCGACAATCGCTGCCACCATCCGCTGAAGAAGCCTGTCGTCGGACGGTGTTGCGTTGTTGCCGCTGGAATCGATATGCTTTTTCATGCCCTCTAACCCGGATGGTTTCGTGATCCTCGAACAGCCACTGCTTTGGCGTTGCGAGGTACGGAGTCGGCATGCCGACGCGACCGAGAGGGACTATAGCCGAACATCGAACATCGTATAGCTGATTTTCTGGAAGGCAAGGCGATTCAGGGAAGGGCTGTGCTGACCTCTCCGGGATTGTTTGTCCCCGGCGGCGATCCGGGTCTTGCCGGACAAGAATTGTCCACCCCTGCGTCAGCGGTCGTCGCCAGTCCGGAATGCCGAGGTCTCCAACGGCGCCAGGGCGACGGCGTTAATATCGAGCGTCACAATGGTGCGGCCTCCCCGCCCGCAGACAGACGCAAGGTCCCGAATCCTGCACTCCCTTGAGGTTCTGGTCGAGCGCCGTTATCGCATCGTGCCCGGCTGCGCGAAACAAGTCTGCCAGTTCGACAGGAAGGTTCTCATCCAGCTTGAACCGCACGTCGGTTATCCTGCTACTCGAATGCGACGACCTTGCATCCGCCGGGGGCTTGAAAGGGAAGTTCCGCCGAGGCACACTCTGTGCGTATGGAGTTGGCTTCAGGCTTGTCGTAATAGCTTGACTCTTTTGCAAATAACACGAACTAACCCCTTGTAAACCCTATTGGCGCCGTATGCGGACTGGACTCACCGCTGACGGTTGGCCCTAGGAGGAAACCCATGGCAGCGACAGGATACGAAAGCCGGCAAAACCTGGAAATGCACCATTGGCCCGAACTGCGGGAGAAGGTGAATGATCTCTTGAGGCTCGTCTTTCCGAGCCGCGGTATCGAGGGGGAACTCAAACAGCTGATCTTCACGGCGGCGAGCCTGGCAAGCGGGTGCTTGCATTGTCAGTCCCATGGCTCCTACCACCTCCACAAGCTCGGAGTCGCGGATGAAAAAATCCAGGCGCTCTGGAGTTATCAGACCTCTCCCGAATTTTCGGATGCCGACCGGGCGGCGCTCGATCTGGCCTTCGCGGCGGGCGTCTCGCCAAACGTCGTCGAACCGGAGAATTACGTCGAACTGCGGAAGCACTATTCGAACGAGCAGATCATCGAGATATTGGCGGTGATCGCGGTCGGTGGCTTTCTGAACCGCTGGAATGACACCATCGCGACGGTCACCGACCAGGAATCGGTCGACTTCGCCGAGCGCGTGCTGCGCCCCGTGGGCTGGAACTCCGGAAAACACACAGGGTCCGCGGAAGAACAACGAAAGGGGCACCCGATCACGCTCGGCTATATCGACAAGTAGAAACCGGCGCTGACCCTCCGCTGGCTGCGATCCGGTGCCGGGCGCGGAGATTCGCGATGTGCGAACACTTGTCCGCTGCCCACCCGTTGTCGACCTCGCCGAATTCCCGACCGATAGGAGGGTGTTGGGGTTTCGCGGAGCGTACGTCCGCCCCCCGCCCTACGCCATCTATCGTTCGTCGGGATAGTGCCTGAACGTGTTCACTGAAGACCGGAAGTCGTTTACCCCGAGTTCTGCCCGAATCTCTTTGGAATTCCGCAACATTTTGAGCTCGGAGGGGATGCCGCAGCCATTGGCGACGCGATCATTCTTGGTGAAGGTCGCGGTAATGGCTGCCGCTGCCGGTATTGCCGCCGGCCCTACCGAGTTGGCAAGATTCTGCCGTGCCCGGTCCAATGCGGTCGGGTCAGGTCCGATGGCAGCATCGGCAAAGGCCAAGATTTCCTTGCCGCCAGGCACTCCGCTGTCTTGATCCGGGTCAAGCAACGCTGCCAAGTTGACGTTGAGGCCAGTCTCGCGTCCACTCTCACGGAGGAACCAGGCATGGCCCGCCGTTCAGTAGAAGCACTCGTTGAGGGCGGATACCCGCCCCGCGATCAACTCGACCTGGGCACGGGTGAACCCCTCATGATGCTGGAAATCCTTGATCCAGATATTCTCCATCGGCAGGTATTGAGCTTCTTCCAACTCAAGATGCCGCCGCATCTCATCCGGCACCAGGCTGAGCGAGCGGATGATATAGGGCCGATAGTCTTCGCCGTATATCTCGGCGGCCTCCTCGCCGCCCTCGGGGAGATTTGGAACGGTCGGCACCCAGGCCATTTCCTTCTTTGCGACCTGAGGGCGGGCCCGAGAAGGCTGGCCGTTACGGGCGGCCGGCAGAGGACGCAGAGGAACTCCAATGCCACGGGCAAACACATCCATGTCGGTCAGGCGCGATACGATGCCGACAACCTCGACATACTCCTCGTCACTCAGACCGCCGTTCCTGGCCTCTTCATATGAGTCCTCAAGGAAATCCTTGGGCGTAACAGCCAGTTTCCGGATCATCGCGCAAACCGGGTCCGGCAGTTCAACATCGCTTATCGGGCCGGTGTCTTCCGGTTCTTCCTGTATACCCGCGTCATAACACGCTTGGCGAACTTCTCTCGCGACCGCCAGGCGCTGCGTCCCGGTACCCCAAGTGCCGGGGTCGGCCAGCTGATCCAGCTGTTTGGCATGAACCGCCTCGAGATCTTCTCGTACCGGGTATTGCGAATCTGCGTAGAGGGTCATTTTCCTGATGCTCCCGTACGGCTGCCGGATAGTCGTGCGGTATTCGTTCCGCTTGCGACCGTTGGATCGGTCACCGCACAAGTCGCCTGGTTACGCCATTCGAAGACGGTCTTTTCGAACTGTAGCCGCCAAGGTATGCGTCTGTGCCACTGCCGGATGTTAGCCGATGTTTAACATTTGCTGCAAGATGTCATGCAGAGTCGATGTGCTGGAATCCGGGTGGTATTACGAGTGGACTCTTGCAGCTGACAAGCCGCTGTCTAGGGATGGATTTTTCACCGTCGTCAGGAGCAGGTCGGACTTCAGGGCCCGTCTCAAGCTGCATGTGCCGATCTGTCGGAATTCAGAAATCGGTGTCCGACGACAATGGCTACGGCAGCCGCGACCGCACCGCCGCTCACCAGGAAATCCGGGTGAATCGCCGCCAGACCTACCGCGATGCGCAACACGGCTTCCAGAGGGTGCATTTTGAACTTGTCGTACCCCGACGCAGCGCTTGAGAGCATGTAGATTATTGCCGCGAGCTTGATCGCCACGAACAGGAAGGCGCCGAAGTCCCATTGCGCCCCGCCTTCGGAAACGATCAGCATGATCGGGTTGTAAGCGAACAGAAACGGTATCGCGAAGATGACGAGGCCGATGCGGGTGGCCTGGACCGCCGTTGCCATGGCGCCCGCGCCCGATATCGCCGCCGCGGCATATGCCGCGATGGCCACTGGCGGCGTAATGGCGGAAGCCACTCCATAGTAGAAGACGAAAAAATGGCCGCCCAGATCGGTGAGCCCAAGCGCCTTTATCGATGGCCCGAGGATGATGATGATCGTCAAGTAAGCTGGCAGCGTGGGCATGCCCATCCCCAGCGCCAACGAGGCAAGGGCCGCGAAGATCAGCGTGGGCAATAGGAAGTCGCCGGTTGCCGACGACACCACTTTTGCGAATTCCGTCGGCAGGCCAGTCGCGCCGAGCACAGCGACGATGATGCCTACGGTGGCAACCGCCATGAGCAATCGGCCGAATGTCTGGCCGCCCCGCGAGAGCGCGGAGACCAGGAGCCAGGGGCGGCGGCGGATGGCTGGATTGAGAACGATCGAAAGGATGGCCAGGACACCAAGGGCCACAATCGCCGATCCCGCCGGCGATGCGCCCTGTATGAGCGCGCCGATAACCACACCGACCGGCAATACGACCAGAATGGCGTTGAGCCAGTCCTGTGTACCGATCGGGTCCATTTCATCGTCATCGCCGCCGGCTTCGACGCCGAGGCGGCGGCACTCGAAAACCACCGTTGCAAACAACGATCCGTAGTAGGCGAGGGCCGGAACGATCGCGGCAATGATGATCGTCAGGTATTTGATGCCGGTAAAGTCCGCCATCACGAGGGCGGCCGCCCCCATGATCGGGGGCATAATCTGACCGCCTGTCGAGGCGGTAGCTTCGACGCCTCCGGCGAAAGACGGCCTGAATCCCCGCCTCTTGATCATCGGGATGGTGATTACGCCCGTGCCGACGACATTCGCGACGGCGGAACCGGATATGGTTCCGAACAGGCTTGAGGCCATGATGGCGGCGTGCGCCGGCCCGCCGCGAAACCGGCGCATCCCGTAGAACGACAGCTTGATCAACGAGTGACCGCCTCCGGTGCCTTCGAGCATCGCGCCGAGGAGGATGAACGGAAGGATGGTCGTTATCACGATGCCGAACAGATTGCCCAGCACACCGTCGCCGGTGTTGAACCAGAGTTCGTTGGGCACGTCCTGCGTAAAGTCGATCGTCGGTGTTTCGAAGATTCCCGGCCAATACTGACCCGTGAAGAAATAGGTCAGCGCAATCGAACCGACGATCGCCAGCGGTGCACCCCAAATCCGCCAACACATGACGAGCGTGACGAGGCAACCTGTCAGGGCGATCCAGGCATGGGTGCCCTCGAATAGAAACAATCCTTCGTTTTCGAGGATCGATACATCCACGAAATAGCGCCACAACGTGTAGAGTGCCGCACCGACCAGCAGGGCATCGATGAATACGACGGCTGGCGCGGGGAGCTTCCATTTCGATGCATTGGCCCACACCGCGGCGAAGGAAATGATGAAGCCGAGCGCAAGGAGAGTGGGATGAATCTGAGCGGCCGGAAACGGCCCGATACGCGGCAGACCCCCGAAGGCGGGCAGCACGTTCAGCAACCCGACGACCGCAAGGATCAGACCGAAAACGTAGCCGACCGCTTGAGCCGTTCTCCTCAACGCGCTTTCCTTCATCGGAGCGTCCACCATCGGTTGTCATCCGTGGTGGGCGTACCCACCGAAACCGTGCCAAGGATAATCCGCGAACGCGCCAGCTACTCCGGCAGGCGGGTGCCGGAGTAGCCGGTGTCGTCAGGGTCTATTTCGACTGCAGCTTCGCCGGTACTTCGATCCCCTTTTCCGCATAGAACTTCGCCGCCCCGGGGTGCACGGGCACGACGTTGTTCCTGAAGGCCGTCTTGATCGTCAGAGGATGTAGCGCAGGCGAAACGCTATGCACCGCCTTGATGTTGTTGAACACCGCACCGGTGAGCTTGTAAGCAGTGCCGTCGTCCATCTTCTTGTTGACGGTCACCATCATCACGTAGGCAGCGGCGTTGATGTCCTTGTCGTTGTTGACGACATTCGAGTAGGTGCCGGCCGGAAGCAGGTCCAAGGTGCGGCCGGGCGTTTTTTCGTATTCCTGCCAGGCAGCGGATTTTCTCACCGCATCGGGGATATTGAGAACACGGATTTTTTTCGACGCGCCGAACTGCTCTATCATGGCCGATCCGATCATCTGGGGCCGCATGAACATGTCGAATTTCCCGTCTTCGAAGGCCTGGTTCGCCGCGCCCCATCCCAGCTTCACCGCATTGTAATCCTTACCCGGTTTGTAACCGGTCACCGCATTGATGATGCCGATGGATTGTCGGGATGCAGATCCGGATGGCGGTCCGACGAAAACGGTCCTACCCTTGATGTCGGCGAATTCGCGTATGCCGGAATCCACGTAGGTGATCGGGTGGAAGTGCCCTCCCAGAAACGCAAACAGGGAACGCACGTTCTTGGAGGCCGCCACCGCCTTGTCGCCGAGTTTCTTGTACGGACCGCGGCCCTTGGTCATGGCCGCGAACGCCCCGACCGGGGTTACGGCGACTTCGATCTTGGCAGCCGCCAGCTTCAGCAGCGACCGCGTCAGCGTCTGGCCGGTATTCACCTTGACGGTGATCTTCGAATCCGACGCGGCGTACTTGCTGAGAAGCTGCATGATAACGGCCGTGGAACCGGACGCAGCGCCGGCTTCGCCCCGCAGGATGTTTTGGGAATTGGCGGTCGCCGAGAATCCCAGAGCTAGCCCGGCCGCGACGGCCAGTGTCGCTAGTCCTTTCATCGTGTGTTCTCCTTTGTCAGATTGCTGGCTGTGGATCTGCCGCCCCGGAATATTTTCCTTGCGGGTAACCGAGGGGGGCGGTCGCTAATACGAAACCTTCACCTCCAGAAGCGCTTGGCGCTTTTCCTGGCGTACGCATGCGATTGCCTCGGCGAGCGCGCCGGGCAGTTCGTCGCCGTGCTCCACTCTTTGGGCCCACCCCCGGCTTGCCCTCGCAATAGCGACGCAGTCGGGGACCGGCGCGAGCGACGTGATGGGCATACGGTTCATTTTGGCGGCCACGCCCTCGGGGTATACGTCCACGGCCGCACGCCGCACCGCGTTCCAGATGCCGTTGTTGGAGACGATGGTGAGTAGGGGCAATCCAAGCGACTCTGCTACCTGGTGACAGGCGACGGGGTTAGCGAAAATGTACGATCCGTCCCCCACGCTCGCGATGGCAACGCGATCCCTGTCCGCTAGGGCGGCGCCGAGGGCCGCCGGCATGCCCCAACCGAGTCCGCCCGAGAACGGTGGCGTGAACCCGGTGTTCGGTTGCTTGAGGTCCATGCCTTCGAGCGGTGCACCGAGTTCGCTGAATACCATGTCGCCTTCACCCATCGCATCGGACAGGCAAGCTGCGACAAAAGCCGGTGTCATTGGGCCCCCGTTTCCGGCGAGAGCCCTCGTGCGCGCGTCTTCCAGACGGGCTGCGTTCCGACCAGCTATGTCCGCGTGTCGATCTGCGTTTCGCCCGGCCTCGCCTTCCATCGATCTTGCCAGTGCATCGATCGCCGCGAGCGGCGAACTCTGAATAGCGATATCGGTCCTGAAGGATCGTACCGGCATGTGCGAGAAGTGCGGATCCGGACCGATATGTACCACCGGTACATCGTCAGCGGGCTGCACGTTTCGTTGTATCCAGGGAACGGGTGCGTCGATGACGATGACCAGATCGGCATCCCTGACAAGGGGCCCCACCGCGGAACCCGATGCCATCGGGTCTCTGGTGGCAAGCACGTTCCTCAGGCCGCGGAACTCCGCAACCGGGATGGCGTGGTCGTTAGCGAAGGTGGAAAGCGCGCGGGAAAAGTCTCCCTTGGGGTCGCTGCGCTGGACCACGATCAGGGGTTTTGCAGACCCTGAGAGGAGTTCCGAGACTTGTGCGATCTGCTCCGGGTCGGGATGAAGCACGCCAGAGGGGGCCTGAACGGGTCCGTCTACCGGGAGATTCTCGGGCCAGGGCCCAGCCAGCGGTTCGCGCGGCAGACCCAGGTAAACCGGGCCGCGCGGCTCGCTCATCGCGATGGAGATCGCGCGGTCGACCAGGAGCGCCGCCTGTTCCGGATAGCGAAGCTCGTAATCCCATTTGACGCTCTCGCGCACGAGCGCACCCTGGTCACGCATTTCCTGGCCGTATTGAATCGGAGTCATGCGTGCGCCGGTTCGATCGAATTCGGTGATCGGGGTGCGGCCGGCCAGCATGAACAGCGGAATATTCTCGCTGGCGGCGTTGATGAGACCCATGACGCTGTTGGCAAGGCCGACATTGACGTGGACCATCACGGCCTGCGGCTTGCCGGTCGCCAGGTAATAGCCGTGGGCCATGGCGACGGCCGCGGTCTCGTGGGTGACGACGACGGGTTCCGGCATGTCCAGACCCGATGTCGATCCGCGTGCGAAGGCTTCGATGATCGGTGCGAAGTCTGTGCCGCCATTGGCGAACAAGTACTCGATGCCGCATGCTTTCATGCGCATGAGCAGTGCTTCGGCAGCCGTATTGGGAATTGGCAAGGACGCCCGGCTCACTGGCTCGCTGACCCCGTTTGGATTTCTTCGTTGCTTTGTCGTGCAGATAAGCGTACTGATACCGATAGTGCTTAACAAATATAGATTTGATCTCGCTTGCGATAACGAAACGTGATCGGTTCCCGTTTGATCCAATGGAGATTCGGCAACTCAGGTATTTCGTGGAGATCGCTGCCGCCGGCAGCTTGAGAGAGGCATCGGCCAGGCTTCATGTCGCGCAACCGGCGTTGACGCGGCATCTTCGCTCGCTGGAAGAAGAGCTTGGTATCGAGCTCTGCGCCCGCCATTCAAGAGGGATTCGCCTGACGCCCGCGGGCACCCGCTTTTTCAATCATGCAACGACCGTCCTCCGCCAGGTGGACGACATTCGGTCGCGAATCTCCGAAGACATCGACAGCCCCGCCGGCATGACGGCTGTCGGTGCGTCGGGTGCCATGGGCCGGTTGCTGTTCGGAGCCGTCGCCGAGAGAGTTGCCGGCGACTTTCCCCGTATCGCGCTGCGCCTGGTGGAGGGCGGCGCCTACACGCTCCTGGCTGCGCTCGACGCGCGACGCATCGACATGGCGGTCATGGTCGACCCCGATGCCCGGGCCGGGTTCGCACTGGAACGCCTCGTGACGGAACCGGTCTATTTGGTCGGAAGCGCCTTGGATGACCGGATCGCACAAGGTTCGGTCAGCATTTCACGGCTCGAATCGTTCCCTCTGGCGGCGTTCGAGCGCGTGAGCGGTCCGCGAAAGATCTTCGATCATGCCGCGGCAAGGTCGGGGGTCGCTCTCAACATTGCTTACGAGCTTGAAAGTCTCGACGTCATCAAGGACTTCGTGAGGCGCGGCCTTTCCTATGCGCTCCTGCCACATTCGTCGATCGTCGACGAACTGAAAGACCGGAGTTTCACGGCAGCCCGACTGGAGGGCATTGGCATCACGCGGACTTTGGTCATGCGCGAAGATCTCATGGAAGATCCGGTTTCGGAGGTCGTCGCCCACATCGTCCGGGATGAAGTCTCGATGCTGATTTCCAGAGGCGTGTTTGGCGGGCCGGCGCGAAGCGATGTCGATTGAGCCTGTGTCGTTCGCATCGAGTGTTCTCTGCGCCCGCTCGATGCCTGCAACGCCGAAATTGCGACCTCGCTAGCGGGTGCCCCCCGCTGCTGCTCGCTCGAAGTGATGGATCGCGGCGTTGAATTTGTCGCGGCAGCCCGTGTTGCAGAATCCGACAACCTTGCCGTCGTACTCGGTCAGCGAGTCGGCTTGAACCGGCTTTCCAGACCATGGGCAGGTGTGGTTGATGCAATCGGCGATGTCGAGTTCGGTCATCGAGCGCTCCTGTTCGTTGATTGTGTTCCTGACCGCACAAGCTGTCGGGCGACGAAAACTGCTGTGCTATCGGCATTTGGCCCGGGCGGCGCTTGGGCAACAGCGCCCACCGGGCACTTGCGAAGACAGTTCCCGAACCGCCGCGTGGCCTTCGAGCCTCACTATGGGAGACATGAGGCAACAATTCAACGCACGAAGTCTCGTTCACGGTCGGAATCACTCGCTCGGCCCGTAACGTCAGCGACGGTGCGGGTTTGCGCGCTCTCGCCGGTGAACAGAAGTTGGTGCACGGGTTCCAGGCGGTGGACGCTTGCGGCGGGTAATGTTGCGCATTACCGAAAAACCCCCTTGGGCAATCCACACGGTCGCAAGCGGTATCGATGTATGGAAGAGATCGTTTTGTTAGGACTTGATGTTGGACATGATCGTCGTCATTTGCCACGATCTCGGCATGCGCCCTCTTGTGACCGGCCTGACGACACTGGACGAAGCACGGGCGACCGGGGGTTACACCCTGTTCGCCCCGCTCGAACGTGACGAGGTGCTCCTGATCGACCTCAAGGGCGATGTGGTTCATCGCTGGGGCATCGGCGGGTTGCCTGGCGACTATGGGTATCTGCTTCCGGACGGCCGGCTGCTCTGCGGCGTCAAGGTCAAGTCCGGGCCGGAGCCTTCGGGCGGAAAAGGCGGGCATCTGAAGGAGTTCGACTGGGAAGGCAATCTCCTGTGGGAGCATGTCGATGACGCGCAGCATCACGATTTCCGGCGTCTCGCGAACGGCAACACGCTTTATATCGGTTGGGAGCGAATGCCGGCGGCGGCTATGGAACGCGTCGTGGGCGCCGAACCCGGCAGCGAAGATGAAGGCGGCACGATCTGGGGCGACTTCCTCAAGGAAGTCACGCCCGACGGCGAGGTCGCGTGGGAATGGCACGCCCACAGCGACCTCGTGCTGGAGGACTTCCCGCTTCACCCCATGAGCACGCGGCTCGAGTTCGCGCATTGCAATGCCTGCACGGAACTTCCCGACGGCAATATCATGCTGAGCTTCAGGCGAATCAGCACGATCCTGATCGTCAACAAGCGGACGAAGGCGGTCGAATGGTTCATGCGCGACGACGAATGGGGCCAGCAGCATGACTGCACCATGCTCGAAAACGGCAACATCCTCCTGTTCGCGAACGGCATCCACGTGCCGCGCGGGGTCTTTCATTCGGCGGTCGTCGAAATCGATCCGCGCACCAAGGAGGAGGTGTGGCGCTACGAGGATGTGCCCAGGTGGAA
>JAJEBT010000043.1 GCA_022822405.1 Alphaproteobacteria bacterium
AGCCTGAGCGGCAGCAACTGGCTCACGCCCGGGCGGCGGTAGAAAAAGCCTCCGCCCTGATCGCGGTCGGCGTAGTTGCCGTAGCCGTACAGTTCAACGGCCGATGAGATCGGCAGCGCGGCGTTGACGACCAGCAGCGCCTGTTCGCGTCTCGGCTGCCCCCAGACCTGCGCGGGGCTTTCGAAGGCACGCGGGCCGCCGACACGGTGGAAGTTGTCCGCGTAGCGGGTATCGAGGTCGTCGGGAATGCCGTCGCTGCCGGGCAGGACCTGCACGATGGTCCCGTTCGGGGCGTACGTGTAGCTGTGGGCGTCCGGACCGTAGTATGTGACGCCGTCTACCGTGAGCTGGTTGCGCGTGGCTTCGAGCGGCGTCTGCCCGGAGCGGCCGATCGAAATATCGTAGGGTTCCGAACGGTTCGTCTGACCGGTGTCGGAGAGCTGCCCGCTCACGTTGATGAAGCCGCCGTCGCCGAGCGGAAAGCCCGCGTTGGCTTCAATGGTGAGTTCATCCCCGTCGCCTTCCGAAAAACCGCCGACCCGCGTGACGAGATCGAAGCCCGAATCGGCGGACTTCAGGTTGAAATTGACGACGCCCGCGATGGCGTCGGAGCCGTACTGTGCCGCCGCGCCGTCCCGCAGCACTTCCACGGACCGCAGCGCGATGCTCGGGAAGTTGCCGATATCGGGGCCGTGCGAGCCGAACCCGCCGAGCTGCACGAGCGCGGCCCGGTGGCGCCGCCTGCCGTTAACGAGCACGAGCGTATGGTGCGAATCGAGTCCGCGCAGGCTCGCGGGCCGCACGAACGTGGCGCCGTCGGAGATCGGCTGGCGCGAAACGTTGAACGACGGCACGATGGTGTTGATGACGTCGACGAGGTCGGAGGAATTGACGCTCTCGATCTCCTCGAGGCTGAAGACATCCACGGGCACCGCGGTATCGACCGCCGCGCGCTGCTCGCGCCGCGTGCCGATCGTCACCACTTCCTCAAGTATCTGTGGCACGCCGCTCTCGGCTTCGGGGCCGTCTTGCGCATCGGGAGCGCTGGATTGGGCCACGGCAGCGGAGCCGCCGAAGCTCGCGGCCACGGCGGCGAGTCCGGCAATCAGCGTCGGCAGCCACGTCCGCGGCAATGGGGAAAACAACCGGCGGAAACGCCCGGCGGACGCTCGAAAATCAGCTTGGTTCATGATACAGGTCGCATGGTTCCGGTATACGAAGAGTCTGGAAAACGGAGACTATCCGACTCATCCTGCTTTTTCACGCCACCGTTCCCGTGCTGTCCGGCAATGCGAGCCGCCCCGACAATTGGCACGGCTCCGGGTCAATCGTGTAATCTCGGGTCGATGGGCTGCCTGGCGCCCGTTCCCGCAATACGCTATCGAACGAAGCGATAGTACTCGATACCCTCGGCGCCGAAACGGGAACGAATTCGCCTGCGCTATGCCGGCCGGCCAGGACCGTCCGTCGGCTGGTCGGAAAACATGCCTGTTTTCAACAGGTTGGGTTGTTGGAGACGTGAAGGACAGAAATGACGGCTAATGAAACGACCGCGGCCGTGACCGACCGCGACATGGACACCAACTGGAACTGGACCCGGCCCATCGCTGCGCCCGGGTCCATGGCAGTCGACTTCGAGGAGCGGATCGACTTCGATCGTCTGCGGCGCTACCGGGTTGCGCGAACGCGCTGGGCGCTGCGCAATTCGGGGCTGGGCTCGATCCTCTGCTTCGACAACAACAACATCCGTTACATCACCGGCAGCGTGATCGGTGAGTGGTCGCGCGACAAGATCTGCCGCTATGCGCTGTTTACGGCCGACTGCGAGCCCTACCTGTGGGACTTCGGCTCGGCCGCGACCCATCACCGGCTGTTCGCACCCTGGCTGGAACAGGAGCGCTGCAAGGCGGGCATGCTCGGTCTGCGCGGCTCGGTTCCCGAGGAAGCGGGACTGTTCAAGCAGGCCGCCGAGGAGATCAAGCAACTGCTGCAGCGCGAGGGCGTCGCCGACATGCCGGTCGGCGTGGACATCTGCGAGCCGCCCATGCTGTTCGCCCTGCAGGCTGCGGGACTCGAGGTCCGGGACGGCCAGCAGACCATGCTCGATGCCCGGCAGATCAAGAGCATGGACGAGATCGTGCTGCTCAACATGTCCGCCGCCATCGTCGACGGCGCCTACCAGGGCATTTCCGAAGCGCTCAAGCCCGGCGCCAGGGAAAACCAGATGGTGGCGCTGGCCAACAAGATTCTCTACGAGTCCGGTTCCGACGACGTGGAGGCGATCAATGCCGTCTCCGGCGAGCGCTGCAGCCCCCATCCGCACAACTTCACCGACCGCATGTACCGCCCGGGCGACCAGGCTTTCTTCGACATCATTCAGTCGTACATGGGATACCGCACCTGCTACTACCGCACGATCAACGTGGGCTCGGCGACCCCTGCGCAGCGGGACGCCTACCGCCGCGCGCGCGAATGGATCGACGCCGCCATCGACATGGTGCGGCCGGGCGTGACCACGGACAGGATCGCCGCGCTGTGGCCGAAGGCGCCCGAATTCGGCTTCGCCAACGAGATGGAAGCCTTCGGCCTGCAGTTCGGCCACGGGCTGGGGCTGGCCCTGCACGAACGCCCGATCATCAGCCGGCTGGTGTCCTTCGACAGTCCGTTCGAGTTGCAGGAGGGGATGGTGTTCGCGCTGGAGACGTACTGTCCGGCGGCCGATGGCAACGGTGCGGCGCGGATCGAGGAAGAAGTGGTGGTGACGCCCGATGGCTGCCGGGTCATCACGCTGTTCCCGGCCCAGGACCTCTATATCGCCAACGAGTACTAGTGCTCCATCAACCTTATAACGCCGTCTCAGTGACCGCAGGCCCGCCTCTGGCAAGGCGCGTCCCGCCGGTCATG
>JAJEBT010000142.1 GCA_022822405.1 Alphaproteobacteria bacterium
GGTTCCACAGCCTGCGCAACAGCTTCATCACCGTTGCCGAGCGCGAACTGAATCTGCCCCCTCGCTCACCAAGCGGCTGGTCAACCACGCCCGGCCCAACGACGTGACCCAAGGATATGCCGCGGACTGGACGATCGCCCAGCTTCGCGAGCGCGCCCAGGGGATCGCCGATCGAATCGATGCGCTGATGCTTCCTTCCGAGGCACCGGCATCCACTCCGGAGGTAGCCAGTACCCTGGTACCAGCCGTCGGGCGCTGACCACGGCAGACCGCCCGGTCGAGGGCGTCAAGCGTGTTCCTCGGATATCCGGCGGCGTTGGACAACCGTCTTGACGCCTGGCTGCTGCGCTGCCGTCCAGACTGCCCGCGCGTCCTGCGCATCGTTCTTGTTGCCGCTCGCGAAAGGCCGCACCGCCTTGGCCGGTAGTCGTGTTCGAGGGCGCGGACTATTTAGCCAACCCGTGTGATTGCAGGTGAGCGTTAGCGGCCGAATGAATCCGGACGGAAATGTCGGACCCTGGGGAGGAGGTCCGGGCTCGGACGGCCGTCGACGGTCGCGGCCCAGCCGATGACGTCCGTGCGGCGGCCGAACAGCGCGAAGACCTGCCCGTCCCGGTCGGGGCCGGGTTGGAGGCCGCCCTCGACGCGCCATCCGTGTGCTGCGCCTGGTTTCAGCGCCGCCGAAGGCGCGGCGATGCCCTCGGCATGTTCCCGATGCTGCCGGGCGGCCTGCTGGCATGCCGGCCAAGTGTCAGGTCCGCCGATCAGTGTTTCGCGAGGCAGGTCCGGTCGATGCGACGGGATTTCGCCGATATCGACCGCCCAGAGGGCGCGGCGGACGGTGGCGAGGTCCTGCGGGTCGCTGATTTCCTCGTGTCGAAGAAACTCCGCCCAGGCGCCGTCCGGCGTGTCGCAGAAGTAGTGGTTCAGCTCGTCCGGCGCGTTCCACCGGCCGGCGGATTGCGACGAATCCTCCCGCAGAAAGGGAAAGCGGGGATCGGCGTGGCGATAGGCGATCACGTCGCCGGCGATGACGCCAATGCTCGGGCGAGCTCGCGGACCCTTTGGGGGCCGTCGTCTTCCGGCGACCACTCGTCGCCGAGCGTCTGCGCGGGGGTTTTGCCGTCGAGCCGTTCGCGGGGCCGGTCGAACCAGCGCCGGACCCCGATGTCGTTGTATGCGCCGGCCAGGTCCCCGGCCACGAAGGCGAGAAAGTGAAGCCGGGTGGCAATCGCGTCCGGGGTGGAGCGGTTGCCGGAAATGTAGCGCCGTGCACTGGACTGGGAGATGCTGAGGAGGCGCGTCAGCAGTTCCACTCCCAGGATGTCCTGCAGCGTGCGCCACTCGTACGCGGGGGCCGGGGACTGCTCGAGGGCCTCGTTCATCTTCTCCAGGAGCGTGGAAAGCCGGGCGGCATCGGAGCCGGGCATCCGGTGAAGTTCCGCAAGGAAGTTTCGGCCGATGCCGGCTTCGGCCATGCCCGTTTCGAGCCCCTGAATTGCGGATTCGTCCAGGCAGGTGACGGGACGCAAGAGCAGGCCCATCGCGTCGGCGCGCGTCAGCGCCCCGATTGCCGCGGAGGCAAGCCTCGGGTCGTCGAACGGACTGAATATGGAGATTGGTCATGGTCCAAATGTATGCCATGGCTGCGGCCAGGTCAATGCTGACTGGTCTAGGCTGACTGGTCTAGGCCAGCGCGAGTTCGCGAGGCGGGAGTCGTGTCGATCGTTTACGGCCGGTGTGTCGGAGGGATGGGATTGGCCTAGCGCACCCGGCGGACGGGGGGAGCTGGACGAAATTGATTCGCTATCGGCCACCCAAACGGGCTCAAGCAGGCTCAAACGGGGACACTGGGATGATCGAATCGGCGGCTTTCAGGGCGGATTCCGTCCCCAAACGGCCCCAAAACGAACCGGCGGCCGTACGGCGCGGTGGGCGGCGTTGACCGTGAAGGGTGAGCGGATGACCAGCGAGCTGATCGACTTCACGACGCTGGTGCGGCGCGATGATCCACAGTCCGCGCGGGACGAGGCTGGCCGCATGGCCCGCGCGGTCCCGGAGTTCGAGCGTCGGCATCCGTTTCTCGGCAACGCCGCATCGGCGCATCAGCTCCTCGTGCATGACGACGGGCGCGCCCTGGCGGGCCTCCCACCTGTCCGGCAACCACTCGCCGATCGCAGCGAAGAGCCCGTTCAGCCGCTATTCCCAGTCATCGACGCGCCGGCGTATATGCTGCGCGTCGACGGTGTCGCTTGTGACGTCTTCGAGAACCGTGCCCATCGAACCGTTCCGCGCTGCCGCTCGCCCGGCCGGCCGTTCATTGTCCGCGCCGGGGCGGCCCCAGGATACCTTATATGGAGCGGCGGGAGGCGTTTCAAATTCGTGCCGCGCCCGCAGCATGCCTCCTCTCCCCCCGATCCCGTCGATCTCCATCACCGCAGGCCCTCCGCCGCGCCTTCAAAGATAAAGTCGTTCAGAAACATGCGCTGGCCGAACAGGTTGCGCTCGACTTCGGTCAATGCGGCTTCGCTGCAGATGTCGTCCCATCCGTCCCGGATGGCGACGATTTGACGGGCGATGATGTCCTTCGCCGCTTTCTCGCCGAGCTGGAAATTGGGCGCGACCTCCAGGCAGGTCGCAAGTGTGCTCGTCCGATTGTCGCCGACGATCAGCATCGCCTGGCCGGCCACATTGCCGGAACGTCTCTGCGGGCAGATGTCATAGGCAGGCGTCAGGGTCAGGTGTTCTCC
>JAJEBT010000109.1 GCA_022822405.1 Alphaproteobacteria bacterium
AGGTCACCGACGCGATGAACCGGGTATGCGGCGAGGTCGGAGGGAACGGTGACGCCTTCCTCGCCGCGGCCGGCAGGCGGGTGCTCGCCGACACCGAATGGTGATCTCACAGGGCGATGTGTGCTGGGCCGAGTTGCCGGAACCAACGGGTTCGAGCCCGGGATTCCGCCGGCCGGTGGTCGTCGTCCAGGGCGATGCGCTGAACCGGAGCCGGCTGGCCACGGCGGTCTGCGTCCCGCTTACGAGCAATCTGCGCTGGGCGGACGCGCCGGGAAACGTGCTGTTGAGCGCCGCGATGACGGGCCTGCCGAAAGACTCGGTCGCGAACGCAACGCAGATCGTGGCCCTCGACCGGTCGCTTCTCGAAGAGCGCACGGGCCGGGTTTCGTCGGCCAAGCTCGATCTGCTGCTCGCCGGCATCGACACCGTCCTCGGCCGTTAGGACCGCAAGCGGCTTTTGGTGCATCACCGGCAGCCGCGCGTTTGCCAAGCGCAAATTCAAGACAGGCAGACCCCTGCGGAGCGGGCCGCTGCCGACGCTGCTAGCCGCGGCATGGACGCTCGACGCTGAAGGAGGAAAAACCCGCCCGCCGACGCTGACCTACCCCGTCTTCGCGCTAGCCCGCACCGGAGAAAACCGCAGATCGTCCACAAACGCGGTCGGGCGCGTGTTACCAGGCACGCATGGTCGCAGAGGTAGGGCTGACAGTCTTTCGCGCGTGGAGCAGGGGCGAAGCTTGAAATCCATCGCGGCCTCGCAGGATCCACGATCACAATGGCCAGCCCCTTCGGCACCGCAAGATTCGGTCGATCTGGTCCCGAAATGGCCCAAAACGGCGTTCGTCAAGCCCTCAAGCCGCAAGATATGCCGCAGCCCGGATGGCGCGCTGAAACTCTGCATTGCCCCGCAAATAGACTCTCTCTCGGCACATCGGCGATATCAAGGATGTCGAGCCGTGGCTGGAGGTCGTCGCCCGGAAAGGCTGAGGACGGCCCTGGTATCGTTGGCCGGGACCTCAAACCTTCAGGACACGCTCGATTACCCCTCCTTGGTCCCGATGGATTCCACCTTGCGCCACACGCTGGCGAGCCAAGGTTGCTCGTGGAGCGGTTTTCCCGGCGGGCGGTAATAGTGATCGAGTTCGATGAAGCCGACACCACCCACCTGAGTGCGCCAGGTTTCCAGATCGAGAAAACAGCCGAAGCGATTGCCGTTCCAACCCTCCTGGTTGTCGCCCCTCGGGTTCGAGCTGAACAGCACGCCGCGCGGCTTGAGGGTGGCATGCAGTTCACGCAGCACCCGCGGCAGTTCCTGGCGCGGCACATGGAATAGCGAGGCGTTGGCGAAGATTCCATCGAAACGCGCCGCAGGCAGGTCGAGCGCCAGGAAATCCTGGTGAAACACCTCGCAACCCACCATGCGTCGGGCCATCGCGACGAACTCCGCCGCGCCGTCGAGGCCGACTGCATCGTGGCCAGCCTCGCGGAATGCTATCAGGTCGCGCCCCGGCCCACACCCGAAATCGAGGATCGAATATGGCGGATCACCCTCGATCGCGTCGATCAGGGCAGCCCGGTTCTGGCTTACGTCATGATCCCGGGTGCCGGCCCAGAATTCGCGGGCCGTCCGATCATAGTCTCCGAGAGTGACGTCGGTGATCCGGCGCAACACGTCCGCGTCGTAGTGTCTGGATGGTTTCGTCATCGATCTCGCTGTTCCATGCGGGTCCGTTCCGAAGAAATACAAGGAGGTTTAGGGTTGGATCTTCCTGCCAAGATGTATGGCATGCCGGGCGGCAAGCCGCCAGTCAATCCGATGACATTGACGATCGATCACATTATGACCCGCATGGTACGACACAAGGTGGTGGCGAGTTTCGATGGCGGGCGGATGTCCTCGGACGCGGGAGCGGTGCTGCTTCGGGGCGCGAACGAGATGTCCGATGTGACCGGACGGCTGGCGACCTGTTTTACGGACTATCGCACCGAGGGCGTATCGAGCATCCGCTCGCAGCGCTGGTCGGGCAGCGTGTTTTCGGTCTGGCCTTGAGCTAGAGCCTGAGCGGCATCGCTGCAAGAAGATCGTGGCCGATCAGGAACATCTGGACCGGTTGCTGGTGGATCTGTTTCTGGATTTCCACGAGGCGCCGCTGGAAGAGATCATTGTGGATCTCGATGCGACGGATGACCCGCCGCGCGGCAGCCGGGAAGCCCGTTTCTTCCACCGCTACTGGCCGGAAACCGTCCGCTTGCGAGCGCAAGCAGGCCCTTGTTGTGTCTCAAGCTGTCGTTGGACGCGAGAATATTTGACACAATTGTCGGCCACGGCTATTGCGTGTCGACGTGGGCATGTCGCATCATCGCGCGGCGGCCAGCAGCCCACGGGGGTGCCAGGCCCGCTGGCGCAGTCTCGACGCCGGCGCCAGAGCGACAACGGGAGAATCGCATCATGGGACTGGCACGGTGGGCGCTCATGGCGGTCGGAGTCTTTCTCCTTTCCGGTGGAGCGGCGGCGGAGCGGGGACGCGACGGTCACGCAAGGATCATCTACTGGCAGGCCCCGTCGATCCTCAATCCTTACCTTTCGGGAGGGACCAAGGACCTTGACGCCGCGGCGATGATCCTGGAGCCGCTCGCCCGATTCGACGAGTCCGGAAACCTGACTCCCTGGCTTGCCACCACGGTGCCCACGGTGGCCAACGGCGGGGTGTCGGCCGACCTCAAGACGGTGACATGGAAACTGCGCGAAGGTCTGCTCTGGTCCGACGGGAGCCCGCTGACGGCTGCCGATGTCGCGTTTACCGCCGAATACTGCCGGGATCCGGCAGGCGGGTGTTCCCAGCTCGCCAAGTTCGATGACGTGACGACGGTCGAGGCGCTCGACCATCTCACCGTCAGGATTACCTTCGGCGTCCCCAAACCCTACCCGTACGGCCCGTTCGCGGGGGCCACCTCGCCGATATTGCAGAAGGCTCAGTTCGGCGACTGCAAGGGCGCGCGGGCGCCGGAATGCACCGAGGCCAATTTCAGGCCTGTCGGCACGGGACCGTTCCGCGTGACCGAGTTTCGGCCGAACGATGTGATCTTGCTGGAGGCGAATCCTCACTACCGCGATCCCGCAAAGCCTGCCTTTGCCACCGTCACGTTCAAGGGTGGCGGCGACGCGGCGGCGGCGGCGCGCGCCGTATTGGCGACCGGCGAATTCGATTACGCCTGGAACCTGCAGCTCGCGCCGGACGTGCTGGAGGGCATGCGGGCGGCAGGCAAGGGAAGTGTGATCTCGAGTTTCGGAACTCTGGTCGAGCGGCTGGTTGTGAATCTGACCGACCCCTCCCCCGCACGGGGCGAAGCGCGCTCCACTCGCTCGCATCCCCATCCATTCCTGACCGAGCGCACGGTTCGCAAAGCGCTGTCGATGGCCATCGACCGCGAGCTTCTTGTCGAGATCGGCTATGGGCAGACCGGGCGCCCGACCTGCAATGTGGTTCCCGCTCCGGCAATCTACGCGTCCAAAGCCAACGACGATTGTCTCCGGCAAGATATCGAAGGCGCCAAACGCCTGCTGGACGCGGCCGGGTGGCGGCCCGGGCCGGGCGGAGTACGGCAGAAAGACGGCGTCCGGCTCTCCATCCTGTTCCAGACCTCGACCAACGCGGTCCGGCAGGACTTTCAGGCCTTGATCAAGCAATGGTGGTCCGAAATCGGCGTCGAGACGGAACTTCGCAACATCGACGCTTCCGTGTTCTTCGGAGGCGACCCTGGCAGTCCGGACACCTTTCAGAAGTTCTTCGCCGACATCGAGATGTACGCCAACAAATTCGAGGGTACGGACCCGGAAACCTATCTCGCCTCATGGCGTTGCGGCAACGAACCCCGGCCGGCCTCGCAATGGCAGGGCTTGAACATGCCCCGCTATTGCAGCGAAGCCTACGATCGCCTTCTCGCGGAGATGGCCGTGACCGGCGACATCTCCGAGAGGGCCCGGCTCGCAAGGGCGATGAACGACCTGTTGGTTCAGGACTACGTGCTGATCCCGCTGGTCCGCCGCGGGCGCGTGTCCGCGCATGCCCGCTCGCTTGCCGGGGTGCGGCTGAATACCTGGGACAGCGAGCTCTGGAACATCGCCGACTGGCACCGGGCACGGTGAGGCACCGCCGCCGGGGCGCGTCCGCGGGCCGCGTTCTCCGGGGAGCGCGACGTACCGGAGCGCCCCCAACGGCAACGGATTGAGGCGCCCGGAACATGCCCGTCTATACCGTCCGGCGCGCACTCGTCGCGGTTCCGACCCTTCTCCTGATCAGCCTGGTCCTGTTCCTGCTGCTCGATCTGGCGCCGGGCGATCCGACCGCGCAGCTGCCGCTGACAATTCCGCCCGAAGTGAAGGAGAAGATTCGCCACTCGCTCGGTCTGGGCGAGCCGATACACGTCCGCTACCTGCTCTGGCTCCATCAGTTCTTCGTCAACGAACCCCTTCATCTGTTCTCGCAGCTGACGGGGCTGGACCTCGGCGGCGACCGGCACAGGGTGATTTCGTGGCAAACACGTTCTCCCGTGGTCGATCTCGTGATCGAGAGGCTGCCGCAAACGCTGTGGGTGGTCGGGTTGTCCTATGTCCTCGGTATCGCCATCGGGCTCCCTGTCGGGATTGTCTCGGCCCGGCACCAATACGGATGGTTCGATCAGCTCGGAACCTTCGTCTCCATGGTCGGGTTCTCCGTGCCCACCTTCTTCAGCGGCGTGTTGCTGATCGTCGTCTTCTCCGTCGAGCTCGGCTGGTTTCCGTCGATCTACGATACCACCCACAGGGTCACTGGCTGGGACAGCCTGCTGTTTCAGCTCCGGCAGATGGCAATGCCGGTCACGGTGCTCGCGCTGTACAACGCGGCGCAGATCAGCCGCTTCATGCGGGCATCCGCGCTCGACAATCTCAATCTGGATTATGTACGCACCGCCCGGGCCAAGGGTATGTCGGAACGGAGGGTGATCTTCGTTCATGTCCTGCGAAACGCCGTCGGTCCGGTGGTGACGGTCGTGGCAGTCGGCGTTCCGGGCATATTCGGCGGCGCGATCATCACCGAGCAGATCTTCAAGGTCAACGGGTTGGGACAGCTGCTGATCACGTCCATCCAGGCCAGCGACCTGCCGACGGTGCAAACCCTGACATTCATCTTCGCGGTGCTGATCGTCGCGTGCAACCTGCTGGCGGATATCCTCCTGGGCATTCTCGATCCGCGGATCCGCTATGGTTGAGGTCCCTCCCGGCCAGCGCTTCCGCGAGCGCCACGTGGTGCGCCAATTCATGCGCCACAAGGGGGCGCTTCTGGGTTTCGCGTTCCTCGTCTTCATCCTGGCGTTCGTCGCGTTCGGCCCGCTGATCTGGACCGTCGATCCCCAGTTCATCGACATCCGGGCGCGGAATTCGGGAATGAGCCTTTCCCACCCGTTGGGCACCGATCAGCTCGGGCGGGACATGCTGGCGCGCCTGATGGCAGGAGGGCGCGCTTCGGTAGCCGTCGGCGCTGCCGCGATGCTGCTCTCGCTCTTCATCGGCGGCCTCGTCGGTCTCCTGGCGGGCTTCGTGCGCCGGCTGGACGGCCCCCTGATGCGCCTGACCGACCTGTTTCTGGCCCTTCCGCTCCTTCCCCTCTTGCTCGTCGTCATACTGTTGTTTCGCGACGCGCTGCGGACCGCCTTCGGACCCGAGGTGGGGATTTTCATCCTCATGGTGGGCGTAATGGGCATCACCGGCTGGATGCAGACCGCCCGCATCGTCCGTGGCGAGGTCCTCACCGTGAAGGAGCGCGAGTTCGTGGTCGCCGCGCGGGCGGTAGGGGTGCCGGAGCACGGTATCGCGCGGCGCCATGTTCTGCCGAACGTTCTCTCCTCGATCATGGTTTCGGCGACACTGGGCATGGCCAACGCCATCATCACGGAATCGGCGCTCTCCTTCCTCGGACTCGGGTTCCCCTCGGACTTCGCGACATGGGGTCGTCTGCTGTTCGACGCCACCGACTATCTGCAGCAATATCCGGGCCGGGTCCTGTGGCCCGGCCTGACAATTTCTCTCACGGTGCTGTCGATAAACTACATGGGCGATGGCCTCCGCGACTCGCTCGATCCGCGGACGCGTTGATCGTCAAGGGCCTGGAACGGTATGGGAACGACCTGAATCACGGTTCCCACCAGCCGGGGACAGTGCAAAGCGCGACCGGAACGCAGCGGCGATGTTTACCATTCCATTGGTACTGCCCCAGCTGCACGAACCCGCTTTCGTTCTCCGATATCCAAGCCAGTCGTGAGCGCGGCCTGCGTCCCGGCGGTTCGTCCTTACATGGAGGTGCGCCGCATCCCGCGACCGTGCGCCTTGCCGGTTCGGCGGGGCGGCGGAAAAAGGAAGGCAAAGCTCTTGTCCTCGGACCTGCGCTGTTGCTCCCGGCGGCGTTCCGGCCCCTGGTCCAGGAACTGCGCCCTCCGGTCGCACGGGCGAAAGCGCCAGTCCTGGAACCTCAGGTGTCCCGGCCGTCACAGGGCGCGGACAGGACCCCGATACCGGGCCACCATCGGATCGACGGTCAGTAGCGTGAAACCCTCGACCCGCGCCTGCGCGACCAGAATGCGATCGAATGGATCTCCATGAAGCGGCGGCAGCAACCCGATCTCTGCCGCGTGGAGTCCGGTTACCGGCAGTTCCGAATAGCCATTGTCCAGCAGCCCCCGCCGCAGGAGGCGCGGATCCACCCGGAAGTCGGCGCGCCCGAGTGCGTCCTTGATGGCGACTTCCCAGATCGAAGCGGCGCTGAAGAACAGCTCTGTTTCCTGCGATTCGATGAGCCTGCGCGCTTCCGTCGACAGCCGCTCCGAGCCGACTGCCGACCAGAGCAGGAGATGCGTGTCGAGGAGAAACTTCACTTGCCGTCCGAGAACATAGCCTGGATTTCCCGGGCGCCCATGCTACCAAAGTCCGGCGGCACCGAGATCCGGCCGGCGAGGAATCCGATCCGGCTGTGGGACTCCGGCGTATCAAGGGCAAGGACCTTAACCACAGGTTTGCCCGCGCGCGCGATGACGAACGGTTCACCTTCGGCCGCCGCCTTGACGAGGCGCGAGAGATGAGTCTTGGCTTCGTGCATGTTGACGATGCGCATGAAACTGTCTCCTGACCAATTAGTCCGATAACCTTAGCTAATTCGGGCGGGCGGCGCAAGCGGGAAAATCGTATCCGCTGGCAGACGACGTTCAAGCAGACGGCATGTCGCAAGTCGCGCGCGATGATGGCCTGTCCCGCAAAAGCCTCTACAAGGCGCTGTCGGGAGACCTCAATCCTAGTCTGGACAGGGTCCTCAGGGTCATCGGCGCCCTGGGCCTGACACTGCGCGCCGAAGCGGTGCCGAGTCCGGCAGTGAGCATGCCGAAAAGTCCCTGAAGGGCTTCGACGGCATCCTGCAAGCCGATGGCTGCGCCGATTGCAGCCGGTAGACCGGGCCTGGCCGCAAGGCAGTGTACCCGCTGCGGCTTGCGCACCGCCGGGCACCGCCTCCGCGAAATCTGCGACAGCAGCGACTCCGAGATCGGCACCACCGAAGGCATGCCTGGATTGCTGAACTCCACGACATCAAAGCCGGTATCCACGGCAGCCGCCCGAACTGCGTTTCGCTGAACGGCAGGCCCGCAGCGCGCCCGCATCTTGCGCAGATCCCGACTTGCAACACGGCTCCGGCACCGCGAAAGCCGCCTGCGCGACCTGCACCGTCCGGTATCCGTCCCCGCTACCCCGAGGTCGAAGCGAACGCCGGCGCAACCTTCTCGCCGAACAGCCGCACGGAGATGGCGGCCTCCTCGTAGGACAGGTCGTGGAAATTCACCTGCATCGACGCGTGGTCGCAGCCGCCGACGGCGCGGTCGAGCTCGTGAAGCTGCTCGACGATGTCATCCGGCGTGCCCACGAAGGCGGCCGAGCTTTCGATCTGCGACTCCAGAGTCTGCTCGGCGATCCGCCGGCGCAGCACGTCGTAGCCCCGATACGCGTCGGACGCGGTCCCGTCGCGGTAGCCTTCCATCGCGTCGACGATCGACGCGAAATGACCCTCGATGCCGTGCTTCGCGATGCGCAAGGCATCGTCGCGGTTGTCGCGGCAGTACATGTAGACCGCCATCATCACCTGCGGCGCGCCGGGATGACCCGCAGACCGGTAGGCCTCGCGATAGCTCCCCATCATCTCCATCGGATCCGAGCCGACCCCGGGAATGGCCATGATGTGATGCCCCATGCGGCCGGCGCGCTCGAACGAGGCCGGCGTCCCGACTACCGCAACGAAGAACGGCGGGCGCGGCTTCTGGGTCGGACGCGGCCAGGAGGTGACGTTCTCGAAGCTGTGGAACCGGCCGCGGCTGGTCGCGGTCTCGTTCTCAAGCAGCAACGCCACCTGCATGATCCCTTCCTCGAAGCGCGGAACGCTCTCGTCGATGTCGACCTCGAAGTGGGTGAACTCCTGGGGCAGGAACGCGCGCGCGAACCCGACATCAAGCCGCCCGCCCGAGATGCCGTCGAGCATCGCGATCTCGGCTGCCATCTTCAGGGGATGGTTGAAGGACGGGATCAGGGCGCCCGTCACCATCCGCGCTTTCCGGGCGCGCTGCGAGGCCGCAGCCAGAAAGACGATCGGACTCGGCGTGTAGCCTCCCCAGCGATGAAAGTAGTGCTCGACGGTCCGCACGTGCGAAAAGCCGCAACTGTCGCAGAGTTCCACGAGGCGCAGCGACTCGTCGTAGTACTGCTGCGCCGGCTTGCGGTCCGGCGTCATGTCCGGAAAAAACTGCATGCCGAATTTCACGGGATCCTCCTCCGGGGCCGGACGCCGACGGCGCACCCTACTCGAACAGCGTGCCCTGGAGGCCGGGAGCGGGTTTCGTGCCGCCGAGCACGCGTTGCGCGCTCCGGATGTTTTCGACGAACCCTTCGTAGTCGTAAAGCGGCGGGCTCGAATTCCTCAGCTCGAGCATGGCGTAGCGGACCGCCTCGAGCCCCGATTCCTCGGAGTTCCCGATCCAGGTCTGGTAGTCGCTGTAGAGGCGCGACTGGCTCTCGGCGAGTTTCAGGAAGGCGTCCAGGATGCCCGGCACGCGGGTCTCGAAAGCGCGCATCACCTGGTCGGTGTAGTACTGGGCGAGGCCTTCCTTGACCCCGTTGTCGGTGCGGATGAAGTGGTTCGTGTTCCACGCGTTGCTGTTCAGATCGACGCCGCGGTGGGTGTAGGCGTGCGCGAGCTCGTGACAAAGCGTGATGATCGTGAGCATCGGGATCGACAGGCCGAACAGCGAGGCGAATATAGCAATCGGCATCCAGTAGATCTGGATCTTGGAATCATGCACCCAGTAGGCGCCGAGAATGTCGTCCTCGATCCCCTCAAGACGCTCGGCAAGATCACGCTCGATCGAATGGCCGAGGATGCGTTCAACGAAGCCGCGGCTCGAGTCCACCGAAGCCATCTCGTCCGCGATGTCGCCGAGATGACGGGCCAGCATGTCGCGCTCGTCGGCGATGATCCTGAGCCCCTCCCGCGCCGTTGCGAGCGCGGGGGCGTTGAGGATCAACCACCACTGCCACGGCTCGATGTCCGAGGTCGCCTCGGCCATGGGCCGCGGCATGCCATCGACCACGGAAACCGGCACCGACGCAACCGCGCGGCCCGAATCGCCGGAAAGCTTGAGCGCAGTGGCGCCGCGCACCGCGTCCCGGAGGGCGACGTTCCAACGTTTCACGGTCTCCGAAACCACCGACTGCGCACCGGGCGCCAGAACATGCTGAAGCCGCTCCTCGGCCACCGTGACCGGCAGGCGGCCCGGCGCCTTCTTCTCATGATAGTAGGGTACGCTCCCGGAACTCTTCGTCATACGCTCCGTCCTCGTTTTCCGGCAGTCCCGGATCTCGCACGCGGCATCGACCTTCAGGACCCGGCGTTGCCCGACCGTTGCGCCCTGCCGCGCGCCCTGCCCTCGAGGCCGCGCCTGAACTTGTCAAGATGCGGCCCCTCGGGCGGCAACTCGAAGACCGATTCCACCGATGTGTAGTCGAAATACCCCATCCGCGCGAGCGGCCGGCACTTCACGATGTCGATCCTGCCGTCTGCCGTGATCACTTCGTCGCTGATGTGGACGCCGACGACCTCGCCGACGACGACATAGGTCAGGTTGTCGAGACTGTTGCCGGGCAGCGTCAGGGTCGCGTGATAGCGGCACTCGAGATGCACCGGCGACGCCTTGACGCGCGGCGGCGCGACCAGCCGCGACGGAATCATCTCGAGCCCGGCCAATTCGGCCTCGTCGACATGCGGCTCAACCATGCGCGCCGTCGTGTTGACGCGGTCGCGCAGCTCCCATGTCGCCATGTTGCACACGAACTCGCCGGTCAGAAGCGCGTTGCGCGCGCTGTCCTTGGGGCCGCCATCCGCAAAGTGCGACCCCGATGAGAACATGACGTAGGGCGGATCGTAACCGAGATTGTTGAACTGGCTGTAGGGCGCAAGGTTGATCACGCCGTCCGGATCGAGCGTGGTGATCCACCCGATTGGCCGCGGCACGACGATCGACTTGTAGGGGTCACGGGGGAGTCCGTGATCGTTCCTTGCGGTTTCGTAAAACATGTCGACCTCCCAGTCTCGGATCCGGAATGCGGCGGCGCGGCGATGTCAGCCGCCACCGGCGGCGATGTTGTCGATCAGGCGGGTCCGGCCCAGCCATGCCGCGGCGAAGACCCTGAGGCCGGGGCCATGGCGCAACGCCGGGCGCAGCGTCGTCGCGTCACGGACCTCGAGATAGTCGACGCGGTCGAAGCCCGCGACGCGCAGCGCAGCGCGGCCGTCGGCGCACGCGGCAGCGATGTCCGAGCCCGGCGCAAGGTCTTGCGCCATTTTCTGCAGAGTCTCGTGAAGGACCGGGGCGATGCGGCGCTCGGCCGGGGACAGATAGGCGTTTCGCGAAGACAGCGCCAGACCATCGGGTTCGCGAACGATCGGCATTCCCACTACCCGGACCGGGAGTCCGAGATCGGCGACCATCCGCTCGATGATCCGGAACTGCTGATAGTCCTTTTCCCCGAAATACGCGATGTCGGGCCGGCAGTGGCGGAACAGGCGCGCAACAACGGTCACCACCCCGTCAAAGTGCCCCGGTCGCACCGCACCGCAGAGGCTGTCCGCGAGTTCCGGCGCCGCGGCAAGCGACGCCACCGGGCCGTCGGGATAGACATCGCCGACGCCGGGGGCGTAGACGATGTCGACGCCGTGCGCGCCAAACAGTTCGAGGTCGCGCCTCTCGTCGCGCGGGTAGCGCTCGAAATCCTCGCCCGGGGCGAACTGGGTCGGGTTGACGAACAGGCTCGCGACCACGGCACTGCAGTCCGCGCGCGCCCGACGCACCAGCGAAAGGTGGCCGTCATGGAGCGCGCCCATGGTCGGAACCAGTGCGATCACTGTGCCGCTCCGGCGATGTGGCAACAGCGCCCTGTCGATCTCAGGCGGGTTGCGTGCAACGGCCGGAAGGATGGCGCCCGGATCGGCGCTGTCGGGACGCTGCGTCACGCGGCGTCAGGACTTGAGCTGGCGAACCTCGGCCCCATCGGCTTTCGGCGCCCCGAAACACTGTTCGGGCGCCGGAAAACGGCGGGCACGGACATCGTCGGCGTAGGCCGCCGCCGCCGCTCCGAGATCGCGGCCGAACTCGGCGTAGCGTCGGACGAATTTCGGGGTGAACCCGTCGAACATGCCGACGAGATCCTCAGTCACCAGCACCTGGCCGTCGCAGGCCGGCGAAGCGCCGATCCCGATCGTCGGCACCGGAACGACAGCCGTGATCTCGCGCGCGACCGGCTCCATCACCCCCTCGACGACCAGAGAGAAGGCGCCGGCATCGGTCACGGCGCGGGCATCGTCGATGATCTGGCGGGCAGCCGCCGTGTCCTTGCCCTGGATACGGAAACCGCCATAGGCATGTACCGACTGCGGCATCAGCCCGACATGCCCCATGACCGGGATACCACGCCGAGCGAGGAACTCCACGGTTCCGGCCATCGCCACGCCGCCTTCAAGCTTGATGCCGTCGCAACCGGTCTCGCACATGATGCGCGCGGCATTGCGATAGGCGAGTTCCGGCGACTCCTGATAGGATGCGAACGGCATGTCGACGATGACGCAGGCATGCTGCGCGCCACGAACCACGGCAGCGCCATGGTTGATCATCATGTCTACGGAGACGGCAAGCGTGGTCTCAAGCCCATAGACCACCATACCGAGGGAATCCCCGACAAGGAGGCAATCGACATGGTTATCGAGTATCCGCGCCGTCGGCGCGGTGTAGGCGGTCAGCACGACTATCGGGTCCCCGCCCTTGCGTGCCGCCAGTTCCGGTGCTGAAATTCGCTTGATCCGGCTAGGGGAACTCATCGTTTTCCTCCGCTGTCCGGCGCCAGTGGCCGCCAGACGCCGCGTCGCCGAAGAGTGCGGACGGAACCTACCAGCCCTGTCCGTGAAGTCAACCGCCACCGCATTGCCAGGGATCGAAGGTCGCCCGTCTTGACAGCCGACATCCGCGCAACAGCAACGCGCCGCGCCCGACCGCCGGGACCGGACGCCTGTCGATGAACGCCGCCGCCAGGGGCGCGCTGTGGATGATCGGTGCGGCGGCGGCGCTGACCGCGATGGCCGTCTGCATCCGCTACCTGCCCGCCTATTCCGTTCTCCTGCTGATCTTCCTGCGCAACGTCATCAACCTCGCGCTGCTGGCGCCGTCGCTGCTGCGCCACGGCAGTGGCATCTTTCGGACGCGGCGGTTCGGGACCCATGCGCTTCGCAACGCCTTTCTCTACGGCGGCAACGTGGCCTGGTTCTACGGCGTGACCATGGTGTCGCTCGCCGACGTCGCCGCGCTCCAGTTCACCTCGCCGCTGTTCACCGCCCTGATCGCCGCCATGTTCCTCGGCGAACGCCTCGACAGCCATCGCGTGCTCGCCATCATCGCCGGATTCGCCGGCGCGGTCGCGATCATCCGCCCCGGGCTCATCCCGGTGAATTCGGGAACCCTCCTCGTGCTGCTGGCCGCCTTCCTCTATTCCTGCGCCCATGTCGTGACCAAGCGCCTGTCCGACACCGAATCGGGCAGCACGGTGGTCTTCTTCATGAGTGTCACCATTCTCGCCTATTCGGCAGTGCCTGCCGCCATGGTCTGGGAGGTGCCGGCGGTAGCGGACCTACCGGCGATCATCGGGCTCGGGATCACCGGTTACGCCACCCATTACTGTCTCACCCGTTCGCTGGCCGAGGCGGACGCGACGTTCGTGATCGCCTTCGATTTCTTCCGCCTGCCGTTCTCGGTCGCACTCGGCTGGCTGCTGTTCACCGAGATCCTGGATGCATGGACCGGCTTCGGCGCGCTGGTGATATTCGCGGCAGGCTACTACAGCACCGTGCGCGAGGGCCGGCAGCGCGGTCCGGGGTGACCGGACCGGCGGCCGAAACGGCAACCCGCCGGCGAGCGGCGATATGGTATGATGTCGTCATGAACGATTCTTCCCCGGCCGGGGATCCACCCCGCCGCCCCCATCCGGTGATCAGGATTCGTCCCAAGCACAGCCGGCGCGTACGCACCGGTCATCCATGGATCTATTCCAACGAGCTTGAGGCATCACCGGAGTTGCAGGCGCTCGAACCCGGCTCGGTGGTGACGGTCGTCGATTCCGGCGGCGAGCGGATCGGCACCGCAACCTTCAATCCCGGCTACCTGATCGCGGCGCGGATGCTCTCGCGCGACGCCGACGCCGTGATCGATGCCGCATGGCTCGCGGGCCGGCTCGAACGCGCCCGCGCGCTGCGCGACCGCATGCTGGACACGCCGTACTACCGCCTCGTTCATGGTGAGGCCGACGGCCTGCCGGGCCTCGTCGTCGACCGTTACGGCGGGATCTGCGTGGCGCAGCTCAATTCGGCCGGAATGGAACGGCTTGACGCGGCGCTCGGCGAAGCGCTGTTCGGGACGCTTCCGATCGAGGGCGTCGTGATCCGGCGCGACGGGAGCGGCCGCCGCTTCGAAGGCCTCGACAGCGCCCCGCCAGTTTCTCTGGGCAAGATCGACACCCCGGTCCGGATCGTCGAGAACGGCTGCGGGTTCCTTGCCGACCCTCTCGAAGGGCAGAAGACCGGCTGGTTCTTCGACCATCGCGAGAATCGCGCCCGGGCCGCGGCGCTGTCCGCGAACTGCAGCGTCCTTGACCTCTACTGTTATCTTGGCGGTTTCAGCATGCAGGCGGCCGCCGGCGGCGCAGCCTCGGTGCTCGGCGTCGACCGTTCCGCATCCGCCCTCGATCTGGCCCGGCGGACGGCAACGGAAAACGGACTCGCCGACCGCTGCCGGTTCCTGCGTGGCGAGGTGTTCGAAGCACTCGAGGAATTCGTGGCGGAAGGCCGGACCTTTGATGTCGTGATCGCCGATCCGCCGGCGTTCGTCAAAGTCCGCAAGGACCTCAAGCCCGGCCTCAGGGGTTACCGCAAGCTGGTCCGGCTGGCGGCCGCGGCGACCGCCCCAGGCGGCATCCTGTGCGTGGCGTCGTGTTCGTTTCATGTCGACGCTCCGATGCTTGGCGAGCAGATCCGGCGCGGCCTCGCCGACGCCCGGCGCTCCGCCCGCATACTTCATCTCGGCGGCGCCGCACCGGACCATCCCGTGCATCCGCACCTTGCGGAAAGCGCCTATCTGAAGTGTTTATTTCTTCAACTGGATTGAGCGGCGGCGCGATCCGCGCTATCGACTGAACACCAACGGCCGAACCGGCAACGTTCCTGCAGGGAGACCCGAAATGCTGAAGATTCTGGGACGCGCGACCTCGTCCAACGTGCAAAAGGTCGTCTGGCTGTGCAAAGAGATCGGGCTGCCGTTCGAGCGCACGGACATTGGCGGCCCCTTCGGCGGCAACGACCAGCCGGACTACCTGGCGCTCAACCCCAACGGCGTCATCCCGACCATCGACGACGACGGGTTCGTGCTGTGGGAATCGAATTCGATAGTCCGCTACCTCGCAGAGAAACACGCTGCCGGCACCGGGCTCTGGCCGGACGACCTGCAGGCGCGCGCCAGCGCTGGGCGATGGATGGACTGGTCGACGTCGACGCTCGCTGGCCGCCACGTGCCGGTCTATCAGGGGCTGATCAGGACACCGGAGGAGAAGCGTGACCATGACCGTATCGCTGCATCGCGCGTGCAGTGGAGCAACGCAAACGCCGTCATGGATTCCTGGTTGTCCTCACACGCCTATCTTTCGGGCGACGAGTTCGGAATCGGGGACATTCCCGCCGCGCCCTTCACCCATCGCTGGTTCAACCTCGACATTGAGCGCGAGGACTATACCAACCTGAGGCGCTGGTATGACGCGATCTGCGAACGCGACGCGTTCCGCAAAAGCGTCATCGACATCGGTCTTCACTGAATTCCCGCCGAGGCAAGCCTTCAGGACCCGGATCCCGGAACGGCGCCGCGCCGTGCGCGCGGCTCCCCCGGCGCGGGCTCGGCCGGCAAGCGACAGCGTCTGCAAGGGCCGCGCAAGGCGGAGAGACGACGGATCACCTCCAGAACCGCCGCGGGCGGCGGCGCCTCGAGCCGATCCACAGCAGGGCAATCCCGGGCACGCCGAAAACGGCCCACGCCGGAAGTCCCAAAATGGTCTGAACGACCGCCTCCCACAGCCATGCCCAGACATAGCGCTGGACAACCGCCTGCGAGACATTCAGCGACGCCGTCCCCAACATCTGGTCCAGGCGGAACCAGATCTCGCCGAACGGAACCATCCGGTATCCGTCGCCGCCAACCGCCAGGAAGACCTCGTATCCTGCGGCAAGAACGGCAAGCACCAGCAGAATCCAGCCGATCAGGCGCAACACCATGTTCATCCTTCCGCATGCGGGACGGGCAGCGATGGCTGTCATCCGCACCCCGCTGCCGCAGGCACGTCCAGACACGGTTTCCCATATGTTATGAGGGAGAGGCGAGTTGGTCAAAGCGGCGGGAAGCAGAAGGGCGGCACACTTCAGGAGATATTGTCGATCACGGCAGCATCGTGCATATTCCGTATCGCGGAGGGATGGCCGAGCGGCTTAAGGCGCACGCTTGGAAAGCGTGTATACGGTGACCCCGTATCGTGGGTTCGAATCCCACTCCCTCCGCCAACCCGCAGCTTCCGAGACTTATTGGCCAGCAATTTGCCTTCTGTCTTCGTCCCAGAGCGCGACAAGAAGGAGGCTATGTGTACCCGAAAGCGTTTGTCAACACGAGAAAGGGCGCGCGGTTTCATTGCAATTGTATCGCACACAGACTATCTTTGGGGTGCTGGTGTGAGACGTGATCGGGAAAGGAGGCTTGAGGTGATCTTTGAAAAGGGATACGAACCCAAGACGATAAGAGACATCCCGTTCGGCACGCTGCTTTTCGGGGGAATCGCGCTGGTGCTGGCCATCGCAGGTCTGATAGGCGTCCTGCTCGGCTAGCGGCGCCTGTTTCGCGGGGTGCTGGCAACATTCGCGACCAAACCGATGAACAGACCCAGGAAGATGTACCCGGACAGGGCCTGAAGAGCCGCTACTATCCTGAACTCCGGAACAGGCTGAAAATCGCCATAACCGAGGGTCGTGAACGTCACGATGCTGAAATACAGGGCGTCGGAGAACGCTACGTCCGTGATGACCCCCTTGGTGGCAGCAATCCCAACAGATTGATACGCGATGGCATGGCTGACCACGTTCACTGTGCCGGTGATCGTGAAAATCACCGTGATGGCGGGGAGTGTCAAACGGGCACGCTGACCCGCCATGCTGAAAGCCCAGGCCACCGTTATGGACATGAGGGACATCTGATTGAGCGTGAGTGCCCATGTGGATCTACGTAATAGATCAGGCGGTGCGTACAAAAAGATTCCGAGGAGTAGGATAACCGAGAGAGTATATGTGAAAATATAGATTCCTATCAATATTTTGACATGATCCTGGATACGCATCATTTGTTGTCAATGGCAAACGAAAACCCGACATTCGTGGCAAACGAAAATCCAACAGTTTTGGCGTGAGTTTGTTGCCCCGGGCTCGGTGCCGGGGTGTTGGCCTCGTTGGAGCTGTGGGTAACCGGTCCGCCGCAGCGACCGGCGACGAGTCTGGCGGCGGCGGACCGGTTATCCACAGCGGGCTGGCGGCACCGAAGCCGTTTTTGCCCTTGTCGGCGATCATGATCCGTGCTTCTTGCGGCGCCGATCGGGGCCGGCCTGCAGCAGGTTCTGGTGCTCCCGCATCCTGTAGGAGTTGCCCCGGATGTTGACGATGTGGCAGTGATGGACCAGCCGGTCGATGAGCGCGGCGGCCATGACCTCGTCGCCGAGCACGGAGCCCCATTCCTCGAAGCCCTTGTTCGACGTCAGCACGGTCGAGGATCTCTCGTGCCTGGCGTTGATGAGCTGGAAGAAGAGCACGGCGCCGTCCTGGCTGACTGGCAGGTAGCCGATCTCGTCGACCACCAGCAGCGCCGGGTGGGTGAGCACGCGCAGCCGGCGGGACAGGTTGCCGGCGGTCTTCGCCTCGGTGAGGGACTCGATCAGCCCCGCGAGGGTGCCGTAGTAGACGCGCCGCCCGGCCTCGGCGGCGGTGATCGCGAGGCTTATGGCCAAGTGCGTCTTGCCGACGCCTGGCGGGCCGAGGAGGATCACGTTCTCGCGCCGGTCGAGGAAGCCCAGTTCGTGCAGGCTCTCGATCTGCTCGCGCTTGATGCTGGGTTGGAAGGCGAAGTCGAACTGGTCCAGCGTCTTGACCGCCGGCAACCTGGAGGAGCGCATGGCGGTCTGGAGCCTGCGGTTGTTGCGCAGCACGATCTGGGCATTGAGGAGCTGTTCGATGGCCTCGGCCGCCGAGACCGCGCCGCCGTCGACCTCGGAGAGGATGCCGTCCACGGCCTCCAGCGCGCCCGGCATCTTCAGGTCGGCCAACATCGCCCGCAGCCGGTCGCGCCGTGTCGGCGCCGGGGGCTTCATCGCAGCGCCTCCGCGTAGACGCTGAGCGGCCGCCGCTCGACCTCCACCGTCACCGGGACGTGGCGACGCGCGGGCTCCGGAGCCTGCCGGAGGCCGAGACGGCGATAGGGACTGTTGGCCAGGGGCCGCAGGACCGCGCGCTCGTCGCGCTCGAAGCGATCGATCGGGCGCTCCCCGGTGGTGCCGTGCCGACGCACGTTGGCCGTGCCCTCCAGCCAGCCCGCGGCCTGCGCGTTGAGATCGTCGTCGTTGGCGAAGCTGCGCCCGTAGAAGAAGCTGTCCCGGATGTAGCGGATCGGGCGCTCGACCTTGCCCTTCGTCTTCGCCCGGTAAGGCCGGCAGGCACGGGGATCGAACCCCCAGTGCCTGGCAAAGCGAAGAAACTCCGCGTTGAGCACCACGCCACCGCCGGCGGTGCGGTCGTCGGACAGCACGACGGCGCGCATCTGGTCGAACAGCAACTCCTCCGGAACCCCGCCGAACGCCCCGAAGGCGCTCTCCAGCGCCTCCATCAGCACCGCCATCGTCTGGCGCTGATAGAAGCTCAGCCACAGCAGACGGGAATAGCCCAGCACCACCACCAGGGCGTGACGCCGGCCCCAGGGAAGCGTGAAGCTCCCAAAGTCCACCTGCCCCTGGCGGCCCGGCGGCGTCTCGAAGCGGACCACCGGCTCGGCCGGCTCGCAGGGCCGGGCAACCCGCACGTAGTTCCGCACGCTCTCGTAACAGCCCGGATAGCCCGCCGCGCAGACCTCATCAAACAGCCGCTTCGCGGACAGCCTGGGGAACTCCTCAAGCCGCGCGTCGATGATCCCCTTGTAGGGATCCAGCTTGTGCGCCACCGGAGGACGCGGCCCATATCCTCTCGGACCGGCCAACAGGTCCCGGTCCAACTGCCCCGTCTTGATCCAGTGGTGGATCGTCGTGCGGTTGATCCCGAAACGCCGCGCCAGCTCCGACTGCGAAACGCCCTGATCGAGATAGTGCTTCAGCAACATCCTGGTCTCCCATCCGTACACTCGTGCCTCGTTCCCGCTGTGATGACTTCGTCACCACAGTGGGCCGGGCGTTCCGGAATCGACAAGCCAAAACTGTCGGATTTTCGTTTGCCAGAAATGTTGGATTTACAATTGCCGCTAACATTTGTTTTAAAATTTTGGACATTGTTTTATAACGCCTTCAGTACGACACCTTGAAGCTGGAGCTCTCCTCGGGCCGACTGCAGCGGCGATCGTAGAGCCTCGTGGTAGACACGTTCTCGTGGCCAAGCCACTCCTGAACCTTGGCAATGTCGGCACCGTGCTCCAGCGCGTTGGTGGCGGCCGTGGCCCTTGTGGAATGCACGCAGAGGCCGCTGACAACCTCGTCAAGGCCCGTGAGGCGGCCATAGTAGCAGATCACGTTTCTGTAAAGGGAGGCGGGATTGAGCGCGCGCTCGGTCTCGCCGCCGCGATTGTTCTGGACAGGCCGGAACAACGCCCCGTCCCGTTCATGGCGGTGTCCAGACATCTCAAGGTACTCGTCGATGAGTCGCAGCGCGAACGGATCGACCGGCACGTAGCGTATTCGCCCGCGCTTGCCGAAGACCCGGAAATGCAGCACGCCGCTCCGGCCCTGGACATCGCGCACCTTGAGATTGCAGAGCCCCTGGCGACGCAGGCCGTGATACAGAAGCGTCTGAGTTTTTGGATGACTTGCAGATGGTTGGTTGATTTTCTTCGGCGCGGAGCGTTGAGGATTCCGGTAGCGGTTCATTCCAGCCTCATTTGGGCGCCGCAGGGGGCACCTGCGAAGTCTGGAGGATCCCGGTTCCACACTATCCTTTGCCGGTTTCCAAAGGGTCATGCGTCGGCAGTTCCGGAAACAGAGAGAAGTCGCGATCCCGCGTCAGCAGCGCCTCGACACCATGCGCCACGCATACGGCCGCGATGCGAGCATCGTGAACCACTCCACCGACGACACGAGGCCGGTTCACGAATCTTTGCAGAATCTCCATGAAATCATCGGTCTCGCCGATCATGTGGTTTGACGGTGACGCCGCCCAAGCCTGGAATTGGCGCCACGCGTGATCCGGCGTAGTCGCCTCGTCCTTCCAGATGCGCCGGTTGGTCACTACGCTCAGGAACTCGCAGCAGCATGGCCACGGAATGGCCCAAGCCGGTCTCCTTTGGCGAGTTCGGTCATGACCGCATGCGCCGCATCACCCACGCGCGATTCACGCCGGTGCGCATAGACCAGCAGATTGGTGTCGACGGCAATCACCGTGTGCCGGGATCGCCGTAGATCATTTCGCGCAACTCCGGCCAAGAATATCGTTCCAGGGGATCAGGCGCTTCCGGATCTCCCGCTCTGAGATCGGGCAGCTTGTATCTCCGGTCAAGCGCCCTGGGGGCGAGTACGCGACGAAGCCCGTCCTCGATTACGGCGCGCAGCGGGCGCCCCGTTTCCTTGGCATGACGCTTGGCGCGCCTCAGCAGCTCGTCATGGATGTCCAGTGTCGTCTTCATTCTCCCATATTACCCATATGATCAGATACGGGCCAGGCATCGTCCAAACCGGTATCGGCAGCAGGACATGGCATCTCGAGGACCCAGGCGATGGTCTATCGGATTCGGCGATCGACAAAATGACCAAGTACTTGACCAAGATCGGCCCCGAACCTAACCTGCCGGTTGCAACGGGACACACAACGCGTTCCTGCTAAGCGTTCCGGGGCGAACAGGGAGCTTGGATGGACATGACACGTCAGGTAAAGATCGGCGAAGCCAAGACCCACCTGTCTGCGCTGCTGGCCGAAGTGGAAGCCGGTGAGGATCTCGTCATCTGTCGCGGTTCGACGCCAATCGCCCACGTTACCCGGATCAACAGCGGGCAGGAGCATGCCACGCTATGCGCGACCCTGCGCCGGGAACGGGCGAAGCAGAAGACAGTGACAACCGCCGAGATCCTGTCCTGGCGCCACGAGGGACACGCACGCTGATGGCGTTCGTGCCCGACGCCTCGGTCGCTGCCGCATGGCTACTGCCAGACGAGGACGTGGCACTGGCCGACCGCGCGCTCGATCGGCTCGCCGACGAGACGGCACTGGTTCCAAGCCTGTTCTGGCATGAACTGCGCAACCTGCTGTTGTCGGCCGAACGCCGGGGGAGAATCAGCGAACATCATGCCAACGATTCCGTCGCCCGAGTCCGCCGCCTCCCCATCCGTTGTCCAGGCGAAGCAGATGATCGCCATGTCATGGCGCTCGCGCGGGACCACCGCCTTACGGCATACGACGCCAGCTATCTGGCTCTCGCAATCCGTGAAGGCTGCCCGCTGGTGAGCCTGGACTGGCGGTTGAACGAGGCCGCCGCAACAGAAGGCGTGACGCCGTTCACCTAGGGCTCCCAAATCATGGGTTGGAGGATGCGTTAGGAGCATATTTTGCTTTGTTGAGGCCCTCATTTCTGCCGGTTCGGGAGGCTTGACTCAGGCCGGCGGCGGTCTTGGCGGCGGCCCTGGAGGTATTTCCGCATGGCGTGGCCGAGAATCCGGCACCAGCGCTCTTGGGCGGTCAACTGCAGAGCATTCTGGACGTTGTGCAGGTAGGAATGGCATGTCCGGGCGAAGGCCGCGCGCAACCCGCCCGCGGCGCTGTGTGCAACCGTGAGCAGGGCTGTCGCCGGCCTTTTCCGCGGAGTTCCTGCCGGCGACCCCGTTCGGCGCGGCCTGCCAGAATCCTGGCGGTAGCCAGATGCCTGCGTCGCGTTCAATAACGCGAAGAAGCGCCTGGGCGAGCCGAGCCCGAACGCAGCGCTCCCGGTCTCGTCGGCGGCAATCGCCGTTGGCCCTCCGTACCAGCGCGGGTTGTGCCAGCGCTGGTCGCTCCAGCCGCGGCTTCCACATGCTATACTGTGGACGATGTCGGCGTCTTGAGCGACTGGATACGAGTGTACGCAATGCCTCGATTTCGCATGACGTACAGCCTCAACACGCTGATCGGCGACATTTTCGGCGGCGTCACCTCGACGGTGGTTGCGCTGCCCGTTGCCCTTGGCTTCGGCATCGCCTCGGGGATGGGCGCGGTGGCCGGGCTCTACGGCGCCATCGCGGTCGGTTTCTTCGCTTCGGTGTTCGGCGGAACACGCTCGCAGATATCCGGCCCGACCGCGCCGATGACCGTTGCCATGGCGGTCGTCCTCACCAGCCATGCGCAGAGCCTCGCCGAAGCCCTGACAGTCGTCGTTCTGGCGGGGCTCCTGCAGGTGCTTCTGGGCGTGTCGAAGATCGGCCGCTTCGTCGCCTACACGCCGCATGCCGTCATCTCCGGCTTCATGTCCGGTATCGGCTTCATCATCATGCTGATGCAGGCGTTACCCCTGCTCGGCACCTCGGGCACGACCGGAGGCCCGATGGGCGCGGCGCGGGCGCTTCCGGCGGCTGCGGGCGACGTCCACGCCGGCGCCTTCGCCATCGGCGCGGCCACGCTCGCGGTGGGGTTTCTCTGGCCTCGAAGGTTCTCGCGTTTCGCGCCGGGCCCGCTCGTCGCGCTCGCCGCGGGAACGGCCCTGGGTATCTTGTGGTTTGGGGACGCGCCAGTCATCGGCGCGATCCCGGTCGGCCTGCCGACGGTGCATTTCGCGCTGCCATCGATCGAATTCCTGCTGCATGCCCTGCAACCGGCGATCATCCTCGCCTTGCTCGGCTCGGTCGACAGCCTGTTGACATCCCTGGTCGCCGACTCGATGACCGGCAACCGTCACAATCCGAACCGGGAATTGATAGGCCAAGGCATCGGCAACATGGCCGCAGGACTGATCGGCGCGTTGCCGGGAGCCGGCGCGACGATGGGCACCGTGGTCAACATCCGGTCCGGGGGGTCGACGCCGGTTTCAGGCGCATTGCGGGCACTGCTCCTGCTGGCCCTGGTGCTGGGCCTCGGGCGGTTGGTCGAGCCGATTCCGCTCGCCGCGCTGGCCGGGGTGCTGATCAAAGTGGGCTGGGACATCGTCGACTGGCGCATGCTCGCCCGTGCTCACCGCCTCCGGCGCGAACACCTCTTTGTGATGCTGACGACGCTTTGCCTCACCGTGTTCGTCGACCTGATCACCGCGGTCGCCATCGGATTGATTGCCGGCGGAATGGTGCATGCACGGCGGCTGGAACGGCTGGAGCTCGACAACGTGATTTCCGTCCCCTTGCTGGAAGCGACTTTCTTCGCCGGAGAAGAGACCTCCGCAGACGGCGACTCGCACGCGGCCCGGGTGGGCATGGTCGCCCTCAGGGGTACATTGAGCGTCGCTTCGTCGCACAGGCTGGTGAGCGTGATCGGTTTGGACATCAGGGAGCACGAGGTCGTCATTTTCGACTTCTCCGACACCACTTATGTTGACGACAGCGCCGCCATGGTGATCGGGCAACTCCTCGAGGTCGCCGCCCGGTCCGGGACCGAATGCGTCGTCATGGGCCTCGGCGACGATGTGGCCGCGACCCTGCACAGTCTCGACATTCTGGGCGAGTTGCCGGCCGGGCGGATCGTCGAATCGCTGGACGAGGCACGCCGGGTCGCACTTGAAGCGCTTGCGGGGAACACCGAAGTCGCGCCCGAATAACGGCATCGCGATCATGCCGCGTGTTTCTGAAATTCCCCCTGCGGAGCGATCTTCGGGACGTCCGATGTTGCGGCAGCCGTCCCGGCGGGCCCGAGGGCCTTACAGCGGAGGAACCGTTAACATTGCAGCATCAATCGTGACTGCCATAGCGTTTGCCATCGTTGTCGATGATACCATCCATCTCCTGTCCAAGTACCTGAAATCACGCGCAGAGGGCAAGTCGCCTTCCGAGGCCATCGTGCCAACCTTCAAACTTGTTGGAAGGCCGCTGCTGAGCACGACTCTGATTTTTGCACTGGCATTTTTCGTCTTTGGCACATCGGGGCTGTTGACCAATCAGACACTCGGGTTGCTGGTCGGAATGACCATCATCATTGCACTCGTTGCGGACTTTCTTCTGTTTCCGCCACTTCTGCTGGCACTCGACAAGACAAAGCGCAGGTAAATGCTTGACGACTGGCACTTGTGACGTTCGGTCCCCGGGGTCGGGGCCTGGCAGCAGACCCAACTGTCTTCACATGTGGATCGTTTCCCTCAAGCGCGACGTCGCCTTCTCTCCCGAGCCGTGACTGCTCCCGGGCAGAAGCACCGGGTGCGCGGCATGCTGAACTCGATGTCGCCGAGCTCGGTCAGAAGGTGACGGGAGCAGCTGCCGCCGCGCCGGTCGCGCATGGCGCCCACATCGAAGTCCTCAAGCCAGCAGTCGACCGCCCTCGCTCTTAACGGCATCGCTGAAATCCACTCTGATTGGCATGCGTGACATTTCTAATTGACACTCTTTTCATTTCTAATTATCATGATCCATAGCTCTAATTATCACAGTTCATCAGACGGCATGTACGAACGTTTCATAGAGCGGCAGACAGAGGAAGCCCTGTCGGACACTCCGGTGGTCCTGATCGTGGGCCCGCGCCGGGCAGGCAAGACCACGCTCGCACGGAAGATGGAAGATACGGGCCGAACCTACGTCACGCTGGACGAGCAGATAGCGCTCGATGCTGCACGATCGGATCCAGCCGGTTTCGTCCGCAGTCTGGACCGGGCCACAATCGACGAGGTTCAGCGTGTGCCAGAGTTGCTTCTCGCGATCAAGAGGGTGGTGGACGAAGACTATCGGCCCGGCCGCTTTCTGCTGACCGGTTCGGCCAACGTGATGACCTTGCCCAAGGTCGCCGACAGCCTGGCAGGCAGGATCGAAACGATCCGGTTGCTGCCGCTGGCTCGCGCCGAAATCGCAGGAACGGCGCCGGTCTTCCTGGAGCGTTTGTTCAACGGAAAGCTGCGCGGCGCAAAGGAAGCAATCGTCGGCGACGACCTCGTCCGTCTGACGCTGCTCGGAGGTTATCCAGAAGCCATCAGCCGGGAGAGCGAACGCCGGCGCCGGAATTGGGCGCGATCCTACCTCAGCTCGGTCTTGTCCCGCGACCTGAGAGACATCGGCGAGATCGAGAAGTTGACGGAACTCCCGAGATTCGTCCGGCTGCTGGCAGAGCATTCGGGGCGGCTGGTCAACTACTCACAGCTCGGTGCCGGCATAGATGTCAGCTACAAGACGGGGCAGCGCTATGTAGCGTTGCTGGAGCAGATATTCCTCGTCTCGACATTGCAGCCTTGGTACACGAACACGCTGAAGCGGATCGTCAGGACGCCGAAGCTGCATTTCCTGGATTCCGGCTTGCTTGCAGCCCTGCGCGGACTGGGATTCGATCGGGTCGAGGCTGACCGCCGTGAATTCGGTGCGCTCCTGGAAAGCTTCGTGTTCTCAGAAGTGCTGAAGCTCATGACCGCCTCGGAGCACCAGTTCACGACTTTCCACTTTCGGGATCAGTCGAAGCGCGAGGTAGACATCGTCCTCGAGCGTGACGACGGCTTGGTCGCGGGAATCGAAGTCAAGGCATCGGCGACGGTCAGGTCCGGTGACTTCGCCGGTCTGCGGACCCTGGCCGAGACGTGCGGGGAGCGCTTCGCCTTCGGCGCGGTGCTCTACGACGGTGGCGATTTCGTGCCGTTCGGTGAAAAGCTGGCGGCAGTGCCCGTATCTTGCCTCTGGGCGTGATCGGGACGATGGGGGATCGCCGGGCCGGCAGGCACAGGACTCGTGGCCTGACAGTGGCAATCGTCCAAGGATTTCCGCGACCCGTGGAACTCCCGATGTCATTCGGGAGTTTTTCGCCAAGGGCCGGCGGGGGCTGAGGCGGGGCCGCTAGTAGCCCCTGCTGCGATCGACTTCCTGGAGGAGCGGCTGGCCGGCCTCGCAGCGCCTGATGTTCGCGACGATTCGCGGCGCCAGCTGCGCGATGTTCGGGCGTCTCGCCACATGCGGCATGACGGTCACGCCAGGATGGTCCCAGAGCGGGCTTTCCGGCGGCAGCGGCTCGGGAGAGTGAACATCAAGCGCAGCGTGATAGAGATGGCCTGAATCGAGCGCCGCGATCAGATCCTCGACGATCAGGTGCTCGCCGCGGCCAAGATTGATGACCATGCCGCCCTCGGGCATCGCTGCAAACGCCCCTGCGTTCAGGATGCCGCGGGTCTCCCCGGTCAGGGGTAGCAGGCAGACGACGATATCCGAGCGCTCCAGGACGGCGCCCAACCGGCCGGCGCCAACAAGGACCGGAATCTCGGCGCCGGGCTTCGGGGTCCGCGTCCAGGCGGCGACGTCGAAGCCCATCTCGCGCAGGATCCGGGCCGGCTTGCGCGCCATCGTCCCGTAGCCGAGAAAACCGACGGTGCGCTCCTCGGGCCGCTTCTGCCGCGCTTCGCGCCATTCCCTGCGGGCCTGGCGCTCCCGGTATGTCGGCATGGCGCGATGCAGCCGCAGCACATGCATTACGACATATTCGGTCATCATTGGATCGCCGTCTTCCGGCTCCAGCTTGGAAAGCGGAACGTCCGGCAGCCGGGGATGCGCGATGAAGCCGTCGACCCCCGCCTGGCGGGTCAGCATCGCCTTGAGGTTCGGGAATTCCGGCCAGTCGTCGAGGCTAGGGCGGGTGAAGGCCAGGTACTCGATGTCAGCGGGATCACCGACATCAGGCCAGAACCGCACTTCCAGATCCGGCAGTTCGGCACTGATCGCCGCGCGCCAGTCCGCGTCCGTTCCCATCAGGAGGTTACTTATCAGAAGCGCCATGGTTCTTTCTCCTGCCGCTCCGAGCGCGTGTCGCGCCGCGACGTGTCAATATCGGCAATCTCGGCCTTCCTCAAGCCACGGAACCGTTCCGGTTCGAAGGGAAGCATGCCGATGACGCAGGTCACAGCGGTCATCCGCCGGGCGCAACCGGCTGGCCACGATCGACGGAAACGTTCGTGACGCCGGATGCATCGCACCGCACGCCCCCAACGCGGCAGACGCCGGCAGCGGGGGGCCGCGCGGCACGTAGCGGCGGCCGCCGGGAGGCGCGGCAACGGCTCCGTCTCCCCGAGCGGCGGTCAGAGGAAGCGGCGCACCGGCCGTCCGTTCAGAGGCTGGACCGGCCGGGCGTTCGACGGATAGATCCGGGCGAAGGCGTCGATCTGGCCGCGCGAGACAGCGACCGGATCCATCATCACGACCCAGCTCACGATCTCACTGCAGGGCGGCGTGGTCAGTGAACCCTCGTAATGGAAATACGCCCGTCGCGCGGGAAGCAGCCCCGCCGGATCGACGAGGCCGGCGCCCGCCCGCCGCCCGCCCGGCGCCGGGAGATCCTCCCAGAGCGCGGCGACGACCGGGTTCGCGGTGCCCTCCGAGAGGAACGCGCCGACGACGCCGAGGTCTCCCTCTGCCGCGCGATGCACGAAATGCACCTCCATCGCATGGCGGGATCCGCCGACGGTGTGCTCGGCGGGATGATGGAAGTGGAACTGCGCGAGCTCGAACCGGCGGCCCTCGAGAACCATCGAACTGCCCGGCGCCGCGTTTGCCTGAATGGTGTGGCCGGTATTCTCCACCTCAAGCGGAAAGGCTCGCCAGGAGAGGTCCAGCCTGCCCGGCGCCACCGCCGTGCCCGGCGCCAGGTCGACGGGTGACTGCCGTCTTCCCGTTCCGCACGCCGCAAAGGACGGGTCGAGCCGCCCCCAACGCCCGGGGCCCGTATCTCCCTCGTATGACCAGTCCGCGTCCGTCCCGCTGGCGGCGGACGCTACCACCGCACAGGCCGGACACCCCATCAGCCCACTTGCCGCAAGAGCCTTCAACATCCGCCGCCCGTCCCGGAACGCCGTGGTTGCACCACCGTCATCCTTTCCTCCGCGTCATCACCGACATTGCCGCCGACAGCCGGCCGATGCAACCGCCTGCATCGACCCCGCGGAGCGGGATGCGCCCGCCGAACCCGGCTCCCTAGCGCCGGTCCTCGCGCACATGGGGCAGCCCGAGCGCGCCCGGCGCCGATGTCGACGTCCTGGCGTAGACGGCGGCGTAGACAAGCACGAACAGCGTCGCGAGGAACGGCGTCATCAGCACGAAATACTGCGGCACCGGCAGCCCGGCGGCAAAGATCCGCGGAATCAGTGCCTCAATACCGCCAAAGAGTACGGCGCCGAACAACGCGCGGCCCGGCATCCACCGCGCGAAGATCACCAGCACGATGGCGATCCAGCCACGGCCCTGCACCATCTCGTCGAACCAGATCTTGCCCGCCGACAGCGCCAGATAGCCGCCCGCCGCGCCGATCAGCGCGCCGCCGGCCACGACCGCGCAGAAGCGGTAGAGCTCGACATCGAGCCCGACCGCGTCCGCGGCTTGCGGGTTTTCACCCACCGAACGCAGGCGCAGGCCGGCCATGCTGCGAAACAGGAAGCGCCACACGAGGTAGATGACCGGCAACGTCAGATAGACCATGGGGTCCTGGCTGAACACGATCTTGCCGATCACCGGAAGATCGCTGAGCGGCCCGAGGTCGATCTGCGTGAAGCCCTCGACCGCCCGGTTCATCCAGGGAACGCCGAGGAGCGAGGTAAGCCCGGTGCCGAAGAACACCATGGTGATGCCGGTCACCACCTGATCGGCGCGCAGCACCACGACCACGAACGCGAACAGCGCCGCGACCGCGAAACCCGCCAGTATCGCGGCAACCATGCCGGCCCACGGGCTGCCACCGGATCCGAGACAGGCGGCGACGCCGGCGAGCGCGCCGCACAGCATCATCCCCTCGGCCCCGAGATTGATGACGCCGGCCCGCTCGTTGACGATGAGGCCGAGAGTGGCAAGGACCAGCGGCGTCGCGAATATCGGCGTGAAGGCGATCCAGTCGACGACGAAGGACAGCATCGCGGACTCCTAGCGCGCCCAGTGCACGCGGTAGGAGACGAAGAAGTGCGACGCCGCAACGCACAGGACGATGATCGCCTGGATCAGCTGCACCATGGCTTCGGGCAAGCCGTAGAACGACTTGATGCTGAGGCCGCCGACATAGAGCCCGCCGATGAGGAAGGCGACCAGCGGCACGAGGAGGGGATTGTTGCGCGCGAGGAACGCGATCATGATCCCGGAAAAGCCGTAGCCGGCCGCCATCGTGCCCGTCAGGCGGAACTCCTGACCCGCTGCCATCACGAATCCGGCGGCGCCCGAGAGCGCGCCCGAGATCCCGACCGACACGAAAACGACGACGCCGACCGGCACGCCTGCGGCGAGCGCCATCCGCGCGTTCGAGCCGACGATGCGCGACCAAGCGCCGAAGCGGGTCCGCGACACCAGCCACCAGATCACGGCGACGAACGCGAGGCCGATGAGCAGCCCGGCATCGACCTTCTCCCAACCCAGCCGCGGCAGCTGCTCGACGGCGTCGAACTTCTCGGAGTGCGGAAAGCGCTCCTTCGGGTCCTGCCAGGCGCCGTAGACCTGATTGAGCGCGAACAGGAACGCGATGTAGTTCAGGAGCAGCGTCGAGATGATCTCGTTGACTCCGAGCCTGATCTTGAGGAGCGACGGCACCACCGTCCACAGGAAGCCGCCGAGGCACGCCATGACGAACATCAGCGCGACACGCAGGGCGGGCGGGCCGACATCCCAGATCGCGATCGCGGTCGCGAAGATCACGCCCCAGAAGAACTGGCCCTCGATGCCGATGTTCCAGAAATTGACGCGGAACGCCATCGCCGCGCCGAGCCCCACCAGCAGCAGCGGCGCGCACTCGATCAGCACGCTGCTGAGGCCGAGGCGGTCGAAGAAGGTGAGGATGATGAACTCCTCATAGATGCCGGAAACGTCAACCCCGGAGACCGCTAGGATGGCGACCGAAATCGCCATGCCCGCAGCGAGCGCCAGCACCAGGATCAACCCGTGCAGCCACGCCGGAACCGACTGGCGAACCTCGAGGCTGAGCCGGCCGAAGGAGCGCCGCGCCGCCGCCCGCGGCCCGGGCGCGCCATCCGCCGCCGCCGCAGAGCGGTCAGGCATGATCGACCATCAGCTGGCCGACGCGCTGGCGGTCCGCCGGCCGGTCGAACTCGCCGACGATGCGACCGCGATTGATCACTCCGACGCGGTCGGAGAGGTCCAGGATCTCGTCGAGATCCTCGCTGATGACGAGTACCGCGGCGCCGTCGTCACGCGCCCGGCGAAGCCCGTCATGGACCGCGGCGCAGGCACGCACGTCCAGCCCGCGGGTCGGCGAATGGGCGACGATCACCTCCGGATCGCCCGACAACTCGCGGGCGAGCACCAGCTTCTGGGCGTTGCCGCCCGAAAGCAGCCGGGCGCGGGTGGCCGGGGCTGCGCCCTGGATCTCGAAGGCGCCGATGGCCGCGCGCGCCGCCTCGCGCATGCGCGCCTTCCGCACCCAGTGCCGGCTGCCGTAACGCCCGCCGTCGAGCCCGGCGACGGCATAGTTGTCGGTCACCGAGAGATCAGCCGCGAGTCCGAACACGTAGCGGTCTGCCGGGATGCCGGCAAAGCCGGCGCGGCGGCGCTCACGCGGATGCTGGCCGGTAACGGCGCGCCCGCCAAGCGCGATCGCGCCTTCCTCGGCCGCACGCACCCCCATGAGAGCCTCTGCAAGTTCTGGCTGGCCGTTGCCACCGACGCCGGCGACGCCGTATATCTCGCCGGCGCGGACCGCGAACGACAGCCCGTTCACCGTCCGCAGGCCATCGGCGCGGCGCACGGCAAGGTCGCGCACCTCGAGCAGGATCCCGCCGGTGCCGCCAGCCGGCGGAGTCCCGTGGCGCACCGTGGTGCCGACCATGAGTTCGGTCAGCCTTTCGCGCGTCAGGCTCGCCGGGTCCTCGGCCGCCACGGTGCGGCCGCCGCGCATGACGGTCACCGAATCCGCGTATTCCAGGGCCTCGCGCAGCTTGTGGGTTATGAGGATGACGCAGGCCCCGCGGCGCGCAAGCTCGCGCGCGAGCGCGAGCACGCGGCCCGATTCTTCGTCGGTGAGCACCGCGGTGGGCTCGTCGAGGATCAGCAGCCGGGCACCGCCCATGAGCACCTTGACGATCTCGACGCGTTGCTGCTCCGACACCGAGATCGAATCGACGCGGGCATCGGCGTCAAGCGCGAATCCAAGCTCCGCGCAGTAGCGCCCGATCTCGGTCCGGGCCGCGCGCATGCCGGACGCCCACGAGGCGCCAGGATTGGCGAGAAGCACGTTCTCGGCGACCGTGAACGGGGCCACCAGCTTGAAGTTCTGGTGGACCATGCCGATGCCCAAGCTCCGCGCATGCGCGGGCCCCGCGATGTCGATCTCGGCGCCGTCGATCAGGATGCGGCCGCGGTCGGGGGCATAGAGACCGCACAGCACGTTCATCAGGGTGGTCTTGCCAGCACCGTTCTCGCCGAGGAGCGCATGCACGCGGCCGTGACCGGCGTCAAACCAGGCGTCGTTCAGGGCCTGGTTGCCGTCGAAATTCTTGAAGACGCCCCTCATGCTGACGGCGTTCGACATGCTCTCCTCGAACCGTCGGCGGACCGTGGCGGCAACGGGGCCGCATCGCCGGCGTCAGCTCCCGCCCTGCGGGGCGGGCCAGGGGACAGGCGCGGCGACGGCGGTACGGCCGCCGCCGCCCGGCAACGCACTAGAGCTTGCCGATGACGCCCTTGACGAGATATTTCATGCCCCAGAGATCGGCATCCGACGGGGTCTTGCCGGCCGCGACCACTTCCTTGCCGTTCTGGTCGTGGATCGGTCCCTGGAAGACGTGCGCGCCCTTGATGATCTCGTCGCGGCGCGCCATCACCTTCGCCTTCACATCCGCCGGGACCATCGGGCCGCAGCAGGCGATGTCGGTACCGCCGTGGGCGATGCCGAGGAACTCGCCGTAGGGCTTGGTCTTCCATTCGGCGCCGGACATGATTTTCGCAAGGAGCGGGTTGAGATACTTGTCCCACACCCATACCGACGAACAGGTCACCGACTTCGGCGCGAACTCGGACATGTCGCGATGATGACCGGTGGCGAACACGCCCTTCTCCTGGGCCGCGATCGGCGCCGCCGGCGTGTCGACATGGATGCCGATGGCGTCGACCCCCTGTTCCATCAGCGCCAGCGCGGCGGCGCGTTCCTTGACCGGATCGATCCAGGAGCCGGTATAGACGACATTGACGGTCGCCTTCGGATTCATGCGCCGCGCGCCGAGCAGATAGGCGTTGACGGTCCAGTTGACGAGGCCGATGGGATGGGCGGCGATGAAGCCAAGCTTGCCCGACTTCGACATCGCGCCGGCAACCATGCCGCACAGGTGCTGGCTTTCGTAGGTGCGCCCGTAATAGGACTGCAGGTTGGGGCCGTTGGTGGTGCCGGCCGGGTTGAGGAACGCGACCTTGGGATATTCCTTGGACAGTTCCTTGAAGGTGTCGCTGTAGCCGAAGGCCGAGCCGATGACGATGTTGAAGCCGCGGCGGATGTAGCGTTCGGCGACGGGGCGGATCTGCGACGCCACCTCGGGGACCTTCTCGGTGAACGGGATCTTCACCTTGAGCTGACCCTCGAGACGCTGCCGCGCCTCGTCGATCGCCTGCGTCCAGCCGCCGTCGTTCTTCTGCGCGAAGTAGATCATCGCGATCTTCGCATCGCCCTCGAGCTTGAACTGCGCCTGGGCAGGACCGGCAATGGCCGCAGCCATGGCGGCGGCAGCCGGAAGAAGCCAAAGAATCCTAGATTTCATGAGTACTTGCCTCCCTGTTTCTGGAAAGAGCCGGCCCCGTGAAGGGCCGCCGCGCGGGGCGGCGCCGGAAGTCCGGCGCATGCGGCCGACACTACCATATTTGACACGGCCGGGTTCACTGCGTCCTCCGCTCCTCGTAGGACGGTTGCAGGTTTTCGATCATCTCGACCAGCGCGTCGAGCGCCGCAGCGACGAAGGCCTCGCCCGAGCGCGCCGACGCCTTGCTCGGATCGCCGAAGATCGAAGCGTGATTGGATTCCGGCGTGGGACGGCGGCGGTAGGTGCGCGCGGGCTCGACCGGGGCCACGAGATCCCAGCCGACCAGCGGCGTGTGGACGCCCTCCAGCCGTTCCATCTTGACCAGCTCGGGACGGGTCGCCAGCTGGAACGACGTCTCGAACTCGCCGCCATGGCCCATGCCGCCGACCTCTGAGTTGCGCAGCCGGTGGACCGCCGCGGCGCCGGGCTCCCAGTAGCTGACCGCGGTCACAGTGATGTCGTGGTCGTCGAGGTCGTCGATGAGGCGCCGCGCGACGGCGTCGTTGGATGTGCCGTTGGGGCGGTTGCCGTTGAGCAGCAGGATATTCGCGAACCCCTGGCGCACCAGCGCCGCGCCGATCTCGTACACCAGCTCCTGGTAGGTCGGGATCGACAGCGACACCGTCCCCGGGAAGTGCTCGAAGGTCTTCGACACTGCGTAGGGCACCGCCGGCGCGACGACCCCGCCAACGCGGCGCGCGAGTGCGACCGCCATGTAGTCCGCCTGGTGGGTGTCGGTATCGCACGGCATGTGCGGACCGTGGGATTCGGTGGCGCCGGTAGGCACGATCGCCAGGCGCCCGGCCGCGATCGCCGCGGCGACCTCCTCGTGGGTCATGTGGCCAAGCCGGACTTCCATCCCTGCCGCGCTCCCTTCACTTGCATCTGCCGCGCCTCGCGGGACGGCAGCCCCGCGCCATGCCGCGTATCGAATCCGGGTCCGACGCCGGCCGGCCTCCCGACCGGATCCAGGCGCCCGTTCCCGGCGTTCCCGGTGCGGCCGCTCCCTTCCGGCCGGCCCTAGGCCGCTGGCGGCGCCGCGCCGCGCGCTTCCTTCAGGAGCCGGTGGATCGCCCCGGGCGTCAGCGGCGCCTCCCGGATCGGCGCGATCCCGAACGGTTTCAGGGCGTCCTCGACGGCCGAGGCATAGACCTGCGCCACCGGAATCGTCCCGGCCTCGCCGACCCCCTTGACGCCCAGCGGGTTGAGCGGCGTCGGCGTCTCGGAATGGATGATCTCGACGTCGGGCACCTCGGTCGCGTAGGGCATCAGGAAATCCATGAAGTTGGCATTGACCGGGTTGCCGTTCACGTCGAAATCGCAGCGCTCGTAGAACGCGCCGCCGACGCCCTGCGAGATGCCGCCCATCACCTGGCCCTCGACGATCATCGGGTTGATCATGTTGCCGCAATCGTGGATACACACATAGCGCCGGACCGCGATGGTGCAGAGTTCGGGATCGACCTCGATGACGGCGGCATGCACGCCGAACGCCCAGGTCGAGTGCGGCGGGCTGTAATAGTCGGTCGCCTCAATGCCGGGCGCCGCGCCCTCGGCGAGCGGCGGCCCGTCATGGCGGCTCGCCGGCGCGAACTGCGTGGCGCTCGCCGCCGCCTCGTTGAAGGCGTAGCGCAGCGGGTTGGTCGCTGTCGCAATCTCCGCCAGCGTCGTCGACCGGTTGGTGCCGGCGACCCACGCCGCACCGTCGCGGAGCTCGATGTCCTCCTCGGCGCACTCGAGCATGTTGGCCGCAGCCTCGATGATCAGCCGGCGCGCCTTCACGCTCGCCTTGTGGATGGCGTTGCCGCTGCACACGGCAGCGCGGCTCGCGAAGGTGGCTACGCCCCATTCGAACGCCCCCGTATCGCCTTCGACGACGATCACGTCCTCGACGCGGGCGCCGGTCTGGTCGGCGGCGATCTGGGCGAACACCGTCTCGTGGCCCTGGCCCTGGCTGGTGAGCCCGGTATTGACGTAGACCTTGCCCGTGATCGGGTGGATCTTGACGTGGCCGCCCTCGTAGGGGCCGAGGCCGGTGCCCTCGACATAGAATCCGAGCCCGAGCCCGAGATAGCGGCCCTTCTCCAGCGCCGCGCGCTGCTCGGTGCGGAACGCGTCGATGTCGACGGCCTCGGCGATGCGGTCGAGCGCACCCCCGTAATCGCCGCTGTCGTGGCTGACCTGCAGGCCGTCAGCGAAGATCACGCCCTCGCGCAGATAGGGGAATTCGCCGGGCGCGATGAAGTTGCGGCGCCGGACCTCAAGCCGGTCGATGCCGAGCTCGTCGGCAAGCTGGTCCAAGGCGCGCTCGATCGCGTAGCAGGCGTGCGGTCGGCCGCAGCCGCGATAGGGCGTCACCTGCACTGCCGGCAGGTAGACAGGGCGGAACGTGACGCGGAAGTTCGGGATGCGGTAGGGGCCGGCGATCGAGGTCGACGAGACCTGGGCGACGGCGATGCCGTATGGGATGAAGGCGCCGGTATCGTGCAGGAAATCGTCCCTGAGGCCGGTGACCCGGCCGTCGCGCGTCGCGGCCAGTTCGACGGTGTGGATCTGCGTGCGCTCTTGCGAGGCGCCGATGAAGTTCTCGACCCGATCCTCGACATACTTGACCGGGCGCCCCAGCTCCATGGCAGCCAGCGGCACCAGCAGCTCGTCGGGATGGAACATCATGATCTTCTGGCCGAAGCCGCCGCCGACATTGGGGGCGATGACACGGATCCGGTCCTCGTCAATGCCGAACAGCGACGCGAGACCGCCGCGCACCGACAGCGTCGCCTGGGTGCTGTCCCAGACCGTCAGTTCGCCCGTCACCTGCTCCCAGCGCGCCGCGATAGCGCGGCATTCGAGGGGCGCTGCGGTGCTGCGGTCGACCCGGACCCTGACCTTGGTCACGTGTTCGGCGGCGGCGAACGCGGCGTCGCTGTCTCCGGTCTCGACCACGAAGTTGCCGGCAACGTTGTTGGGCACGTCCGCGTGCACGAGCGGCGCGCCGTCCGCGACCGCCTTCTCAATGTCCATCTCGACGGGCAGGGGCTCGTAGTCGACGTCGACCAGCCGCGCCGCGTCCTCGGCAACGTAGCGGTCGACCGCGATCACCATGGCGATGCACTGGCCCACGTAATAGACGTCGCCGCGGGCCAGCGGCCGCTGGGTCTTCGGCCGAGTGAGGTCGGGATGCGGAATGAGCAGCGGCAGCTCGATGTCGAGGTCGCCGATATTGTCGCAGGTATAGATCTTGACGACGCCGTCGAGCGCCTCGGCGGCGGCGACGTCCACAGAGCGGATGCGGGCGCGCGCGACGTCGCTGCGCACGAAGGCTCCGTGCAGCGCTCCCGGCAGGTCGATGTCGTCGATGAAGCTACCCTCGCCGCGAAGCAGCACCGGATCGGCGTTGCGCGGAATTCTCTCGCCGAACTGCATTGTCGACATCGCCTTACTCCCCTTCCGCCTCACCGCGCATCAGTTCGACGCCGCGCCGGAACGCGGCGACGATGTTCGCGTATCCCGTGCAGCGGCACAAATTGCCCGACAGGACCTCGCGGACGGCCTCCTCGGAGAGGTCGGGCTCCGGCTCGTCTTCGAGGTGGGCGAGGATCGCCATGACGAAGCCGGGCGTGCAGTAGCCGCACTGCAGCGCGTGGCATTCGAGGAAAGCCTGCTGCAGGGGGTGGAGCCGGCCGTCCTCCCCGGCAACACCCTCGATCGTGCGGATCTCGGCACCGTCCGCCTGGACCGCGAAGGCAAGGCACGAGCGCCCGGCGCGGCCGTCGATGATCACGGTGCAGCAGCCGCAAACGCCGTGCTCGCAGCCGACATGGGTGCCGGTGAGCCCCGCCTCGTGGCGGATGAAATCGCTGAGGAGCAGCCGCGGGCTGACCTCGCGCTCGATCCGTTCGCCGTTGATGGTCACGGCTACGGGGACCCGCGGATCGGGCGAGGGGGGCACGGCGGCCGCGCGGCCGGGACGGCCGGTCATCGTGCCGCCTCCCCGGCGCGTTCCGCGGCCCTGGCCACGGTGCGCCGGACCAGCGCCGCCACCAAGTCGCGCCGGTACTCGGCGCTTGCCTGTAGGTCGTCGGACGCGGTCACGTAGCGGCTCGCTGCCGCGGCCGCGGCGGCAAGGCGGGGGGCGTCGAGGACGCCGCCGACCAGCGCCGCTTCGGCGTCGGCCAGGCGCACCGCCGTTGCTGCTATGCCGCAAGCGGCTAGCCGCGCCGCCGTACAGGTATCGCCATCCATCGTGACAAGCGCGCAGACGCCGGCAAGCGCGTAGTCGCCGTGGCGGCGCGCGACCTCCTGGAAGGCGTGGCCGGTGCCGGCGGGCAGCTCCGGAATGCACACCTCGGTCAGGAGTTCCCCGGGCTCGAGCGACGTCGTCATGTGGAACCGGAACAGGTCCTCGGCGGCGATGGTCCGGACGCCTCCGGCTCCGGCCACCGTGACCGAACCGCCGGCAGCAACCAGCAGGCAGGGCAGCTCGGCCGCAGCGTCGGCATGCGCGATGCTACCGCCGACCGTGCCGCGGTTGCGCACGACGGCGTGGGCGACGTTGGCCATGATTTCGGCGATCAGCGGGTTGGCGCGAATGGCGGCGGCGTCGCGCTCGAGCTCGCGGTGCCGGGTCATCGCGCCGACCCGGATGACGCCATCGCCGACCGAGACCCCCCTGAGCTCGCCGATCCTCTGCAGGTCGACGAGCTTCGACGGCGTCGCGATGCGGAAGTTCATGGCCGGTATCAGGCTCTGTCCGCCGGCGAGCGGCCGCGCCATGTCATCGCCGGCGAGTTCGCCGAGCGCCTCGCCGACGGTCTCGGGCGCCACGTAGGCGAACAGCGCCGGTTTCATTCGGCGGCCTCCGCGAGGGCGCCCGCCGCGAGCCAGCCCTCGTCCGGATCCTCGGTCCCGCCGGGACGCGCGATCGCGCCGCGGCGCTTCATCTCCTCGAAATACGGGCCGCGGTCGAACATCGGCAGCGGCCCGCGCCGCGCCGCGATTTCGCTGCGGCGGCGCTCGGTGGCCTCGCCGTCGAAGCCGAAGCGACGGCCCTCGCGCATCAGCACGACGCCGTACTCGTCGGCTGCCACCTGCTCCGAGACGAGACCGCACTGGACGTCGTGGCATACCATCGCGGGTTCGCGCGCCAGCGGGTCGCCCCACCCGCCGCCACCGGTGGTGCGGATGTGCACCTTCGACCCGGCGGCCACGGGCACCCGGTCCTCCATCCCGGCAAGCGGGCGCCGGGCGCCATCGGGGGCGTCGATCTCGACGCCGTAGGTGCCGCCGTGCCGGCCGCCATTGACGCCATAGGTATGGAGCAGCGAGCGGTCGGCGTTGGACAGCGCCTCACAGTCCTGGAGAACCTTTACCCGCTTGTCGTAGCCGAAGCCGCCGCGGCGGTAGCCGGGGCCGCCGGAGTCGGTGGCGAGGCCGAGTTTCTCGATGATCACCGGGTAGCGCGTCTCCGAGAACTCGGCCGGCAGGTTGCGCGAGTTCGGCACCACGTGGACGGCGTCGCTGCCGTCGGCCCACGGCCGGCCCGGCCCGCCGCCGCCGAGCACCTCGCGGAACAGGAAGAAATCGTCGCCGATCCTGCCGCCGTGGAGCCCCCAGATGCGGATGGTCTCGTGGTCGGCGGGCATGCGCCCGCCGGTCGCCTTGGCGAGCAGCGCGGCGAAGACGCCGAGCGAGCGCAAGAGCGGAAAGAAGCGCAGGCCGGTCGCCTTGCCGAAGCTCGGCGTGACCAGCGTGCCCTTGGGCGGGAACTTGACCTCGATCACGTCGAGAACGCCCTCGTTCATGTCGATCTCGGCGGCGCGTTCGGGGGTGTCGGCGAGCGATCGCAGCACCGGCCCCATCCACTTGCGCGCGAACTTGCCGTCGGAATAGTCGATCGGCCAGTTGATCGGCCCCTTCGCCTCGTCCGACGTGCCGGTGAAGTCGAGGACAATCCGGTCCGCGGTCTTGGTCATGGTGATCCGGAGCGTGTGCATCTGCGGCCCCTCGACCCCGTCGTTCTCGATATAGTCCTCCCAGCTGTAGACGCCGTCGCGGATCTTGGGCAGGAGCTCACGGCGAATGGTTTCGGCGCAGTTTGCGATCATCGCGTCATAGGCCGCTTCGAGCGCCTCCGCCCCGTAGCGCTCGGCCATTGCGACGATGCGCTGGCTGCCAAGGCGCGCCGCGCCTATCTCGGCGTCGAGGTCGCCGCGCAGATGCTCCGAAAGCCGCGAATTGCGCGAGATGATGCTGAAGACCGCCTCGTTGGGCTGGCCGCGCTCGTAGATCTTGATCGGCGGCACGACGAGCCCTTCGGTCCACATGTCGGTGGCGTTCGCCGGCAGGCTGCCGGGTACCGACCCTCCGACATCGTCGTGGTGGCCGAACACCTGGCTGAAGCCGATCAGCCGCCCGTCATGGAAGATCGGCAGCGTCGTGCAGAGGTCGGGAATGTGGCCGATTCCGCCGGAACTGTTGTAGGGATCGTTCCAGAAGAAGATGTCGCCGGGATGGATGTCGCCTTCGTCGAAATACTCGAAGACCGGCTCGACCAGCGCCGAGTAGGACCGCCCGGTAAGCTTGCGCCCGCGAGCGTCGAACAGGGCCACTCGGTAGTCGTGCTGGTCCCGTATCATCGGCGAGCGCGCAGTGCGCTCGACCGCGGCCTCGACCTCGAGTTCCGCGGTACGGATGGTGCCGGTGATCACCTCGAGCTCGATCGGACCCAGCGCCCGCCCTGGCCCGTCCTGCCGGTGCCGCGTTGCCGTCATGTCCGTTTCTCCAGAATGAGATTGCCGTAATCGTCGACCCTGAGTGCCCAGCTCGCGGGCACGACGAGGGTCGATCCGTATTCCTCGACGATGCCGGGGCCGTCCATGGCGAAACCGCGGGCAAGCCCGTCGCGGCGGTGGATGGGACACTCCACCCATCCGCTGTCGCGCCAGTAGACTCGCCGCATCGGCGGCGGGCCGTCCGCGCCGGCGGCGGGCGCCGCCGGCTTCGCGTCCGGACGGTGCATGCGGCCGACGGCCTGGATACGGAGGCTCACGACTTCGGCCTCCTCGCGGCCCTCGTAGTGGAAGCCGAAGGTCTGCTCGTGCACGCGGTGGAAATCGGACCACATGCGATCGATCGCCGCGGCCCCGGAAAGGCCGGCCGGGACCGGGACCGGAACCTCGTGGCCCTCGCCGACATAGCGCACGTCAGCGCTGCGCGCGAGCGAGATGTCGCCGGGCGCCACGCCCTCGGCGGCGATCTCCTCGCGCCCCTGCCTCTCGAGCCCGGCCCACAACCCCTCGAGCTCGCCGACATCCGCCGCCGACTGCCGGCGCACCAGGGTGCGCACATAGTCGCGCCGGATGTCCGACACGTGGAGGCCGAACGCCGACAGGTTACCCGGATTGGGCGGCGAGACGGCGACCCTGATTCCGAGGAAGTCGGCGACATCGGCGGCGAACAGCCCGCCGGCGCCGCCGAACGCAATCATGGCGTAGTCACCGGGATCAAGGCCGCGGGTCGTGGTCACGGTGCGGATGCCCTGGACCTGATTCGAGGCCGCGATCTCGAGGACGCCGGCCGCCGCCTCCTCGGCCGTCAGGTCAAGCCGCCGCCCCAGCGCCTCGAAGGCCTCGCGCGCGGCGCCGACGTCAAGCTCCAGCCCGCCGCCGATGAGCGCGCCGGGCAGCCGGCCCAGGACAACCCCGGCGTCGGTCACCGTTGGTTCGGCGCCGCCACGGCGGTAGCAGATCGGCCCGGGATCGGCGCCGGCGCTTCTGGGGCCGACCTTGAGCGCGCCGTAGGAATCGATCCATGCCAGCGAGCCGCCGCCCGCGCCGACGGCGACCACATCGAGCATCGGCGTCTTGACCGGGTAGTTCTCGACATAGGTGTGCGTCGACAGTTGCGGCGCCAGACCGCGCACCAGCGACACGTCGGTCGACGTGCCTCCGACATCGAGGGTAAGGATGTCCTCGTAGCCGGCGAGGCGCGCCATGTGGGTGGCGCCCAGCACGCCCCCGGCGGGGCCCGACAGCAGCATCGTCACCGGCTTTTCCCCGGCGGTGTCGCTGGAGACGATGCCGCCGTTCGATTGCATGATCAGGAACGGCGTCTCGCCGGCGCGTTCGCCTATCCGTTCGCGCGCCCGCCTCAGATAGGTCTGGCAGTAGGGCTTGACCATGACGTCGACGAGCGTCGTCATCGCGCGCTCGTATTCGCGGTACTCGGGAAGGACGACCGAGGACAGCGACACGAAAGTCTCGGGGAATCGCGCAGCGATGATCTCGCCGACGCGCTCCTCATGCGCCGGATTGGCGTAGGAATGCAGGAGGCAGACGGCGATGCGCGTCACCCCGAAATCGGCCAGATGTTCGACCGCATCGACCACGCTCTGCTCGTCGAGCGGCGTGAGCACGGTGCCGTCGAACGTAACGCGCTCCTCGATCTCGCGCACGAGATGGAGCGGAACCAGGCGCGGCGGCTTGACCCAGAAAAAGGAGTTGCCGTACCCGTCGGGGACCGACTGGCGGGCGATCTCGATGATGTGGCGGAACCCCGAAGTCACGAGAAGCCCGAGGCCCTCGAAGCGGTGCTCGAGCACCGCGTTGGTGGCGGTGGTGGTGCCGTGCAGCACTTGGCTCAGCGCCCCGTCGCTGTCGCCGACGATCTCGCCGATCCCGTTGAGCAGGCCGCGGCTCGGATCGTCGGGGGTGCTTGGGGTCTTGACGGCGAACTGGTCGCCGGTGGCATCATCGATGGCGATGACGTCGGTGAAGGTGCCCCCGGTATCGATGGCGATGCGCAGACTCATCGAACTCCTGTCTCCGGTCAAATAGCTTCCGCATTCCGGCCGACGCCAGCCGCCCGCTGCATTCTATGGGAACAGGTGGCATCGTCAATCAACCGCTGCCGGTCGCGCCCACGCATAAGCGGAATGCCCCGCATGGCTGACTGTCGCGCCCGCCTCCCGCTCGATCCTGCGATCCAGTGTTACGACCGGTTTCCATCAAATGGCCATCAAATAACGCTTGATCCAAAAAAAAGATTTCATATCAATATATTGCGGCCGAATCAGGTCGCTTGCGAAGGGTATTCCGTCAAATAAACCTTCTGGTTTTGTCCACGATTGGAGAATGCAGGAAGTTGGCCGCCATCGGATCGCTTCACCGGCTCAAGCCGGCTTCACCGTCCGTCAGTTCCTCAACGAGGAGCCAACCGTCGCCCGCTTGGAAACGCACCAAGCACCCGATCCCGGGAGAACGGTTAGGTTAGGTTAGGCCCGGCGGGCGCGCGGGCGCGCTTGTGCCGGCGTCCGTGTCGATCTTCATGAGCAGCGGGGGTAGCAGGAAAAAATCGGCAAAGAGCGCGAGCGCTATGACCAGTGCGGTGAGCCTGCCCATGCCGGCGTTGAGTTCGAAGCTGGAGAGGCTGACGACGACGAAGCCCGCCACAAGCACGAGAGAGGTCGTGAGCAGTGCACGGCCTACGGTGCGGAAGGCGATGCGCACCGCATCGGGAGACGCGCACCCAAGCTCGCGCCGGGCGCGGCGGTACTTGCTGAGGAAGTGCACCGTGTCGTCGACCACGATGCCCAGGGTCATGGCCGTCACCATCGAGAGCGAGAGGCCGACCTCTCCCACCGCCCACCCCCAGATACCGAAGCCCATCGCACCGGGAACCAGGTTCGGGACCAGGCTCGCGAGCCCAAGCCGCAACGACCGCAGCGCAAGCACGAGGACAAGGGAGATACCAACCAGGGCAATGGTAGTCCCGAGCAGCATCGCGACGATGTTGCGGCGGCCGAGATAGGCGAACATCAAGGTGCCGCCGGCGCTCTCGGCGCGCGCGATATTCGGTGCGTGCCCGGTCAACCATCGCAGCGCGCGCCGGTCGAGAGCGATCACCTCGTTCGACGACAGCGTCTTGGTCGCCACCGTCATCCGGGTGGCCGACTTGTCCACGGAGATCTGGTTGTCGAGATCGAGGCCGAAGGGAAGCGAAAGCTCGTAGAGGAGCAGATACTGCGCTGCAATCTCCTTGCTCGCCGGCAGCCGGTATTCGGCGGGTTCGTCGCCGTGCACGCTCATGTTGAGGCGCCGGAACGTATCCGTGATGACATTGACATGGATCGTTTCGGGCTGTTCCCGGTACCACTCGGCGAACGCCGCAACGTCGGAGAGATAGGCAGGATCGCTGATCTCTCCAAGCCCGCCGGAGGCAAGCGAATACTCCATGGTGTAGAGGCCAGTGAGGTTCTCGACCGTAAAATCCGCGTCGCGCCGAAACTCTACGCTCTCGTCGAAATAGTGAAGGAAGACGTCGTTCAGTTCGTTGCGGGGGATCGAGACGACGAGTGCCAACACGATTGCGCAGAACCCCCAACCCAGCATACGGCGCCGGCGGATCACGAACTCGCCGAGCGCCGCCATCGCCGCGTCGCGGCGGTCTCCGGTTGCGCGCACCCGGATCGGCAGAAGCGAGAGCAGCGCTGGCAGCAAGGTCACGGAGAACACGAACGCCGCGCCGACGCCGAACGCGACGAAGGTGCCCATGTGCCGGAGCGGCGGGACGTCAGAAAAGTTCATGCTCAGGAAGCCGAGGGTCGTGGTCAGGCAAGCGAGGAAGACTGGCTGGAGATTGACCCGCATGGATTCGACGATCGCAACCCGCTTGGGCTCGCCGGTTTCGGCGGGCGGGAACGAAACTCCTTCGCCTCGAGCCCCATGCGCGGGGGACGCAACGCTCCGCATGGCATGTACCAGAGATGAAAAGATGTGGACGCAGTTGGCGATCGCGACCGTCAGCACGACGATCGGCGCGACGGCCGAGGGCGCCGTCATCGGCAGGCCCGCCCAGCCGCCGAGACCCACCCCGGTCATGACCGCCAGCGCGACAACCAGCATGATCGCGAAGGGCGCGCCGAGTCCGCCCGTCAGCAGCGCGAGCACCGCCGTCATCACCACGAAGCTGGCCGGAACGAATATCTGGAGGTCCTTCAGCGACACCTCCACGAAGGCCTGGTTGAAGATCACCAGACCGGTCACGCGCACATCGATGCCCGGAAAGCGTTTCCGGACCTCGTCCGCCAACTCCCGAGCGAACGAGGAGACCCGGGCGCCTTCAAGCATTTCGTGCTCGCCCGGCAGGTGCACGGTGACGTCAACGCCCCCGACCCTGCCGTCGCGGGCGATGAGGCGCCCCGCGAGCCGCGGCTCCGCCAATGCGGTCGCGCGAACCCCGGACCGCTCACCGGCATCGCCGATGACATCGTCGTCCACGAGGTCGCGGACGCGAATGTCGTCGCCGTGGGCCGTGGTGTGCTGGAAATTCGTCAGGGAGTCGACACGGACCGCGTAGGGGAGCCTCCAGGACCGTTCGGTGAGCCAGGCGATAGCTTCCAGCGAGAGGGCCGAGGTGGCGTCGCCGTCCTCCGGCACGATGGCAAAGAGGACGTTGTCGGTCTTCCCGTAGGTGTTCTCCATCGCCTCGCTCGCGAGGCGCTGCGGATTGTCTCGCGAGGCATAGATCCGGTAGTCGGCCGAGAACTCGAGAAACAACGTGCCGCTCGCCGCGATCCCGGCAAGAACCAGGGAGGCGGCAATGATCGGCCACCGCGCCGCGATAACCCAGCTACCGAACCGCGATTCCAATGTCGACATCGGAAGCACCCGGTGCTCATGCCTGCAGTCGGGAGCGGGCCAACTTGAACAACTTTGGAATTGTCCTTGACGGCCGATCCCGGATTGCAGCCATCCATTGAGGGCGGGGAAGCGTCCGGCGAGGGCCGAACCCTGCGGGGTCCGCCGCAGGGCATCCCGCGATTCCCCATCCTCCTTGGCTGCTACACAGCGCGGTCACGCACCACCATCGGGCTCCGGGATATTCGCGCGCCCCGATGGCGCTGCCCCGTACGCCGAAAGGCCTGTACCGCCGCTCCCTTGAAGGGCGACCGCCCGAACCGATCATGATTTACTCATGATTTGTTCCTTAATCGGCCAATTGCGCACATGTAACACCTGCGTTGGACTGTCTGGTACCGCAGAAAACCGACATTACATCGATGCTCGCTTGCTTGCGAGCAGATGTGATGCATGCCTTAGTCATCCTTCGGATCGGCCGGCGGGCCGGAGTCTGTGGAGGGTCTGTATTGACGCGGTCCGGACCTGAGCCCATACCCGAGGCTGACGATCGGGAAGAGCCATCGGTATATCGGCCGAAGCCGCGCAGCACTGGACCCGGTCAACAACATCGTGGCCGTGCCCGAGGCGGGAGGAGCGGATCGTGACCAACGGGGATCGCTTCCGGACGCACGTGCGGCCGATGCCGGAAAAACTTCGACGATCGCACCTTGTCCGAGCGCTTGCTCTCTGCGTCGCTGGGGCGGGCCGGTCACCCACAGCTCCAACGAGTCCAACACCCCGGCACCGAACCTGGAGCAACAAACTCACGCCAAAACTGTTGGATTTTCGTTTGCCACAAATGTCGGGTTTTCGTTTGCCATTGACACCGAGATGCGGCGCATGTCGGGTGTGAGCCGTGCGACCGAGGCAGCCATGGCTCGTTCCCGCATACCACGAGCAGGCCCCGAGCAGCGCAGCGCACCCTCTCCGGACGGGAGATAGACCATGCCATCGACGGAGATTTCCAGGGACGAGGACGTCATCCGGGCACTGATAAAGGCGCAGTTCGACAGTATCGACTGGGCGCCCGGCCGCAATGCCGACTGGCGGACGGTCCAGCGGGGTTTCGAGCAGGGCGCGCAGCTCTGGCCGGCACGAAGACCGGCCCGGCCGCAATCGTCGGACGATTTCGTCGACAGGCTGCGCAAGCTCCGTGACGATGGAACCCTGGAATCGTTCACCGAGACAGGCGCCGGCTGCCACGTATGGATCATCGGCAACGTCGCCGTCGCGCTCGCCGGCTGCGAGATGGTCGAGAACGGTTCGACGGTCACGCGGGACGTCAGTGGATTCCTTCTGGTCAAGGATGCCGGGGAATGGCGGATCGCGGCACAGGCTTGGGATTATGTGGACGACATCCTCGCCGCGTTCGCCGCCGCGGGACTGGGGGAAGACGGCTAGATGGCTCGGGCTCCTGGCGGTTCCCGACAAGGCCTTCGGGGTGCGTGCGAAGCGCCGGGCGGGCAGGAACGTTCCGAGGCAAGGGTTGAGGAGCGCATCGGGCAAATCTGCCGCATGCGCCTCCCGGCAAGCTCCGGCGCGCCACGGTAGCCTGTTCCGGCACCGTCGCGGTCCTGCAGGCCGTTATGGAGAGGAATGACGCTGTGCTTTCGAGGCACCCTCTTGCGGCGGCTCCCGTCCAGGCTCTCGTCCTCGGGGCGTGGTTTCTGTGCCTCACGGCAATCTCCGCTGCGCCCGCCGCTTCGCAGCCACGCGCCTGCACGGAGGGTGAGCGTCCGCTGAAGCTCGGCTTCTACGCCCATTTCGAGCCGGTGAGCCACAGCGCCGTCAGGGCTCCGGGCTCTGCTGGCTTCGACGACCACCGGGGTTACGAGGCCGACCTGCTGAGCGCTCTCGAAGCCATCGACAGCGCGAATCTGTCGTTCTCCCGGCGCGGGATCGCGGCTTGGGACGGTATCTGGCTGCTTCCCGCCGGGCCTCGATACGACATCGTCGGCGGCGGCATCACGATCCTCGACCCGCGCACCCGCGATGCCTCGGGAGAGACGGCAATCGTCTTCACCTCGGGCCATATCGCGTTCCGCCAATCTCTCTTGGTGCGCGCGGAGGACGCGGAGCGGCTCGTCCGGCATCGGGACCTGAGCGGCACAGACCGGGTGGGCGTGCTCGCCGGAACGACGGGAGAGGCCCGGCTGCTGGAGTTGACCGGCATCGCGGATGGGAACGGGGTGCTGGCCGCTGGTACGCGGGTGGATACGCCGGACGGCGCGGTTGTCGCGGACGGTGGTACGGACTACCGCATCGAAGCCGCGGGCGCCTCGCCAGGGATCGCCAGTCGCCAACAACTACACCCGGCGTCGGTCGCGCTGCCCACGGTCGTGTACTACCCGGACGATACTGAATTGATCGCCGCGCTCGCGGCCGGCCGGATCGACGCTGTCGCCAGGGGCGAAATCGGCAACCGGGCCGAAGCTCAGGCCCATAGTGAGGCCTTCGCGGTGACCGCTCTCGACAGCCGGGCCCAGACCGGCGGGTTCGCGCTGGCGGCCGAGGACGCGTCGCTCGCCTCCTGTATCGACCGACACATCGACTGGCTGACCGACGGTGGCCGGATCGGCTTCCGGGAATGGTTCGACGATCCTTCGGTGTTCATGAGGCGGGCATTGCAACCAGCGGCGGTGGAGCGGTAGCCGCAGACTTGGATGGTTGCGCCCGGGTCGAGCAATCGATCCGACCAACCTGCGAGGACAGGCGACTCACGAGAGGCGTTCGTCACACCGCTTGTCCGAACATGATCGGACAAGGCAGCAGGGGCTCTTTAAAGATGAACGGTGTTTCCGCGTCCGTCGGGGCCAACAGCGCGTCCGGAATGGACCACGCTGCGGTACCGGGGTCTGCAAGAACTCACGAATCCCAGCGTCCTCGATGTCCGCAACGGTCAGATCAACGGTCGCGCCGATGACAGGGCCGTCCGCCAGCGGGTCGAAGTCGTGAAGAAAGGCCCTCGTCATAGGGCCAGCTCTATTCCGGAATCGTGTCCCTCACGATCATCTCCGCGCTTGCGCTCTTCCTCAAATACTCGGCCTTCGGAAACGCGATCCGCGCGACGACCCAAAACCGCGACGCGGCCGAGCTCCTCGGCGTCAACGTCAATTTTGTGGGCCTCGTCAGCTTTGCCATCGGCATCGGGCTTGCCGGGGCGCTTGTCAGCTTTGTCTTCTCCTTCTTTCCGGCCAAGCACTGGGAGTGGATCGCGATCCTGATGTCTCTTGTCGTCCTGGGCGGCATGGGCTCCATCCTCGGAACCGTTCTTGCGGCCTTCATTCTGTCGGTGATCGCTGCCTATGTCGGCTTCTTCTTCGGCGCGACATAGTCGACATTGACCTTCTTCGTTGCACTTTTCGTCGTGCTTCTGGTGCGGCCGCAGGGCCTCTTTGGCGAGAAACCGGAGCTTGCCTGATGCCGGCCATTGACACCGACGACATCCTCGAACAACACCGCGCGTACAACGAGACGCCGGCGTGGCGGCGGACAAGACCCGTGTCGTGTGGTTTCCGATTGCGATCATGGCGGCCCTGCTGGCGCTACCCGCGCTGCAGTTTGTCGGCAACTACAATTACCTTATCCACCTGGTCCTCTTCACGGCTTCCTACGTGGTGATGGCCTCGGGCTGGAACGTGCTTGGCGGGTTTGCTGGCTACATCTCGCTGGGTCACAACGTGTTCTTTGCGGTCGGCGGTTACTTCGCGGGTATGGCCTTTGCCCGGCTCGAGATATCCACGATCATCCTCGCGCCGGTTGCAGGGCTAGTCGCCGGCGCGCTCGGCTATCTCATCGGCCTGATTGCACTCCGCGTGCGAGGACCGTCATTCATCATCTCTTCACTGGCGCTGGTCAAGATCTTTCGGATACTCTTCGAAAACTGGGAGTTCGTGGGTGGTGCCGCCGGTGTGGCGCTGAAGGCAAACAGCCTGCCGGTGGAATAGGCGAAGCTGCCCTACTACTATGCATTCATCGTGATGGCAGCCTTCGCGGTCTGGGCCTCGTACCGGATCAAGCACTCGAAGTTCGGGCTGGGACTGAGGGCAATCTCGAAAGACGAGATCAAGAGCGAGAGCGCTGGCATCGACACGCGGTTCTACAAAGTCATGGTCTTCGATCTCGGCTTTTTTCGTGGGCATGGCAGGCGCTGTCTGGGGCGAGTACCTCACCTACATTCGGCCGAACATCTTCCTGGTCATTCTTGTCAACGTGAACATGGTCCTGATGTGCATCTTGGGTAGAAAAGGGACGATCGCGGGCCCAGTGATTGGCTCGGTTCTGATCGTTGCCTTCAACGAGTTCTTTGTGGCAACCCTTGGCGCTTCCGAAATCAACATCTTGGCCACCGGCCTGATCATGATGCTCTGCCTGATGTTCTTTCCGCTCGGCATCGTCGGCATGCTCGCAAGGCATCGGAAGCTTCCACAAATATTGAACTGGGACTGAAATGGTCGGGTTCGTCCTGTACAACGCACCGCAATCGACCTGCAGCCAGCGTGTAAGGTACGCCTTGCACGCGAAGGCATTGCCGTTTGAGGAGCGCAAGCTTGATCTGTTCTCGGGCGATCAGCTGAAGCCGGAATATCTCGCGATAAATCCCAATGGCGTGGTGCCTGCGCTGGTTCACGACGGCGTGCCTGTGATCGACAGCGCGGTGATCCTCGAATACCTTGAAGACGTCTTTCCGGACGTTGCACCGATGCGCCCCAGGGATCCCATGGATGTTGCGCGGCTTAGAGCCATGATGCGCTTTGTCGACGAAATTCCGACGCCTGCGGTGCGTGTCCCGTCGTACAATCTCGCGTTCCTGCCGCACTTTCAGTCGATGTCTGACGAGGAGTTCCAGGCGCTGTGCGACAGCAAGCCGTTGCGTCGCGAGTTCTTGATGCGCATGGGGAGGACCGGTTTTCCGGAAGCGGACATGGATGAGGCACTGGGGCGACTTCGCCGAGGAGTAGAGCGGTTGGGGCAATGGCTGGATGGGAGCTGCGGGCCTTGGATCATGGGCGATCGGATCAGCTTGGCAGACATCGCCATCATGCCGGTGATCGTCCGGATGGATGACATCAATCTCGGATCGAGCTGGGATGACATTCCAGCCGTTGCGGCATGGCTGGACCGGATCAAGGGGACCGAGCCATTCGGCAAGACATACTATCCCGGCTCGCTGCTCACCGAAAAGTACCCGCATTTGACCGAACTTGCCCGCACGAAGGCCGACAAGGTCACGTAGGATGCAAATGCATGGCTTCATGCTAGCCGCCGTAAAGGTCGGTGCAATAGCCACCGTCCGGCCCCCCATGAACGCGATCATTGCGCGGTGAATGTCGGTCGTGACGAGATGGATCCGCGCATCGCCGCGGCCGCAGCGCATTGGTCGCACCGGATGGTGGCGAACGGCGTTCCGCTTGCCGATTTCCAGGACGTGACTGGATCGATCTCGCACTGGGACGAATGGTGTCCGGCTTGGGTCGCGCCCGGAAAAGTCCATGATGGCCTTGGGGCAGCAGCCGAAGCCGAAGGGCGGCCGCGCAGTGCGGGCGAGCATTTCGGCGCCGCTGCAGTATGCTATCATTTCGGCAAGTTTCTTTTCGTTCACGATCCGGACCGGATGCGGGAGGCGCACGACCTTGCGATCGCGGCCTATGGCCGGGCTCTGCCGAACATGGATCCACCCGGCGAGCGGGTGGCAAAGCCGTACGAGGATACCAGGCTGGCCGGTGTCCTCCGCAAGCCGCGGGACGTGGAAAGGCCTCCCGTCGTCGTCATGTGCATGGGACTCGACAGCGCGAAGGAGGAGATGCGCACGAACGGGACCGTGTTTCTCGATCGGGGCATTGCAACGCTGGCATTCGACGGCCCGGGACAGGGCGAAGCGGAATACGCACTCCCGATTCGACCTGACTGCGAGGCGCCGGTCTCTTCGATCATTGACTGGCTTGAAGAGAGGACCGATGTCGACGCAAAGCGTGTCGGGCTCGGGGGCGTTAGCCTTGGTGGCTACTATGCGCCCCGTGCCGCGGCCTTCGAAAGGCGCGTGCGGGCCTGCATCGCGCTGACCGGACCCTCCGATTTCTCCGTAGCTTTCATGCACACACCCGATCTGACTCGTGCGGCCTTCATCGCCCGCAGCCATTCATCGGATGAGCATGCGGCCGCAGACGTAGCGCGGCAGATGAGTCTCGTTGAAGTCGCGCATCAGATCGAGTGCCCGGCCTACAATGTTGGCGGCACTCTGGATCGTGTGATCCAGCCGGATCATGCTGAAAGACTGGCCGATGCGGTGTCCGGTCCCGCGGTGCTGAACATGATCGAGGATGGCACGCATGTGGTCAACAATCGCTCCTACAGGTATCGCCCATCATCAGCGGACTGGATGGCAAGGGAACTGCATGCCTGAAAGAGGTCGAAGAATATCCGAAGTGGACGAGAATTGTGCAGAGCTAGGCTGGTGTTTGGGATAGGTTGGCGCCAGCAGAAAACCAGAACGCAAGCGGTCCGTAGGGGTCGCCTCAAGAGAGGATTCTGACATGAACGTACACAACACAGCACTGACCCCCAACATCCTGTCTCCCCAGGATCTGCAACCGAACTGGAACTGGGAGGGTCGCTTGCCGGCCTGGGGCCACACGTCTGTCGATTTCGAGCGCCGCGTCGATCACGATCGTCTGCGTCGATATCGTCTGAGCCGAACCCGCGAGGCGCTGAAGGCATCTGAATGCGGGACGCTCCTGCTCTTTGACGTCAACAACATACGCTACGTTTCGGGCACCAAGATTGGCGAATGGGAACGGGACAAGATGTGCCGCTTCGCGCTTCTGACCGGCGACGACTCGCCTTATGTCTGGGATTTCGGCTCTGCCGCGGTGCACCATAGAAAGTACGCCGACTGGCTCGAGCCGGACCATTGTCGCGCGGGCGTAGTCGGCATGCGCGGGACCATCCCGCCGTCCTTCGGGCTGATGAAGCACTATGCCGAGGAAATCGCCGGCCTCATCCGCGATGCCGGCATGGCCGACATGCCCGTTGGCGTCGACTATGCCGAAACGGCGATGTTCCACGCGCTGCAGGAAGCCGGACTCAGGATTGTTGATGGCCAGCAAGTTATGCTGAGCGCGCGCGAAATCAAGAACTGGGACGAGATCCAACTCTTGACCCAAGCCGCCAGCATGGTCGATGGCGTTTACCACATGATCTACGAGGAACTGAAACCGGGTGTTCGTGAAAACGACATCGTGGCACTGTCCAACAAGATGCTCTACGAGATGGGTTCGGACGATGTCGAAGCGATCAACGCCATCAGCGGCGAACGCTGCAACCCGCACCCGCACAACTTCACCGACCGGTACTTTCGCCCCGGCGACCAGGCGTTCTTTGACATCCTGCAATCCTACCAGGGATATCGGACCTGCTACTACCGGACATTCAACATCGGCAGGGCAACGTCTGTCCAGCATGACGCTTACGAGAAGGCACGCGAATGGCTCGATCTTGCGATCGACGCGATCAAGCCGGGCGTAACCACTGACAAGGTGGCGAAACTCTGGCCGGCGGCGCAGGACTACGGCTTTCCTGACGAGCTTTCGGCATTCGGCTTGCAGTTCGGTCACGGGTTAGGTCTCGCCCTGCACGAGCGCCCGATCATTTCCCGCGCGGTCAGTCTGGACAATCCAATGGAAATCCGGACTGGCATGGTGTTCGCGCTGGAGACCTACTGTCCTGCGGCAGACGGTTTTTCCGCAGCCCGGATCGAGGAGGAAGTCGTTGTCACGGACACGGGCTGCGAAGTGATCTCGCTCTTCCCGGCTGAAACACTGCCAATTTCCAATCGCTATTGATCGCCTTGGGCCTACGGCCCGGAAATCGAAGGATCCGCGGATGCCACCCGACAAGCAGACGAATGCCGAGGCCTACATTCGGATGTACCGCCAAATGGTGAAAATCCGAGCGTTCGAAGACAACGCCAACCAGCTGTACCTCAATGCCAAGATGCCTGGGTTGACCCACATGTACTCCGGTCAAGAGGCGGTGGCGGTGGGCATTTGCGAGGCGTTGACCGATGATGACCGCATCACCTCAACCCATCGCGGCCACGGCCATTGCTTGGCCAAGGGTGCCGAGCTCAAGCTGATGTTCTGCGAACTTTTGGGCAAGGAAGAGGGCTATTGTCGAGGCAAGGGCGGCTCCATGCACATTGCCGACCAAGCCCATGGCAACCTGGGCGCCAACGCAATTGTTGGCGGTTCGGCCGGAATTGCCACCGGCGCGGCTCTTTCCGCCAAGCGATTGGGCAGGAACTACGTGACAGTCTGCTTCTTCGGTGACGGCGCAACCGCCCAAGGTCTCTGGTACGAGGTCATGAACATGGCGGCGCTCTGGAAACTGCCCGTCATCTATGCCTGCGAAAACAACGGGTATTCCCAATACACGTCGACGGACGAGGTTGTTGCCGGCTCGCTGACGGCACGGGCGGAGGCATTCGGGATCGAGGCGCATCAAATCGACGGCCAGGACGTGCTGGCTGTCAACAAGCGTGCAACGGAACTGGCCGAACGTTGCCGCAGGGGCGAGGGCCCATTCTTCATGGAACTCGAAACCTATCGCTATCACGGGCATCATGTGGGCGACATCAATCGCGACTACTACCGCTCGAAGGAGGAAGAGGCTCGCTGGAAGGCCGATCGCGACCCGATCATCAACTTTGGCAAGTGGCTTCAGTCTGAGGGCGTCGCCACCAAGGACGAACTGGCCGTAATCGACAGCGAGATTGGCGGCGAGGCGGCGGCGGCGGTGGAATATGCGCTCGCTGCGCCCTATCCCGATGCAAACGAGGTCGACATGCACGTCTTCAAGGGCGTCGAGCATGCCCTGCCCTACATGTCCGGAGCGCGTCAATGACCCGCGACATCACCCTGTCGCAAGCCGTGAAAGAGGCAATCACCGAAGAGATGCGGCGCGACGAGACCGTGATCCTGATTGGCGAGGACGTGGCCGAGGCGGGTACGCCTTTCAAGATCCTTTCCGGTCTCGTGGATGAATTCGGCACTGACCGCGTCATCGATACGCCTATCGCCGAGCCTGGTTTCATGGGCATTGCCGTTGGTGCGGCGATGACAGGGCTGCGCCCGATCGTTGACCTGATGTTTGGCGACTTTCTCTACTTGGTCATGGACCAGCTTTGCAATCAAGCCGCGAAGACCCACTACATGTCAGGGGGCAAGTTGAACGTGCCGCTTGTGTTGCGAACCAACCTTGGGGCCACCCGGCGTTCGGCCGCACAGCATTCGCAGTCGCTTCACGCATTGGTGGCGCACATCCCCGGTCTCAAGGTGGCCATGCCGTCCTCGGCCTACGAGGCAAAGGGCCTGCTGAAGGCCGCGATCCGCGACGATAATCCGGTCGTGATATTCGAGGACAAGCTGATGTACCAGGACAAGGCTCCGGTGCCAGAGGAGGAGTACCTGCTTCCCCTTGGCGAGGCGGCGATCCTCCGCGAGGGGCCTGAAATCACCTTGATCGGCACGTCGTCAATGAGGCAGGTCTGCGAAAGGGCTGCCGAGATCCTGGAAGCCGACGGCATTGGCGCGGAAGTGGTCGATCCGCGGACCCTTGTGCCATTGGACGAAGGGACAATTCTTGGATCGGTTCGCAAGACCTCGCGCGCAATCGTAGTTGACGAGGGGCATCAGAACTTCGGGGTCACGGCAGAAATCGCCGCACGCATTTCCGAGAAGGCGTTCTATCATCTTGATGCACCGGTGATCCGGATGGGCGCGATGGACGTGCCGGTGCCGTTCAGCCCGGTGCTCGAGGATCTGACCGTGCCGACGCCCGAGGGCGTGGCCGCCAATGCCCGTGCACTCGTCAGGGGGGTCCTGGTGCATGCCCCATGAAGTAAGGATGCCGCAGCTAGGCATGGTCCAGGACTCGGGAGTCATCGTGGCTTGGCTCAAGCGCAACGGCGACCCGGTCAAAGCGGGGGATCCAATTTTCGAGGTTGAGACGGACAAGGCCACGATGGAAGTCGAGGCCGCGACGGATGGGTACCTGAGCGGCGTGAGGGCGGCCGAAGGAGACGACGTGCCTGTTGGCAACCTGATCGCCATGATCGTCGAAGCCGAAGGCGAAGTCGAAGAGGCCAGCAGCGGCACACCCGTTACGGAGCCGCAGGAGGTTGGCGTCGTAGAGGCCGCACTAAGGCCTGATCCGGAGCCTGAGAAGCGGCCGATGTCTGCTCCGGTACAGCGGGCAATGCCGAAATCGGTTGCTTCCGGCCGCGTTCTCGCCTCGCCCAAGGCACGCAGGCTTGCGATCGAGCGGGGAATCGATCTGCACCAGCTTCGCGCGCACGGTGTTGCCGAACCGATCCACGTAGCGGATCTGGACGCGGCATTTGCGGTCGGCGGAAATTCTTTACTTTCAGCGGTTGTCGATCCGACGTCCTTTGACGAGATTCTGGACCGTTCCAAGACAGCCAACCGAACCAGGCTTCTTGCCTCGTTCGCGGCAAGCGCCTGGCGTGCCACGTTTGATGTCTCTTCGGTGTCGGTCGCTATAAAGGACCTCGACGGAAGGATCGAGGTCATCGCCAACCCCGACAGAGGCGGTGCCGGTACTTCGGAAGATCCCGTGCTGACGCTGGTCGACCTTTGCGGCACGCGGATCAACGGCTACGTGCCTATGGGCGGTGGCGTGACACTATGCGTGGCGCGAAGCGCAGCGGGATACGGGCTGTTGCTCGCTTTCGCGGAATCCCGGCTTGCACTATCCAGCGCCGCAGCTCTTGCTGAAGACATTGCCGCCCGCATCGAGAATCCACTCCTGCAGCTTCTTTAGCAATGGTTGCAATCGGCAGGGAATTTTGGGAATCGAAACGGGCGCAATGTCGGCCGGGTGTTACGCGTGTGCCTCGAATGGGCACCGGAACCGGCGAAGGAATACCTTGCCGACCGCACGGCCTTCGACGCGTTCATCGAGTACGAGATGCCCGACGGCGGGATCGGCTTCACCGGTATTGAGACCAGGCTCAGCGAGCCGTTTTCTGACCCCAAGTACGACAGGCCCGATTGTCGACGCTGGATGACGGGGAATCATCCGTGGCAGCCCAACGCCGACGTGACTGCCCAGCGCCACAACCTGTTGTGGCAGGGGCACTGCTCGCGTGGAGCATGCTGAAGCACCGCCGTTCGCGCTATGTACGGGGTGAGTTTGCGGTTGTGTTTCACCCGGGGGTACGAACAGTGCCGCAAGATAATCAGGGGTTACAGGGAATTGCTGCGCGACGAGGAGACGTTTTCGTCATTCGATCTCTCGGAGACTGCGGACGCCTGGTCGCCACTGGCCGGCTCGTGGTTTCAGGAGTTCGGGCGGCGATACCTTGCTCTGGACTTGAGCGAAGACGACTGCGAACCTCGGTGACCGTTCGGACGGGGCGCCATTGTCGCTCCGGTTCAGATCCGGACACAACCGGAATACCGTCCGTAACCGGCGTTTCAAATCGGCAGCTTGCGGGGTTAGACTCCGCCGGACCGAGCAGACTTCCCGACGGACCGGACGGGTGCCTGCCGGGCAAGAGCCGGCGTGACGCGGGCTCTACAGCGAAGAGCGCCGGGATCCGTCATGAAATTCGACGACTACCAACTGGATACCGGCATCCATGACGAGATGTTTCTCGATGATGGAACGTGCCGCAACGCCTGGCGGCCGCTCCTGGATGCGCTCGGGGAACTGTCGGCCGACGAACTCGACGGCATTCAGGAACGGGCAGCCTATTCCTTCTCGCGGGAGGGCATCTCCTTCATCGTCTACAGCGACGACGAAGATGTGGAACGGATCATTCCGGTAGACTGCGTGCCACGCATCATGCCCGGCGACGAATGGCAGATGGTGGAGCGCGGCCTGGCGCAGAGGCTTCGCGCCCTGAACAGCTTCCTAGAGGACATCTACGGCGACGGGCGCATCGTCGCCGACGGGGTCATCCCGTCCGACATGGTCCACGACTGCCCGCAATACCGCCCGGAAATGCTTGGCATCGCTGCACCCGGTGGAATCCGGGTCGCCGTCTGCGGCACCGACCTCGTGCGCACCAATGACGGCTTCATGGTGCTGGAGGACAATCTCAGGGTGCCGTCCGGGGTGTCCTACATGATTGCCAACCGCCGGGCGGCAAAGACCAGCCTGCGCCGCCTCTATCGAAGCCTGCGGGTCAGGGACGTGGAACATTATGGCCGGCTCCTGCGACAGACGCTGTGCGAACTCGCGCCGGCCGGCCGCGAAACACCGTGCATCGCGCTGCTCACGCCGGGGGTACACAACTCCGCCTTCTACGAGCACATGTTTCTCGCGCGCGAGATCGGGGCGGCGCTGGTCGAGGGCCGCGATCTCCTGGTCAGGAACGGATTCGTCTACATGCGGACCACGGCCGGGCTCGAGCGCGTCGACGTCATCTACCGGCGTCTCGATGACGACTTCCTCGATCCGCACGCATTTCGCGCGGATTCGCTCCTCGGGACGCCGGGCCTCCTCGAGGCCTACGCGCGCGGCAACGTCACGCTCGCCAATGCGCCGGGAACCGGAGTCGCCGACGACAAGAGCGTCTACGCCTTCGTTCCCGACATGATCCGATACTATCTCGGCGAGGAGCCGATGCTCGCGAGCGTCGAAACCCGGCTGTGCCGGCGGCCCGAGGATCTCGAATACACGCTCGACAACCTGCAGGACCTTGTCGTCAAGCGCGTCGGCGAGTCGGGCGGCTACGGCATGCTGATCGGCCCCGCGGCCAGCGCCGGAGAGCGCGAGGCCTATGCGCGGGAGATCCGCGCCGACCCCGCCGACTTCATATCACAACCGGTACTGGCGCTGTCGCGGGCGCCCTGCCTGATCGACGGCAGGATGGAGCCCCGGCACGTCGACCTGCGCCCGTTCGTGCTTCAGGGAGCGGAGACCCGCGTCGTTCCCGGCGCCCTGTGCCGGGTTGCGCTGCGGCGCGGCAGTCTCGTCGTCAATTCGAGCCAGGGCGGCGGAACCAAGGACTTCTGGGTGGTCGACGGCTGATGTTGTCGCGCAACGCCGAAGGACTCTACTGGATGGGGCGCTATCTCGAGCGCGCCGGACACCTGTCCCGTCTCCTCCTGCTGCAGATCGAGACCCTGGTCGACCGGCCGATCCGCGAGATCGACTACGGCTGGAAGCGCATCTACGGACAGCTCGGCCGGGCGCCTCTGGTCGGCGGGCTGGAACCGTCCGGCACCGACGACATCGCGCTGGCCGACTCCTACACGCTTGCGGACGACCTTACCTTCGAGCGCGCGAATCCGGATTCGGTCTGGAACTGCCTTGCGGCCGGGCGCGAGAACGCCCGCCAGATGCGGCACTGCATCAGCGCCGAGATGTGGTCGTCCCTCAATCTGATGTGGCTGCGCGTGCGCGGGGTGCAGCTCCAGGACGTCTGGAGGGATTCGCCGGAGGATTTCTACATCGACACAGTGCGCGAAATCGAGACCTTCTGGGGCGTTACCGACACCACCATGTATCGGGACGAGAGCTGGCATTTCACGCGGCTCGGCCGCCACCTCGAGCGCGCGCAGCTGGTGTCGTCCCTCCTGCTCGCGCACCTGGCCAGCGAGTCCGGCAGCGGCCTCGACGGCGGCGCGTCGGACTCCGAATGGATCAGCCTGCTCAGGGCGTGCCAGGCCTTCGACGCCTATACGCGGACGTACGGCTTCGAGATCCGCCCGGAGCGGGTCCTCGATGTCCTCATCATCGCGCCCCGCGCACCACGCACCCTGTGCCGCGCGCTCGATATCTGCTCCGATGCTCTCGACGGCATCGATCCGGGCCCGGTGGCAGCGGCGGACGCGGCGGCGCGGCAGGCCGCCAGACAGCTCGGCACGCGGCTTGGCGCGGACTGGCAGCGCGCCGGGGATCCCGAGGCGACCCTCGGCGAGATGCTGGCGCAATGCCAGGATCTTCATCACCGGATCATGACGGCCTTCGTCGATTACCCGGCGGATGAGATCCCGACGGCCTGAACCCCCGAGCGGTCCGTGCGCCAGGACCGACAAAAAATCTTTCGAAAAAAAATCGCAGGGCAGCGCCGGCTGCGTCACGTTGCAAACAGGGGGCTGGGGAAATCCCCGCGCAGATCCGGCAGCGGGGGTTCCAGGCGGTTGCAGCGACAGCGGGATAGCGGGCACAATGATAACAAAGGCTTGCCGAGCGCGGCGGTGGCGGCGGCGATCGCGCCCCATGGTCCGCGCCGAAAACGGACCCAAATTTCTCTCCACAGATTTGACCTTTTGCCGCCCTGTCAAGCAGTTTTTTTGACCGACAACGAAAAAAATCTCCGAAAATTTCGCTCCGGGCTGCTTGTTTCACGCCACGGGCACGGTTACAGTTTGCTTACATACCCACCCACGGTCAATGAAATTGAATAAGGAATTGAAAAGGCCATGTCAAAAGAACTATAAACGAGGGTAAAATTGTTGCTTTAGAGCAATAATTCATGTCAATAACCCTGATCTCCCCAAGATTTTCCAAGCCAAAGATCAGATGAAGAGACATTTCGAATGAACGCCACGAGCCAGCCGAATCCGACCAGCCCTGCCAACCGCACCGCGGGCTACGCTGGCGAGATCGGTGTTGGCGAGTTGTGGGACGCCCTCGGATCGGCGCCGGACGCGACGCTCGTCGATGTGCGTACACGAGCCGAATGGAACTTCGTTGGCGTTCCCGAACTGTCGGAGCTCGACAAGGCGCCGGTCTTCGTCGAATGGCAGACCTACCCGACAATGGACATCAACCCCGCCTTCGTCGAGACGGTGGAGGCGGCAGTCACCGACCGCGACGCACCCGTCTTCCTGCTGTGCCGGTCGGGAGCGCGTTCACGGGCGGCGGCGATCGCCCTTACCGAGGCCGGCTACAGCAACTGCTACAACGTGACCGAAGGTTTCGAGGGGCCGCCGGATGCGGAGAGGCACCGCGGCAGGACAGCCGGATGGAAGGCGCAAGGCCTTCCCTGGGTACAGGCCTAGTCGAATGGCCGGACCGCGAACAGACGGCGATATCCACGCGAACTGGACCTCCGTTCGCGGCGTTCTGCGTTCGGAGCTTGGAGAGCCGAGCTACAACGCATGGATCAAGCCGCTGGTGCTGCTCGGCTGCGCGGGCGGCACCGTCAAGCTGGCGCTGCCGACGCGCTTCATGCGCAACTGGGTCATCAGCCACTACGGCGAGCGCCTGAAGGAGCTTTGGGCGGAAAACGGTCGCGGGGTCGACGCGGTCGAGATCGTGGTCGTCGCCCAGTCGGTCAGCGCCGCAGGCGCGGAGACGCACGCCCTGCAGCCGGCCGAAACACAGGCAAGGACAACCGACCGCGGCACCCGGAAGGAAACGTCCATGGAGACCGCGGGCAGCGACGTGGGCGACTCACCGCTCGACCAGAACTACACCTTCGAGAACTTCGTGGTCGGAGACTCGAACCGGCTGGCGCACGCCGCCGCCTCGCGGGTGGCGGACTCGCCGACGCTGCTCACGAACTACAACCCACTCTACCTCTACGGAAACGTCGGCCTCGGCAAGACCCATCTGATGCATGGCATCGCATGGCGGATACGCAGGAACCAGCCGGACCGCAAGGTCGTCTATCTGTCGGCCGAACGCTTCATGAACACCTTCGTGCGGGCGATTCAGGAACGCCACATCATGGCATTCAAGGACCGCTACAGGTCCATCGATGTTCTGATGATCGACGATTTCCAGTTCATCTGCGGCAAGGGGCGGACGGAAGAGGAGTTCTTTCACACGCTCGACGAGTTGATGAACAGGAACCGCCAGATCGTCATATCCGCCGACACTGCGCCGTCCGCGCTCCCCGATATAGGCGAGCGCCTCCGCTCGAGACTGGGATCCGGCCTCGTGGCGGACATCGGCGCGACCACCTACGAGCTCCGGCTCGATATCTTGCGCAGCGTCGACCGGGCCCACGCCACCAAGGCGCCCGAAACGGTTCTCGAGTTCCTCGCGCAACGCATCGCCTCCAACGGACGCACGATCAAGGGAGCGCTCAACCGCTTGGTCGCGCATGCCGAGCTTCTTGGCGGCGACATCACGATCGAGCGCAGTCAGGAAGTGCTGCACGACCTGATGAAGGCCGGCGACCGCCGGATCACCATCGAGGAGATCCAGCGGCGGGTTGCAGAGCATTTCAACGTCACCGTCGCCGACCTGCATTCGGCGCGCCGGGCGCGCGTCGTCGTCAGGCCCAGGCAAATCGCGATGTATCTCGCGCGCCAGCTCACCGAGCGGTCGATGCCCGAAATCGGGCGCCAGTTCGGCGGGCGCGACCACACCACCGTTCTGCACGCGGTGAGGAAGGTCGAGGAGCTGAAATCCAGCGAGTCCACCATCGCCGCGGATATCGACACCCTCCGCCATGTCCTGGAGAACCGATGAACGCATCATGACCGGCTGGCGCCGCGGGCCGCGGCATGACCGATTCGGCGGCCCGCAGCGCAGGACGGCGCTGGCGCATCGAGCCCGTGACCGACAGCGGTGATCCGGTTTCGCGGCTTCGCCTCCACTTGGCCGTCGGCCGCTTTCTATCTTAAAAATCAACATGTTGCGGCACACCGACGACGGCATGCCTGCCATCGGCAACGGGCGGCGCGGCAGTCGGGGGATGCCGTGGCCGGGGCCGCCGGCGCCGAAGCGCCGACAGCCGCGAACCTTGACTGAAAACGCATTCTGCACGACAATCTCGCAAACGTCGTGCCTGCATCCGGTGACCGGAACGAAGCGCCGGATGCGCCGCCGTGCCGAGGCGTCGGCAGGGCTTTGAATTTTCCGCAAGAACCGGTCCGGATACATGCAACTCAACATCGAACGCGGCACCATCCTGAGAGCGTTGTCCCACACGCAAGGTGTCATCGAGCAGCGCAACACGATTCCCATCCTGTCGAACGTCCTGCTGCAGGCGACCGACGGCGCGCTTCGCCTCACTGCCACCGACATGGACCTGACCGTCGTCGAGCTCGTCGAGGCGAACGTCGTCCAGGAGGGGGCAATCACTGTGTCGGCACAGATGCTGCATGACGTCGTCCGCAAGCTGCCCGAAGGATCGGAGGTCCACATCCAGTCGGACATCGAGACCGGCCAGCTCGCCGTCAATTCCGGCCGCTCGCGGCTCCAGCTGACCACCCTGCCCGACTCGGACTTCCCCGCCGCCCAGGAAGACGACCTTCCTCACAGCTTCGCGATTTCGGCGGATACGCTCCTGCGCCTGATCAACCGGACGCACTTCGCCATGTCGAACGAGGAGACTCGCTACTACCTCAACGGGCTGTATCTGCACGCCACGCCGTCCGAGGGCGCCGACGTACTGCGCGTCGTGGCCACTGACGGACACCGGCTCGCCCGGTTCGAGGTGCCGGTTCCCGACGGCGCCGCCGGGATGCCGGGCGTCATCGTGCCGCGCAAGACCGTCACCCAGATCCGGAGACTGCTCGACGAGACGTCCGGGGATGTCGGGGTGGCGCTATCGGATACCAAGATCCGCTTCAGGTTCGAGAACATCGAACTCGTCTCCAAGCTCATCGACGGCACCTTTCCCGACTACAACCGCGTCATCCCGGTCAACAACGACAAGAGCCTCGAAGTCAGCAGGAAGGACTTCGTCAAGGCGGTGGATCTCGTCTCCACGATCTCGAGCGAACAGAGTCGTGCCGTCAAGTTCGCCGTTGATTCAGGCATCCTGGTGCTGACGGCGAACAACCCGGACAGCGGCAGCGGGCAGGAAGAACTCGACGTGCAATATCAGCATGACCCCATCGAGATCGGCTTCAACTCGCGTTACCTTCTCGACATCACACAGCAGATGGATGGTGACGACACAAGGTTCCTGATCTCCGACGAGGCATCGCCCACGATCGTGCAGGATGTCAGCGATTCGAGCGCGCTCTACGTGCTGATGCCGATGCGCGTCTGAGGATCGGACCCTGTCCTTTCAAAGCGCCCGCACAAGCCTTCCGGCGGCGGCGGCACCCGGCTGCGAAGCGCTGCTGCGCGTTTCCCTGACCAACTTCCGCTGCTACCGGTCGCTGCGCCTCGATCCCGACCGGCGCCCCGTGGTCCTGACCGGCAGGAACGGCGCCGGCAAGACGAACCTCCTCGAAGCCCTGTCGTTTCTGGCCCCTGGTCGGGGCTTGCGCCGCGCCCGGCTCCACGACGTGACCTGCGACTCGCCGGCGGAAGCGGCAGCGGAACCCGTCTGCTGGGCCGTCACCGGGACGGTCGACGGCCCGGGCGGACGCTTCCGCCTGAGCACGGGGCTCGAGCACAGCGACCATGGTGGCGGGCGGCGGGTCGTCCGCATCGACGGTCTGCCGGCGCCGAGCCAGTCGGCGCTCGGCGAGGCGCTCTCCGTGATCTGGCTTACGCCCGAGCTCGACCGGCTCTTCACGGACGGCGCGTCGGTGCGGCGCCGGTTCCTGGACCGCCTCGTCGCCGCGTTCGATCCCGAGCATCCGGGGCGGGTGAGCGGCTACGAGCGGACCGCGCGCGAACGCGCGAACCTGCTCAGGAACGATCGCACCGGCCACCAGCCTGCGGACGCGACCTGGCTCGCCGCGCTCGAGCGGCGCATGGCCGAGACCGGCGTCGCCATGGCCGCGGCGCGGCGCGAGATGGTCGGCAAGCTCTCGGAGATCTGCGCCCACGGGATCGAACCGTTTCCAGCCGCCCGGCTCGCCGTCGCCGGCGAGACCGAGGCCTGGCTCGAGAGCTTCTCGGCGCTTGAGGCGGAGGACATGCTGCGCGACGCCTTTGCCGCCGGGCGCGACCGCGACCGCGAGGCCGGGCGCGCGCTGGCCGGACCGCACCGCTCCGATCTCGAGGTCACGCATCTGGGCAGAATGCGACCAGCGGCCGGTTGTTCGACGGGCGAGCAGAAGGCTCTGGTCATCGGGATCGTCCTCGCCCATGCCCGCCTCGTCACGCTGTGCCGCAGTGCAGCGCCGCTGCTGCTGCTCGACGAGATCGCCGCGCATCTCGATGCCGACCGTCGGGCGGCGCTGTTCGACGAGATCTGCAGCATCGGCGCCCAGGCGTGGATGACGGGCACCGACCGGTCGCTGTTTCGGCCGCTCGGGGAGAGGGCGCAGTACTTTCATGTCGAAAACGCCGAGGTGAGCGCTGCGGGAGGCCGGGCATGACGCCGCCTCAGGACGCCGCCGTCGAGGAACAGTACGACGCCGGCTCGATCCAGGTCCTCAGGGGCCTGGAGGCCGTCCGCAAGCGGCCCGGCATGTATATCGGCGATACCGATGACGGCTCCGGCCTCCACCACATGGTCTACGAGGTCGTCGACAATGCCATCGACGAGGCTCTCGCCGGTTACTGCACGGAGGTTTCCGTCACCCTCAACGGCGACGGATCGGTGACGATCGTCGATGACGGGCGCGGCATACCGGTGGAGATTCACGAAGAAGAGGGCGTTTCTGCCGCCGAGGTCATCATGACCCAACTGCATGCCGGCGGAAAGTTCGACCAGAATTCCTACAAGGTGTCGGGGGGACTGCACGGGGTCGGCGTGTCGGTGGTCAACGCCCTGTCGAAGGAACTCGAGCTTCGTATCTGGCGTGACGACGCCGAGCACATGATGACCTTCACAGACGGCGAGGCCCGGTCCCGCCTGCAGGCGGTCGGCACCGCCGAGGGCCGCACCGGCACCGCGATCCGCTTCCTGCCCTCGGACCGGATATTCGCGACCACCGAGTTCGACTTCGCCACCCTCGAGCACCGGCTGCGCGAGCTCGCGTTCCTGAACTCCGGCGTGCGGCTCGTGCTCACCGACGAGCGCGGCGTCGAGGCGAAAACGGTGACGATGCAGTACGAGGGGGGCATCGAGGCGTTCGTGCAGCATCTCGACCGCGCCAAGACAGCCCTGATCGACAGACCCGTCGTCGTCGGCGGGGAACGGGAAGGCGTGAGCGTCGACATCGCCCTCGAATGGTCGGACAGCTACCACGAGACGATGCTGTGCTTCACCAACACGATCCCCCAGTCCGACGGCGGCTCCCATCTCGCCGGGTTCCGCGCCGCCCTGACGCGGACCGTCAACGGCTATGCCAACGAGAGCGGGCTCGCGAAAAAGGCCAAGGTGCAGCTGTCCGGCGACGACGCGCGCGAGGGCCTGACCTGTGTGCTCTCGGTCAAGATCCCGGACCCGAAATTTTCCTCGCAGACGAAGGACAAGCTCGTCTCGTCCGAAGTGCGGCCGATCGTGGATGGCATTGTCTCCGAACAGCTGGGCACGTGGTTCGAGGAACATCCGGGCGAGGCGAAGAACATCGTCGGCAAGGTGATCGAGGCCGCCGCCGCGCGCGAGGCGGCGCGCAAGGCCCGCGAACTCACCCGTCGCAAGGGCGCCCTCGACATCTCATCGCTTCCGGGAAAGCTCGCCGACTGCCAGGAACGCGACCCGTCCAAGTCCGAACTCTTCATCGTCGAGGGGGATTCGGCGGGCGGCTCCGCCAAGCAGGCACGCAACCGCGCCAACCAGGCGATCCTGCCGCTGCGCGGCAAGATCCTCAACGTCCAGCGCGCGCGCCTCGACAAGGTCCTTTCGTCGGCCGAACTCGGCACGCTGATCACGGCGCTCGGCACGGGCGTCGGCGCCGACGAATTCGACGCCGACAAGGCGCGCTACCACAAGATCATCATCATGACCGACGCCGACGTCGATGGCAGCCACATCAGGACGCTGCTCCTGACCTTCTTCTACCGGCATCTGCCCGAACTGATCGAACGCGGCTACCTGCACATTGCCCAACCACCGCTTTACAAGATCAGGAAAGGCGACAGCGAGCGCTACCTCAAGGACGATCCGGAGATGGAGGACTACCTCATCGAAGCCGGACTCCGCGACGCCATTCTCACGGTCCATGGCGGCGCCCGCATCGCGGGCCGCGACCTGTTCGAGAAGGTCAGGGAGGCGCAGCGCGCCAAGCGCCTGCTGCAACCGATCTCGTCGCGGCTAAACAACGGCGAGGTGGCGGAACAGGCGGCAGTGCTCGGATGTTTCAACCGCGGCCTCCTTGAATCGGCGGAGCAATCGCGGCTGATGGCCGACGCGCTCGCGAAGCGCCTCGACGGGCTTGCTCCCGAGGGGGAGCGCGGCTGGAAGGCGGTCATCGGCGAAAAGGGCGGAATCGAGTTCACGCGCACGCTGCGCGGAGTCGAGGAGAAGCAGGTGATCGACGGCGCCCTGCTCCGGTCGCGCGAGGCGTTGAGCCTCGACCGGATGGCGCCCGCGCTGCAGGAGCTCTATGAGCGGCCAGCCAAGCTCACGGCAAAGGATCTCGAACAGCGGATTACAGGCCCGGTGGCGCTCGTCGACACGGTGATGGCCCTCGGCCGCAAGGGCTCCACCGTGCAGCGCTACAAGGGGCTCGGCGAAATGAACCCGGACCAGCTGTGGGAGACGACGCTCGATCCCAACGTGCGTACCCTGCTCCAGGTGCAGGTGGACCATGGCGACGAAGCCGACGGCCTGTTCACGACACTGATGGGCGAGGAGGTCGAGAGCCGCCGGAACTTCATCCAGGAAAACGCCCTCAAGGTCGTCAATCTCGACGTCTGAACCGGAACCAGGAGCGCTGTCCGGGAGACCCACCGGACGCAACTCCCGGAAAGCCGTCCGGAAGCCGTTCCACGGAACATGTCCGATTTCAGCCGCGATCCTTCGGGGCCGGAATGCCACCCATGCCCAGGAGGCCCCATCCGGCCAGGGAGAGGACGACACCTGCAAGCGTGGCACGAATGGTGTTCCAGAACTGCCAGGGGTCGGAGTAGTTCCGCCAGGCTTCCCGCGCCCCCACAGGGTCGAGGGGCGCCTCGACCATTGCCAGCGTCTCATTCAGCGGCACGTTGGCGATCATCGTCGGAAGCATGGCGCCAAGGACATAGACGAGGCCGGCCAGGGCGAAGCAGATTGCGGTCCGCCGCTCCGCGACCTTCAGCGCAAGCAACGCCGTAAGGATCAACAGCACGGGCGTGCCGAAGAAAGCCGGCGCGAAGACCCAGTTGCGCACGCTCGCGTTGATGGCCTGCATCGCGGCTATCGCAACATTGGGGTCCGCCGCATCAAGACCCCACATGGTCGAGCAGACCCAGGCGAAGAAGAAGCCGAACATGGCCCCGGCAAACACGAGCGACAGGAGAGCCAGCGGCTTCAGCCTGTCGGCCGCAGCGCCGCCGTCGTGCCGAATTGCTTTCGACATTACAGGCCCCTCCCGCCGGCAGAACGCACCCGTCGGACAGCCTGACAGATGGCCTGCCACAAGATGACCGCCATTGCGACTTGGGCAACGATCACTGCGGGCCAGATCTTGGGAAACGCGGGATCGACATATTTTTGCGGCCCGTAGGACGCCAGCGCGGTCAGCACGAACAGAAGCGCGATTGCCATGGCGAACCGCATACCGCGGACCACGAGGCCATAGGCTGCAGTGCCTATCGCCAGCGACGCGGCAAGGAAAGGTCCGAGCGCAAAGGGTTCGACCTCGAGCGGCGGGTGAGGTTCGCTGCGGGTGAACATTGCCAGCAGCATGACGCCTGTAAGCACCAGAAGCGCGAAGATTGCCGCCGCGGTATAGCTGTCTCCGGCCTGGTCTCTGCCTGTCTGTTTATGCATCTCGCACCTCGCGCCAATATCCGAACCTATGGGTACGGTTTGACAACACCGTACCGATTGGTTCGGATATGTCAACCATCAACTTGCGGATATAGGAACATGAAGGAGACTCACCGGATGCAGCGCCGGGATATCATTCTCGATGCCGCCACCGCCATCCTTCGCGAAAAAGGCTACCGCGACACCACGATGCAGGACGTCGCCAGGCGAGTCTCGGCCTCGAAGGAAACGCTATATGCCTGGTTCGGAAACAAGTCCGGCCTCTTCCAGGCTGTCATTCGCCGCAATGCGGATACGGTGCGTACCGTGCTCGAGGGGCATCTAGACGGCGACGCACCGGTGGAGGAGGCGCTCACCGACGTCGGCCGGGAACTCGCCAGACTCCTTTTTGGCGATGGCGCCGTCGCAATCAACCGCGCTGCCATTTCCGAGGCGCGTTCGGAGCCGGTGCTTGCGCGCATATTGGTGGAGACAGGTCGCGAGGCGACCTTGCCGTTTTTGGTTCGGTATCTTGAACGGTGCCGCGGAGCTGACCTCCTGGATTTCGACGACCCTTGGGAAGCGGCTGAGACCTTCCTCGGACTGCTGTTGGGAGACTTGCAGGTCCGCCGCCTGCTCGGGGTCGTCGATGCTCCCGATGCCAAGGTAATCGAGACCCGGGCAAAACAGGCTGCCGTCAAGTTTCTGAGGCTCTACGGAAGCAAGCAGTGAGAGCAGGGCACCTGGCTTTCAGCTTGACGGAAGCCTGGAGTTCCAGGGACACGGGACGTTGCGATTGCACGCTCAAGATGCGGGTCGACGGACACAGGGAATGCGGTGAACCGACATCAGTTTCCCGCTCTCGCATGCCCACAGCATACGCGATTGCCTCATCGCCAGGCGCGGCGCAAGCTACGCCGCGTCGCCCCGCGCTGAGCCCAGGCGCCCCGTCCCCTCGATCTCCACCAGCATTTCCGGTTTCGCGAGCGCCGAGACCTCGATAAGGGAACAGGCCGGAAAATCGCCCTCGAAGAATTCCCTCCGCGCCCGCCAGACCGCCTCGCGAAACGATATGTCGGTCACGAAAATCGTCAGCTTCAATATGTCGTTCATGGATCCGCCGGCCGCATCCAGATAGTGCTTCATCTTGCCGAATATGAGCCTCGCCTGCTCATATGCATCGGCCCCCTCGATCGTGTCCCCGTCGAGAGCGCGAGACGTAAGGCCGGCGATGAAGAACAGGTCGCCGCTGACCAGGAAGTTGGACCAGGTCTGCGGCGGGGGTTCGGCCACATGATCGGTGTATATCCGTTTGCGCATGGCTTCGTCCTCCGAGTGCCGGTGCTTGCGGCCCGGACCAGCCGCCGCCTTAAGCGGGCGCCGGGACGGGGAACCCAGTGGCATTCGTCCCGCGCCGTTCACGAACCGCCGCCCCTTCGACCCGCCGGGGCCCGATGCGGCGGAGGCGACTGTTTACGACTCCGCGCCCGGACCCGCAAGTGCCTCGGGCTCCTGCGGCGGCAAAGCCGCCGCCTTCCACATCGTCCCGGCAGGAAACGGCGGCCCGCCTCGCCGGCTGCGGGCCCGCAACCGGGCGCAGGAAACCCGCGTCCAAAACCGTGTGCATTCGAGGCGCGGGTTCGGATAGCGTGCAGCCCCCGGACCGGCGCCCTCCGGGCGCGCCGGCCGCCCGATCCCGCACGGAATGCCGCCCATGCCCGTCAACGCCACCCCCGACCGTTCCCGCCCCGCTCGGCGCCGGACCCCCGGCCCGGCCGTCCAGGAGACCGCCTGAGATGGTAGCTGCACTCGGCAGGCCGGGCCCGGCCGAGTATTATCTCGACAGCCAGCAGACGCTCCACGGCCCGCTTGATGGCGCCGGGGGCCGGCGCGAGGCCGCCGGGCAGTGGTGGAACCCGGCCGGCCTGTTCGGCCTCGCCGACTGCGATTCGGTCGAGGGCGCGGCGTTCTCCAACCTCTATCGCGGCTTCTCCCCGGACGGCGGAACGGCGCTGCTGCGGAACGCCGGCGGGCGCCGCCGGCGCAGCGGCGTCGACCTCGTATTCCCGGCCGACAAGTCGGTCTCGGCGCTGTGGGCGATCGCGGATGCGGCGACGGGACGGCGGATCGAGGAGGCGCATGACGACGCCGTCCGCCTCGCGCTCCTGGAAATCGTCGCAAAACACGCGATGTCGGGGGCACATGTCAGAGCCGGCACCTGGACCGAGATTCACGCCGCCGACGTCATGGGAGCCACGTTCCGGCACGGGTCGAGCCGCGCCCGCGACCCGCATCTTCATACCCATTGCGTGATCTTCAACCTCGCGCGGCTTCGCGACGGCAGCCGCTGGTTCGCCGCGAGCAGAGACGCTCTCTATTGCTGGCTGAGGGCCGCGGGAGCGGCGTACCAGCACGCACTGGCCTGGAACCTCTGCGAGCGCATCGGCGTCCACTGCGAGCCCTACGGCCGCAACGACGGCTTCGTCCGCGTCGCGGGCATGCCCCGCGGGCTGACCCGCGAGTGGTCGAAGCGCAGGCGGGTGATGGAAAACGCATTGGAGCTCGCGGGGGTGCGGGCGCGCAGCGCGACGGGCGCACAGGCCGCGATGATCGCCAAGGCCACGCGCGACGACCATGACCGGCACCCGGACCTTGAGGAGCTCCGCCCCGTATGGGCGCGCGAACGGAAGTCCTGGGTCCCCGACCCCGCCCGCCTCATGGCCTCGCTGTCGAAGCCCGACGAGCTGTTCCCGTCACCGAGCCGCTACGAGATCCTCCGCAAGCTGGAACGCGTGCCCGACGATCTCGCGTCGTGGCGCTCCCCGTTCTCCCATCCCGACCTCGTCCAGCGCGTCTGCAGCGTCTCCGCCGGCTACATCGACTGGCGCGACGCAAGCGGGTGGATCGCGGCGGCCGCCGGCCGCTCCGATGTCGTCCGGGTCGACAATCCCGAGCGGTCGCCGGCGGCGCGCGCCGGCCAGATGCACTCGCGGCTCTATGCCCTCGAGGACACCGCCGAATCCGGGGACGCGCTCAGGGAGGCTGCGCGCGAGCTGTCCCGGGACGCGCGCTTCGCCGTGCCGCAGGCCAGGGTCGAGGAGCGCATCCGGAGCCTCGACGCGGCCGGCTACCCGCTCTCGGCCGACGACATCGCGGCGATCCGCCACGCCACGTCGGGGTGCCGCATCGCCGTCATCGAGCTCGCGCCCGCGCTCGACCGCAGCCTCGCCCTGCGCCCGGCCGCCGACCTTCACCGCGACGAGGGCTACCGGGTGATCGGGGCGGCCGCCACGCTCCGCGCGGCGGCCGAACTCCAGAACGAGACCGGCATCGCGTCGATGCAGATCGACAGGCTCCTGAATATGAACGACAAGCGCGCGCTCGACGACAACCGGGCCTGGGTGTTCGTGATCGCCGACGCCGGCATCCTGCTTGCCCGCCAGCTCGGAACGCTGTTCGCGCTCGCCGGGCGCTACTCGGCGAAGTTCGTCCTGGTCGCGGAGGCGGGCCAGCGCCCGTTGCTTGCGGCGGCTCCCGGCCTCGACCTGGTCACCGGCGTCACCGGCTGCCTGCGTTCCGGCGGGCGGGCGGGCGGCGACGCCGTGTCCGAGGCCTTTTCCAAGGATCTCGTCCGGCTCGGCAACGGGCTCGGGGAGACGCTGGAGGGGATGGTCGGGGACTGGGACTGGCACAGGAGCAACTTTCCCCGCCATTCAGTCGCGGTCGTCGCCCGCACCCGCAAGGAGGAGCGGGTGCTGACCCACATGCTTCGCACGCGCCTGCTCGGCCCCGCCGCCGATGGCGCGCGCGCCTGCATCCGGGTCCACCAGCACCACGGACAGATGGCATACGGAAAATCCGTACCGATGGAGATCCGGACCGGCGACCGGCTGAGGCTCGGCGCCACCCTGTGGGAGGCGCGCCTGTTCCGGGGCTCCGTGGTCACCATCGAGGACATCGTCCCCGCCTCATCAGTCACCGAAGAGCCGCGTTTCCTCATCCGCGCGGCAACCCGCGAGGGCCGGCAGGTCGAGTTTTTCCACGACGACGTCCGCGACGGCCATGGCGGCGTCCGTCTCGCACACGGATACGCCTGCACGGTCGACGAGCTGGTCGGCAGGTTCGACCGCATCTTCGCGCTGGCCGACGACGGGTGGCGGCGCGGACAGATCGAGCGCGTCGCGGCCTGCTGCCGTGTCCGGCCCAGAATCCATGTCAACCGCGAGCAGCTGGCGGCCGCGCTCGGGGCGCCGACCGGCGACGACGCGCTTCTCGACCGCCTGCGCCAATGCTGGTCGCTTGCCCGCGGGCGCGACCACCCCTGCGGGGACCAAAGACTCCGTCCCGACCGCCGCGCCAAAGCTGAAGACTGGCTTGCGGCCAATGACGGCGGCGACGGAACGCTGCGGCGGCTCGGCCAGGACATCGCCCAGGCCGCACTCGACCTGCGCCACGGCGACACGGTCGCCGCGTTCGCCGCCGGCAGGGCCGTGGTGCTCGAAGAATGGGCGGCATACCGCGAGCGCATCGCTGTCGACGGCGATGCGGCGCTGCTCGCGCCGTCGGTTGCCGGGACCCTGCGCCGGCACAGGGCGCTCCTCGCCTCCCTCGAGACCCTGCCACGGGAGTGGAAACCCCCGATGCAGAGGATGATCGCGGCGCGTGGCGGCCTGTCGCCAAACGACATCCGGGAGTTCGCCGCGCTCTACCGCCGGCTGCGCGACCAGCGGAGGATCGCGGCGGCGCGCCAGCCGCTGCAGCAACCCCGGAAAGAGGCCGCTGGCGCGGACACCGCTCCCGTCGAGGCGTGGCTGGCCGAGGTCGCACGCCAGCGGCGCTTCCGCGCCTTCGTGCTCGATGTCGCGGAGCGCCACGCCGGGCACGCCCGCGAGATCCCGTCATGGCGGAACAGTCTGGCCGACGCCAGACGGCTGATCGCCCGCGGACGCGAGATCCTCGCCGCGGGCGGCGTGCCGCAGACGGGCGACGCGGGACGCAGCGCGGTGCAGGCCGCCGTGGCGGCGCTCGAGGCGGAACGACGCGAGGACCTGTCGGTCCCCGACCGCAAGCTCAATCCCGCGCCGGAGACGACGCCGCGCCAGGGTCTCGCTGCCGCATTGGCCCAAGCGCGCCAGGAGCCCGGGGACCATCGCCTGGCCCGGGGGAGATCGATGGCCTTCTGACGCCCGAATCCCTGCGAACGGACGGACGGAAAACGCTGCCGCCGGGCTTTCAGGACCCGGCCGCCACAGCTCCGCCGGGTCAGGAAGGCCGGTTTTGCCGGTTCTCCACCAGATCGTCGACCACCGCCGGCTCGGCCAGCGTCGTGGTGTCGCCGAGCTGGTCGTGCTCGTTGCTGGCGATCTTGCGCAATATGCGGCGCATAATCTTGCCGGAACGGGTCTTCGGCAGACCCGGCGCCCACTGGATCAGGTCGGGCGTCGCGATCGGACCGATCTCGCGGCGCACCCACCGCGCCAGCTCGTCGCGCAACGCATCTGACGGCTCTTCGCCCTCCATCAGGGTGACATAGGCATAGATGCCCTGCCCCTTCACGTCATGCGGATAGCCAACCACCGCAGATTCCGCGACCTTGGCATGGCCGACGAGCGCGCTCTCCACTTCGGCCGTTCCGATCCGGTGTCCCGAGACATTGATCACGTCATCGACCCGCCCGGTGATCCAGTAGTAGCCGTCCTCGTCGCGACGGCAGCCGTCGCCGGTGAAATAGTTTCCCCTGTAGGTCGCGAAATAGGTCTCCCGGAAGCGGTCGTGATCGCGGAAGACCGTGCGCATCTGTCCCGGCCAGGAGTCCGTCAGGATGAGATTCCCCGAGGCGGCGCCCTCGAGGACGTTGCCGTCGGCATCGACGATGGCCGGCTGGACGCCGAAGAACGGGCGCGTCGCCGAACCGGGCTTGAGCGCGGTCGCGCCAGGGAGCGGCGTGATCAGGATGCCGCCGGTCTCGGTCTGCCACCACGTGTCGACGATCGGACAGCGGCCATCGCCGACCACGTCGTGGTACCAGAGCCAGGCCTCCGGATTTATCGGCTCGCCGACGGTCCCCAGAAGCCGCAGCGAGCTGCGGTCCGTGGCATCCACCGGTTCGTTCCCGGCGCGCATCAGCGCCCGGATCGCGGTCGGCGCGGTGTAGAAGACGGTGACCCCGTGCTTGTCGCAGACCTGCCAGAAGCGCGAGAAGTCGGGATAGGTCGGCACCCCCTCGAAGATCAACGTGGTCGCCCCGTTGGCGAGCGGGCCGTAGACGATGTAGGAGTGCCCCGTGATCCAGCCGACATCCGCCGTGCACCAATAGATGTCGTCCTCGCGGATATCGAACACATACTCATGGGTCATCGACGCGTAGACCAGGTACCCGCCAGTGGTGTGGAGCACGCCCTTCGGCTTGCCCGTGGAGCCCGACGTGTAGAGGATGAAGAGCGGATCCTCAGCGCCCATCTCCTCGGGCGGGCAGTCGGCCGCAGCTTCGGCCATCGCCTCGTGGTACCAGACGTCGCGGCCATCGGTCCAGCCAACATCGGCGCCGGTGCGGCGGACAACGACGCAGCCGCGCACCGACGGGCATTTTTCCAGGGCCTCGTCGACATAGGCCTTGAGCGGGATCTTGCGGCCACCGCGGACCCCCTCGTCCGCAGTCACCACCAGGCAGGAATCGGAATCGTGGATCCGGCCGGCGATGGATTCCGGCGAGAAGCCGCCGAACACCACAGAATGGACGGCACCGATGCGCGCGCAGGCGAGTACGGCGACCGCGATTTCGGGGATCATCGGCAGGTAGATCGTAACCCGGTCGCCCTTGCCGACACCGCTCGCCTTGAGAACGTTCGCGAAGCGGCAGACCTCACCATGAAGCTCGCGGTAGGTCAGGGTCCGCGACTCGGCCGGATCGTCGCCCTCCCAGATGATCGCGGCCTTGTCGCCACGGGTCTCGAGATGCCGGTCGAGGCAATTGGCCGACGCGTTGAGCGTGCCGTCTTGGAACCACCGCACATGGACGTCGTCATAGGCGTAGGAGACATCCTTGACCTCGGTGTAGGGCTGCATCCAGTCGATGCGGCGGCCGTGCTCGTTCCAGAATCCCTCCGAGTCCTCGACCGAACGCCGGTACATCTCCTGATACCGCGCGTCGTCGACATGGGCCGAGTCCGCCCATTCCCTGGGAACCGCGAAGACCTCGTTTTCCGACATTGCCCTGTCCTTTCGTGCCGTCCCGGAAACTTCCACGCCGGATTATCCGTCCAAACCCGCTCAGGGGCAAGACGCCGGCGCCGCCGTTTCCGGCGGCGGGCCGGCCAGATAGACCTTGCCGCCCCTCACCGCCACGGGCACCGCGGTCAGCGCCTCGCCCGGACATGGCCCCTCGACGCAGGCACCGCTCGCGATATCGAAGAGCGCGCCGTGCATCGAACAGAGGATCAGCCGGCGGTCGCGCGTGAGGAACGCGTCCGGCTTCCAGTCGAGCGGCGCCCCGTAGTGGGGACAGACATTGCGGTAGGCAAAAACCTCGCCGCCACGCCGTACGACAAACAGCGGCGCCTCGTCGGCAACGTCCTCGAAGCCGCGGCTCCCCGGGTCCTCGATCTCGTCGAGCCGGCACAGCAGGCGCTGCCCGCCCCCGGCCGCTCCGTCGCCGGTCATCACGTCCTCAGGGGTCGACCCCGGCCATGCGGCAGATTAGCGCCCATTCGTCCTCGGCGACCGGCACCACCGACAGCCGGGATTGCCGCACCAGCGCAAGGTTCGACAGCGCCGGTTCGGCCTTGATATCGGCCAGGGTGACCGGGGCCGCAACCGGCATGACGGCCTTCACGTCGACCATTCCGAACCGCCCCGACTCGTCGGTGGGGTCCGGATAGTGCTCCCGCACCACCTCAACGATGCCGACGATGCGCTTTTCGTTGACAGAGTGGTAGAAGAACCCCCGGTCCCCGTTCCGCATTGCCTTCATGTTGTTGTTGGCCTGGTGGTTGCGGACGCCGTCCCATTCCGCCGTTCCCTCCTCGACCTGGTCGTCCCAGGACCATGCTCCCGGTTCCGATTTGAACAGCCAGTAGTTCATGACTTCGGTTTCCCGTCTTCGAGTTCAGTGATCCCGCGCGCCGTTCCGTCTGCCTCTGCCCTGAAGGGCCGTGACAACAGCGCTCCGATGACATCGTCGATGTCGGCGCCACGGTTGAGCACCGCGTCGATGGCTTCGATGATCGGTACGTCGACGCCGAGCTCGGCCGCCAGGGCACGGGCGGCAGCCGCAGTATAGACTCCCTCGGCCACGCTGTTGCGCCCGTCCAGGATGGCGGCAAGTTCGCGCCCGGCGGCAAGTTCGGCGCCGAGCGCGTAGTTGCGCGACTGCGTGCTCGTGCAGGTCAGCGTCAGATCGCCGAGACCCGAAAGCCCCATCATGGTGTCGGCCCGACCGCCCTTGGCGACACCCAACCGGGTCAGCTCGGCAAGGCCCCGCGTGATCAGCGCCGCCCGCGCGTTGTTCCCGAGACCGCGCCCATCGGCGATTCCGCAGGCGATCGCCAGAACGTTCTTGATCGCACCGCCGATCTGGGCTCCGATCACGTCGTCCCCCGCATAGGGGCGGAACCGTTCCGATCCGAGTTCCCCTGCGAGACGGGCGGCGCCCGCGAGATCGGGACCCGCGAGCGTGACCGCGGTCGGCCTTCCAAGGGCAACCTCACGGGCAAAGCTGGGCCCCGACAGCACGAAGACGGGATGGACCGGCAGCAGCGCAGCAACCACCTCGCTCATCAGGCACAGCGTTTCCTGTTCGATGCCCTTGGCGCAGACGACAAGTTCGGTCGACGGCGCCAGACGGCCGGCCAGCGGCGCGATGGTCCGGCGGAGGTGCTGGGCCGGAACCGCGAGCAGCAGCCGACCGCATTCCGCCATGGCGGAAAGGTCGACGGTTGCCCCGATGCGGGGATCGAGATCGACGCCGGGCAGATAGGCCGGATTCGTGCGGGTGCCGTTGATCGCATCCGCCACCTCGGACCCGAATGACCACAGGCGCGGCGCGTGGCCGGCGCGGCACAGCGCAACAGCCAGCGCCGTGCCCCAGGCGCCGGCGCCTATGACGCCGAAGGCGACTATCCCGGCCCTCTGGCGGGGGTGAGGTTCACGGCCACGGAAATGCGGACCCCGCTGCCCCGGTAGGGCCGCACCCCGTGGGACAGCCATGACGGAAACATCAGCATCATCCCCGTGCGTGGCGGGATCAGTTCGCTGGCGCCTGCGGACTGCCCGCCGGGCATGTTGAAGCCGAGGTGTGGCGCGAGCATGGCGGGCGCGACGCCGCGCGGATCCTGGATCTCGAACTCGCCGCCGACCGCGGCGTCGGCGCCGGCGCCGCCATCGTCGACGAAATAGGTTGCGGACCAGAACGCCCCTGGATGGGTGTGAAATTCGTTGCCATGGCCGCCGCGGTTGACGTTGGCCCAGGCGTTCACGAGCCATTTGACGTCGACCGGTCGGCCGGTTCGGTCGCAGGTCAGGCGGCCGGCGAGCCTCCGCGCCTCGCCGATGACCCTTGCGGCCGCCTCGCCGCCCCAGTCTGCGAGATCCCAGCTCGACTGCCAGCCGCCGAGGTTGCTGTGCTGCGTGCTCTCGTGGCTGGCGCGGCGGTCGAAGATGGTCTTGCGCAGATCCCGGTTCAGCGCGCGCGTGTCGTCCAGCATCCACCGGACGATCGGGGTTGGAAAGGTTCCGACAACCGACACCTCGGCCGACTGTCCGGCAGGCGGTTTCGCCACGGTCCTACTGGCCGGATCCGCGCATGCGGTGGCGGCGCAGGAAGTCTCCCACCGCTTCGTTGTATGCATCGACCAGGATATGGATCACGAAATGGCCGCCGGTCGGCAGCACCACCTTTTCCGCCCCGGAGACGGCTTCGGCGATCTCGTCGGACAGGTAGCGCGGCGTTACCATGTCATCCTCGGCGACAATGACCAGCGTCGGCGCCTTGATGTCGGCGAGCCGGTCGCGGCGGTCGAAGGCGCAGATGGCGTCGATCCGACTCCGCATGATCTCCATCGGCTGGCCGGAACCGGCGATATGGGCCTCCTGCTCGGCCATCAGCCCTTCGTTCTCGGTGATGTACCACGGCGAATGGAGGCTGAGCACGGAATGGCGGGCATATTCCGCCGTGCCGAGCGCCGTGAGCACTGCGCGCCGCGCCGCGAACGCGCGCCGGAAATACGGATCCTGGCCGGGCCAGGTCGCGCTCAGCACCAGCGCTCCGAGGCGGTCCGGATAGTCCTGGGCAACGATCTGGCCCATCGCGCCACCGGTGGAATGGCCGACCCAGTGCGCGCGCTCTATTTGGAGACGGTCCAGAAGCCGGATCGCATCCGCCGCCATCTGGTCGACCGAGTAGTCGATGAGCGAGGGGGTGCTTTGGCCGCATCCGCGATGGTCGTGGGTGATCACCCGGAAATCGCGCGCCAACTCGGGCACCTGGCGATGCCAGACATTGCCGCCGCCGCCGAGGCCCGGCACCAGCATCACCGGTTCGCCGACTCCGGTTTCCTCGTAGTGGATCTCGGCGTCGCCGATATCAACCGCCGGCATGGCCGCTACACATCCCCGTCCGCCGTGCGCACCGTGTCGTTCATGCCGAGCGAGCGTTCTATCGCGACGACGTCGGCCGGACGCTCGAACGGCTCCGGCTCCGGATCATGTAGCTCGCGCCGGCGGCCGATCGTCTCGAAGAAGTTCTCGAGGCCCGGCGGCGCGATCACCCACAGCATCACCAGCTCCTCATCCCCGTCATTTACGATCTCGTGCTTGACGTCATATCCGAGGAAACAGGCCGATCCGGGCGTCAGCTCGTGGCGAACGTCGTCGACGAGTACATGGCCGCGGCCGCGGAAGCAGACCTGGATCTCGATCTGGTCTCCGTGCGAGTGCGGACGCACGCGCCCGCCCACAGCTATGGTCTGGTAGCCCATCGACAGGCCATCGAACCCGGTGTTCGCCGGCATCAGCTTCGGATCGGCGTGGCCGTTGGCCGGAACCGGCTGCCACCAACTCGGCCCCTCGTCGGGCTGCATCACGACGGCATGCCCGCGCGGTCCAGCGTCACTGCTCATGATATGTCTCCCGACCGTTTTGCGTACTGCTACCTTACGCCGCTTCGCCGGCAAAACCAAGCTGCCGCCCGGCGCGCCCCAAGGTGCCGCACAAGCCTTGCCGGGACCGCAACCGGGCGCTTATAATGACGGCATGAAGGACGCACCGCCCGAAAAGCCTTCGAAATGGCTGCGGCCCGAATACGTCCTGATCGGCGCGCTGCTGCTGATCGGCGCCGTCGCGGTGCCCGCCGTCGCCAATGTCTACCTCCTGCAGTCGATGGTGGTGGCGTTCTGCGCCGGGCTCGGCATCCCCGTCAACTAGCGCCGCCGGCGAGCCATCAGCGCCCCTCGCGGCGCCACGCCCACACCAGCGCCCCGAGGCCAAGGAGCAGGACTGCGAGCGGCGGCAGGAGCGGCGTTTCGCGTACGCTGGCGACACGGTAGTCGCGGTTCGCGACGACGCCCATCCACTGCGATCCCGATGCCGGACGGCCGGGCCGTACGCGGCGGAGGTCCGGCAGGCCATCGCGCAGCCAGGCGATGCCGCCGCCCGACAGCGCAGCTGCGTTGGCCAGCGGTTGGGCGCTCGCGCGCATGTCGGCGAACTCCCTGGGGTTGGGGTTACCGACCGCGATCACGGTGCTGCGCCGACCGTCCCCGATCCTGTAGATGCCGATTTCCTCGACCGGCAGAGCGGCCCTTGCACGCCCGCCCGCACCCTTCTCGAGGACGAGCGTCCGCGCGGCGCCGGACGGCGCCTTCACCGTGATCTCGCCATGCTCGTCGGAAGCGCTCCTGCTGACGATCACCAGCTCGTTGCCCTCGACCCGGGCGCTGATGGCCTCCTCCTCGAGGCCAGGCTCCTTCATCAGCCAGTGCGCGAGCCGTCGCAGGATCTCGGCATGCGGCCCGCCGCCCTCAAAGCCGCGCGCCCACAGCCAGATATGATCGCTGAGCAGTTGCGCGACCCGGCCCTCGCCGATGCGGTCGAGCATCAGCAGCGGCTGGCGGCCGGCGCCGTCCATCAGCGTCTCGCCCCGTCCGGCGGTCACCGCGACCTGCCTGAACCAGCGCCCCCACGGCGGCCCCTCGCCGTCGGCGCCGACCAGGTCCGCGGTCACCGGATGGCGGCGGCCGTAGGACGTGATCTGCGGCCTGAGGCCGCCCTTGATCACACTGCCCGACGGGTGGCCGGGGAGGATGTCGCCGAGCGCCGTCCGATGGAGGCTGAGCGGCGACGCGGCCGCCGGCCCCGCGACGTTGAGCACCGCGCCGCCATTCTGCACGTAGCGCACGATGTTCTCGAAATACAGGCCGGGGAGCACGCCACGGCGGTGGTAGCGGTCGAAGATGATGAGGTCGAACTCGTCGATCTTCTCCTCAAACAGCTCGCGCACCGGAAAGGCGATCAGCGCGAGTTCCCGGACCGGAGTCGAGTCCTGCTTGTCGGGCGGCCGCAGGATGGTGAAGTGGATCAGGTCGACGGAGGGGTCGGCCTTGAGGAAGTTCCGCCACACGCGCTCACCGGCATGGGGCTCGCCGGAAACGAGGAGGACGCGGAGCCTTTCGCGGACGCCGTTGACCTGGACCACGGCGCGGTTGTTGCCGTCGAAGATCTCGCCGTCCGCGGACGACGCCTGCAGCTGCAGGATGTTCGCGCCCGCATGTTCGAGCCGGAACGGTATGCGGACGCTGCGGCCTGCGGGGACGGTGATCGTGCGCACCGCCGCGCCGTCGCGCCTGAGTTCGACCTCGGCAGCGGCCCCGTCCCGGTCATGGATCGAGACCTCGATCTCGACGGTCTTGCCGACGAGGCCGAAACGCGGCGCGCGCTCGACGACCAGGCGGCGGTCGCGCTCGCCGGGCGCGCCGGTCAGCAGGGCATGGACCGGCCCGGGCAACGCCAGGTCGGCCGCCTCCGCGGGCGCGTCGTGCACCTGGCCGTCGGTGACGAGGAAGGTTCCGCCGATGCGCCCGCGCGGCACGTTCGCGAGCGCCCGCTCGACCGCGTCGAAAAGCGCCGTGCCGTCGTTGCGGGCGCCGTCGGCGCCGGCGCGGATGACACGCGGCTCGACCCCGCGCAGGCGGTCGAGCCGCGTCGTAAGCCGCTCGACCGCGGCCTGGGTCTCCGCGCTGCGGCTGCCAATGCGTTGCGACAGGCTCTCGTCGACGACCACCACCGCCACGTCGTCTACCGGTATCCGCTCCTGTTCGACCAGCACCGGGTCGGCGAGTGCGCCGAGCAGCACCGACGCGGCCGCGATCCGCCAGGCGGCGCCGCGGGCGCGGCGCCACAGCGCGTATCCGCCGATCAGCAGGATCGCCGCCGCGAGCCCAGCAAGGACGGGCCACGGAAAGGACGGCGCGAAGGCGATCTGCGTCATTTCACTGGCCCAGCCGTTCGATGATCGCGTTCACATGCACCTGGTCGGCCTTGTAGTTGCCAGTCAGCGCATACATCACCCAGTTGACGCCGAAGCGGTAGGCCATCTCGCGCTGCCGCTCGCCATCGGGCACCACCGCGGCCAGCGGCCGGCCGGACCGGTCGACCGCCCATGCTGCGGCCCAGTCGTTGGAGCCGATCACGACCGGCGAGACACCGTCATTGTGGCGGCCGCCGCGGCGCTCGACCCATACCGGGCCGCCGGCCCACCGCCCGGGGAAGTCGTCGAGCAGGTAGAACGACCTGCTAAGCACGTGATCGTCCGGCAGCCTCGTCAGCGAGGGCACGTCGAGCCCGTCGAGCAGCCGCCGGAGATGAAGCGCGGCTGCGCCGCTGCCGCCGCGGGCGCGCGTGTCGAACAGTATCGTGCCGCCGGTGCGGAGGAAGCGGGCGAGCTGGCGCCGCGCGCGTTCCGAAGGCAGCTGCTGGCGCGGCGAGACCGCCCAGTAAAGGAGCGGAAAGAGCGCAAGGTCGTCGGTCTCGATGTCGACGGCAATCGTCGCGCCCGGCTCGACCGACGTGCGGGTCTTCAACACCCCGGCGAGGCCGTGCATGCCGGCCTCCGTCATCTTGTCGAGCGCCCGATCGCCAGTGCGGACATAGGCGAGCCGGGTCACGGACGTTGCCTCGAGCGCCCGGCGGTCGGCGGCATCCGCCGCACCGCCGGGCAGGGTCTGGGCCGTGCCGGCGCCTGGATCCGCGGCGAACAGGGCGAGGCCGGCGAGGCCGGCAGCGACAGCCCTTCCGGGTCGCGGGAAGCGCAGCAGCCCGCGGAGCGCGAGGCTTGCGGCGAAGTCGGCCAGCACGAGGAGAAGCGCCGCGAGAAGGAGCCACGGCCTGAAATCGAGCACCGAGCCGCGGACCAGCGCCTGCCGCTCGACCCCGGCAGGCAGGCCGCCGATGGCCGCAAGGCCGTCGATGCCGGCCGCCAGGTTGAGGGCGTGCCGCGCCGTCTCGGTCCCGTAATAGCCGGGCGGCGTCGCCGCCGACGGCGCCAGTCCGGGCAATTCCCGCGACGGCACGCTCACCGCATCCGCTGGCGGCGGGCCCAGCCGGCCGAACCCGTCGAGGGTCCGGAACGGAGGCAGGACGGCGGCGGCGCGGTCGCCGGCAACGCCGACGCTCAGCGCGACGATGCGGCGCAGCATGTCGACGAACAGGCCGGAGATCGGCAGGTTCGACCAGTCGGTGTTCGCCGTCGTGTGAATCAGCGCCAGCCAGCCACGGCCGCGCTTCTCCGCGGTAACCAGCGGTGTTCCGTCGGAAAGCCGCGCCCAGGTCCTGCGGTCGAGGCCGAGTTCGGGCTCGGCGAGGACCTGACGACGGACGCGCACGTCGGCCGGCGGCGCGAGGCCGGCGAAGGGGCTGGCATCCTCGAACGGCAGCAGCCGCGCCGGTTCGGTCCACGACATCGTGCCGCCGAGCGAACGGTCGCCGCCACGCAGCCGCACCGGCAGCATCGCGTCCCCGGCGCCGGCGGCGCTGGCGGCAGCGGCAAGCTTCGGTCCGGCGAAGCGCAGGAGGACCCCGCCACCGTCGATCCAGCCGGCGAGCGCCGCCGCGTCGCCGGCAAGCAACCGACCGGCGTCCGGAAGCGCAATGACGGCGAGTCCGCGTTCCAGCAGTTCCACGACGCTCCCCCTGCGCACCTCAGCGAACGGAGCCAGCGCCCTCTCGAGGTAGTAGGTGGCGGACAGGAGGGGCTGTTCTGCCTCGACGGCATCGCCCGGAACGACGCCAACGGGGCGGCGCCGCCAGCGTTCGTCGACGAGGAACACCCCGCCGGCGCTGTCGGCGGCGACGAGCGCGACGCGCGCGACTTCGTTGCGGAGCTCGGCCGGCAAGTCGATGCGAATCGTGGCCTGCGCGGCGCCGCTCTCGAAACGGCCGGCGCGCCCCTCGGCGATGAGGCGTCCGTCCTCGGCGAGCGCCTGGAGCCGGATGTCGCGAACGGCCGGCGCGGCGACGCGCGACACCGGAACCGAGAATCCGTCATCGCCCGATTCGGGCGCGCCAACGAGCCATGCCCGCGCCGCGGCGGGCTGCTCGATGACGGTGAGGCTTCCGAGCGACTGAAGCCGCTTGGCGAGGGCGGCCGCGGCGGGATCTCCGATGCCGTCGGCGATCCAGACGGCATGGGCAGAGCCCTCCACGCTGAGTTCGCGCAACGCCGTCAGTGCCGCAGCGCGGTCGGGCGGCCACGGCTTGGGCATCAACCCGGCGAGCAGGCTCCTGGCATCGGCGGCGCGCATGAGCCTGCTGACCTCAAGCGGTTCGGACGCCCGCGCGGGCGCGGTCGTCACGAAGTGCACCGGCCGATTCTCCCGCTCCGCCCGCACCAGCAGCTCGTCGATCCTGTTCCGGCGCTCCGTCCAGTCCGGCGCCGACGCCCAGCCGTCATCGACGACCAGCACCAGCGGCCCGGTGCCGTGGAATCTGACCCCCGGGTTGAGAAGCGGATGCGCGAGCCCGATGATAACCAGCGCCGCGGCGAGCATGCGCAGCACGATCAGCCACCACGGCGTGCGGGCGGGGGTCTCCTCGCGGGGGCGCAGCGCAAGCAGCAGCCTGACCGACGGGAAGCTCACCACGCGCGGCGACGGCGGCGTGACCCGCAGCAGCCACCACAGCGCCGGCAAGGCGGCGAGCGCGGCCAGCAGCCATGGCGACGAGAAGACGAGGCCGCCCAGTTCCGGCATTCAGCGGTTCTCCTTCTCCGACATGAGCATGTGAAGCGCAAGCAGCGTCGGTCCGGCGGAGCGGTCGGTCCGGTGCAGGGTCAGCGACCAGCCGTTGCGGCGGCAGATGTCGGCCAGCGCGTCACGGTCGGCGCGGACGGCGAGGCGGTACTCCTCGTCGACCGAGTCGGCGCGCCCGAGCAGCACCCCGCCCTCGCCTTCGAGGCCCTCGAACCGGGTCCGTCCGCGAAACGGCAGATCCTCTTCCGCCGGATCGCGGATGGCGATGAGGTGGCCCAGATATCCCCGCGTCGAGAAGGCGCGGACCACCGGGGCGATGTCCGCCGGCGCGTCGAGGAAATCGCCGACGAGGACGACGCGGCTGTGGCGCCGCAGCGCCTCGAGCCGCGGCAGGCCGGATCGGCCGTGGCCGTCCCCGTCGCCGGCCAGCACCGCGGCCAGGCGCAGCAGGGCGGCGCGCCCGGCGGCAGGCCGCGCGCCGGTCTCGAGGAGCGCGATCCGCTCGCCGCCATCGACGAGCAGCGAGGCGAGCGCGAGCGCGATCACTGCCGCCCGCTCGGCCTTGGTCGGCAGTTCGGGATGGGAATGCCAGCCCATCGACGGCGACCGGTCGACCCAGAAATACACGTTCTGCGCGGCTTCCCATTCGTTCTCGCGGATATAGGCGGACTGCGCTCGCGCCGACTGGCGCCAGTCTATGTCCTGCGCCGGGTCGCCCGGCTGGTAGCGGCGGTACTGCCAGAAACTGTCTCCGGTGCCGGTGCGGCGCCGGCCATGGACGCCCTGGGCGACCACGGTGGCGACCCGTTCCGCCTGGACCAGCAGCGGCGGCAGCGGCGCTGCCGCCTCCTCGGCGCGCAGCCAGACCCTGCCCTCGGAGAGCGACGTGTTGACGGCTGGCCGCGGCGATCTCACGCGAGCAGCGCGCACAGGCGCCCGATGATGTCGTCGACGGTGATGCCGTCCGCACGGGCCGAGAAGGTCAGCGCGATGCGGTGGCGGAGCACCGAGGGGGCAACGGCGACCACGTCGTCGACCGACGGCGAGAACCTGCCGGCGAGCAGCGCCCGCGCCTTGCCGGCGAGCGCCAGCGCCTGGCTCGCCCTCGGGCCCGGCCCCCACGACAGGTTGCTGCGGATCGCCGGATCGGCGGTCTCGTCGGGACGCGCGGCCCGTACCAGTTCGAGGATGGCGTCGACGACGGCGTCGCCGATCGGGATCGTGCGCACCAGCCGCTGCGCGGCGACGAGGTCGGCGGCGGTGAGAACCTGTTCGACGCGCGACTCCTCGATGCCGGTGGTCGCCACGAGCATGCGCTTCTCCGCTTCGGCGTCGGGATAGCCGACATCGATCTGCAGCAGGAAGCGGTCGAGCTGGGCCTCGGGCAGCGGGTAGGTGCCCTCAAGCTCGATGGGGTTCTGGGTGGCGAGCACGTGGAACGGGGCCGGCAGCGCGTGATCCTGGCCGGCCACCGAGACCTTGTATTCCTGCATCGCCTGGAGAAGCGCCGACTGGGTGCGGGGGCTCGCACGGTTGATCTCGTCGGCCATCAGCAGCTGGCTGAAGACGGGGCCGCGGATAAAGCGGAAGGACCGGCGGCCGGTCTCGCTCTCCTCAAGCACCTCCGATCCGAGGATGTCCGGGGGCATCAGGTCCGGCGTGAACTGGACGCGGCGCGCCTCGAGCCCGAGAATGGTGCCCAGCGTCTCGACGAGGAGGGTCTTGCCGAGCCCGGGATAGCCGACGAGCAGCGCATGCCCGCCGGAAAAGATGGCGATCAGCGCCAGCTCGATGACGTCGTGCTGGCCGAATATGGCGGTGCCGATGTTCCGCCTGACCGCGGCCATGCGCCGGCCGCACGCCTCGACGTCCGCGATCAATCGGTCGGAGGCCGGGGTGGCTTCGATTTCGCTCACTTCAAACTCCATGCTGCGGGGTGTAGATTCTAGCCGATGTCGAACCGTCCTGTCTCATTTTCTTCGCGCCGCCGCCCGGCAGGCTCCGGCGACCGCCGTCAGGGGACGGCCGCGCGCCATGACTGACGACACGCTGGCCAGCCTCGGCTCCGTGCTGCCACCGCGCAGCGACGCGCCGGCAGGCGGCGGACCGCAGATGTGCGGCGACATCGACATGCGGATCGCGCGCGACGGCACCTGGCACTATCTGGGCTCGCCGATCGGGCGCAAGCCGCTGGTCCGGCTCTTCGCCTCGGTCCTGCGGCGCGACGACGCCGGCGACTACTGGCTCGTCACCCCGGCCGAGATGTGCCGCATCAGGGTCGACGACGCGCCGTTCACCGCGGTCGAGGTGACGGCGACCGGCGACGGCGACCGCCAGGAGCTTGCGTTCCGCACCAACCTCGACGACACCGTCACCGCCGGCCCCGACCATCCCATCCGGGTGGACATCGCCGCCGGCACCGGCGAGCCGTCGCCATACGTCCTTGTGCGCGACCGGCTCGAGGGCCTGATCACGCGGCCGGTCTTCTACGAGCTGGTGGAACTCGGCGTGGAGCGCGCGACCGCATCGGGCACCGTGCTCGGGGTATGGAGCGGCGGTGCGTTCTTCGAGATCGGAGCGCTCGGGGATGGCTGACGCGGGCACGTGCGCACTCCATGAGCGCCTCGCGCTGGCGCTCCGCACCGCGGAGGGTGGCGCGGCGGCGGCCGACCATGACGGCTTCGGATGGCTGGAGCAGAAACCCGACATCCGGCCGGCGAAGCTCACCTCGGCGGCCGTGCTGATGCCCATCGTCGCGCGTCCGGAGGGGGCGACCGTGCTGCTGACGCGGCGCGCGCCCGACCTCGCGAACCATGCCGGACAGGTCTCCTTTCCGGGCGGAAAGATCGATCCGGACGACGCATCCGCGGAGGACGCGGCGCTGCGCGAGACCGAGGAGGAGATCGGCCTCGCCCGCGACCGCATAGAGGTGCTCGGACAGCTCGGCGACCGCGTTACCGGCAGCGGATACCGGGTCACGCCCGTGCTCGGCCTGGTGCGGCCGCCGTTTCCGCTGGCGCCGGCAAGCGCCGAAGTCGAGACGGTCTTCGAGGTTCCGCTATCCTTCGTTCTCGACCGCGGGAACCACCGGACCGAGACCCGCTACCAGAAGGGCCTCGAGCGGGTCTTCTACGTGCTGCCGTACGGGGAGTTCTACATCTGGGGCCTGACGGCGCGGCTCCTGGTCGCGCTCTGCAACATCCTGGACCCGCCATGATCAGGCTTATCCTTCTCACCCTCGTCCCGTTCGCAGCCCCCTATGCGGGGTGGTATCTGTGGAAGATATTCTTAGCGAGCCCGCGTATCGATCCCGCTACCGGCGACCAACTACCGCCGGACTTCGGCGAGGCGCCGCGAGGCAAGCTGCTCGCCGCCGGCGTGGCCTCGATGCTCATCGTGATCGGCGGCTTCCTGCTGGTGCATGACCGCTTCAAGGAAGAGCCGTACCGGCCGATCGACGTCGAGGAGTTCGAACGGAGCGAACAGCGCGGCGGCGAGTGACGATCGGCGAGGCAGTGGCGCGAACGATCCCGATCGATCCGGGCGCGTTCTGCAACGCTATGGCTGGTGCGGCACGGATGACGGCGGACGGACGGCAGCGGAACACGAGCGCCATGCGCGAGCCCCTTTAGGCGGCCGGAGAGAGGGGCCGTCTCTCCGCTCTCCAGGCTTCCTCCCGTCATGGTTGCAGAAGGTCTTTGCGACGCGAGGGTACGGGACGACGGGAAACGGTTCCAACCGAACCGGAGACCATATAGAGTTCCCGGGACGACAACCGCAGGAGGCGGACAGCCATGACCGCAACCAGACGCGAGATCGACGCGCTCGGCCTTCACCATTCGGCCTATCGCTGCCGCGACGCCGAGGAAACCCGCACCTTCTGGGAGGACAGGATCGGCTTTCCGCTGGTCATGGCGCTGCAGATCGACGAACACCCGACCAGCGGCGAGGCGGTGAGCTACATGCACATCTTCTTCGACATCGGCAGCCACGGCGCCGGACCGGGACAGTCGAACTACCTCGCCTTTTTCGACGTCCCGTTCCGCGAGGGCGACGACCCGGCCGAGCTCTACAAGACCCGGTGGGGCATGGACCTCCACTTCGCCATGCGGGTCGCCGGCCACGCCGCGCTCGGCGCATGGGCCGATCGCCTGTCCGCCGCCGGGATCCCCTTCGAGGGACCGATCAGGCATGGCATCTGCAGCTCGATCTATTTTCACGATCCCAACGGATACCGATTTGAGTTCACCGCCGAAAACGACGCCGAAACCCGGGAGTTCCTGGAGCACGGAGACACGGCACACGAAAACCTGCATGCGTGGAACAACTGGAAGGCAGCGGAGGCAGAGCGGCGGGACCGCGCGGCATAGGCCGCTGCCGCCATATCGACCGGCACCGCACCGAGCGCGCCTGGCAGACTGAAGGCGGACTTTCGGCGAGACGCCCCCCGGCGCATCCTGCGGCACAGCGCCGAACGTCGGAGCACGACATATGGAGTTCAGATCCATCGGCGGTGCACAAGGCAATGCGCTGACCGTCTCGGTGGTCGGGCTGGGTTGCAACAATTTCGGCCGCAGGCTGGACGAGCGCGACTCGCGAGCGGTCATTCATGCCGCACTCGATGCCGGGATCACCCTGTTCGACACCGCCGAGTCCTACGGCGGCGGCCGGTCGGAAAACTATATCGGGAAGGCGCTGGGCGCCCGACGCCACGAGATCGCCATTGCCACCAAGTTCGGCTGGAGCGACGCGCGGCCCCGCACCATCGCCAGCGCGGTCGAGGGCAGCCTGAAACGCCTTCGCACCGACGTGATCGACCTCTACCAGCTCCACCGGCCCGACCCGTCGACGCCCATCGCCGACACCCTCGAAGCGCTCGATGCGCTGGTGGCCCAGGGAAAGGTCCGCTTCGTCGGCTGTTCAAATTTCTCGGGCGACCAGATCGCGGAGGCGCGGGCGGTTTCGGATGCGCGCGGCTGGTGCGCATTCGTCACCGCGCAGAACCGCTACAGCCTGCTCGACCGCGCCGTCGAGCTCGACGTGGCGCCGGCCTGTGCGGCGGCAGAGATGGGAATCCTGCCCTACTACCCGCTGGCCAGCGGGCTGCTGACCGGCAAGTACCGGCGCGGCGGGCCCTGGCCGCACGGGACGCGGCTGTCGGCTGGGCAGGTCTCCGAGGCCGAGTGGCAGGTGGCCGAGCGGCTGCAGCGCTTCGCCGAGGCGGAGGGCCGCAGCCTGCTCGAATTGGCCGTCTCCTGGCTCGCCGCACAGCCCAGCGTCCTCAGCGTGATCGCCGGCGCCTCCTCCCCCGGGCAGGTCGCGCGCAACACCGCCGCGGCGGGCTGGCGGCTCGCCGAAGCGGAACTCGCGGCGATCGACCGCCTCACCTGACCGGAACGGCCCGCCCGTGTGACCGTTGTCGCCGGCACCGGACGGATCCGGTGCTATAGTGGGACGGCAGCTTTCCCGGAGAGAAGATCAATGGCCGTTGCAACAGGCACTGCAGATCGCCCTGCCGCCGTCAGCGGCAGGCCGGTCGTCGATCCGGCGGACTGGACCGGCACCGAACTGCGCTCACGGAACGACTGGCGCTTCGAGGCGACCGGTGCCGAATCCGCCCATCTGGTCGACATGGCCCGCGCCGCTGCCGCCAGGCTGAACGGCGACCCGAACCGGCTCCTCGAGACTTCGCGGTCCGACTTCGATCTCGGCCCCTTCACCGAGCGTGCCACCGCCATGCTGGACCGGCTGCGCGACGGCCCCGGCGTCGCATTCTATCGCGGCCTGCCGATGGACGAGCTGTCGCTGATGGAAGCGGCGGTGGTGTATTGGGCGATCGGGTTGCATATGGGCGTCGCCCAGTCGAACAACCCCGAAGGCGACATGATCGGTCATGTGCTGGACGCCGGCCGCGACTACGACAATCCAAAGCACCGCGGTTACCAGACCAGCGCAACGATGGACTATCACTGCGATCAGACAGACGCCGTCGGCCTCCTGTGCATCCACACCGCAAAATCCGGGGGCCAGTCCAAGATTGCGAGTTCGGTCAGGCTCTACAACGAGGTGCAACGCCGACGTCCCGACCTCGTGGACGCGCTGACCAGCCCCTATTGCTGGACCAAGCACGCCGAGCAGGACGCGGACGAGCGGCCGTGGTACGAAAGCCCGGTCTTCAACTTCCTCGACGGCAGGCTGTGCACTGCCTTCGGGCCGCAGCACATCATGAAGGGCCATGCCCTGGCCGAAGCGCCCGACATGACGCCCCGGCAGCGTGAAGCGATCGATTTCGTTTCCGCCTTGGCCGAGGAGCATCACGCCGCGATGTCGTTCCGCCGCGGCGACATCCAGTTCCTCAACAACTACACGGTCGTCCACACGAGGACGGGTTTCGTGGACTGGCCCGAGCCGGAGCGCAAGCGCGTCCTATGGCGCCTCTGGCTGAGGGTGCCGGATTTCCGTCCGGCAACGCCCTATTCGGCGCAATGGTCTCGCGGCGTCAGCCTCAGGCGGACGCAGCAGCAGATCCAGCTCGTATACAGCGGATAGGCTGCAGGGCGCGGCACCCATGGCGCAGAACGGCTCCGAACCGGCCGGTTCGAGAACATCGCAAGATCGAGTGCGTTGCCACCGAACGGTGTCATCTGGCGGGGGAACTCCGGAGTTGAGGCAAGGATCCGGCGGTGCCTGAGCCAAGAACGGGGATCCGGATCCAGGAGAAGCAAGTGATTGCCAAGAAGAGTCTCGCGGAGGGGTTTGCCGCGATCGACGAGCCGTGGTCGCCGCGTGTCGCGGGCGACATCAACGAGATGCAGATCAAGCTGGTGAAGCTCGAAGGCGAGTTCATCTGGCACCGCCATGACGAGGAAGACGAGCTCTTCCTCGTGACCTCGGGCCGTCTGCGGATGGAATTTCGCGATCAGCCGTCACAGATCGTCGAGCCGGGAGAGTTCATCATCGTGCCGCACGGCGTCGAGCACCGCCCCGTCGCCGAGATACCCTGCGAGGTCGTGCTCCTGGAGCCCGGCACGACGCTCAACCCGGGCAATGTCGCGAACGAGCGAACGGTTCGAAACCTGGAACACGTATGATGGATGCGGTTCGACGGGCCAGAGCGCAGCCGCGGTAGCCCGATCTGTCCGCCGGCGGCGATGCGGACCGGGGTAAAGCTGACCCTTGTTGCCAATCAGCCCGTTCGCCTTCCCGTTTCGCCACTCATCGAGTTCGTGCAGGCCAGCCCGGGGTTCGACGTCGCGGACAACGAGATCGTGAAGCGAGCCGGGTGTGGCGACCTCGTCATCACCGCCAACATCCCACTCGCAGTGGAAGTGATGGGGAACAGCGTCCATGCCCTCAGCCCGCGCGGCGAACTCTGTTCCACCGAGACGATCGGTCAGCGGCTCAACATGAGCGACTTCTTGGACACGTTGCACACAAGCGAGATCCACACCGGCAGACCGTCAGCGAAGAGCCAGTACGTCACCGTCGACGATGCGCCGCCGAGGAACGGCGCGTGGTGGGCGGCTTCAGCCCATAAGCCCGGCCGCGGACCTACCTGCGCTGGCGTTGACGCTCCAGGTGCTTAAGCGCTTCGCGCCGGCTCAGCGTGGAGAGCTCGGGATGCGCGTCCACGAAGGCCGTCACCCATCCCGGATCGGTCTTGGAGTATTCGCGCAACGCCCAACCGATGCCCTTTCGCAGAAAGAACTCCGGGTGGCCGATGGACGGCCGGATCGCGTCGGCAAGCAGCCTCGTGTCCGTCCCATGCTTCGCGCGGAGTTGCGCGAGAATGGCGGTCCGCCGCTTCCAGATGTCGCCATCCATCGCCCATTCCCGGAGAACTGTCTTTATCGGGCGTGGATGAGCGGCGAGCATGGCCCCCACCCCGCGGCCGGCAATCGCGTCCACATAGTCCCACCAAGCACCGGTGACCACCATCTCCTCGACCATGGGGAGGCGTGCCGGCTCGAGCCACTTCGAATAGCGCTGGAAGAGCAGCAGTTCGACCGCCGCGTAGCGTTCCTCGCGGTGGGTGGCGCTGCGCCAGAGGTCGAGAACGGCCGCCTCCCAGGCGTCAGCGTCCGGCAGCAGATGCCTCGCGAACACGGTTCCCGCGATGCGACGGCATTGCGGAACGCCCACCCCCAGATAGGGCATGTCCGACTTCATGTATGCCTGCTGCTGCGGTGCCCTGACCGGGTCGGCGGCATCGCGCAGCGCGACAATGACGGATTCTCGAATGTTCATCGCCTGACCGGGTCGCCTTCCTCGCCTTTGTCCCTCACCTTCGACCGCACCCCACTCCATGCCATCCGGCGGCGAAGAGAGGCTCCACCAATACGGATCGCTTCTCGCGACCTCCCTCGGATCCCTCCTATGGCGGTGCGGCGTGCCGGAGCCGCTACATGGCCGCATCGAAGGTGTAGACCGCATTCAGCGCCTCGCAACCCTCCGAAGCGGTCTTCAGCGCCTTGTACACGATGAGCGCATCCGCGAAACCGGCGCCGCTCGCCAACCCTGCTTCGCCTTCCTCCGCCGACGCAGCGCCACGGTACGCCTGCAAGGCGCGCCACACGACCTGATCGTCCTCGAATCGGATGTTCGGCTCGCTGAACAGCCGTTCGAGGGCGACCACCAGGTCGGGTTTGGTCAGCCGGTACTTGCGTCCGGAGAGCGTCCAGACGGTTTCTACCAGCACGACATCCGTCACGAGGACGGTCTCCGCAGTATCGAATACGGCGTCCGCGCGCGCCGCATGGACCTCGTCGTCGTGCAGCAGATATCGGAGGAAGACGCTGGCATCGACGGCTATCAAGGCGTCGGCTCTTCCAGCGCGTCTTGCAGCGACTCCTCGTCGCTGACGTCAGAGTCGCCAACCGCATGGCGGAGGATCCCCCTGGCTGCCCCGGCCGTCTTGCGAACGATGGTGATGCGGCCATCGGCGACGTAGCTGCGGTACTCGTCCCCCGGCCCAATCCCGACCTCCCTGCATTGATCGATGGGGAGTGTAATCTGGCGCTTCGCACTTACTCGCGGCATGAGATCGTCCTTCTCGAAATGGCCGGTTTCAACGAGCAGTACGCGATTCTTTACTTGTCATGAATTTGTAAAGAAAAGAAAACGGGATAGCGCTCGAAGCCATGCGCGGCACTTCCGCGCAGACCGGCCCGGTCGGGAACGCGTCCCGCCGCCCGCAGAGTGGCCGCGATATTCAGCAATCGCGCCGCCGTGTTGCCAATCGCCCGGCCGGGCCAGGCGACGGACCCCGCAGAGGCGGGGCCTGAAGGTCAGGACCGTGTCGCAAGCATCCCCGTTGCCGTTCCCCCATTTTTCCGGTAATATTTCCGGAAATTGAGGAAATCATGACCAACACCGATCCGTCTCCCGTGACCAAGTGGCGCAAGCACCGCCAGCGGCAGGGCTTTGTGCGCGTCGAGATCCAGGTTCGGAAAGAAGACGCTTCGCTTGTGCGGGACGTCGCCAAAGCGCTAGTCGATCCCGAGCGCGAGACCGAGACGCGCGCCGTTCTGCGCGAGAAAATCGCCGCGCCGCGCTCCGGAGGGCTCAAGGCGCTGCTGGCCTCGGCGCCGCTCGACGGGATTGACCTTGAACGCTCGCGCGATTTCGGGCGTGACGTCCCCCGATGACCTTCCTGATTGACACGAACATCATCTCTGAGGTGCGCAAGGGTGAACGTGGCGATCGGGCCGTGGCGACGTGGTGGAGCGGCGTCGCCGAGGACGATCTGTGGCTCAGCCCTTTGGTACTGGGCGAGATTCGCAAGGGCGTGGAGTCGGTGCGTCGCCGTGATCCGGGAAGGGCCGAAGCGCTTGAGGCATGGCTCGCCGACGTGATATCGCACTTCGGCGATCGCATTCTGCCCATTGATGCGGCTGTTGCCGAACAATGGGGCAGAATGAATGCGATCCGCCCGGTGCCTGTCATCGATGCGCTCCTGGCCGCGACGGCCAAGGCCAACGGCCTGATCCTCGTGACACGCAACGTTGCTGATGTGGCGGGATTGGACGTGGACGTGCTGAACCCGTTCGAAGCTTGAAAGGGCTGTTCCGCTTGTGCCTCGCCGATTCCGAATTCGCTGACAGTCGACCTCTCCCTTCATGCCACGGTCGGCCTGGACCTCATCCAGTCCCTCAACAACTGCACGGTCGTCCACACGAGGACGGGTTTCGCGGACCGGCCCGAACCGGAGCGCAAGCGCGTCCTGTGGCGCCTCTGGCTGAGGGTGCCGGATTTCCGTCCGGCAACGCCCTGTTCGGCGCAATGGTCGCGCGGCATCAGCCTCAGGCGGACGCAGCAGCAGATCCCACGGGGAAACGGAATCCGCCACAGCGCCGGTTGGCAACCGCGCTGCGCACAGGCATCCTGCGATCGGCGTAGAAATGCGGACAGGGATGCCGATGACGATGTTCTCTTTGCCGGCGGCAGGATCGGCGCCGCGGGCAGCATGGCCAAAACATCCCTTGGGCAGCTGCCCGGAGCGGCATGATCGGCGGCGCGATGCGCAGCAATACCGGGCCGATCCGTGATGGCCGTTCGAACCGTCATCTCGTGGCCCCGAACAGCAGCGACCGGCGATCTCGGCAGACTGTTCGACGTTCTTGAATCCTCGGGCGCATCCGTCCGTTTCGTGGGAGGCTGCGTGCGCGACGCCCTGCTCGGCCGGCCATCGGAAGACACGGATCTCGCGACCGACGCCCCGCCGCAGCGCGTCATCGAGATCCTCGACGGCGCCGGGATCGCGACGGCGCCAACCGGCCTTTCCCATGGCACAGTGACCGCGATCATGGGCGACGGTCCTGTCCAGATCACCACGTTGAGACGAGACGTGTCGACGGACGGACGGCGGGCAACCGTCGCCTACACCGCCGACTGGGCCGAAGATGCGGCGCGCCGGGATTTCACGATGAACGCACTGTCGGCGGATCGCGACGGAAACGTCCACGACTACGTGGGCGGGCTCGAGGATATGGAAGCCGGCCGCGTGCGCTTCATCGGCGACGCGGCGGACCGCATCGCCGAGGATCATCTGCGCATTCTCCGGTTCTTCCGGTTCAATGCCTGGTATGCCAGAGGGGCGGCCGATGCCGGCGCGCTCGCGGCCTGTACGGCGGCTGCCGACCGGATCGACCGGCTGTCGGGAGAACGGCTGTGGCACGAGCTGTCCCGCACGCTGACGGCGCCGGATCCCGGAACCGTGTTCGCGATCATGGACACTGCCGGCGTGCTCGAACGGCTGCTGCCGATGGCCCGGCACCCGGAACGGATTGCGGTGCTGCCGGCACTCGAGCGCGGCGCCTCCGTCAAGCCGGAGGCGCTCAGGCGTATGGCCTCCCTCATCGATGCCTCGGAAGAGGAGGTCGTCGGGCTCAGCCGACGGCTCCGCATGTCGCGCGCCGAGGCAACCCGGCTGAAGGCCCTGATCACGCGGCGCGGGGCTTTCCTGCCGCCGCCCGGAAAGGCCGCGGCGCGCCGGCTGCTCTACGATGCCGGCGCCGCGCTTTTCGTCGACCTGCTGCTTCTCGATCACGCCGAGGAGACAGCGCGCGATCCGGACGCTTCGGCGCGGCACGCCCAAACCCGGGAAGGCCTCCTCCGGATCGCCACCGACTGGCACACGCCGCGTTTTCCGCTCGGCGGAAGGGATGCCGCCAACGCCGGACTCGGCGAAGGCCCCGGGGTCGGCAAGTGCCTCCGCATGGTCGAGGAATGGTGGATAGGCAACGACTTCGCACCAGGCCGGGCTGCCTGCCTTGACCGTCTTCAAAAGGTCGCCGAAGAATGGAAGCGGGGCCAGCCTGAGGGCAATCCCCGTAGTTGACGCGCGACGGCGCCAGGCAGGAGAGGAACGGAATGCACAGCGGTTTCGAGATTGTCCGGCTCGCTGCCGACCGCACGCCCGACCATCTCGCGATGATCGACGACCGGACCGAGCGGCAGCTGACCTACGGCCAGCTCATGGCAGAGATCGATGCGGTCGCGGCCGGCTTTGCGGCGCACGGAATCAAGCGCGGCACCCGGGTGGCGACCGTCCTTCCGGGCCTTTGGGAACATTGCATCGCGCTGCTCGCGCTGATGCGCCTGAACGCCGTTCCGGCGCTCCTCAACTTCCGACTCGGACACGAGGAACTGGCCGGGCTGTGCAAGGCCGGCGATATCGGCGCAGCGGTCATCGGACCCGACCCGGAACTGGCCCGCCAGCTTGCCGACGTGCTCCCGGAAGGCGCACCGATCTGGTCGGCAGGCGGCGACGCGGGATCCGCCCTCGCCTTCGCGGACTGCCGCGGCAACGCCAGCGCACTCGCACCCTACGAGAAGCCGGACGCGGAAGAGACCGCTTTCCTGTTCTACACCTCCGGCACCACCGGACTGCCGAAGGCCGTGGTGCTCGCCCACCGGACGACCGAGCCCCGGCTCCTGTGGCTCGCGACCCAGGGCGGGCTGTGCCACGGCACGCATAACAGGGCGCTCGGCTGCATGCCGCTCAGCCATGCGATCGGCTTCTACGGCGTCTTTCTCGTGACCCTCGCCTTCAACGGCAGCTATTTCGTGGTGTCGGAATTCACCCCGGCAGCGATCGTCGACCTGGTAGCCCGCGAGCGGTTGACCTACGCCTTCTGCATACCCCCGATGTTCCAGGCGATGGTGTCGGCCCCGGGCTACACGCCCGCGAAGATGGTCTCGATCGAGCGCGTGCTCTATGGCGGGGTGACGATCGATCCCGAGCTTCTGGTCCGGATGGACCGGGAATGGGGCTGCACCGTGCGCCACATCTACGGCACGACCGAGACGATGTGCTCGCTCTATCATCCCAGCCCTGTCGGCCGCCACGCCAAATTGCGGCCCGGCTACTATTCGCATGTCCGCATCGCGCGCATCGGTGGCGCCGGACCGCACGACACTGTCGGAGCGGGCGAGGAAGGCGAACTGATCGTCGATGCCACCGTGGACACCATATTCTCCGAATACCTCGGACGCCCCGATGCGACTGCCGAGAAACTGCGCGATGGCTGGTACTACACCGGTGACATCTTCGCGCAGGATTCCGACGGCGACCTGACACTGGTCGGAAGGGTCGACGACATGATCCGGTCCGGCGGCGAGAGCATACACCCCGAGGAAGTCGAGGCCGCGCTGGAATCCTGCGCGGCGGTCCGCGAGGCCGGCGTGGTCGGGATTCCCGATCACCGATGGGGGCAGATGACCGTGGCCTGCGTCGTTCCCGCACCTGCAGCGACTCCCGGAGAGAAACTCGCAAGCGAGATCGACAGCTGGTGCCGGCAAACGGTGCTGGCCCGCTTCAAGCGGCCGCGGGGTTATGTGTTTCTCGACGACCTGCCGCGCAACGCCGCAAACAAGGTCTTGCGGCGCCGACTGCGGGATCTTGCCGCAGCAGCGCGGGACGGCGAAGCCGCCAAACAGTTCTTCAGACCCGAATAGTCAAACCTACCCGAACCGGACATCGAACATCATCTGCAACCGGCATACCGGGCAAGCAACCGATTTCGTCATCGATCCGCTTCGCTATCGCCATATGGACCCGAACCGCAGCCCTTTGCGCGCCTCGTCACGCGAAAACCCTGGACAGGTGACAGCTGTGGAATTCTGCAGGGACCGAATAGCCGGGCAGCAGGGCGAGACGGTCGTCATTCACGGCCACCGGACCTCGGGCGGCAGGGACATCAGGATCGCGTCGACGTTGCCACCGGTCTTCAGCCCGAAGGCCGTACCGCGGTCATGGAGCAAATTGAACTCGACGTAACGGCCGCGCCGGACCAGCAGGTGCTCGCGCTGCGCGGCCGTCCATGGCCGGTTCATGTGCTGCCTTGCGATCTCCGGACAAACCTCGAGGAAGGTGCGGCCCACGTCACGGGTGAAGGCAAAGTCGGCGTCCGGGTCGCCGGAATCGAGGTTGTCGTAGAATATGCCGCCAACTCCGCGTGTCTCGTTGCGGTGCGGAAGAAAGAAGTATTCGTCGCACCATTTGCTGAATTTCGGATAGTACGACCGATCGTGCCGGTCGCAGGCCTCTCTGAGGGCATCGTGGAAACGCCGCGTGTCGGCGTCGTCGGGATAGCAGGGCGTCATGTCGATGCCGCCGCCGAACCACTGCCGGGTTGTGACGATAAAGCGCGTGTTCATGTGAAAGGCCGGGACCAGCGGCGACTGCATGTGGGCAACGACCGAGATCCCGGACGCCCAGAAGCGCGGGTCGTCGTCGGCGCCGGGAATCTGCTTCCGGAACTCCTCCGAAAACTCTCCGTGAACGGTCGAGACGTTGACTCCGACCTTCTCGAAGACCCGCCCGCGCATGATCGACATCACGCCGCCGCCGCCGCCCGGACGGTCCCAGGGGGTACGGACGAAACGGCCGGCGACGCCGCTGCCCACGGCATCGTTGGGAGGCGCAACCTCATCCTCGAGCGCCTCGAAAGCCGCGCAGATGCTGTCCCGGAGCTCGCGAAACCAGGACGCGGCGCTTTGCTGCCTGTCCGTCGCCATGCCCGGAGCGGCTCAGGCGCCGCGCGCCGGACGGGACGGATTGCCGGAGCCCGTCCGCTGGTGCGGAGGCACCGGTTCGCCAATGATCCCGAAGATCCGTGCGCCCCACGGCGGCATCATGGCTGGCCGTCGTCCTGTCCGGACAGGGTAAAAATGGAGGGCCGCGGCGCGGCCGGCACGGTCAGAGAGTCTTGATGCGGCGGGAGAGCCTGGAAATCCTGCGCGCGGCCGTATTCTTCTTGACCACGCCGCGGGTTACGCCACGCATGATTTCGGGCTGCGCCTGGCGCAGGGCTTCGGCGGCAGCGTCCCTGTCGCCCGCCTCGATGGCCGCCTCGACCTTCCTGATGAAGGTGCGGATGCGTGACCTCCGGGCGCCGTTGACCGGGGTCTGGCGGGCATCGCGCCTCACCCGCTTTCTTGCAGATGTCGTGTTTGCCATCGTTTTTCCCTTGCAGAGCATGCCGCATCTAGATCAAAAGAGCCCCCCCGTCAAGCGCGGACTGATCCGGCGCCCCTTTTCCGCCAGGCCATGCCGTGGCCCGATCCGGCGTCGACACGGCGAATTTTCCCGACAGGTCCGGCAAGGAGAAAGCGCCCCGCCGGCGTCCTCAACCGGCAGCGGGCAAGCGGCTTCCGGACCGGAATGCGAGCCCGACGCGCAGGCTCCGGGCACGGCTGCCGGCCCGTCATGCGGTTGCATAGCCTCGTCATCTGCACTAAACGGGCTTCCGGGCGAAATCGGAATCCGGTGATGAAGGCGTTCTGGCGAACACCAGTATATGTGCTCTTCGCAGCTACGCTGTTGCTGCTGGTCGCCAACGGCACACGCCAGAATTTCGGTCTCTTCCTCATTCCGCTGAGCGCCGATCTCGGCTGGGGCCGCAGCGAATTCGCACTCGCGATCGCCATCCAGAACCTGGTGATGGGGGCGGCGGCGCCGTTCGTGGCCGGTCTCGGGGACCGGTTCGGGCCAATACGGATCATCGCGCTCTCGAGCCTGCTCTACGCCGGCGGCGTGGCGCTGATCTCGGTCTCGACCACCCCGGAAACCATGGTCCTGTCGGCCGGGCTGATCGTCGGTCTCGGCGCTTCGGGGATCGGCTTTACGTTGCCCCTGGCCCTGGTCGGCCGGGTCGCGTCGGCCAGCAGACGGAGCCTGTGGCTCGGCATCGTCACCGCCGGCGGCTCGGCCGGGCAGTTTGTCTTTGCACCGGTCAGCGCCGGGTTGATCGGCGGTTTCGGCTGGTCCGACGGCATCATCGGCCTCTCGATCATCATCGCGATCACGGTGCCGCTGGCATTGTCCATGCGGGCCGGCAGCGCCTCCACACTGGCCGCACCGGACACCCAGAGCCTGTCGGCGGCGCTCCGCGAGGCGAGCGGCCACCGCGGCTACTGGCTGCTGGTGCTCGGCTTCTTCGTCTGCGGATTCCAGATACAGTTCGTCGGCGTGCATCTCCCGGGCTTTCTCCAGGACGCCGGCGCAAGCCCGTGGCTTGCGGCGTGGGCGCTCGGAGCGATCGGGCTGTTCAACATCTTCGGCACGCTCCTGGCCGGCTGGATGGGCGCCCGGTGGCGCAAGAAGAAGCTGCTGAGCCTCCTCTACCTCTCCCGCGGCATCCTGTTCCTCGTCTTTTTCATGCTGCCGGTAAACGAGTTCACGGTGCTTGGCTTCGCCTCGATCTTCGGGCTCCTCTGGCTTTCCACCGCCCCCCTCACGATGGGCATCGTCGCCCAGATTTTCGGCCCGCGCTACATGGCGACGCTGTTCGCCATCGTCTTTTTCAGCCATCAGGTCGGCGGCTTCGCGGGAATCTATCTCGGCGGCTATTTCTACGATCTCTACAATTCGTACGATGTTGGCTGGTGGCTCGCCATGGCTCTCGGCGGCATCGCCGCGCTGATTCACTGGCAGCTTGACGACACCCCGGTCGAGCGCTGGCTCCGCGAGAGCGCGGCATCCGTGGGCACACCCGGACGTTAGGGCGGCGCGCCCCCCTTGCCGCTGGCCGCCGTGGTTTGCGGCCCGCCGGGCAATTCCCTATGGTTGCCCGGATCAAGCATGTCTTCACAGGGAGAAAAACCATGCGGACAAGGCAAGCAATCCTGGCCAAATGCGGCATCGCGGCGGCGGCCGTGGCGGCGATCGGGCTGTCGACGGGCGCGTACGCCGCCTGCGGCAAGGTCACCATTGCAAACATGACCTGGGCGTCGGCATCAGTGGCGGCGCATGTCGAGAACACCATCCTCTCGAAGGGGTATGGCTGCAAATCCGAGCTCGTTCCCGGCGACACGGTGCCGACCGTGACCTCGATGTCAGAGAAGGGCGAACCGGACATCGCCCCTGAAGTGTGGATCAACTCGGCCCGCGAGGTCGTCGAGAAGGCGGTTGCCGAGGGACGCCTCAAGATCGCCGGCGAGATTCTGAGTGACGGCGGCGAGGAAGGCTGGTTCGTTCCCAAATACCTGGTCGACGCCAACCCCGGGCTCACGACCCTGCAGGCGGTCCTCAAGCGGTCGGACCTGTTCCCGGACAAGGAAGAGCCGGGCAAGGGCCGTTTCTACACCTGCCCCCCGGGTTGGGCGTGCGAGATCATCAACAAGAACCTGTTCAAGGCCTACGGCCTCGACAAGGCCGGGTTCACGCTGTTCAATCCGGGTTCCGGCGAGGGCCTTGCAGCCGCCATCGACCGCGCGAACACGCGCAAGCTCCCGATCTTCACCTACTACTGGGCGCCGACCGCGCTGATGGGCCGGCACCCCATGGTCAAGCTCGGCGGCATGAATCATGATCCCAAGACCTGGAGCTGCGTGACCAGCAAGGACTGCGCCGATCCGAAGCCCAACATGTATCCGAAATCCGTCGTGCTCACGGTGGTGACATCGAGCTTCGCCAAGAAGGCGCCGGAGGCGTTCAAGTTCGTCTCCTCGGTGTCCTGGCCGAACCAGGTCGTGAACAAGGTTCTCGCGTGGAAGGACAAGAACCAGGCCAACAACGAGGAAACCGCGAACTACTTCCTCAAGAGCTACGAGTCCGTGTGGACGAAATGGGTGCCCGCGGACGTCGCGGCCAAGGTCAAGGCGGGCCTCTGACCCTGACCGGAGGCCGCGCCGCAACCCGCGCTCCCGATCATGGCCGACTGGCTGCAGCAGTTTCCGACGCTCGACGCCGCCGTCCTGCGCGCGCTCGAGAAGTCGATCGACGCCAGCTACCGGAACTTTTCGAGGAACTATGGCGACGCGATTGAAGGGTTTTTCGATCCGCTGCTCTATTTCCTGATCTGGTTCGAACGCCTGCTGCTCCACTCGCCATGGTGGCTGGTGATCGGCGTGATCGTCGGGCTCTGCCTGGCCGCCAGCCGCAAGGTCTTCCTGACGATCGGGGTGGCGACGGCCTTCCTCCTGATCGGCGTCCTCGGCATGTGGGACGACACGATGCGCACGCTCGCGATCATCTTCGTGTCGTCCCTCATCGCCATAGCAATCGGCATTCCGCTCGGAATTCTGATGTCGCGCTCGCATGGCGCGCAGGCGGTCATGACGCCGATCCTCGATGTCATGCAGACGATGCCGATCTTCGTCTACCTGATCCCGGTGGTGATGCTGTTCGGCCTCGGCAAGGTGCCGGGGCTGATCGCCGTCGTCATCTATGCGGTGCCGCCGGTCATCCGCCTGACCAATCTCGGGATCCGGCTGGTCGACGCCGAGGTACTCGAGGCGGCGGACGCGTTCGGCGTCGATCCGTGGCGACGTCTGGTCGGCGTGCAACTGCCGCTGGCGCTGCCGAACATCATGGCGGGCATAAACCAGACCATAATGATGGCGCTGTCGATGGTGGTGATCGCATCGATGATCGGCGTCAAGGGCCTGGGCCAGCCGGTGCTCCAAGCGGTGACCAACCAATACTTCGCGCTCGGGCTGTTCAACGGCGCGGCGGTGGTGGCGCTGGCGATCGTCTTCGACCGGGTGACCCAGAGCTACGGCCGGCGCATCCAGGAAAACCGGCAGGCGCGGTCATGACCGACGCCCCGGCAATCAGGATCCGCGATCTCAGCAAGGTCTTCGGCGACAATGCCCAGGAGATGATGCCGCTGGTGCATGATGGCATCTCGAAGCAGGAACTTCTCGAAGTGCATGGCCATGTACTCGGCCTGCGCGACATCGAACTCGACATCGCGCCGCGGAGCATCCAGGTCGTCATGGGACTCAGCGGATCCGGCAAGTCGACCCTGGTCCGGCACGTCAACCGGCTGATTGACCCCACCGAGGGCGAGGTCCGGGTCGACGACGAGAACGTACTCGATCTCGACCGCGTGGCGCTCAGGCAGTTCCGCCGCCACCGCATCAGCATGGTGTTCCAGCGTTTCGCGCTGTTCCCCCACCGCACGGTCATGGAGAACGTGGAATACGGCCTGACCATCCAGCGGCTGGCGCGCAAGGAACGGCGCGACCGGGCCGCCCGGTGGGTCGACCGCGTCGGGCTCGGCGGCTACGAGGACTCCTATCCGCACCATCTCTCGGGCGGCATGCAGCAGCGGGTCGGCCTGGCGCGCGCGCTCGCAACGGACGCCGAGATCCTGCTCATGGACGAAGCCTTCAGCGCCCTCGACCCCCTGATTCGCGCCGACATGCGGACGCTGCTGCTCGAACTGCAGGCCGAGCTCCACAAGACGATCGTGTTCGTCACCCACGACCTCGAGGAAGCGATCGAGATCGGCGACCGCATCGCGATCCTGCGCGACGGCGAGGTCATCCAGAACGACAATGCGCAGGACGTCATCCTGAAACCGGCCGACGACTACATTTCCGACTTCACCCGCAACATCAATCGCGGACGCGTGCTCGTCGTCGGCTCGATCATGCAGCCGTTGCCGCCGGGACTCGAACCGCCGCCCCAATGCCCGGCCGAGTTGACGCTCGAAGAGGCCCTGCCCGTGGTCACGACCGCGCCCGGCGAGGAATGCTGCGTGGTCGATCCCGACGGCAAGCCGGTCGGGATGGTCTCGACCATCGGGCTGATGCTGGCGCTGGCCGGGCAGCAGTCGGACGCGGCAGCGGGCGGCAACGGCCATGATGCCGCAGCCAACGGCGCCACGGGGGGCAACGGCCGCCCTCGGACGTGACATGTCCGGAACGCCGGCCCGAGCGGCACCATGGATAACGCGGCTTCCCGCGCGAGCCCGATAGACGGCCGCTACGCGTGGTTCCGGCTCGGCCTGTCGACGCTGCTCGGGACCATCGGCAGCGCCGGTTTCTGGGCCGTCGTGGTCGTGCTGCCGGCGGTGCAGGAGGAATTCGCCACCGACCGCGCCGGCGTGACCGTTTCCTACACGCTGACCATGGTCGGCTTCGCGCTGGGCAACGTGCTGCTCGGACGCGTCGTCGACCGGTTCGGGATTGTACTGCCCCTGGTCGCCACCTCTCTCGCCCTCGCCGTCGGATTTGCCGGCGCCGCCATGGCCACGGCATTCTGGCAGTTCGCACTGATCCAGGGCATCCTGATAGGGGTCGGCTCGGCCGGCACCTTCGGCCCGCTGCTCGCGGACGTGTCGCACTGGTTTCGCCGACGCCGCGGAATCGCGGTCGCGCTCACCGCCTGCGGCAACTATTTCGGCGGCGCGCTGTGGCCCCTCGTCATTCGCGTCTTTCTCGAGATCGATGGCTGGCGGGCCTCCTATCTGGTGATCGGTGCCGTCTGCCTGCTCGTGATGGTACCGTTGTCGCTGTGCCTGCGCCGCAAGCCGCCCGTCGCCGAAATCGGCGGCGGAGCGACACCGAACGCCGCTCCCCTGCCGATCGCGCTATCCCAGCGCAACCTCATGGTCCTTCTTGCAGTAGCCGGAATCGGCTGCTGCATCGCGATGTCGATGCCGCAGGTGCATATCGTCGCCTACTGCACCGACCTTGGATACGGGGTCGCACGCGGCGCCGAGATGCTGTCCCTCATGCTGGCCGGCGGTGCCGTCAGCCGCATCGCCTTCGGGTTTCTCGCTGACCGGATCGGGGGAGTGTGCACACTGCTCTGCGGCTCTGTCCTGCAGTGCATCGCCCTGTTCTTCTTCCTGCCATTCGATGGGCTCGTGGCGCTCTATGCGGTGTCACTGGCATTCGGGCTCGCCCAGGGCGGCATAGTTCCGTGCTACGCGATCATCGTCCGCGAATACATGCCCTGGCAGGTCGCCGGCCAGCGCGTCGGATTCCTGATCATGTCGACGATTGTCGGCATGGCGCTCGGCGGCTGGATGTCGGGCCGGATCTTCGACCTGACCGGCTCCTATCAGGCCGCGATCCTCAACGGAATCGCCTGGAATCTCGTCAATGTCGGCATCATGATCCTGATCCTCACGCGAACGCGTGGCACCCACCGCACCTCACCCGCGATCGGCTGACCGGATCCGTCTGCCCGCTCCGTCCACGCGCGTTGCCGATGGCCGGGGCGAAGACACAGGGATTGCCGGCACGTCCCGCGGTCAGGGGAGAATCCCGGAAACCGCGGGATCGTGGGCCGGCACACGCGCGGCGCGGGCGGCACGGGACGGCCATGGCGGCGTGCCCGTGGCGGCTTGACATCCGCATGCGACATGTACATTTTCCGGGCGTCGTCACCGACCGGAATCGTGCGGTGGCCGGGACGTGGGGCCGTAGCTCAGTTGGGAGAGCGCAGCGTTCGCAATGCTGAGGTCAGGGGTTCGACTCCCCTCGGCTCCACCACTCCTTCTACCCGGACGTTCCCGAGACTCCAAAACACCTGATAATCAACGGTTTTCTCCGCAAGAGATTCCTGAATGCTCCTGCGCACGCGATCCGTTCGCGTATCCCAGCTGCGGAAAGATGGTTGCCGACAGGGACTGGCCTCGACCGCATCAACCCTGGCCGGATCCGGATCCTGCGTCTCCAAGTCAGCATGGAAACCCCGTCGTCGGCGACCTTCACGACCGCACACCGTGACGCGCTACAGCAACTGGAGCAAATCGGTCCTGGCCTCGAATGCACCACCCGGAACCGTCGAGAACGGAAATTTGTTGTGGATAAACATGTGGATGATTCTGTGTCTGATCACCGCCGGCATGCTGCCTGTCGTGGCGGTGGCATCAAGATTCATGTGAACCTCCCCAAAATTCGACACTGTCCCGCCCGCCGCGAGGCGGATTTCGGCGGAGGGTCAGGGCTCTCCATCTGATCGGCGGCGACCTTGACCCCAAGCGGACAGCGCGACAAACCAAGCACTGCGACCGGCCGCAACGGTTCGGGAACGCTCCGTCCGGTCCTGAATCCGGCACGGCAACACCGCCACGTCACGCAACGCGCACAGGGCGTTCCGGGGCGCCGCCAGCACCTTGCAAATCGACTGCCCGGACAGGCTACTCCCGTTCGGAGAACGCTATGCGCCCGGTTTCAGCCGTGCCGCGTTTGCATCGGCGCCCAGGCTCCTGTAGGGTGCATTGACATAAGAAAACGTCAGCCGCTGCCCGGCAGCCTTCACAGGCTCCGACGTGGCGATGCGGCTGCGGTGCGGGAGGAATGCGTAGGCAGTTTCAGGACAGTGGCCGGCGCCGCAAGGGCGCAACGGTACCTTGTCGGGCAAATCAACGGGGAAAACGGGATGACCAGCACACCGCCAGCGACCTTCGAAACCGACGAGGCATCGGAAGAAGATGTCCGCGCCCATCACCACGTACCGGGCGAACGGTCATGCCTGTCTTGCGGCGAGAAATTCATGAGCGAAGGCTGGCACAATCGCCTGTGCCTCAGGTGCCGCAAGCGTAGCGCGGCGGACTACTACTAACCCCATCCCCTCATGCATGGCCTGCCGGCCACTGCATGGTGACTTCCCGGAAACAGCAAAAAAACGGAAAGTGCGGAGCACTGCGCTGACTTCCGTCGGCGCCAGGGTGGCTGACTTCAGTCTTTCGAACCGGAACGGAGGGCTGCCCGCTTGCGACGGCTTGCCGGGCCGCGTTCTGTCATGGCGGCATCCAGCAGCCATCAGATTCCGTGCACCAATCCGTGGCTTCGAAGACCGCCATCGCCGGAATCAACTGCGACGGCGGCGAAACCAACAGCAGATCCCGCCCCATCGGCCATGCCGGGTCCGTCCCAGCGGAGTCAAAGCGTGATGCTGGGATTGCGGAGATTGCGGTCGCAGTCGATGAGATTGACCTGCTTGACGAGTATTTCCCAGCCGCACGCCGCGTCCGCGCGCCGGCGGAGCCGGTGCGCGTACCAGCCGGCCCAGTTGCGGTAGTCACCGGCCTGAAACTCCGCGGTCAGGAAATTCGACCGCACCATGACGATATCGGCATCCGCGGTGGCGAAGACGGTGACGTTGGAAACGATGCGGCTGGTCCGCGAACGGGGCAGCTGCGACCAGGCGTATCCGCTCCCGAGCCGAAAAATTCGGTCCTCCAGCCGGCGGCGGTCGTCGAAGGCGACGCTGACCTCACGGCGCGGATCGCCACCGGACGGCGACGCGGGCACCCAGTAGAGGCATTCATCGGCATAGAGGCCGAGCCAGTCGTCGTCGCGGCGCTGGTCGAGGAGGCGGGCTTCGCGCTCAAGCAGGCGCCGGCAGGACTCGCGCACCTCCTGATCGGCGATCTCCAGCTCGTCGGCCTGCCAGTCTGCAAACCGGGTGACGAGGTCGTGATAGAAGGCGGTCCCCACATAGCGCGAGGTCCGCGACGGATCATCTCCGGTCCCGGCTCCGGTCATGCCGGCACGGTTCTCGGCCGCCGCACCGCGTCCACGGCGGCGGTCATGATGCCTCGCGGGTGATCTCGATGCGCGGCTCGGCGGCCATGAGCTGCCTGTAGAACTTGAAATACTCGCGCAGGAACACCTCGTCGGTTGCCGGCCCGCGAATGGCGCCGTCCTCCTCGACCCGGTAGCGGTCGGGCAGTCCGAGGCCGCGATGGGTGTAGACCCATTCGTCCTCCTCGGCCGCGAGGCCGGCCTGGATCTGCTCGAAATTCATCAGGTCGTCGACTTCCCCGAAGTTGGGAAACCCTTCCTGGGTGCGCATCCGGATGGCATTGATGTCCTCGAGCGCGCCGTCGAGCGTCCCGGCGTCGTCGACCACCGCCGTGCCCCACCACGTCGTGTCGGTCCGGTCCACCGCGAGCGGCTGAACCACCTGCACGTGATTGCCGAGAATGTGAAGATTGGGAAACACGTTGATGTTCACGGGTTCCGACGAAGCGAGGTCGAGGAACTCGTCGGCGCGCGCCGGGTGCTCGCGCCTGAGCTTGTCGGCAAAGAACTCCATCCCGGGATGGCTGGCCTCGATCTCCCACAGGGCGCCGGGCCGGCCGCGTTCGACATTGCCGCGCTTGTCCTTGAAATGATGGCCGTTGGGGTAGGCATAGACATACATCGGGCGGGTGTCGGGCGAATCGCGGTAGAACGCCAGGCCCTTGGCATCGTCCGTCGCCATGCGGTTCTCCATCGCCAGCAGCGAGCGGTGGGAGAACAGCACGTGATACCCGTCGGCAGAGTTGTCGTAGACCAGCTTCCAGTTGCCGTGAAGCCGGAGCCGGTTGGCGTTGCAGAGGCTGATCGTGCCGCCGGGCTGGCGGTCAAGCCATTCCTCGATCGGCCGCGCGACCGGGCCCAGATAATCGGGCAATGGCGGTGCATCCGCGTTGAGCGTCCCGAACACGAAGCCGCGGAAGGATTCGACCCTCGGCACCTGGGCCAGGTTGAACCGCGAATCGCCGAAGTCGCAGGCATAGCCTTCCGGCCAGGGCACGCCGCTGAGGCGGCCCGAATTGAAGAAGGTCCAGCCGTGATAGGGGCACTGAAACGCCTTCGCCGAGCCGCTTTCCTGGCGGCAGACGGTAGAGCCGCGATGGGTGCAGCGGTTGTAGAGCGCACGGATCTGGCCGCCGGAATCGCGGACCAGGATGAGCGGGCGAAGCCCCATCCGGGTCTGCACGAAGTCGTCGTTTGCGGGGATCTGGCTCTCGTGTCCGAGATAGACCCAGACCGCGGCGAAGACCCTGGTCATCTCCATGCGGAAGATCGCGGGGTCGGTATAGATGCTGCGATGGACCCGGTCTTCCCTGATCAGCTGGTCGAAATCGTGGCCTCCGAGGGCGGGAACCTGCAGGTCGGTGCCGTCCATGGCCGAGTTCCTCCGTCTATCGCCGCGCGGGCCGGTCAGAAGAAGTCATAATACTCGTTCTGTTCCCATTCGGTCACCTCGCCGCCGCCGTCCCGCCCCCGCTCCGCAGATGCGGCATGGAACCGGTCGAGTTCCGCCCGCTTGAGCCGCAGATAGTAGTCGATGAACCGGTCGCCCATCGCGGCACGGAACAGGCCGCCGGCCTCGAGGGCGGCGAGCGCCGCGTCCAGGTCGGCCGGTAGAACCGGCCGCCCGGACTCGTAGGGTGCGTCGTCGGGCGGCGGCGGCTCCAGGCCGCGCTCCAGCCCGTCGAGCCCGGCGATGATCTGGCCTGCGATGAACAGGTACGGGTTGGCGGACGGTTCGCCGGCCCGGTTCTCGATTCGCGCGCCGGCGCCGTCGATCACCCGCATCAGGGCGCCGCGGTGGTCGGTGCCCCAGGTCACCCGGTCGGGCGCCAGCGAATTGGGGCGGAAGCGGCGGAAGCCGTTGACGGTCGGGCACGCAAAGACGGTTCCGGCGACCGCGTGTTCCAAAAGCCCGGCAAGCCAGGCCTGTCCGATGGCCGAGAGCCCGGCGCCGTCGCCCGACACGAACCGGTTGTCGGCGTCCTCCGCCCCCGACAGGGACTGGTGGAGGTGCCAGCCG
>JAJEBT010000112.1 GCA_022822405.1 Alphaproteobacteria bacterium
CCTGCGGGTCGAATTCCCGACCAGGCGTGGCGTGCTGGTCGCGGTGGACGGCATCTCCTTTGCGATAGAGGAGGGCGAGGTGCTGGGGGTGGTCGGCGAGTCCGGCGCCGGCAAGTCTCTCACCGGCATGTCGATCATCGGCCTTCTGGAGCCGCCGGGGCGCATCGCGGAGGGGCGCGTCCGCCTCGACGGCCAGCGCATCGACAATCTTGCGCCGGAGGCAATGCGCCGCATTCGCGGCAAGCAGATCGGCGCCGTCTTCCAGGACCCGCTGACCAGCCTCAACCCGCTCTACACCATCGGCCGGCAGCTTGTGGAGACCATCTCCACCCATCTCGACCTCGGCGAACGGGCAGCGCGGTCCCGGGCGCTGGAGTTGCTTTCGGAGGTCGGCATTCCGGCTCCCGAGCGCCGCATCGACAGCTATCCGCACGAGTTTTCGGGCGGGATGCGTCAGCGTGTGGTGATTGCGCTCGCGCTTGCGGCCAATCCGCGCCTGCTGATCGCCGACGAGCCGACGACGGCCCTCGACGTGTCGATCCAGGCGCAGATCATCGCGCTGCTGAAGCGCCTCTGCCGCGAGCACGGCACGGCGGTCATGCTGGTGACGCACGACATGGGCGTGATTGCAGAGACGGCCGACCGGGTGGCGGTGATGTATGCCGGGCGGATTGCCGAGATCGGTTCCGTGCGCGATGTCATCCAGGTCCCGCGCCACCCCTATACCGAGGGGCTGATGGGCTCGATCCCGACCATGGCGGAGCGGCGCGACCGGCTGGTCCAGATCGAGGGCGCCATGCCGCGCCTTACCGAAATTCCGCCCGGCTGCGCCTTCGGCCCCCGCTGCCCGAAGGTCTTCGCGCGCTGCCGCCGCCAGCGCCCGGAGCTGATGGCGACAGCCGGCTCCAGCCGCGCCGCATGCTGGCTTTACGACGGTGGGTGAGGACGCTTAGGTTCCCGCCTGCGAACAATCCCGAAAGGCTCCGAAAATGCGACTCCGAACTGCTGCCGCGGCGCTCGCCGCGACGATGGCCATGGCGATGCCCGCCGGCGCCAAGACCTTCACCTGGTCGTTCCAGGGCGACGCGCAGGCGCTCGACCCCTATGTGCTGAACGAGACCTTCACGCTGGGCCTGCTGGGCAATGTCTATGAAGGGCTGATCCGGCGGGGCCCCGACCTCCAGATCGAGCCCGCGCTCGCGGAACGCTGGGAAATCGTGGAGCCGAACCGGTGGCGTTTCCACCTGCGGCAGGGTGTCGTCTTCCACAACGGCAACCCCTTCAACGCCGACGACGTGGTCTTCTCCGCCGACCGCGTGCGCGCCGAGGGCTCCGACCTGACGACCCGCATCGCCAAGAGCGTCAAGGTCGAGAAGGTCGATGACTACACGGTCGATTTCGTGACCGACGGCCCCAACCCGATCCTGCATTCGGAATGGGCGACCTGGTACATCATGGACAAGGAGTGGTCGGAAGCGAACAACGCCGCCTCGCCGACTTCGCTCGCCGAAGGCACCGACAATTTCGCCGCCTTCAACGCCAACGGCACCGGACCCTTCAGGGTCGTGAAGCGCGAGACCGATGTGGAGACGGTGCTGGAGCCGCATGAGGGCTGGTGGGACACGCCGAAGCACAACCTGACCCGCGTCGTGTTCAAGCCGATCGGCTCCGACGCGACCCGCGTCGCCGCGCTGCTCTCCGGCGAGATCGACATGGCCTATCCCGTGCCGGTGCAGGACATCAAGCGCGTGGACGGCAATGACGGCACCTCGGTGCTGATCGGCCCCGAACTGCGCACGATCTTCCTCGGCCTCGACATCGCCCGCGACGAGCTTCTCTATTCGAGCGTCAAGGGCGCCAATCCGTTCAAGGATGTGCGGGTGCGCCAAGCCTTCTATCACGCGATCAATATCGACGCGATCCGCAAGAAGGTCATGCGCCGCCTGTCCGACCCCTCAGCGCTGATGATCTCGCCGAAGCTCTTCCCGCACGCGCCCGGCATCGAGCGCCTGGCCCATGATCCGGACAAGGCGAAATCGCTTTTGGCGGAAGCCGGTTACGCGGAGGGATTCGAGGTCGGCATGAACTGCCCGAACAACCGCTATGTGAACGACGAGCAGATCTGCATCGCGATTTCCTCGATGCTCGCCAAGGTCGGCATCAAGGTTAATCTGGTGGCCGAGCCGAAGGCGCTGTTCTTCAAGAAGATACTGGGGCCGAATTACGACACCAGCTTCTTCCTGCTCGGCTGGACGCCGGGTTCGTTCGACAGCTGGAACGTGCTCTACAACCTCCTGAATTGCCGGGAGGAAACCGGGCGCGGCAAATTCAATGTCGGCGGCTACTGTAACAAGGAAGTCGATGCGCTGACGGACAGGATCAAGGTCTCGACCGACGAGGCGGAACGCAACGCCATGATCGCCAAGGCCTATGAGATCGCCGCTTCGGAAGTCGGAACGATTCCGTTGCACCAGCAAGGACTTGCATGGGGCAAGAGCGATTCCGTCGATCTCGCCCAGCGCGCCGACAACCAGTTCATGCTCTACTACGTCACGAAGAAGTAGGCGCTGGCGGGGGAGGGCAGGGCCTTGCCGCCGGCCCTCCCCGGGCCCAGATGGCCTCTGCCATGACGGATGCCCTCTTCAAGCTCTACACGCGCGACATCCTCCGTCTTGCCGGGGGCATTTCCCGCGTGGGGCAGCTGGCCGATGCGGACGGGGCGGCGACGCGCACCAGCCGGCTTTGCGGCAGCGTGATGACGGTCGAGGTTGCGGTCCGGGACGACCGGATTACCGACTATGCGCAGCGCATCCAGGCCTGCGCCTTCGGCCAGGCGTCGGCGGCGCTGTTCGCGG
>JAJEBT010000089.1 GCA_022822405.1 Alphaproteobacteria bacterium
CCTGCGGCAAGTTTCCGCAATCTATCCGACTCTGGCGAAGAGACGTCGGACCGAGGTGCGTCTGCGTCTGTCAAGCTGATTCTCGCTCATAATCCCGGCTTTCCGTAGTTTACGGAGCCTGCACGAACGAGCGGGCCGGCCAGGATCGCTGTTGCAGCCGACGGAAAATCGCTGTTGACATTTCCGGAAACATTGCTGCAAACTTGCGGCAATATTGCAGTATATTGCAGCAACGGAGGACGCCGTGACGCTAACCGTTGGCCAGTTCGTCGGCAAATCCCTCAAGGAATACGGCGTGCCTTATGTCGTAGGGCTGCCGGGGCACGGCAACTGGAGCCTGCTCGACGCGTTCAATGATCCCGCATCGAAAATCCCGTTTATCCAGGTCATGCACGAACAGAGCGCGGCTCATCTGGCCGATGCCTTTTACCGCGTCACCGGCCAGCCGATCTGCGCCTGTACCTCGATCGGCCCGGGCGCGACCAACACCGTGATCGGCATGGCGACGGCATCGTGCGACTCCACGGCTTTCCTCCTGATTACCGGCTCGGCCGCGACCCATATGCGCGGCCACGGCGTCATGCAGGAGCTCGACCGTTACCGCGCCCCCGACTTCCCGGCAGTGGCGAGCGCGGTGAGCAAACGCAATTTCGACGTCATCCACGCCGACATGACGCCGTTCGTCATGCACCGCGCCTTCAACGCGATGCTGACCGGCCGGCCCGGGCCGGTCCATGTCGAAATCCCGCTCGATGTCCAGGTCCAGCAGACGGACATCGACGTCCAGGATCTGAGGAAGCGCCTTCCCGCGGGCCGGCCGCGGACCGAAAGCAAGGCGATCGACCAGGCGATCGCTCTGCTTCTGGAGGCGCAGCGCCCCTGTATCGTTGTCGGCGGCGGCGCCATTTCCGCGAATGCCTCGCCGGAACTCACGAAGCTGGCCGAGGCGCTCGCGATCCCGGTCGTCTTCACCTGGAACGGCAAGGGCGCGCTCGCCGAGGACAACCGGATGTGCGCCGGGACGGTCGGTTGGCCCGGATCGCTGCCCGGCAACGACACGGCGGCCAATGCCGACGTCCTGATGTCGGTCGGCTGCCGCTTCACCGACTGGTCGGCGTCGTCCTACCGCAAGGGGTCCGCCTTCTCGGTGCCGCCGTCGAAGCTCATCCATGTCGATATCGACCCGCACGAGATCGGCAAGAACTACGAGACCGAGTGCGGCCTGGTCGGCGATATCAAGCTCGTACTTGAGGATATTCTTGCGGGAATTTCCGAAGACCAGGCGCGCCGGGCGCGCGACGGGCGGGCCGCTTATCTCGACCGGATCGACCGCCTCAAGGCCGAGTGGGAACGGACCCTGGAAGCGCGGCGGGCCTACGAGCGCGTGCCGACGTCGATGCTGCGCGCCCTGCGGGCGCTGCGCAACGTCCTGCCGCGCGACGGTATCGTGACCGTCGGTTCCGGCCATCCGCAATCCTCGACCAAGCAGGCATTTCCAGTCTACGAGCCGCGCACCCACATCACCTCGGGCAGCTTCTCGTCGATGGGCTTCGCCGTGCCGGCCGCCATTGGCGCCAAGCTCGCCCGGCCGGACACGCCGGTCGTCTGCATCGTCGGCGACGGCGACTTCATGATGTCGATCCAGGAACTCGCCGTCTGCGCGATGTACGACATTCCGGTCGTTTTCCTGGTGCTGAACAACTCGGGCTATGTGTCGATCCGGGACGGCCAGGACGGTCTGCTCGGCCGCAACATCGGTTCCGAATTCAACCGCCATGCCGGCAACAAGGAGGCCTGGTCCGTCGACTTCCCGGCCATGGCCAGGTCCTTCGGCTTCGAGATGTGCACCCGGATCGCCGAGACCGCCGATCTCGAACCGGCGATCCGGCGCGCGCTGGACTCCCGGGCGCCCGCGCTGATCGAGGTGCCGATCACGCGCGACGTGTCGGTCTCCGCGGCGGAGGTCGTCGGCTGGTGGGATTTCCCGCTCGTGCCGACGGCGCCCGAGGAGCCGGCGCAGGACTATCCGCTCGGCCTTGCTGCCGAACAGCACCAGGGCCGGGACACCTCGAAGGTCGACGTCGTCCGGGCTGCCGGCGCGGTCGGCTGAGCGTCGGCGCGCGCGGCCTTTCCCTTCACCCTTCCCGCAACCCAAGACAGCAAACGAAACAAGCTGAACCAGGAGGAGAATACCATGACCAGTACCCTGCAATTCGATCGCCGAGGCGCGCTCAAGGGACTCGCCGCAGCCGGTATCGGCGGCGCCGCACTCGCCGCCGCGCCGAGTGTCGCCGGCGCCACTGCCAAGGCATCGGCGGGCTACGGCGGCCTGCCCCGGACGTTCCTGTGGAATCCGGACTTCAACGCTCTCGTCGACACCTCGAAGTTCAAGAAGAAGGCGCCCTACACGATCGGTTTCTCGAACGCGTCCCAGGCCGATCTCTGGCTCGTCACCTTCTTCCACGGCGTGCAATGGGCGGCGGAGAGGCACGGCAAGCTGCTGAAGAAATTCATCGTGACGGATGCGAATTCCGACGCGACCAAGCAGATCTCGGACATCCAGGACCTGCTCAACCAGGACATCGATCTCCTGCTGGTTAACCCCGCGACCGCCGATGCGCTCGACCCGATCCTCGGCCGGGCCACCCGGCGCGGCATTCCGGTGGTCACGGCAGCGCGGCGGGTCAAGTCCGACGGTAATTTCGTCTCCTTCGTGACCGCGTCCGATACCGCACTTGCCCGTATGAGCGCGACCTGGATGGCCGAAAAACTGGGCGGCAAGGGCAGGATCGTCCTGTTGCCGGGTCTCGCCGGCGCCAGCCCCGCGGAGTTCCGGCTGCAGGCGGCGAAAGAAGTGTTCGCCCAGTTCCCCGGGATCGAGTTCATCGACACCCAGTACACGAGCTGGAGCCCGGCGAACGGCAAGAAGATCATGTCGGCAATCATCCAGCGGCACGGCACCGGGATCGACGGCGTCTGGGCCGATTCCGGCCTTCAGGGATCGGGATCCGTCGAGGCTTTCGTCAACGCCGGCGTCTCGGGCAAGAAGATTCCGCCGCATACCGGCGGCGATCTGAACGGCATGTACAAGCTCGCCCTGAAGCACGGCTTCCCCTTCTGCGGCATCGACTATACGCCGTCGATCGGGATCGCCGCCGTCGATCTGGCGATCAAGGTGCTGCAAGGCACGGCGGTGCCCAAACGGCTCGACGTGAACTTCCAGGTGGTCATCTCCGACGGCGACGAGACCCGGTCGATCCGGGCCGACGTGGCGCTGAAGGACTATGCGGCGCTCGACAAGCCGGACGATTTCATCATGGGGCACGGAATGGGTCCGGCCTACAACCCGAAGACCTTCAAGGCGAACTATCCGCGCTAGCCGTCTGCGGCCCGAAGGGTCCGTTCCCTCCCGCGTGACCCGTAGAGCGGCCGAACCCGGACCGCCGGCTCCTCTCCGGCGGTCCGGATTTCGGGCCGGGGTCCGAAGGCTCGGCCATGATCCGTCTTGAGCGCATCACGAAGACGTTTCCCGGCGTAAAGTCGCTCGATGCGGTCGATTTCGAGGCAAACGCCGGCGAAATCCACGCGCTGGTCGGCGAGAACGGCGCCGGGAAGTCGACGCTGATCAAGGTCATCGCCGGCGCCCATAGGCCGGATGCCGGAACCATCCATTACGACGGCACAGAGCGGCGCTGGGCCTCGCCACGGCAGGCCAAGGAAGCCGGCATCCACGTCATCTACCAGGAACTTGTGCTGTTTCCGGAGTTGAGCGTCGCCGAGAATATCTGTCTCGGCGCCGCGCCACGCACTGCGCTGGGGGCGATCGATCGCCGGTCGATGCGAGAGAAGGCGGCAGAAGTTCTCGCGCGCCTCGGCCACGAACTCGATCCGGCCGCGCCCGTCCGGACTTTGAGCGTTGCCGACCGGCAGATGGTGGAGATCGCCAAGGCCCTGGTCGGCCGCACCAGGCTGCTCATTCTCGACGAACCGACGGCCGTCGTTTCCGGCCGGGAGGCGGATCTCCTGTTCGAACGGATTTCGAAGCTTCGCGACGAGGGCGTCTGCGTCGTCTACATCTCCCATCGGCTGGAGGAAGTGTTCCGCATTGCCGACCGGGTGACTGTCATCAAGGACGGCAGGATCGTCGGCGCCCATCGGACGGCGGACCTCGACCGCGACCGTCTTGTCGCGATGATGGTGGGGCGTCAGCTCGACGACATCTATCCGCCGAAAAAACCGCCGCCGCTCGACAGTGCGCCGGTGCTCTCGGTCCGCAACATCCGAATGCCGCCGCGGGTCCGCGACGTCAGTTTCGATCTGCACGCCGGGGAGGTCCTCGGCCTGGCGGGCCTGGTCGGGGCCGGCCGGTCGGAACTGGCCCATGCCCTGTTCGGATCGATGACCAAGGAGTCCGGGACGATCGCGCTCGGCGGGCGCGCTTTCAACACGCCGACGCCGCGCGGCGCGATCGAACGTGGCATGGGTTTCCTCACCGAGGACCGCAAGGCCGAGGGACTCCTGATGCTGCTGGACACGGCGGCGAACATCTCTGCGCCCGTCCTGCCGGAGTTTACCAGGGGGCCTGTCCTCGACCGCGCTGCAGAGATCCGGGCGGCCCGGGACGAGATCGCCCGGTTCCGGATTGCCGTTCCGGGACCGCAATCGGGGGTCCGCACCCTTTCAGGCGGCAACCAGCAGAAGGTCCTGTTCGCGCGTTGGGCGCGGGCCTGCCATCGCGTCCTGGTGCTCGACGAACCGACGCGCGGCGTCGATGTCGGCGCCAAGGTCGAAATCTACGGCATCGTCCGCACCCTCGCCGACGAAGGCGTCGGCATTCTCGTCATATCGTCGGAACTGCCGGAGTTGCTCGGCCTGTGCTCGCGCATCCTGGTGATGCGCGAGGGCGCAATCGCCGGCGAGGTCTCCGGCGACGCCATCGATGAAACCGCGATCATGCATCTCGCCGCCCTCGGCGAACGCCGGGCGGCCTAGAGAGAAATCGATGGCGGTACCGGCGCTAAACTTGCCCCGGCACGGTGCCGGCGGCGTCGACCCGCCGAAACTGGTCGTCGCCGCGCTGCTCCTGCTGGTGATCGTCGCGGGCTTCTTCGTCAGCGAGCGCTTCGGCACCTTCCGGAATTTCATGAATGTCCTCGAACAGTCTGCCGCCCTGGGCTTCGTGAGCCTGGGATTGACGCTCGTCGTGCTGGTCGGCGGGATCGACCTGTCGATCGGGGCGGTGGTGACCGGCGCCGCCGTACTGCTCGCCGGAACGGTCGGCGCCAACGAAGCGCTGATGGTTCCGATGCTGGTCGGGGTTCTCGCGGCCGGCGCGGCATTCGGCGCGCTCAATGGCCTGGTGTCGATCCGGACCGGCGTCGATCCGCTCGTGGTGACGATCGGTTCGGCGGCCCTGCTGACCGGCTTCGTGCTGCTCTACACGCTGAGGCCGACCGGCGCGGTGCCGATCTGGTTCGAGGCATTCGCCTACGGCCGGCTGTTCGGCGTTCCGGTCGCCGGCCTGGTCATGCTGCTGTCGTTCCTGGCCGTGGGTCTCTTTCTGCATTACACGCCGCTCGGCCGTGCCGTCTACGCGGTCGGCGGCAGCGCAGAAGCGGCCCGCCTGGCCGGTATCCGCGTCGACCGAACGATCATAGCCGTGTTCGCCGCATCCGGCTTCTTTGCATCGCTGGCCGGCCTCTACTTCGCGAGCCGGACCGGAATCGGCGATCCCCGTGTCGGCGATCCGATGACCCTGGCGGCGATCACGCCCGTCGTTGTCGGCGGCACGGTCCTCGGCGGCGGTCGCGGCGGGGTAGTCGGCACGCTGCTCGGCGTGCTGTTGATTTCCTTCCTGAACAACATCCTGAACTACATGAATGTGTCGACCTTCCTGCAATGGGTCATTCAGGGGTCGATCATCATCCTTGCCGTCTCGCTCTATGTGAAACGGAGCAACCGGCTATGAGCGCCCGGTCCGCCGTCCTGCCGTCTGGCAGCGATGTCCGGTCCTTCGCGGCGCGCTTCGCATTGCCGGCGACGCTGGCCGGTCTCGTGCTGCTTGCGACGGCGCTTCAGCCGGCGTTCCTGTCGGTCCAGAATTTGCAGGACATCCTCACCCAGGCCGCTCCGCTCGGCATCGTGGTGCTCGGGCAGACTTTCGTCATCCTGGTCCGCGGCCTCGACCTGTCCGTCGCCTCCCTGATGGCGACGGTGGCGGTCATCGCGACCGCGTTCGACGCCACGTCCGACGCGGCGATTCCCGTCATATTCCTGGTCTGCATCGCCTTCGGCGCGCTTGTAGGGCTTGCCAACGGGCTCCTCGTCACGAAGCGCAACGTCTCGCCCTTCCTGGCGACCCTGGCCATGATGATCGTGCTCCAGGGATTGCGCTTCTACTACACCCAAGGTGCACCTGCAGGATCGCTGCCAGCGGGGTTCCGCTATCTCGGCACCGGCCAGTTTCTCGGCATTCCCGTCAACATCATCGCCTTCGCGATCCTGTTCGCCGGCCTCGCCTTCCTGCTGCACAGGAGTCCCGTCGGGCGCAGGATCTACATCGTCGGCGGCAATCCCTTTGCCGCGGAACTGGTCGGCATCCGCAGCGACCGGATCACCATCCTGTGCTACGTCGTCTGTTCGGCGATGGCGGCGGTCGGCGGCCTGTTCCTGGTCGGCTTCGTCGGCACGGTCGACATCTGGGTCGGCCGCGGATACGAACTCGATTCGATCGTGGCGGCGGTCATCGGCGGAGTCGCCCTGTCCGGGGGCAGGGGGACGCTCGCGGGCGCCGTGACGGGCGCGATGATCCTCGTCGTCCTGTTCAACATCGTCATCATTCTCGGCCTGCCGGTCCAGGCCCAGCTCGTCATCAAGGGCATCGTCATCGTCGCCGCGGCGGCGCTCATCGTCCGGCGGAACGGCGCCGGACGCCAGCACTGACGCCTGGCCTGTCGCCCCGGCGCAGATAGCGGAGGAGAAACCATGGCGGACATACTCAAGTCGGGCCGGGCGGTCGAGCAGAAGGCCGAGGACCAAAAGAAGGTCCGCGACATCGTCGTCGGCATCATCGACGACATCGAGGCGCGGGGCGAGGCGGCGGTGCGCGAGCTGAGCGAACGGTTCGACGGCTGGAACCCGAAGAGCTTCCGGTTGACCGATTCGGAAATCGAGGCCTGCCTCAACGAACTGACGCCGCGCCAGACGGCCGATATCGCCTTTGCCCAGGAACAGGTCCGGCGTTTCGCGGAGGCGCAGAAGGCAACGCTCCTGGACCTTGAGGTCGAGACCCTGCCGGGCGTCGTCCTCGGACACAAGAATCTGCCCGTGGAAAGCGTCGCCTGCTACGTCCCGGGCGGGAAGTTTCCGCTGGTCGCCTCGGCGCATATGGGCGTGGTGACGGCCAGGGTCGCCGGCGTGAAACGGGTGATCGCCCTCTCGCCGCCCTTCGAGGGGCGGCCCAATCCTGCGGTCATAGCTGCCATGCATCTGGGCGGGGCGGACGAGATCTATTGCCTGGGCGGCGTCCAGGCGATCGCGGCGGCGGCGCTCGGAACCGAGTTCTGCGCGCCGGTGTCGGTCGTCGTCGGTCCGGGCAACGCCTTTGTCGCAGAAGCGAAGCGCCAGCTGTTCGGGCGCGTCGGCATCGACCTGATCGCCGGGCCGACCGAGACACTGCTGATCGCCGACGACAGCTGCGACGCCGAGATGGCGGCGACGGACCTGCTTGGCCAGGCCGAGCATGGCTACAATTCGCCGGCCGTGCTGGTCACGACCAGCCGGTCCCTGGCCGAAGCGGTGCCGGCGGAGATCGACCGGCAGCTCGAGAGCTTGCCGACGGCGGAAACGGCGGGACGATCCTGGGCGGATTACGGCCAGATCGTGCTGTGCCGCGACGATGCCGAGATGGTCGAGGTCGCCGATGCCCTGGCCTTCGAGCATGTCCAGGTGCTGACGCGGCACCCGGACTTTTTCCTGGAGAACCTGTCGAACTACGGCGCCCTGTTCGTCGGCCACGAAACCAACGTCGCTTACGGCGACAAGGTCATCGGCACCAACCATACGCTGCCGACCGGTCGCGCGGCCCGCTATACCGGCGGTCTCTGGGTCGGCAAGTTCATCAAGACCTGCACCTATCAGAAGGTGGCGCCGTCAGCGACGGCGCGCATCGGCGAATACTGCTCGCGCCTCTGCGCCCTGGAAGGATTCTGGGGTCACAAGGCGCAGGCCGATCTCCGTGTCCGACGCTACGGTCGGTCCAATGTCTCGTAATGGCGGACCGATGCGGCCTCTCCGACCGGCTGTTGACCGGCGCGTGGGTTGAGCGCCGTTTGCCAAGCCGACCTCTCTGATTATCGGCAATTCCGTGACGTCAAAATCCGTGCGCCGAACACTATGCTGTGTTTTCGTGACGGCTACTTGGCGAAGTCAGTGATCCGGTTTGCTCCGCCGCGCTTCGACGGCGTGTTCGAGCGTGCCGCCTGCCGGTAGCACCATTGCGTTTCGCCAGCCGATAACCCAGGCTATCGCCCCGCCTAGCACCGGTAAGGCCGAGGTCGGCCTTCGGTGCTGCGGCAATGCCACCGCCGAAAGCCGGAACCCCTCGAAGCGATCGCCGCAGATTACCGGTGCAACCGCATTTGTCGATTTCCTGCTCCGGAACCTCGATAGCTGGTCAGGCCGACAAATCGGGCGGGACTTTCGCGGCGCTTACGTTTCGTTAGCACCCAAGTCGGTCTGCAAGGTCTCTGACGGACCCAGCATCGATGAGCGGTGCTCCAACTTGAAAGGGCACCCGGCTATTGCCCGGCTCTATACATTTCAACCGCTCGCCGTCCCGCTAGCCGATGGAGTTCGCAACTGACTGCGAGTACAATCACCCTCGAACGAGCGGAAGGCCGAGGATCGCGGCACCCGCTCTGGCAACCCTTGGGACGGCGCCCCGAGCAGAAAGGACTGTCGCCGAATGCCGCCGATCTCCGGCCGTGCGCGACAGGCGACCATTGTAGCCGTCACAAGACCGACAGTACGATCTCCAACGCAGAGTGGCATTAGGCGTCACAACTTTGATTGAATCCGCTTGCGATATGAAGACGAAAGAGACCAAGAAATCCTTAACTTATTGTTGAATAAAAATAAATTTCTATTGAAATGCAAACATGACAGAGCCTGACAGAACTGGCTTTCACAGGGGGTGGACGGCGGATGTTGTTCGGCATGGCTGCCGGACGCCGGTTGATGTGCTGGGCTATTGACGTTGCAAATCCCGGCCGGCGAAGACCCATTCGGCAGTACGACCGAGGGCAAGAATTTGCTCGCCGTACCCTGTCAGGCACCCAGTCACCCTTCGAAGCGTGTCTTCGCTAGGCATTCCGGCATCGTACTATTGCTGCTCGACGCCCATGGCGAGATGCAGGAACTCGACGAACGCCTTGGCAGCTTCGTTGAGTTCGGCGCCGATCGACCAGGCAAAGCCCACATCCATGGTCGGGACCGGTTCGGAAACCGGCATCACTTCGACACGGCGTCCCTCGAGCGACCATGGCCGATAGACCATGTCCGAGAGGATCGCGACACCCATGCCGATCGCGACCATGCTCCGAACCGCTTCGACCGATGACGTGCGGAAGATCGTATTGGGCCGGTGGGGCGTCTTTTTCCAATATCTCTGCGCCGTGTTGCTCGCCTCGTCGACCGTCAGCATTATGTAGGGTTCCGCGGAAATTTCCTGAAAGCTTGCGGACGGCTGCTGGAGAAAGCGGTGGTTCGCGCTGACCCAGAGGCGCCTTCGGGATCGCAGCAGGGTTTCGTGCGACAGTTCTTCGTGATTCGCTATGTTCGACGTCAGCATTACGGCCAGATCGAAGCCGCCGGTGATCAGGCCTTCTTCGATCGGCTCGCGGTCGGATTCGACCATGTTGATCCTGACGTTCGGGAATGCCCGGGAAAATCGGGCGAGATGAATGGGAATGAAGTAGCCGGCGACGGTGTAGCTGACCGCAAGATTGAGCGAGCCTCTCACGTCTTCCCGAATGCGTCTCGGCAAGCGAATGGCCTCTTCGACCGATGCCACCACATGCCGGGCATGGTCGAGAAACAGATTCCCTTCATGTGTGAGGGAAACGCCGTTTGCATGCCGTTCGAACAAGGGCGATCCGATCATCTCTTCCAGAGATTTGACCGCATTCGTGATGGCAGACTGGGAGACATTGATATCCATCGCAGCCTGCGAAATCTGACCGGCGTTGGCCGCTGCGATAAAGTAACGAAACTGGCGAAGAGACGGTTCCACCTGTCCAGGAATCTCCGTTAGGCCGGCAGCACGCAGTTGTGGGTTCTGGGCTTTTTCTGCGTAAGGGGTGACCGACAGGGGGTCAATGGCGGTTGCCGGTCGGGATGCCGGCGCAAGCACCGGTCGCGGCACGACACCGCATGGCGGTCCCGTTCGATTGCCATCGGCACCCGGAATCGCCCTTGCCCCTGGTGCCGTGCTCGCGCCGGCGGACTCGGTGGAGGCGGTGGCCCCGGAGATACAGGAGCAGGCGTCTGGCCGGGGCGGACGGGGAGCCCGGCCACGGTCGCGCGATGTCCGCAGGTTTGGAGGCAGGATTTCATCGGTCGGCGAAGACGATGATCGGCCGGACGGCGTATCCGGATACTGCCGACGGTAGCGCAACAGGCACGACCTGCGCGATTTTTTTGGCAAATCCACATAGATTATCCGAAAAACAGATACATGGTATCGTTCTTTCGGAAAATGAGACCAGTCTCCCTGGATCGATGGGCAAGCCGAACCATGGCTGGCGTCTGTACGGCCCCGAGCTCAACATTTTCAGCAACATGACCTTGCGGAGAAGGGCGTGTATTGCATCCGGAAGAAGTGGCGGAAATATCGACAATCAATCTGCCGTTGCCTGTCATGTGAATCTGTTTTTCGGAATCATTTAACCATAAAATCATAATTTACAATATTGCTTCGTTCTTTCTACCCTAAGCTCGAATTCCGCGGCTTGAGGCGTTCGGTGGGAGCTTGGCCCTCGAAGTTGGGGCCTCTCCAGAATCTTCGGTCCATCGCCGGCGCTGTCACAATGGGAGGTCGAGCGATGAAGAAGATTTTATTGGGTGTTGCGGCAGGTGCGGTGATGGCGGGAGCCACGGCATCGGCGTCTCTTGCCGACAAGTGGTATCCCTACCCGGTCCAGGTGTGGGATCCGCCGTTCGACATGGCGAGTCCGCGCAAGTCGATGGACTATCGACCACTCGAAAAGGCATCGAAGTCTTGGGAAATCTGCGTTTCCTTCCCGCACATGAAGGACGCCTACTGGCTCGGCGTCGACTATGGCGTGGCCGATGAGGCGCGGCGCCTCGGCGTCAGGATGCAGCTCGTGGAGGCGGGCGGCTATACCGAGCTCAACAAGCAGATTTCGCAGATCGAGGACTGCGTCGCCGCCGGCGCGAACGCGGTGGTCATCGGCGCGATCTCCTTCGACGGGCTGAACAATCTGGTCAAGGAAATCCGCAAGAAGGGCATCCCTGTCATCGATGTGATCAACGGGATGTCCTCGCCGGACCTCTCGGCAAAATCTCTGGTATCGTTCGGCGAGATGGGCGCCAAGACCGGCGAATTCCTGGCGAAATCCCATCCTGCAGGTTCGAAGGCCGTCAAGATCGCCTGGTTCCCGGGACCGGCCGGCGCAGGCTGGGTCGAAGCCGGCAACAAGGGCTTCGTCGGTGCGATCAAGGGCAGCGCGATCGAACTTGTCGCCACCAAGTATGGCGACACCGGCAAGGAAGCGCAGGCGAAACTGGTCGAAGACACGCTCGAGGCGCATCCCGACCTCGGCTACATCGTCGGCACGGCGGTAACGGCGGAAGCGGCCATTCCGATCCTGCGGGCCCGCGGACTGGCGGACAGGATCAGGATTGCCTCCTATTACTTCACGCCGGGCGTCGACCGCGGACTCCGCCGGGGGCAAATCCTGGCCGCGCCGACGGATTCTCCCGTCATTCAGGGACGGGTCGCGATCGACCAGGCCGTCCGGATCCTCGAAGGCAAGCCCTATCAGAAGCATGTCGGCCCGGCGATCTACGTCGTGACCCAGCAAAACCTGAAAGACTTCGATCCGACGTCGACGCTGGCGCCGGCCGGCTTCAAGCCCGTTTTCCGGGTCGAGTAGCCCGGACCGGGGAGCATGTCCCGGCAAGCCGGAAAGGCTTCGCAGCATCGGGCCGGGGAAGGCACGGACGACCGCGGCGATCCGTGCCCTCTCGTTCGAACGGTTGCGCTGACCCGTGACTATCCGGGTATCCGCGCCCTGGACAAGGTCGATTTTTCCCTGCGTGCGGGCGAGGTCCACGTTCTTTTCGGCGAAAACGGCGCCGGCAAGTCGACATTGATTTCGATGCTCGCCGGCGCGACCAGGCCGACGTCCGGGAAAATCCTGTTTCGGGGCCGGGCCGTCGGGTTCGAGAATGTTCACGCGGCCCGGAAACTCGGCATCGGCGCGGTCTTCCAGGAATTCTCGCTCATTCCGCAGATGTCCGTCGCGGAGAACATGTTCCTGGGTGCGGAAGTCGGCCGCCGGGGACTGCTGCACGCCAGGACACAGTTGAGGAATGCCCGGGCCGTCCTGGACAGTCTGGAGTTTGATCTGGACCCGGGCAAACGCGTCGACCGGCTATCCCGCGCCGAACAGCAGATGGTGGAGATCGCCAAAGCGTTCCGGTCGGATCTCTCGGTCCTGATCCTGGACGAGCCGACGGCGTCTCTGACCAGCCACGAGACGGAGCACCTCTTCCGGCTGCTCCGGAGGCTCAAGCAGCAGGATGTCGGGATCGTCTACATCACGCACCGGATCGCGGAGATAAACGAGATAGGCGACCGGGTGACGGTCCTGCGCGACGGCCGGTTCGTGGACACGGTGGATGCCAGGGCGACCTCGGACGACGAACTGGTGCGGCTGATGACGGGCCGCGTGGTCGGGGAAGTGTTTCCGCAAGTCGCCTTCCGGCCCGGAGAGACCGTTCTGACGGCAGAAAATCTGCACACGATCGACGGCTCCCTCAACGGCGTTTCCCTGTCCGTGCGCCGGGGCGAGACCGTCGGTCTTGCCGGGTTGATCGGTTCCGGGAAATCGAGGTTCGGCAGAGCCTGTTTCGGCGCCCTCGAACTCAGCGAGGGCGCGATAACGTTCCGGGGCGAACGAATCCCGAAGCCCATGCCGCACGACATGCTCGACCGGGGAATGCTGTATCTGCCGTCCGACCGGCGGGACGACGGGCTGATGATGATGCGGCCGGCGTTCGAGAATATGAGCCTGCCGGCGATCGGCATGCGTCCCTTCTCGAACGGCTGGATCGTCGACGGGAGGCGGGAAAGAAGGGTCGTGGAAGAACTTGCCGCCCGTCTCAACCTGCCCCCCGGCCGTCTCGATCGGGCCGCCGAACAGTTCTCCGGCGGAAACCAGCAGAAGCTGATGCTGGCGCGCAGCCTCACGAGAAAGTTCGAGCTTTTCGTCTTCGACGAACCGACGGTCGGAGTCGATGTCGGAACCAGGACCGCGATCTACGAGTTCATCGCGGAACTTTGCAGACAGGGAGCGGCCGTCCTGCTGATCTCCTCCGACCTTCCCGAGATCCTCAATCTCTGCAATCGCGTCTATGTGTTCTTTGCCGGCTCGATTCAGGTCGAGCTCACGGGCGACGCCATCACCGAAGAAAATGTGCTGGCCTCCTTCTTCGAGAAGGAAGCTGCTTGATGACAGTCCACGCCGATATGACCGCCAGGCTATACGGCACGATTTTGAAGCTGCCGAAAAGGCTGTTCGTCAGGCTGGGAATACTGCCGTTCCTGCTTGCCATTGCGATCGTGGTCTTCACGGCCATGTCGGACAATTTCCTGACCGGCCGGAACATCATGAACGTGCTGCGTCAGTCGGTCTATCTCACCATCGTCTCGCTCGGGCAGATGCTGGCGCTCCTGACGGGCGGGTTCGATCTTTCGGTCGGCACGATCCTCGCCCTGACGTCCGTCGTCGGCGCCCTTGCGATGGCGGGCGTCTACGCCGCCGCGCCGGAGGCCGTGTGGCTGGCCATGGCGGTCGGATTCCTGGCCGGGATCGGTGCGGGCACTGCGATCGGCGTCTGCAACGGGATCGGCGTCGCCTTCTTCAACGTTTCGCCCTTCATGATGTCGCTCGGAATGGCTTCGGTCGGCTTCGGCATTGCCCTGTACCTGACCGGCGGCGTCCCGGTTTACGGCATGCCCAGGGAGTTCGGCGACCTGTTCGGCTTCGGGACGCTGGCAGGGATCCCCTTGCCGATCTACGCCGCCGCAGTCGTGGCCGTGATCCTGTACATCGTTCTCTACCGGACTCCCTTCGGGCGGTACGTCTACGCGGTCGGCGGCAACATCAAGGCTGCAAGGCTTTCCGGGATCGGCACCCGGTCGGTGCTGTTCCGGACCTATGTCCTCTGCGCGGCGCTCGCGGCGTTTGCCGGCATGTTGCTCACGGCGCGGCTCGATACCGGCGAGGCGAATATCGGCGCGACGATGCCGCTCCTGTCGATCGCCGCCTGCGTGATTGCCGGCGTCAGCCTGCGCGGCGGCGTCGGCCGGCTCGAGAACGTGATCCTCGGCGCCCTGTTCATCGGCCTGGTCCAGAACGGGATGAACCTCGCGCGCATCGAATCGTACCTGCAAACCGTCGTGCTCGGGGCGCTGCTGATCCTCGCCGTGATCGCGGATCAGATCCGGCTTCGTTACCTTGCGTCGCTCAAAGACTGAGGAGACCTGACCGTGGGCGTGACCATCAACTGCGACATGGGCGAGAGCTTCAGCCTGTACAGCATGGGCGATGACGAGGCGATCATGCCGTATATCACCGAGGCCAATGTCGCCTGCGGCTTCCACGGCTCCGACCCCAATCACATGCGTCGGACCGTCGAGCTCGCGAAGCGTTCGAGCGTCAGGGTCGGCTGTCACTTTTCCCTGCCGGATCTCGCCGGATTCGGGCGCCGTGAGATGAAGATCGACCGGGAGGAGATGGCGAACATCGTCATCTACCAGATCGGCGCGCTGAACGGGTTCCTCGAAGTGGCCGGTATCGAACTCAACCATCTCAAGCCGCACGGTGCGTTGTACGGAATGGCCGCCCGGCAAGAGCACATCGCCCATGCCATCTGCGACGCGGCGGAACCCTTCGATGTGCCGATATTCGGGATGAGCGGAACGCTGCACGAGGAAATCTACAACGCGCGGGGCCTGGAGTTCCGGGCGGAGTTCTTTGCCGACCTCGACTACGACGACGAGGGCGGCCTGCTGATCACCAGGCATCATGACGAGCGGGATCCGAACGCCGTCGCCGATCAGGCGCTGCGCGCGGTCCGGGATGGGACCGTCCTCAGTGTCAATGGGAGGGTGATTCCGGTGCGCGCCGAAACGGTCTGCATCCATTCCGACACGCCCAACGTGGTTGCCGTCGGCAAGGCCGTTCGGACTGCCCTTGGCGAATATATCGAGAAGAACCGATGAACGAGAAATCTGGACCTGCTCAGGCGGACACGCCGGACAGGCACGAAGTCCGGGCCATGCTGCCCGGAACCTTCTATCGCAAGCCGGCTCCGGATCAGCCGAACTACAAGAATCCCGGGGACAGCGTGTCCGTGGGCGACGTGCTCGGCCTCATCGAGGTGATGAAAACCTTTCACCAGGTGACCTCGGAGCATGAGGGGACCCTGGGTGAGTTCCTGGTCGACAACGAGGCGCCGATCAAGGCCGGCCAGGTCCTGGTCGCGATCGAAAACCGATAGAGAAAGCAGTTGGCTATCCGAAAACTCCTGGTCGCGAACCGGGGCGAAATCGCGGTCCGGATCATCAGGGCGGCGCGGGAGCTCTGTATTGCGACGGTCCAGGTGCACAGCGAGGCCGACGCCGAGTCGCTCGCCGTCGAAATGGCGGACGAGGCAGTCGAAATCGGACCCGGTCCGGCCGGCAGATCCTATCTCGACATCGAAGCGGTGCTCAGGGCGGCGAGTGCGTCCGGCGCCGACGCCGTACATCCGGGATATGGTTTTTTGGCGGAGAATGCCGATTTTGCCGACGCCGTCCGTGCTGAGGGTCTGGCCTTTGTCGGCCCGTCGGGCGACGTGATCCGGGAAATGGGCGACAAGGCTTCCGCGCGGCAGATTGCGAGAGAGTCCGGCGTACCGACCGTGCCGGGAAGCGTCGGACGGATCGGCGATGCGCGGGCTGCGGCCTGCATTGCGGACAAGATCGGCTTTCCGGTCATGATCAAGGCAGCGGCGGGCGGCGGCGGACGCGGCATTCGGATCGCCGACAATGACCACGAGTTTCCGGTGATCGCGGCTGAGGCCGCGGCGGAGGCCAAAGCCGCGTTCGGGGATGGCGGCCTATACCTGGAAAAGGCGATCGGGGAGGCCCGGCACATCGAGGTCCAGATCCTCGGCGACGGAGAGAACTTCGTCCATTGCTTCGAACGCGAATGCTCGCTCCAACGGCGCCGGCAGAAGCTGTGGGAAGAGGCGCCCTCACCGGCACTGAACGAGGACATCCGGCAGGAACTCTGTAGGTCCGCAGTCGCCCTTGCAGCGTCCGTCGGCTATCGCGGCGCCGGTACCGTCGAATATCTCTACGACGAGCGAAAGCGCAATTTCTACTTCATCGAAATGAACGCGCGAATCCAGGTCGAGCATCCCGTAACCGAATGCATAACCGGCATCGACCTGGTCGCCGAGACGATCCGGATCGGGGGCGGGGAACCGCTGTCGATCGGACAGGAGCAGATCGACGCTCGCGGCCACGCGATCGAAGTCCGCATCAATGCCGAAGATCCGGCCAACCGGTTCCTCCCGGCCCCCGGCATCGTCGACGATCTGCGGCTACCGGGCGGACCCGGAGTCCGTTTCGACCACATGCTCTTTCAGGGCTGCGAGATTCCTCCGTTCTACGATTCCCTGCTCGGAAAGCTGATCGTCTGGGCCGGCACGCGGGGCAAGTGTATCGACCGTCTGAAACGGGCGCTGGGCGAGCTTCGAATAGGCGGTCTCAAGACGACGGCGCCGCTGTTTCTCGCACTCGCGGACGCCGAGCCTGTCCGGTCGGGCCGGGTTCACACCGGCTGGCTCGAGTCCTGGCTCGATGCAAACGCCGAAACGCTCCTCAAACAGTCAGGTGACGGGCCATGACCTCTCGGTACAGCTTTGGCGGGGACGAACATGTTTTCGTCGAGGTCAGCGAAGAAATGTCCCTGGAGTCCTTCTTCAAAGCCCTGTCCATGACCAACGCGGTCCGGGAATCGGACATTGCGGGCGTTACCGAGATCTGTCCTGCGAACGCGTCCTTCCAGATAAAGTTCGACCCGGACGTCATCCGTCCGGACGATTTGCTGGCCGAGATTCGGCGTCTGGAAGAGGCCGCGGACCGGGCGGAGGCGACGCTCGATACGCGGATCGTCGAGATTCCCGTCTACTACCGCGATCCGTGGACCCACGAGACGCTCATGCGGTTTCGCGAACGCCACCAGGATCCGGAATCGACGGACATCGAGTTCGCCGCCCGGGTCAACGGCTATCCGTCGGTGGACGACTTCATCGCCGCCCACTCGGGCGCGCCCTGGTTCGTGTCTATGGTCGGCTTCGTGTCCGGTCTGCCGTTCCTCTACCAGATGGTCGATCGCGCGCGGCAGATTCAGGTGCCGAAATACCTTCGCCCGCGCACCGACACGCCGAAACTGACCGTGGGATACGGCGGCTGTTTCTCCTGCATCTATTCGGTGCGCGGCGCCGGCGGATACCAGATGTTCGGCATCACGCCGATGCCGATCTACGACCCCGATCAGGCAACCAGCTATCTCAGGGAGTTCATGGTGTTCTTCCGGCCGGGGGACATCGTGAAGTGGAAGCGGATCGAACGGGACGAATACGATCGATGCACGGCCGATGTTGAGGCCGGCAGGTACACGCCCCGCATCCGCGACGTCGTGTTCTCGCTCGAGGACTTCAACCGGGACATCGACGGAACCAACGCCAGGCTCGAGGAGGCGCTCTATGCCGATTGACGTACGATCCGCCGGCCTCTCCACGACGGTGCAGGATCTCGGCCGCCCCGGCTATTACCATCTGGGCATTCCGGTCGGCGGCGCGATGGATCGCCATGCCCTCCGCGCCGCCAACCTGCTCGTCGGAAACCCGGAGGATGCCGCCTGCCTCGAAGCGGTCTTCCTGGGCCCCGAGCTGGAGTTCGGCCAGGATGCCGTCGTCGCGGTTACCGGGGCCGAACTGCCCCCGAAGGTCGACGGCGAGGCCCGGGCAACCTGGACGTCGTTCAAGATCAGGGCCGGGCAGATACTCTCGTTCGACTATATCCGCGAAGGTGCTCGGTCCTACATTTCGGTGGCCGGCGGCATCGATACGCCTCCGGCCCTCGGCAGCCGGTCGACCTACGCCATCGGCGCGCTGGGCGGGTTCGAGGGCCGCGCGATCCAGCCGGGAGACAGTTTGCCGATCGGCCACGCAGGCAACGCGGTCGTCGAAGGCAGGACGGTACCGGAGAAACTGCGCCGCAATGCGGGCAGCCTCTGCGAACTGCGCGTAGTCACAGGGCTGTACTGGCATCGCATCACGGAAGAAGCCGGCGGGCAATTCTTCGAGGATACCTGGAAGGTTGCGCCCGAAGCCGACCGCATGGGCTATCGTTTCCAAGGGGGGCGGCCGCTGCAGTTCGTCGACCGCGAGCCGCCCTTCGGCGCCGGTTCGGATCCGTCGAACATCACCGACGCCTGCTATCCCTACGGCTCCATCCAGGTTCCCGGAGGAACCGAGCCGATCGTGCTGCATCGCGACGCCGTGTCCGGCGGCGGTTATTTCATGATCGGAACCGTCATTTCGGCGGACATGGACCTGATCGGCCAGATGCAACCCCATACCGATACGCGCTTCGTGCAGGTCGATATGGAAACGGCGTTGGCGGCGCGGCGGGAAAGAGCCTCGATGCTGGACAAGATTCGGCAGAGGCTCTCCTAGTACCGCCAGCGGCCTTCGCGGAGAGCGATCATGGAAAGAGTGTCGGACTCCGTCGACACGACGGCGCAAGACAAAGCGGCCTCGGCCGGGCTCGCTTCAACCGGAACCGCTCGCCCGGACATTCGGCACGACTGGTCGGCCGCCGAGGTCGAGGGACTCCTGGGGCTTCCGTTCAACGATCTGCTGTTCCACGCGCAGATCGTGCACAGGCGTCATTTCGACCCCAACCGGGTGCAGATGTCGACGCTGCTGAGCATCAAGACCGGGGGCTGCCCGGAAGACTGTGCCTACTGCCCGCAGAGCGCGCTCTACGACACCGGCGTCGAAGCCGGAAAACTGATGGATGTCGACGCGGTCGTCGCACAGGCGAAACGCGCACAGGCCGAAGGCGCGACGCGCTATTGCATGGGCGCCGCCTGGCGGTCTCCCAAGGACCGCGAGCTCGACGCCGTCTGCGCCATGGTGGAGGGCGTGAAGGCGCTCGGCATGGAGACCTGCGCCACCCTCGGGATGCTGGACGGTCCGCAGGCGATCCGGCTCGCCGACGCCGGACTCGACTACTACAACCACAATCTCGATACATCCGAAGCGTATTACGGGGAGATCATCACCACGCGGACCTACCGGGACCGGCTGGATACCCTTGCCCGGGTGCGCGATGCCGGCATCAAGGTCTGCTGCGGCGGCATTGTTGGGATGGGCGAATCCCGGAACGACCGTGCAGAAATGATCGCGACACTGGCCTGCCTGCCGGTCCATCCGGAGAGCGTACCGATCAACATGCTCGTGCAGGTCAGGGACACGCCGCTCCACGGCACGCCCGAGCTCGATCCCCTAGAGTTCGTCCGCACGGTTGCGGTGGCGCGGATAACCATGCCCCGTTCGGTGGTCCGGCTCTCCGCCGGGCGGGAGCAGATGTCGGACGAAATGCAGGCACTGGCCTTCCTGGCGGGCGCGAACTCGGTGTTTGTCGGCCCCGCCCTGCTGACCACGGCAAATCCGGCGCGCGGCAGGGACGCGGTACTGTTTGCCGGCCTCGGCCTGGAGCCGATGGAGATCTGAACCCGCATCTTGGATTGTGTCGTGCCGAAGCGCTCGAGTAGCAGCCTGGAGCAAGCAGAATTGAGACGCAGGCAGGCTGCGAGTAAACGGACACGGATTTTTGACCTGAAGGTCGCAGTTTCAAATCTTGCTCCCGCAATCGCAGAAAACGACATGGCCGACAGCCGAGCGAATTCCGATGCAGGAAGGCTCGCTGCGTCGCTACAGAATATGGGCAGCAATGCTGACTGCGATTCGCTCCGCCGTCCCGTGGATCGAGTCCTGCGCCAGATGGGCGTAACGCGCCGTGGTCTCGATGTCGCTGTGGCCGAGCAGCTTGCCGATCACCGGCAGGGTCTCGCCGAGCGCCAGGGCGCGGGACGCGAAGGAGTGTCTGAGGTCGTGCAGCCGGACGTCTTCCAGCCCGGCGGCGGCCCGCACGGTGCGCCACGCATGGTCGAGGCCGCTGCCGCTGTAGCGCCCGTCCCGGTCGTTTCCGGGAAACACCCAGGGACAGCCCTTCTTCCGCGGCAGGGCTTCGAGTAGCCGGACCGCCGTCGGCGGCAGCTGGACCGCGCGGGGACCGGTCTTGCTGTCGCGGAGATGGAGCTCGCCGGCGTCGAGATCGACCTCCGTCCAGCGCAGGGTCAGGATCTCGCTCTTGCGGCAGCCGGTCAGCATCAGCAGGCGGATCGCCGTCGCGGCCGCCAGCGGAAGCGAGCCGCTGTCGACCGCCTCGTCCAGTACCCGCCCGAGCCGGGCGAACTCGGCATCGGTCAGGAACCGCTCCCGGGTCCGTTCGGGGTATTTCTCGACCGACCGGCACGGATTGAAGCCCTCCGGCGCCAGGCCCCAGCCCGCGCCCAGCCGGTACATGTGCGACAGGAGCTTGACGCACTTGTTCGCGGTGACCGGCCGGTCGGACAGCTTGCGGTGGAACTCGACGATGTCGCGCCGCTCCACCGCCTCGAGCGGCAGCCTGCCGAGGGCCGGCAGGATGTGGTTGTCCAGCATGCCGCGGACCCGTCGCTGCGTCCTGGGCTTGAGCCGCACCGCGGCATGCTCTTCGAGATAGCGCTCGGCAAGGTCGGCCACGGTGGGGCCGCCGTTGTGCCTGGCGGCGAGCGGCAGGGGCACGGGATCCTCGCCCGCCCGGATGCGCGCGATGATGAGCGCCGCCCGCCGGCGGGCCCGGTCGGCATGGAGCACGTCGTGGCGTCCGACCGTCACCCGCCGGACCGTCCGGTCGGGCTCGCGCGCCTGGGCGATGTAGACCTTGCCGCCCGAAGGATAGACCCGGATGCCGAAGCCGGGCAGGTCGCGGTCCCAGAAGACCGTGTCACGCTCGACCCGGAGCGCAGCGACGGCGCGGTTGGTAAGCGTCCTCTTGTGCACGGCCATGACTGTGTATCCCTACGCCGCCTTGGCGCGGCCCGGAACGATCTGGGCGGCGATGCTGTCGCCGGTGCGGACGGCGGCCGCCTTCTCCGCGTCGCGCACCAGGTGGGCGTATCTGGCGCTGGTGGCGACCTTGGCATGGCCGAGCAGCCGGCCGATCGCCGGCAGGCCCTCGCCCAGGGCCAGCGCCCGGGAGGCATAGCTGTGTCTCAGGTCATGGACCCGTACGTCGTGCAGCCCGCTCTCCTGCCTGATCCGCCGCCAGTGCCAGGACAGGCAGGCCAGCCAGGAACCGGGCCTGGCGCCCCGGAGGACCCAGGGAACGCCGTCTTCGCGCTCGATTCCGTCGAGCACCTGCAGGACCGGCCCGGTCAGGGGCACCATGCGCGGACCCGTCTTCGAATCGCGCAACCGCAGCACCCGCGCGGTCCGGTCGACGTCGTCCCATTTGAGGGTGAGGATCTCGTCCGACCGGCAGCCGGTCAGCATCAGCAGGCGCACCGCCGCGACCGCCGACGGCATCGTCGAGCCCGAGGCCTCCAGCTTCTTCAGCGCCGCGCCCAGCCGCCGGTATTCCTCCGGCGTCAGGAAGCGCTCGCGGGACGCCTCGCAGTACCGGCGGACATGGCGGGTCGGCCTGCGGCCGGGTGGCATCATCCCCCAGTTCTCGGCAAGCGAGAACATCCTGGACAGGACCCGGAGGGCCTGGTTGGCCGCCGCCGGCCTGTCGCGCAACGCGTGGTGCAGCGCCGCCACGTCCTCGGGCCCGACCTCGTTCAGGGCCTTCGTTCCCAGTGCGGGAAGGATGTGATGCCGGATGGCCAGCCGGTGGTTCTTCGCGGTCTTGGGCCGGCACCGCACCGCCACGTAATCTTCGAGGCAGCGCTCGGCCAGGTCGGCGACGGTGGGCTCCGGCGCCGGTTCCGGCGGGAACGGGTCGTCGCCCCGCTTGATCCGGTCGATGACGAGCGCCGCCTCGCGCCGGCGCCGGTCGATGGTCTCGCCGTCGACCGTCCCAAGGGTGACCCGCTTCAGGCCGGCCGGCCCCCGGGACTGCACGATGTAGAGCTTGCGCCCGGTGGTGTGGACCCGGACGCCGAAGCCGGCCAGATCACGGTCCCAGAAGATCGCGTCCCTGCCCTCGGCCTTGAGCCGTTCCACGATCCGCTTGGTCAGCCTGAGGGTGCTTCGCCTGGGCATCGCCGCTCTCCCGGCCCTGGAAATCAGTCATCAAATCGTGAGTTCTGAACCTCAACTCAGCGGCGAATCTAGGGCCATGAATGTCGGGATGCAAGGGGCGGGAATCCAATTCGGCGCAAAATATATTATGTAAGACAATAAGTTACTATCATATCAGTCGTAGTACGTCAGAGCGCGTCGTCGCCGGTCCATGCTTCCGTATGTCCCCGGCCGGGGGCCGGGGCTCCGGTCGAAATGACGGGGAGGCGAGGCCGTGCAATGTGTCATGATTTGTCATGATCCGCCGCTATGGCCGCCCCTTCCGAAGCCGCGTTGCCGGCCCCGGCCGCTGCCGGGAATCCGGCATTGTTCATATATTGTTCTTTCATGGGATGTCAAGGGAAAATTCCGGGCGGGGGCCGGGTCCGGCGGATCTCCGGGAAGCGCCGCAGCAGCGACGCGCGCGGCGCTCGATAGGCCGGCCGGGACGGTAAACCGGCCGCGCGGCCGGCCGCACTGTTGGTCGTGCGGGACCGGTCGCGTACCATGCCGTTCTGTGGGCACGGATGAAACGGACGGAGATGGTCACGGTCCCGAACCCCTATCCGCAGGAGACGTGGGAAGAGA
>JAJEBT010000044.1 GCA_022822405.1 Alphaproteobacteria bacterium
ACTCCGGACGACTTTCCGGCGGGGCGGATCTCCGCCGCGCCGTCAACGCGATCCGTGACAACCCCCACGACATGCTGGCGGAGGCGCTGCGCGCCGACGCCACGGTCCGCGACATCCGTGACGCCCGGACGCTCGGCAGGCCCGGAAGCGACCTGGCGGCGTTCCGCGCCGACCAGGCAAGGCGTCTCGCCGCCCCGGACGAAGCTTCCGCCGCACGCCATGAACGGCGGGGCGCGACGTTCGCCGATCGCAGGGCGGTGGCGGCCGGACACGGCTGGCAGGAGTCCCTGTCCGCGCGCATTCCGATGCGACTTCTTGCAGAGCTTGCGCTCTCCGGCGGCCTTTTCGTCGCGCTCGTCTTGTTCTGGAACACGTTCGGATCCTCCTTCGTCGCGTCGCTTGCCGGCCAGCCGGTTCCGTAGGCACACGTCATGGCGGCCGTCCGTGGCGGTGCACGTCTCGACGTGTCCGGATCGCATCGCCGCAGCGACCGACGACGACAGCGCACGAGGCGCGGGGACCGCACGGGCAATCCGACTGCGTAACGTTCCCGTGCCTCCCTGACTTCACGCCACCGATCTCGTGCCCGATGCGGGTCGGGCCAGTGCGCCGGTTGCCTCCCGGCACGATCCGGTCAGACAGGCTCCGACGGCACGGCCTGCGGCAATTCCGCCAGGCGCATGCATGGCCGCGTCGTTCCGACCCGGTCTGCCGACGCCGAGGAAGTCGGTCGCGATGCCGTCCGACACATGGTCTCCTTTCTCGTGATGGCTGGCATGTAGCTTCCGGGCCTCCCGTACATCAACCATTCCATCGACGGAGAGGCTGCTGACACGGATGACCATCCGGTGCTGGCTGCGTGCCATGATTCATGCCAGGGAGTTCGGCCCGCAAGCGCCTGCCCGTCCGCAAGAGACTCGAAGCGGTCGCAAGACACGCGGGGCATCGCGGGTGCGTGACGCGCTCCGTCGAGTGCCGGGCGAACGGTTGCGCCCAAGGCGTCTTGCGGCGCAGCGGCCAAGGGGATAGGCCGCTTGCGTGAATGCATGGGGGGCTTCAATGGGCGAATTTTCGGACGAGAACTTCGGCGAGTACTTTTCCTTCGATGAGCGGCTCTCCCTCCTTTCGGAGCTGATCTCGTCAATCGACCGGCCGGGCGACTTCTGCGTGCACGGCCGGTTCCGTACGCCGATGCCGCGCATCTGCACCGAGGCGACCGGCGTCCTCGCCTTTCCGCTGCAGCCTGCGCAGCTGAAGCAGCTGGTGGCCCTCGGGGAACGCGCGCCGTACGGGCGCGGCGAGGAGACGTTGCTGGACCGGTCGGTTCGCGACTGCTGGCAGATCTCGCCCGACCGGGTGGACGTGGGAGGCGTGTCCTGGGACGAGGCGTTCGGCCGCATCCTCGATCGCGCGGCCGAAGGCCTCGGCTGTCCGGCGGATGCGGTTCAGGCGGAACTCCACAAGTTCCTGGTCTACGAGGAGGGCGGTTTCTTCGCCCCTCACCGCGACACCGAGAAGGCGGACGGCATGGTGGCGACCCTGGTCGTCACGTTGCCGGTCGCCGGCAAGGGGGGCGAGCTGGTCATCCGCCACCAGGATCGGGAGACGGTCGTCGACATGCGCAGCGAGGACCCTTCCGAACTGGTCTTTGCCGCATTCTATGCCGACTGCGAGCACGAGATCCGTCCGGTTACCGAAGGCCACCGCGCCTGCCTGGTCTTCAACCTGGTCCTGACGCCGGAAGGGAAGGCGGCGACGTCCGCACCCGACCACGGGTGCCTGATGGAGAGGATCGCGGGCGAGATCGGGCATCGCTTCGCGGCGCCGGACGCTCCCGAGAAGCTCGTCTGGCTCCTGGAACATGACTACAGCATCGCCGGCCTGTCCTTCGAGACCCTGAAGGGCGTCGATGCGGCGGTCGGGCGCGTGCTGATCTCGGCCGCCGCGCAGGGCGGCTGCGCCGTGCACGCCGCGATCGTGCATGTCGATGAACATGCATCGGTCGAGTATTTCGGAGGCGACTATGCCCGTGAGATAGACGATGTCGGCGACGACCAATACGAGATCTACGAAATTTATGAACGGAGATGCGAGCTCGACGACTGGGTGCATCCGGATTTCGGTTCGGTCGATTACGGCCAGCTGGAGCTGGCGCACGACGAGTTGATGCCGCCGGGAAGGATCACGGACTGGCAGCCTGACGAAAGCCGCCTGACCGAGGCGAGCGGCAACGTGGGTGCCGAGGTCGAGCGGCTCTACCGGAACGCCGCCCTTGTTCTGTGGCCCGCGCAAGAGAGCCTCCGCGTTCTCGCGCAAGCGGGGCCGAAGGCGCTTTCCGTCCTCCTGGCGCGTGCGGAGGCGCGTGCGGCAACCGGCGAGGGAAACGGTCCGCCACTTGAGGCAACGGCTCTTGAAGTCGCCGAGGCCTGGCCCGTGCCCGATACCTTCAGGCATCGCCCGGATCGCGAGGACTGGGAGCGGGACAGCGCGGCGACTCTTTCACGGCTCTGCCGAATGGGGGTCCGGAAGGCGGCGGAGACCTTTCTTGATCGGGTCGTGGTGCCTCGTTACGGCCCCGGCCTGAACGCGGCGCTGCTTGAGGCGGCATCGGGACTGGCCGACGACGGAATGGCGAACCGACTTCGCCGCCTCGTTGACATGCACCTTGCGGAACGGCCCGAAGCCGTCGTCGACCTGATGACGTGCATGAGCGACGCGCTTGACGAAGGCAGGGACGTCATGTCGCGGGAGGCGTTGAAGGACGTCGTCATGCGTACCTGTTCGGCGTTTCCGGCCATGGTCGACGCGCGGATGTCGGACGATGCGGCGACATCCTGGTCTCGATGGTCCCGGCGTTCCGGGAGGGCCCTCGACGGGAGGACGTTGCGGCAGATACTCGGTCTCGCCTGGCGTTTCGACCTGGAAGTCAGCCTCGATGCGGTCGTTGGCGCGCTGATCGACAATCCCGATGTCGCGCCGCCTGATCGCACCTTGCCGCCCGTTCTTTCGGAACTGGGCGCGTCGCAACCCTCGTCGGCGGTGGCAAGCCCGGCCTTCGCGCAGCTGTGGCGGCATTCCGCCGGATTCCTGCTGGCACGCAGCGGCACCCCGCCCGCCGAACCGGTCGACTGGGCCGTTTCCTCGGAAGGCCTGGGCTGCGGATGCAAGTATTGCGCCGAGCTTGTCCGGTTCTGCGCAGACCCCGTCAGGACGGAGCATCGAATCCCGGTGCTGCAGGAGCGGCGGCAGCATCTGCGATCCGAGATAAAGAGAGCTCGCGCGGACCTGAAATGCGAAACCGAGCGCATGGGTAGGCCCTACACGCTGGTCTGCACGAAGACCCGCGACAGCCATTCGAGAAGGCTTCGGCAATATTCGGAAGACATTTCTGAGATCAGGCGCCTGCTCGACGCGGCGGATGCCGTGCCGAACGAAACGGACAGGACGGCAAGTCTCCGCGTCGCCGTGGCCCGCAGCCAGAGCAGGTCGTGAACGACCGTCGATGCCCGCCCCCGGCCGACAAATCGGTGGAGCGGCCGGCATGACAGGAAAATGACGCCGCTTCATGCGGAACCGGGACGCGGCCGCTGTCGTACGGCAACGCGATCCGGATAGAGCGTGGCCGCCGCTGTCACGTAGCGGGAGCGATCCCGGTTTCGGAGGGACAGGCCACGAGAGTTCGCGGCCATGTGCCCCTGTGCGGGCAAGGCCGCCCGACTCGAGGAAGCGGATTTCGCGACCGTCCGTTCCCCGCAG
>JAJEBT010000135.1 GCA_022822405.1 Alphaproteobacteria bacterium
GCCTGTTCCTGCGCGACACCAAGACCGGTCCCCGGACGGTCTGGCTGTCCTCGCCCGCGCGCGACATCCTGGACGGGCTGCTCCGGCAAGGCAAATGGGTCTTTCCATCTCCGCAGAGGCGGGGGCCACTCTCCCTGACGATGTTCGAGAGCTTCTGGCGGCGGGTCCGGGAGGAAGCGGACATTGATGATGTCCGGCTTCACGATCTTCGACATACATATGCCACCATCGCCATCATGGGGGGCGAGAGCGTCACGACGACGGCGCGGCTGCTCGGCCACAACGACGCGCGGACGACGCTGAAATACGCCCACCTTTCGGACCGTTCGGTCCGGGAGGCCACCGACGCTCTCGCCAGCATTCTCGGGGAGGGCTGACCCATGCCGAGACGCAAGAGGCTTACCGACGCCGGCATTGCCAGGCTCCGGGCGCAAGCGCGCGAATATACCGTATGGGATACCGGGGTTGCCGGCCTCGGCGTGAGGGTTCGGCCTTCCGGCAGCCGGACCTTCATCTATCACCGCAAGACGGAAGGGGGCGTGCGGAAAATGTCCTTTGGACCGGCCGCGCTCCGCAAGGTCGAGGAGGTGCGCCGCGCCTGCATGGAGGCAGCAACCGCGACCACCGATGCGAACGATGCCTGCCACCGGAAGGCACCACTGTTCCGGGATTTCGTCGCCGGTCAATGGAACGTGGATTGTTTCGAGCGCTGCAAGCCCTCCACGCAGAAGGGGTTGCGCAGCATTCTGAACCGCCATCTGCTTCCTGCCTTCGGCGACCGGCGTCTCGACCGCATCACCCGCAGCATGGCGCTCGGCTGGTTCGAGGCGCGCAGCCGGACCGTGCCGAGCGCGGCCAATCACGCCCTCGCCCTGCTGCACCAGATCCTCAACCATGCTGTCGCCTGCGGCCATATCGGTGCCAACCCGGTGCGCGGCATCCGCCATAATCCCGGCCGGAAAATGACGCGCTTCCTGTCCCGCGAGGAAATCGCCCGCCTTCACCATGTCCTCGACCGTTACGCTGAGGGCTCCGCGTCCGAGGCACAGCAGGCCGACATCATCCGCCTTCTGCTGCTCACCGGCTGCCGCAAGGGCGAGATCGTGTATCTACGCCGCGAGGAGATCAGGGACGACCGGTTCGAACTCGCCGACGCCAAGACCGGGCCGAGAACGGTTCTGCTGAACGCGCCGGCCCGGGAGATCGTCGCGCGCCGAATGCAGCAGGGAAACGGCCCTTGGTTGTTTCCGTCGCTCAGGGACCCGTCCCGGCCTCGGTCGCGCGAGCCCCGGCTCTGGTGTCGGATGCGGCGCGAAGCCGGCATCGAGGACGTGCGCCTGCACGACCTTCGTCATACCGTGGCCAGCCAGGCGGCGATGAACGGCGTTCCCCTGCCGGTCGTCGCCCGCATGCTTGGCCACAGCAACGTGCGCATGACCATGCGCTACGCCCATGTCGGAGACCGCGAGATCGAGGCGGCGGCGGAGAGGGTCGGGCAGGCCATCGACACGATAATCGGCATGAAAGAGCCGGACGCGGCGGCACCTCGTTCACGAAAACAAGAGACCATGCCCGATATGGCGTCACCAGCGGTGCGTCGGGTGTGAGACCTACGCGCCGAAGGGCGTCCAGATCGCGCTTCCTGACCGCTCAAGCTGTCGGGCGATGAAAGCCGTTGTGCTATCGGCCTTTAGCCCGAGCGGCGCTTGAGCGACAGCGCCCGCCGCGCACTTGCGGAGACAGTTCCCGAACCGCCGCGCGGCATCCAACTGGTAGTGTAGGAAGCACGAGGCGACGACGCAATTGCGGAATGACTCGCGCACCGGGAGGATCATCCGTGCGGCCGGCACTGTCGGCGACGGCGCGCAGGGTGCTCGGCGCGATGTCGTCGCCGCTGCGGCCGCAGACCGTCGGTCCCTTCACGCATTGCGCTACGAACCGCGCGCGGCTATCGGTGCGTCCATGCGATCATCATCCCGCTTCAACGGTCAACGGTCGTTCCCATTCAGGCGGTCGCAGCCGAACTTGCACGTTGCACGAGGCCGCTGCATCGTGATCGGAACGAGGACGGAACGGAGAGACATGTTTCGATGAACGATGCCGCGTCGCCATCCTCGCACACGACCTGTCGGCGCTGCCGTCCGGTGTCCTCGTCGTCGCGGTCGGCGCGATGACGCCCGGCGAGTTCATCGCCAAGTGGCGAGCGTCGGAGTTGAAGGAACGCTCGGCGTCGCAATCGCACTTCATCGATCTGTGCCGTCTGCTCGGCGAGCCGACGCCGACGGATGCCGACCCGGCGGGCGAGTGGTACTGCTTCGAGCGCGGGGCGCGGAAGGACAGCGGCGGCGACGGCTGGGCCGACGTATGGAAGCGCGGCTGCTTCGCCTGGGAGTACAAGGGCCGCCGCGCTGACCTCGACGCGGCGTTCGACCAGTTGCGGCAGTACGCGCTCGCCCTGGAGAACCCGCCGCTGCTGATCGTTTCGGACATGGCGCGGTTCCGCATCCGCACCAACTGGACGAACAGCGTGAGCGTGACGCACGAGTTCACGCTCGATGACCTCGCGGACGGCACGAACCGCGACAAGCTCAAGTGGGCGATGTCGGACCCGGAGCGGCTGCGACCCGGCGAGACGCGGCAGGCGGTGACGGAGCGCGCGGCGGCAACCTTCGCGGAGCTTGCGCAGGGCCTGCGCGACCGTGGCCACGATCCGCAGACGGTGGCGCATTTCGTCAACCGTCTGGTATTCTGCATGTTCGCCGAGGACGTGGGGCTGCTGCCCGACGACATGTTCACCCGGATGCTCACCCATGCCCGGCGCAATCCTGACAAGTTCGCGGACTACGCCTCGCGGCTGTTCGGCGCGATGGCCACCGGCGGCGACATCGACTTTCAGGCGGTGGCCTGGTTCAACGGCGGGCTGTTCGACGACGACACTGCGTTGCCGCTCGGCCGCGAGGGGATCGAGATCGCCCTCAAGGCGGCGGCGCTCGACTGGTCGGAGATCGACCCGTCGATCCTCGGCACGCTGTTCGAGCGGGGCCTCGACCCGGACAAGCGCTCGCAACTCGGGGCGCACTACACCGACCGCGACAAGATCATGCGAATCGTCGAGCCGGTGATCGTCCGACCGCTGCTCGCGGAGTGGGAGACGGCGAAGGCCGGGATCGCGGCCATGATGGAGCGCGCCGACGCGGCAGGCTCGCCAGCGGCGCAGACACGGCTGCGGCGGCAGGCGGACCAGGCGTTGCGCACCTTTCTCGAACGGCTGCGGAGGTTCACTGTGCTCGATCCCGCCTGCGGGTCCGGGAACTTCCTCTATCTCGCGCTCCATGCGCTCAAGGACATCGAGCACCGGGTCCAGCTTGAAGCGGAGACGCTCGGCCTTGCGCGCGGGTTCCCGGCGGTCGGCCCGGCGAACGTGAAGGGCATCGAGATCAACGCCTATGCTGCGGAGCTTGCGCGCGTGTCGGTGTGGATCGGCGAAATCCAGTGGATGCGGCGCAACGGGTTCAGCAACTCGGTCAATCCGATCCTCGATCCGCTCGACACCATCGAATGCCGCGACGCGATCCTTGCGCCCGATGGAAGTGAGCCCGACTGGCCGGAGGTCGATGTCGTGATCGGCAACCCGCCGTTTCTGGGTAACAGAAAAATCCGTCGCGAATTGGGGGACTATGTTGCGGAGACTTTGCCGAAACTCTATCGGCCAATGGTTCGCGGCAAACCGGACTTGGTCTGCTATTGGTTTGCAAAAGCCGGGAGGTTGATGGCTGAGGGAAAGGTCGCACGGGCCGGACTTGTCGCCACCAATTCGATTCGCGGCGGAACCAACCGCGCTGTGCTGGACAGGATTGTCGAGACTGGCAGCATTTTCGAAGCTTGGTCGGACGAGCCGTGGGTGATCGACGGCGCGGCAGTGCGGGTTTCACTCATATGCTTCGGGCCGATCGGCATGGCGTCGCCCGTTTTCCTCAACGAAGAGATTACGCAACGCATCAACGCCGATTTGACCGGAGCAGCGCTCGACCTTACCGCTGCAACCCCATTGGAGCGGAATGGTGGCGTTGCCTTTCAAGGAGACATTAAGCGCGGCCCGTTCGACATACCCGGCGATCTTGGCCGGGAATGGCTACAGCTGCCGGCGAACCCGAACGGGCGGCCCAACGCCGATGTTCTCAAGCCTTGGGTCAATGGTATGGACCTGACTCGCCGCCCGGCGGACAAATGGATTGTTGATTTCGGAGATTCCATGAGTGAATCCGAGGCGGCACTCTACGAAATGCCGTTCGCCCATATTTCACAATGCGTTCGACCCAAACGGCAGAAGAATAAGGAGAAAACAAGCCGAGACTTCTGGTTTAGGCACTGGAGGACACGCCCGGAAATGTGGGCTGCCTTCTCGGGGCTGACTCGATACATCGCTACGCCGCGCGTGTCCAAGCATCGGCTGTTCATCTGGCTCGACACCCGTGTCTGCCCCGATAGCGCGACAATTGCGATCGCCCGCGACGACGACGTGACATTCGGAATCCTGCACAGCCGGTTTCACGAGGCATGGTCGCTGCGGCTCGGGACTAGCCTGGAGGATAGGCCGCGATACACCCCGACCACCACCTTTGAGACCTTCCCCTTCCCGGACGGTCTCACGCCCGACATCCCCGCCGCGGATTACGCCGACGATCCGCGCGCCATAGCCATCGCTGACGCCGCACGGCAGCTGGTAGACCTGCGCGACCGCTGGCTCAACCCGCCCGAATGGGTGGAGTGGGTGGACGAGCCAGTTTCGGGCTACCCGAAGCGTCCGGTCGCCCGCGACGAGGCGGTGGTAAAGGAACTCGAGAATCGCACGCTGACGAACCTGTACAATGCTCGTCCGAAATGGCTTGCAGACGCACACTCGACCCTCGACGCCGCCGTGGCGGCGGCGTATGGGTGGGATGAGGAAGTTCCATCTGACGAAGCACTTTCTGCAATGTTGGTTCAAAATTCTGTAAGTCTAAAGAAAGGTTGAATATCCCTTGCCATGGAGTAAACGTGTTGTTCTTGGCTTGCCGATTGAGCGGAGAAGTGTGCAATGAACTGGATGCCATTTGTTACCCTGATAGCAGGTGCGGTGGTCGGTTACCTTTTCGGGATAATGCGTGATAGAAGTGCTGTTGTTCGTTCCAAAAAAATCGAAACAATTGAGCGATTGCATGAGAGAGTTTTGGAAATTGAGAAAATGGAACTATCTGATGGCAAGAGCTCGGTGCTACACGTATCTGTGGTTGGTGGAAAGAACGCTTCAAGCGAACTCCTATCGGATGAAGAGGTAGATTATAGTGTCAAGCAGCAGAAATGGAGAGATGAGCTTAGGGAAGAGGAAAGAAGAGCACGATTGTGGATTGATCACCGAACAGTTGACATCATAAGCAATTATTTTCTTCTTATGATGCAATGTAGCAGTTGGGATAAGTTTGGGCAGGGAAATTTGGTTAGCGATGATGATTTTTTGGAAAGATTGAAGAATATATTTGGAAGCTCAGAGCGAGTATTAGAGACCATTGTAATCACACACAGTCAAACCGGAAAACCTAGATTGGTAAATCTTATATTACTTTCCCACTTGTGCCTAAATGTCATCCAGAAACGCGTAAAGATGGAGGTTTCTCAACCTCTTTTCCACATTGCCATGTCTTTCTTGCGCAACCGCTTTTGCAAGGCAGGAAAGTCCAGGAAATCAGACTCTGCTTGATGTATGTGGGTTTGGTGTCGAACAGATGTACAGCAATCGGTTTCAAATCCAGCGGCCATACCTGCCGCGAACGCGGGCACCGGAAGGCGGTGGCGCGGTGTGGAGGCCCATCGCCTCGGCAATCAAGGTCCCAACCTTTTCCGCCGCCTCGACCAGATGGGCGTCGTCAAGGTGAGCGTAACCCGCCGTCGTCCGGTGCCGCCGGTGGCCGAGCAACTTGCCGACCAGGGGCAGGTTCTCGCCCGCCATGACCGCCTGGCTGGCTGCCGTGTGGCGTAGATCGTGGAGGCGCAGCCTGCCGAGTCCGGCATCGGCGCATACCGTCCGCCAACAGTTCGTCAGAACCCAGAGACCCTTGCCTTGGGCATGTTGCGGAAACAGGAACGCGTCGGGATCGCGGGGGACGGGCAGCGCGGCAATGAACGCGCGCGCAGCCTCGCCGAGCGGGACCGCGCGCGGGCCGGTCTTCGAGGCTTCGAGATTGATGGCATCCTCGCTGATGTTCCGCCAGCGCAGATCGAGCACTTCCCTGCGGCGGCATCCGGTGAGCGCCAGCAGCCGGATCGCCGCGACGGCCTCGGGCCAGCGCGTTTCGCGGGCGTCAAGCGCGCGCCCGAGCCGAGCCAGCTCGTCCGCGTCAAGGAACCGTGCGACATGGTTGCGGGGGTTCTTCGCGATGCCGAGACAGGGGTTTGAACCGCGTTCGCGCAGCCCCCATTCCTCGGCCCGGTTCATCATCGCGCGCAGTATCTCAAAGGCGCGGTTGGCCGCGCCGGGCTTGTCCCTGCTCGCCGTGTCGAACCAAGCGGCCACGTCCTCGGGGCCGATGCGGTCGCGCGGCATCCTGCCGAACGCGGGCAGGATACGGGCCTTGAGATAGATGCGCACGGTCCTGCGCCCGGAGGGCTTCCAGTGCGGTTCGCAGCGCCGCAAATACTCGTCCGCGAACGCCCGCAGCGTCGGGGTCTCCCTCTCGCTGCGGATGTCCTCGGCGGGATTGTCGCCCGCGCGGATGCGCGCGAGCATGTCGCGGGCGCGGCGGCGGGCCTCGGCAAGCTCCATCTCGCCGTGCCGGGCGATGACGATGCGGCGGCTGCGACCTTCGATGCGGGCCTGCACGATCCAGACCTTGCGGCCCGACGGGTGGATGCGCAGCCCGAAGCCGGTGAGCGCCTTGTCGAACAGGATGGTGTCCTTGCCGTTGGACTTGGCCTCGCGGGCAAGTCGCGGGGTGAGGTCAAATGTGGACATGGCGAAACTCTCCGTTTGGCTGGGTGTCGGGTCCGGCCTGGGCCGGACGCAGGGCGCGGGACGCCGGCCTGTCCCCTTCCTCCCTTCCGGCCAGGGCCGCACCGATGCGGTTCGACATCCGGTCGGCGGCGTCGGCAACGGACCGGTCGGACAGATGGACGTAGCGCTCGGTGGTCTCGACCAGCGCATGGCCGAGCAGCTTGGCGATGGTCACCATGTCCACGCCGTTCATGGCGGCGGTGGACGCCCAACTGTGCCGCAAATCATGCA
>JAJEBT010000143.1 GCA_022822405.1 Alphaproteobacteria bacterium
CTCTTGATGGTGCTCAACAGGGAGGAAGAGTGACTTGAGCGGAACTCCGGTTCAAGTCGGCCGCGCCCGGAAAATCAGATTCGTGTATTTACATCAGCACCTTATGGAATATTAATCCGATTTTCCTGGGACAGTAGTGATCTTGAGCAATGCATTGCCGGCCTCGTCCGGGGTCATCTCGCGACGCAGCAAGCCGGAGATGTCGACGTCGACATGCTCGCCCATGGTGCGCACGGTGCGTGGATTGGCGCAGAGCTTGATGGTGGGGAGGATCGGGTTGCCGATGATCTTGCCCTGGCCGGTGGGGAATTTCGAATGCGCCGGACAGATTTTTCGCTCCAATGGTCAGTCCCAGCCGATCAGGGCCAGACACCCCCTGCAAACCGCAGACCGAAAAAGAACTGCTCCGGGTGAGCATGGTGCGGCGCTTGAAGCGGCGGACGCCGTGCTGTAACAGGTGGATGCAGGAGATCCGAACGCGGAGAAAACGCGTCATGATTCAGGTGAGGTGTGCATGAAGTGCCTTGTGTCCGTGCTTGCCACCGGGCTGGCCGTGGGCGCGGTAGCGGCCTCGGCTCAGGAAATTCCGCGACCGGTGAAGCTGATGACGCTGGAGGATCCTTCGACTAGCGTCACACGGCAGTTCTTCGGCAAGGTGGCCGCGAAGCGGACTGTCGACCTCGCCTTCCAGACAGCCGGCCAGATCGTGCGATTTCCGGCGATCGAGGGGCGGATCGTTCCTGTCGGCGACATGATTGCCCAGCTTGATCTCGAACCGTTCGAGCTGGCGCTGGAGCAGGCACGCCTGCAACGGGATCGGGCTCGCAGACGCGCGGAGCGCCTGAAAAAGCTCGAGGGAAAGACGGTCAGCCGGGTGAACGTCGAAGACGCGGCGACCGAATCCGGGCTGGCCGAAATCGCTCTGCGCAACGCGGAGTACGCCCTGAAACACGCCATTCTTCTCGCACCGTTCGATGCGCTGGTAGCGCGCCGCAGCGTCGCCAAGTTCACGACGGTCAACGCGGGAACGCCAGTCGTCCGGATCCACGACATGTCGGAAATCCGGATCGAGATCGAGGTTCCGGAAGTCCTGTTTCAGCGCGCGGGCCGCGATCCGAATGTTACGATTGCCGCGCGCTTTCCCGCCAGCAGGACCCTCTTTCCGGTCGAGGTGCGCGAGTTCAACGCCGAGACGTCCCGGGTCGGCCAGACCTTCCGCGTGACCCTGGGCATGGCCCCGCCCGAGGGGCTGAGCATCCTCCCCGGGTCTTCCGTCACGATTCTGGCAACCCTGCATCTTCCCCGTTCGAGGATCGTCCTCCCAGCGTCTGCCGTGGCCACAGGCGTCGACGGTTCCACCTCGGTGATGGTCTTTCGCGGGGCTGGGGGCGACGAGGGCGTTGTCGCGGCAAGGCGGGTGAGGCTCGCGGTCGGCAGCGACGGCGAGTTTCAGGTGGTCGAGGGCCTGTCCATCGGCGAGGAAATCGTTGCGGCCGGGGTCAACGCCCTGAAGGACGGTGCCAGGGTGCGCCGGTTCCGGGGGCTGGCGAACTGATGCCGAACCGGTGAGGATTGCGCGCGGCAGCATCGAGAGGCCCCTGCCGACCTGGATCATCATCGTGATCTGCCTGGCTGGTGGACTCTGGGGCTTTCTTTCCCTCGGACGGTTGGAAGATCCGGCCTTTACGATCAAGCAGGCGGTTGTTGAGACCCGTTACCCCGGGGCATCTGCGCAACAGGTTGCCGGGGAAGTCTCCGAGCCGCTGGAATCGGCCATTCAGAAGATGGAAGAGATCGACCGGGTCGCGTCGATCAACCGGCCGGGGTTATCCCTGATCGAGGTGCATATCAAATCCGAGTTCGACGGTTCGGAGCTTCCGGCGATCTGGACGAAGCTTCGGGCCAGGATCGGCGATGCGGCGCAGCGATTGCCGCCGGGCGTCCGCACGCCCCGGGTGAACGACAGTTTCGGCGACGTGTTCGGGCTTTATTACGCGGTCACCGCCGAAGGTTTTGCCGATGCCGAGAAGCACCGGCTGGCCACCTTCCTGCGGCGCGAACTGCTCGCGGTCGAGGGCGTCGCCGACGTCAGCGTCAGAGGGCTCCCGGAAGAGGCGATCTTCGTTGAGCCCAGGCTTGTCCTTGCGGTCAATCTGAACGTCGCGCCGCAGGCGATCGCCGCGGCGATCGCCAACGCCAATTCAGTGATCGACGCCGGATCGACGGAGGCGGCGCGCATCGCCGCGCCCGCCGGGTCGGACAGCGTCTCGGAGATCGCGGGCCTCTCGGTCGGCGTCGGCGGCCGCACGGTCAATCTTGCGGACCTCGCCGAGGTCGGTCGTGGACGGCAATCCGACCCCGCACTGATTATCCGGTTCGACGGCGTCGAGGCCTTCACGATCGGGGTGGCAGGCCTCGCAACCGAGAACATCGTGGCCGTCGGTGAACGTGTAGAGCAGCGTCTCGCCGAACTCGAACGGGACATTCCCGTGGGCGTCGAACTGCACCCGATCTACCGGCAACACCGGGTGGTCCAGGAGGCGTCGAACGATTTTCTCACCAACCTGGCGATGTCCGTCGGCATTGTGACGATCGTGCTTGCCCTGTTCATGGGATGGCGGGCCGGCGTAGTCGTCGGATCGACGCTTCTGCTCACTGTCGTCGGCACGCTTCTTTTCATGATGATCTTCTCCATCGAGATGGAGCGCATTTCGCTGGGTGGCCTGATCATCGCGATGGGGATGCTGGTGGATAACGCCATCGTGGTCGCCGAGGGCATGCAGATCGCCATGCTGCGGGGCAGGTCCTCGCGCGACGCGGCCGACGAGGCGGCTTCGAGAACGCAGATCCCGCTCCTCGGCGCTACCGTCATCGGCATTATGGCGTTTGCGGGAATCGGGCTCAGCCCGGACTCGAGCGGCGAATTCCTGTTTTCCCTCTTCGCCGTGATCGGCATTTCCCTCCTGCTTTCCTGGGCACTTGCGGTGACCGTGACGCCGCTTCTGGGCCACTATCTGTTCAAGCAGGGCAGCGGCGCGGAGGAGACTGCCTATGCCAGCTTGCCCTTCCGGGCCTACGGCGCGCTTCTGCACGGCGCATTGAGGATGCGCTGGCTGGTGATCGCCGCCCTGATCGCGCTGACGGCGACTTCCGTGTTCGGGTTTGCTCAACTGAGACAGCAGTTCTTTCCGGATTCCAACACGCCGATCTTCTTCGTTCACTACAAGCTGCCGCAGGGGACCAGCATTCATCGCGTGTCCGAGGACATCGCAAGGGTCGAGGCGTGGCTGGCCATGCGCGATGATGTCGAATCCGTTGCAACCTTTCTCGGTCAGGGTGCGTCGCGTTTCGTGTTGACTTATTCGGCCGCGAAGCCGAACCCGAGCTACGGACACCTCATCGTTCGTGCCCGAAGCCTCGAACGGATTCCGGCATTGCAGGCCGATCTGCAGGCCTTCGGCCGCCGCAGCTTTCCGGAGGGCGAGTTCCGCACCCGACGCCTGGCTTTCGGCCCGGGCGGAGGAGACCCGATCGCAGTCCGGTTTTCCGGCAGCGATCCGGAAGTTCTCCGCAAGCTGGGACGGGAGGCGATCGCCCGGATGGCGGCCGCGTCGGACGATCTGAAGGATCTCAGAACGGACTGGCGCGAACGGGAGTTGGTCATCTCGCCTGTCTACGCCACCGCCCGGGCGCAAGCTGCGGGAATTGCGCGCGAGGACATCGCGTCGACGCTCAAGTTCGCTACCGACGGCGTCCGTGCCGGGGTGTATCGGGAAGGCGAGCGACTGATCCCGATCGTGGTGCGGATGCCCCGCGAATCCGCGCTCAGACTCGGCGACCAGATGGTCTATTCCGCCACGGGCGGGGCCTTCGTCCCCATCCAACAGGCCATCGACGGTTTTGCGTACGAGGCGCAGGACACGCTGATCCATCGCCGGGACCGCTTGCCGACCCTGACGGTATCGGCCGATATTCCGCCTGGCAGGACCGCTGCCGAAATTCACGCCGCGATCCGCGAGACGATCGAGGCGATGCCGCTTCCTCTGGGCTACCGGATGGCGTGGGGCGGGGAATTCGAGTCGTCGGGCGATGCGCAGTCCGGTCTTGCGCGACAGCTGCCCCTGAGCTTCATCGTCATGGCGCTGATCTCGATTCTCCTGTTCAACGCGCTGCGTCAGCCGCTTATCATCTGGCTGCTGGTTCCGATGGCGGTGAGCGGGGTCGTGATCGGGCTCCTGGGCACCGGCCTGCCCTTTACCTTCACCGCTCTGCTCGGGCTGCTCAGCCTCTCCGGAATGCTGATCAAGAACGGCATCGTCCTGGTCGAGGAGATCGACCTCGTCCGCGAAGAGGGCAGGGAGCTGACGGAGGCTATCGTGAGTGCCTGTACATCGCGCCTGCGGCCGGTGGTCCTGGCGGCGGGCACCACGATCCTCGGCATGACCCCGCTGCTGACCGACGCCTTCTTCGTCTCCATGGCGGTAACGATCATGAGCGGACTGGCCTTTGCCTCTCTCCTGACGCTCGTGGCGGCGCCTGTCCTCTATCGCGTGCTGTTCGCCGGTGACGAGCGTCGCCCCCGACGTTCCCGGCGCTGACCCCGGAACCGGCCGTCTGTGTCCGAGCCGATTGTCGCGTGACCGGATTTGTCGACATTCCTGACGCTGCGGCCTTCGTCCTGGCGGGTGTGCGAGTCCCCGTTTGCCTGGTCGACGATCCGCCGATCGATGCGGTACCCGATTCGGAGGGCCTTCTGAGGCTAGATGTCCGGATCGCCGACGGACGCATCGCCGCTCTCGCCGCTCACCGGGGTGACGATCGGTCGGCGGGCAGGGTCGATCCCGGACCCGGCATGGTCTGGCCGGGTTTCGTCGACCTTCATACCCATCTCGACAAGGCTTTTACCTGGCCGAGGCGGGCCAACCTTGATGGAACGTTCAAGGGCGCGCTTTCGGCAGCGGCTGAGGATCGCGCCCACTGGACGCACGACGACCTGCGCGCTCGGATGGGTTTTGCCCTTCGCTGCGCGCAGGCCCACGGTACCGTCGCCCTCAGGACGCATCTCGATTCGCGAACTCCACAGCATTGGATCTCATGGCCGATCCTGCAAGAGATGCGCGAGGAGTGGTACGGACGGATTGCTCTCCAGGCGGTGTCTCTGGTGCCGCTGGATGCGTTTGCTGACGCGGCCTTTGGGGCGAAAATCGCCGATCTTGTGTGCGATTGCGGTGGCGTTCTGGGGGCAGTGACCGGAGTCGATGCTGGAGGGGATGCGTTGCTGGAGCGGGTTTTCCGGCTGGCGGATGAGCGCGGTCTCGATCTCGACTTCCATGTCGACGAGACGGGCGATCCCGAGGCGCGTTCGTTCGATCGCATCGCGCGCGCCGTCATCACGCACCAGTTCCAGGGACGGGTGGTTGTCGGTCATTGCTGCAGCCTCGCCCGGCGTCCGGCGGACGAGGTTGACCGTGCGCTTGACCTGGCTGCCGCAGCAAGGCTGCACGCGGTCGGCCTGCCGTTGTGCAACCTGTATCTCCAGGATCGCCGTGCCGGGGAAACCCCGCGCTGGCGCGGCGTTACGCTGTTGCACGAGATGAAGGCGCGGGGCATCCCGGTATCGCTTGCCAGCGACAACGTGCGCGACCCGTTCCACCCCTATGGCGATTTCGATGGGCTGGAAGTGTTCGCCCAGGCGGTGAAGATCGCCCATCTCGACCATCCCGTCGGTGACTGGCCATCCGCGATTGCGCGAACCCCTGCCGACACTGCGGGCTTTGCCGACGCGGGACGGCTGCGTGAGGACGGTCCGGCGGATCTCGTCCTGTTCCGGGCGCGGTCGTGGAGCGAGTTGCTCAGCCGCCCCCAGCACGACCGGGTGGTGTTGCGCGCCGGCCGGCCAATCGACACGACGCCGCCCGACTTCCGCGAACTCGACCATCTCTTCACGGCTGGTTGAGACCGTGGTCGTGCCGGTCTCGCAGCGGGACCGGCGGCGGCTCAGTGCCGTCACCGATCCGTGCGGTAACAGCCACGCCGCGAGATCTCTCCGCGCCTCCTCGAGGCTGCCGCGGTCATAGAGCCAGCGCAGCTCCTGAAGGCAGTCGTCGTCGCGCTTGCGCGGCATGTGGTCAAGCGCGTTGCGCAGAAAGTGCACGTAGCACCGCTGCTGCACCGCCTCGGGCACAACCTCGCTCACCGCCGCGCCAAGCCCCGCGTGATCGTCCCGGACCACAAACCGCACCCCGGACAGGCCGCGCTCCTTGAGCTGCAGCAGAAACGCCTTCCACGACGAGGCGCTCTCACGGTTGGCAAGCTCCACCGCAAG
>JAJEBT010000222.1 GCA_022822405.1 Alphaproteobacteria bacterium
CCATTCCTGGACGGATACGACCTCGGCATCCACATCGGCTCCGATGGTCGTGTGAAACAACTCCCGGATGTCGATGTCGCCGATGTCCGCGTCCTTGTCGACATGGGCAAGAATGACGAACTCCCCCCGGCAATCGAGGGAGATGCAGTCGAACCGCCGATCGGAGTTGATCGTCAGGTAGTGCCATCCGACGGGCATCGTCAAAATGTCGTAGACCTTCGGCGCGCGAAGATAGATCGAGAGCATGCGTCCGTCATAAAAGTCGGTGCCCGAGGATGAGCGGCCGCCGTATTTGAAACCGAGCGTCCGGCGGATCATTCCATTCCCGCCATCGCATCCGATCATGTAGCCGGCCCGGACGGTCCTGGTCTCGCCGGTGGATATTTCCTCTATTTCAGCCTCGACAAATCCGCTGCCCTGTTCGAATTCGTTCATCCGCCAGCCGAACCGCAAATCGGCGGTCGGGTGCATTTCGGCGTGCTGCCGCAGCACCGGCTCGAGATAGAACTGATTGCAGCGGTGAATGGGTTCGGGCGTCAGCAGCGTCGGGCCCCACTGCACCGGGTTGCCGACTTTTTCGTTGGTGCTGGGCATCTCGATCCTGCCCAGTTCATACCCGTTGAAACGGGTCAGATAGACGATATCGGTTGGATGATCCGGCGGAACGCCGATCCGCCGCAGCTCGGCCGCGACGCCGAGGCGCCGCAAGTGCTCCATCGACCTTGCGTTGACCGTACTGCCCTTGGGGTGTGTCGACGTCGTTTCCTTGGCGTCGACAAGCAGAAACGGGACATCCTTTACGCCCAGCTCGACGGCGAGGAACAGGCCCACCGTGCCGCCGCCGACGATTAGTACAGGTGTCTCAATGTCCGCCATGAAGGTGTTCGTAATGGTTTTCGGTCCGGATAAGCAAGCCCACAGCTTTGCTGCCCGATGGCAACTCTGTCAACGGGACCGGCGGCCGAAGATTGCCAACCGGGCCCGTTGCGGCGATGAGGCCGGCGCTGGGTGAGGAGGGCGCAAAAACGGGAATCCCCCAATCTGAGATGTGCCTGCGGTGGGCGGCGAGGCCTGCCCGTGCGTCCGATGACGCTGCGGATCAGTGCTGGCGGGGCTTGCGTGCCAGCTTCGTGCGGTCAGTGGTGATGACCGAGACCTCGATGACCTTGCGCTCGCGCAGCAGGGTGAGGTCCACCGGTACGCCGGCCGTTCCCGACCCCCACAGCTTGCGGTAGAAGCCGGGAAGGCCCTTTACGTCCTCGCCGTTGACTGCGAGGACGACGTCCCCCGGCTCCACTCCGGCCTTGGCGGCCGGGCCGCGCTCGGACAGCGACGTGATCAGCAGATGTCCCATCGTCTCGACGGTATAGATCCCGAGCCACGGCCGCGGGGGAACGCCTGTGGTCCCCTTTTCCAGAAGCGTGTCGAAGATCGGCTTGAGCAGCCCGATCGGCACGAACATGTTGCCGGGGCGCTTCTCGGTTTCGTCGTCCTCGGGGTCCTGGACGAACAGCGAGCCGATGCCCACGAGCTTCCCCGAATCGTCGATCAGCGCGGCCCCCGACCACATCGGGTGCGGCGGTTCGGTAAAGATGGCGCTCGGGATCAGGTATTCCCAATAGCCGGCGAATTCGCGCACCGAGGAGACGGTTGCCGCCAGCGCTTGGGCAGGTCCGCCATGCGCGCCCACGGTGAGCACGTCGCCTTCGCGTATATTGTCCGAGTCGCCGAACGCGACCGGCTCCAGGCCGAGGTCATGGCTGGTGCGGATCAGGCCGAATCCTGTTTCGTAGTGATAGGCCACAACATGTGCTTCGGCGACGCCGCCGATCCGGGTGCCCACCATCACCAGATCGCATTCGTTGATCAGATAGCCAATGGTGACGAGAAGTCCGTCGCTGGAGATCAGGACGGCGTTGCCCTCGCGCTCGGTCCCGAGATAGGACGCCGAAAACGCGTCCTTCGGCGCGCGCGCCTGGAGCGGCACGACAGCGGAGAGGGTCTTGTCGAGATCGTAGGAGAGCGCCGCCGGATCGGGCCGTGGCGCGCTGGCCAGGGCCGAATGGAAGGGCGAAGCGGCACCGGACGGCCGCTGGCCGTTGGCCCTGTCTACTCCTGTCATGATGGATCACCCTCCCTGCTATGGGCTGCGAGTCTAGAACATTTGATACGGTTGGGAAAACATCGTGCGGATCTGCCCGACGGCGCGAATGCGAAGACCGAGCCGGGCGGACGCCGCATCACGGCCGGGTGCGGCAGCGGCCAGTCCGCCTCCGACCGGCGGCTGCAGTGCGTTTCCGGCACCCGGGCGGCGCTGGCGGGAAAAAGCGGCGCGTGTCAAAATGGCAGAGGATGCTGGTGCCTCCGCGAGTGGGATGCCGCCCGGCACAGGCTGTACCCGGACCGGGCGCGGCGCCGAAACAGGATCGGGAAGGACCGCAGATGCGGGCGGGGCGTTTGCCCCGTTCCGGCGCCGGTTGCACGATACCGGAAGGCGAGTTGGATGGCGGGCAGGACAGACAGGCGGCAGGGCACGGTCGGTGGCGATGACTCGTTCCTGTTCGAACAGGTCATGGACGGCGTCAAGCCGCTCAATTCGTCGAAGCGTGACCGCGAGAATCCGCAACGGCCCGCGCCCGTACAACCGGAGGCCGCCAGCGCGGCCACCCCACGGCAGGTGCGGCCGCCGGCGCGGCGTCTCGACCGGCTTGAGATCGGCAAGACGCACGGCCTCGACCGCGGAACGGCCAAGCGGCTCTGTGACGGCGGTATCCGCCCCGAGGCGCGGCTGGACCTCCACGGCAGGACGGTGGATGAGGCTTGCAAGGCAGTTGCCGGTTTTCTTGCCCGGTCCCAGATGTCGGGCAGGCGCTGTGTTCTCGTTATCACCGGAAAGGGATCGGCCGGGCCGGGCAGCGGGGTCATCAGGGGAGAATTCTCCGTATGGCTCAACGCGCCCGAAAACAGGGCGCGCGTCGTGGCCTGCGTCCCCGCCAGGCCCGCCGACGGCGGCGGCGGCGCGTTCTACGTCTATCTGAAGAAGGTACCGCGCTGACTGCCGCCGGAGCGGGCCGCCAAATCCGTGACACCGGACGGGCAGGCGATATACTGCCGCTTTCCGGCATCTTCCCGGGTTTCCGGCTCCCTTCAGGACCGTCCGCATGACCGCACCGCGTATCGCCTTCGTCGTCGCCGCCACGGAAAAGGCCCGCAAGGCCTACGACAAGCTTGCCGCGCGCTACGACCATGTGCCGCCCGAGGAGGCGGACGTCATCGTGGCGCTGGGCGGCGACGGGCACATGCTCGAGACGCTGCATGCCCATGCCGGCCGCGATGTGCCCATATACGGCATGAACCGGGGGACCGTCGGATTCCTGATGAACGAGTACCGGGAAACGCGGCTGCTCGAACGTCTCGCCGCCGCGAACGCGGTGCGGATCAGCCCGCTGGAAATGACGGCACTTGCCGTCGACGGCCGGAAGGTCTCGGGTCGCGCCATCAACGAGATATCGCTTCTTCGCCAGACCCGGCAGGCGGCCAAGATCCGGATCAAGGTGGACGGCAAGGTCCGCATCCCCGAACTGGTCTGCGACGGGGTTCTCGTCGCGACTCCGGCCGGCAGCACCGCCTACAACCTTTCGGCGCACGGGCCGATCATCCCGCTGGACGCGCGGTTGCTGGCGCTGACGCCGATCAGCGCCTTCCGCCCGCGCCGCTGGCGGGGCGCGCTCCTGCCGGACAAGGTCAGGGTCTCGCTCGACGTCCTCGAGCCGCGCAAGCGGCCGGTCAGCGCCGTCGGCGACTACACCGAAGTGCGCGACGTACGCCGGGTAACCGTGCGCGCCTCGCACGACAGGGAGCTCTGCCTCTTGTTCGACGCCGAGCACAATCTTGAAGAGCGGATTCTGAACGAGCAGTTCATCCCCTGACTGCAACATCGGTCCAGCCGGAGAACAACATGCCGACAATCGTCGCCGAAGATGACGTCATCATCCGTACAGCGCAGGTCATCCTCGATCCCGCGACGGATCCCGAGCGCTACGCGGCCATCGCCGACTACTACCACGTGGACATTCCGGGCTTCGACGAATGGGTCGAGGGGCTGAGGAGACAGGTACCCGGCCTTTACCCGGCAAGCTTCCGCATGGTCGGGAGCCAGGAGGAGTTCCGGGGCGAGCTGGGCGAGGCCGATGGCGTCATCTGCGAGAGTCTGGTCATCGGCGCCGCCGAACTTGCTGCCGCACCGCGGCTCAGGGTGGTCCAGAAATTCGGCACCGATCTGCGCAACATAGATCTCGAGGCCTGTGCTGCCCGCGATGTCGCGGTCCGACCGTTGCGCCGGAGGGTCAACATCGCGGTGGCCGAACATGCCTTTGCGCTGATGATCTCCATGGCGAAGAAGCTGTTCCAGGTCAATGGCCGGATCGACGAGGAAAGCCTGCGCGAGGCGGGATTCCGGCCGCGCATGTATGATCGCCGCCATGCGGCCGCGGCCAACTGGGGCCGTGTGCACGGCCTCGGGACCCTGTACGGCTCCACGGTCGGTTGCCTCGGTCTTGGCGAGATCGGGCGCGAGGTGGCAGCGCGCGCCTCGGCCTTCGGGGCCACGGTTCTCTATCACCAGCGCAACCGGTTGCCGGCCGCGATCGAGACGCCGCTCGGCGCCGCCTATTGCGGTTTCGAGGACATGCTCCGCCGCGCCGACCACGTCGTCGTTTGCGTTCCGCTCACGGCGGCGACCCGGGGGATGATCGATGCGGCGGCCTTCGCGCTGATGAAGGACGGAGCGCACCTGGTCAATGTCTCGCGGGCAGCGGTCATCGACAGGGAGGCGCTCCTCGACGTTCTCGAAAGCGGCCGCCTGGGCGGGGTCGCGCTCGACGTGCATTACGAGGAGCCGGCGCCCGCGGACGAACCCCTGAAGCGCTTTCCCGGAGCTGTGCTGACGCCGCACTCGGCGGTAGCCTCGCGGGAAAACGCAGCCGCCGACATGGAAGATCTGGTCGGCAATCTTGCCGCCGAAATCCGGTGAACGCCGGCAGCGAGCAACAGGCAATCACCGGGGACTGGAGCAGTTCATGAGCGACAAGATCCTGTGTCGGCGCGACGGAGCGGTCGCGACGGTGACCATCAACCGGCCCGAGAAACGCAATGCCCTCGATTCGGAGAGTTGGCGTTCCCTCGGCGAGACCATGCAGAGCCTCTCCCGCGATCCGGCGTTGCGCTGCGTGGTAATCACCGGCGCCGGTGGCAGGGCCTTCGGTTCCGGGAACGACATAGCGGAATTCGAGACCGCGCGGAGCAGCGCCGCGCAGGTTCGCGCCTACAACGATGTCACGGCCGCGGCGATCCGTGCCATCGAGGACTCCCTGCATCCGACCGTTGCCCGCATACAGGGCTACTGCATCGGCGGCGGGCTGGAAATCGCGCTGGCCTGCGATATCCGCGTGGCCACGGAGGGTTCGAAGTTCGGCCTGCCTGTGAAGAACATGGGCATATTCCTCGATCCGATCCTTGCCGACACCCTGGTCAATGCGGTCGGCCGCGCGGTGGCGCTGGAGCTGGTCCTCGAAGGCCGCATCCTCGACGCCGAGGCGGCGCTCGCCCGCGGCCTGGTGACGCGGGTGGTCGCCGAAGCGGAGCTCGACGCGGAGGTGGCGCAGACCGTGGAACGCATCATTGCCGGCGCGCCGCTCGCCGCGCGCTACAACCGGCGCGGCATCCGGCGCGTCGCGGATCCGGCGGCGCCGACCGGGGAGATGCTTGCCGAGGCGGCGGCCTACGGCGACACCGAGGACTATCACAACGCTTTCCGGGCCTTCGCGAACAGGTCGAAGCCCGAATTCAAGGGCCGCTGAGTCGGCCGTCATGTGCGATTCCGCACCGGCGCCGGCACCCTTCCGGACTCTGGCCGACCTCCGGGCTGGCGCTGTCCCGCGACACTCGCTTTCCGGCGAGACGCGCTGAGGCCATGGCTGCAGATCCGATCGTGTGGGTTCTTGCCGACGACCGGAGCGGCAATGTCAGCCAGGCGACCGGTGTAGCGGCGGCCCTCGGCGCTCCCTGCGAAACCATGACCCTCGCATACAACGCGCTGGCGCGGCTGCCCAACCTGGCGCTCGGAGCCACGTTTCGGCATCTTCGGAGCGGCAGCGCCGCGCAGCTTGCGGCGCCGTGGCCGGACATCGTCATCGCCGCCGGCCGACGGACGGCGCCGGTGGCCCGCGCCATCAAGAGGTCGAGCGGCGGCACGAGCTTCCTCGTACAGGTCATGTGGCCCGGCCGGCCGGCCGGCGGGTTCGATCTGATCGCGGTTCCGGCCCATGACAGGATACGGGCCGGCAGCAACATCGTGACCACCGTCGGCGCGCCCCACAGCGTTACCGGCGAGGCGCTGGCCGGGGCGCGGGAGGCCTGGAAGGCGCGTCTCGGCGGCCTCGCCGCGCCCCGCATCGCGGTGCTGGTCGGCGGCTCGACGCGGCGGCGCCGGTTCTCGCCCGCCATGGCGGGCGAGCTTTGCCGGTCGGCCTCCGCCCTGGCGGAGAGGACCGGCGGTACGCTGATGGTGGCGACAAGCCGCCGCACCGGGCCGGATCTCACCGGACTGCTGCGCACGGAGATGCGCGGACGCGTCGAGTTCCATGCCTGGCAGCCGGGCGGAAACGACAATCCCTATCTGGGCTATCTCGCCTGGAGCGATGCCGTCATCGTCACCGGGGATTCGTCTTCGATGTGCACCGAAGCCTGCGCCGCCGGCTGTCCGGTCTACATCTTCGCCCCGCCCGGCCTCGCGGGATCGAAGCACGAGCGCCTTCACCGGACGCTCTATGAGCGCGGGTCCGCCCGGCCGCTGGCCGAAGCTGCGAGCGACGCCGGCTCTGGAACGTGGCAGGGCGAGCCGCTCGACGACGCCGCGGTGGTGGTGGCGGAGATCAGGCGCCGCCTCGCCGGCAGGGGTGCCGCATGACGCCCGGCCGGCGGGACGGTTGGGAGCCCCGCGGCGCGTTTGCTACACTGCGAACGGGTCGCCGTCGGCTGGCTGGCGGTGGTGGACCGCTGCAACGGGAGTAAACACGCAATGAAAAGAAGCGCTGCGAGAACCCTTACCACCCATGTGGGAAGCCTGCCGCGCCCGTCGCGTCTCGTCGACGTGATACTGGCCGAGGATCGTGGTGTTGCCATCGATCGCGATGCGTTCGAAGCGGAGCTGAAGGCAGCGGTCGACGACGTCGTGGCAAGGCAGGCTGCGCTCGGGATCGACGTCGTCGATGACGGCGAGTTCTCGAAACGCGGCTTCGCCGTCTACGCCAACGAACGGCTGACCGGGTACGAGGCGCGGCCGCGGGAGCGCGGCATCCCGTGGGGCGGCTCCCGCGAGGCGCTGGCGTTTCCGGAATTCTACGGGGCGTCGAGGCCGCACGGCTCGGGGGCGGTCGCGCGTGTCGACGAGATCGTCTGCACGGGGCCGGTTTCCTACAAGGGTCACGCTCAGCTCGAACGCGACCTCGCCAACCTCAGGGCCGCGGTCGACGCCCACGGGGTGGAGGAGGCCTTCATGCCGGCGATCTCGCCGGTCGACGTCGTCGGCAACCAGACGAACGAGTACTACCCTTCGGAGGAGGAATTCCTCGACGCCGTCGCGGCAGCGATGAACGAGGAGTACCGGGCGATCGTCGACGCCGGATTCATCCTGCAGATAGACGACCCGCATCTCATCACCTATTACGTCAAGACGCCGGACCTCGAACTCGCCGACTACAGGAAATGGGCGGGAGCCCAGGCCGAGGTAGTCAACCACGCCCTCGAAGGCATTCCCGAGGACCGGGTCCGCTACCATACCTGCTATGGCATCAACATGGGGCCGCGCGTGCACGAGGTCGAACTCGGTTGGGTTCTCGACATCGTTCTCGGCATCCGCGCCGGCGCCTACTCGTTCGAGGCGGCCAATCCGCGCCATGAACATGAGTGGCGCCTCTGGGAGCACACGAAGCTTCCCGAGGGCAAAATCCTGATCCCGGGCGTCATCACCCATTCGTCGGTGCTGGTCGAACATCCCGAACTCGTCGCTGAGCGCATTCTCCGCTTCGCGGGGCTGGTCGGCCGGGAGAACGTCATCGCCGGCGGCGATTGCGGTTTTGGCACTCAGGCGAGCCTCACCCCCGAGGTGCATCCGAGCATCGTCTGGGCCAAGTTCGAGGCGCTGGCTGAAGGCGCCCGGATTGCCTCGGAGCGGCTGTGGTCGTGATCCGGACTGGCGCGGTTGCCGCCTGCGGCCGCCGGTCCGGCCGCCAATGATGGTCTTCAAGGGCGTCGGGCTCACCGCCGGCATCGGTGAGGGCGAGGCGCTGGTCACCGCGGAAGGGATCGCCTTCAATCTCGGTGTCGACGAGATGACCGGCACAATCATCGAGAGCGGCCATCCGCTTGCCGGCGAAAGCGTCGCCGGGCGGGTTGCCGTGTTCCGTTCGGGCAAGGGCTCCAGCGCCGGCTCGTTCAGCCTGCTGCAGATGGCAGCGCGCGGCGTGGCGCCGGTTGCCATCGTCAACATTCAGGCCGATGCGGTGGTGACGGCAGGGTGCGTACTGGCGGACATCCCGCTGGTGCACAGGCTCGAGGTGCCGCTTGGCAAGCTGCGAACCGGCGACCGGCTGCGTGTCGACGGCGTCAGGGGGACCGTGGAGATCCTGGAATGAAGCTCACGGCGAAGCAGCAGTGGATGCTCGACGGCGAACAGGGATGGCCGCAGCAGATCGCGATGCGCATGCTCGCTGCGGTCGGCCGCGCCCTCGATGCCCCCGACCTGATTCCCGCGTCTTCGGCGCATCTCGTGATCGACGGCACGGCGCTCGGCGCAGCGGGGCGGGAATTCCTCGAGCGCCTCCTTCGCGAGGGCGGGCGGTTTGCCATCCCGGCATCGATCAACGCCATCGCCGTCGACAGGAGGCGCGCCACCGTATCGGGCGCCGGAGAGGACCAGCTGCGCATGCTCGAAGCGTGCGAGAAGATGGGCGCCATGCCGAGCTGCTCGTGCAACCCATTCATTCAGGGCATCCGGCCGGGACGGGGCGAAACGGTTGCGTGGAGCGAGTCGGCGACGGCGCCCTATGTGAATTCGGTGCTGGGCGCGCGCACCAATCGCGAGGGGGCGACGGCGCTCGCCTCGGCGCTGACCGGCCTCACGCCGCGCTGCGGCATGCATGTCGCGGAGAACCGCTGCGGGCAGGTGCTGTTCCGCGTGACGGCGGATGTCGTCGGCGTCGACGGTTACAGCCTCCTCGGGGCGCTGGTCGGACGGGAGGCGGGAGCGCGGCTGCCGGTCATCGACGGCATCGCGATTCCTCCGTCCGAGGACGAGTTCGTGGCCTTCTCCGCGGCCTTTGCCATCTATGGCGAGGCGGCGATGTTCCACATGGCCGGAATAACGCCGGAAGCGCCGACGCTGGCGGCCGCCTTCGGCGGCGCGGCATTGCCAAAGCCTGTCATCGTCGATGGGCGGGCTCTCGACGAGGCCCGCTACAGCGTCGGGCCAGGTGCCGGCGGTCGGGTCGACGTCGTGTCCATCGGCTGTCCGCACGCATCGCTGGAGCAGCTCCGGGAAGCCGCCGACCGCACCGATGGCGGCCGCGCTGCCGGGCGCGTCGCCTTTTATGTCCACACCAACCGTTCGACCTACGATGCGGCCGCTGCCGAGGGGATCATCGGGAGGCTGGAGCGTGCGGAGATCTCGGTGACCACCGACAACTGCGCGGTGGTGTCGTACGACCGGTTGCCGGCGGGAACGCGGCTTGCCACCAACTCGACGAAAATGGCCCTGTTCGCGAAATCCGTGGCCGATGCGGAGATACTCTTCGGCAGCGCCGAACAGTGCATCGCCGCAGGCCTGTCCGGGCACTGGACCGGAGGCGCGGAATGAGCGGCGCCGCCGTCCTGCCCGGGATCGATGGCGCCGCCATCGTCGTGACTGGCGCCGCCGGCGGAATCGGTGAAGGTGTCGCGCGTCGGCTTGCCGCGCACGGCGCACGGCTGGCCCTGATCGACCGCGAAGCCGGTGCTCTCGAAGCCGTCGCTGCCGATCTCGACTCGACGGCCCTCGTTGCGGACATTGCCGACGAGGCCGCGGCGGAGGCCGCCGTGGAAGCGGCCTCTGGCCGTCTCGGCGACATTGACGGACTGGTCAATGTCGCTGGCGTTCAGCGGCTGGGGCCGCTGACGGAACAGGACGCGGCCGACTTCGACGCGCACTATTTCGTCAATCTGCGCGGAACCTGGCTGGTGACGCGCGCGGTAGCGCGGGGCATGGCCGGGCGGGGCAGGGGTGCCATCGTCACGGTGTCTTCGAACGCGGCGCGGGTGCCGCGGGTGCGCCAGGGCGCGTATTGCGCGTCCAAGGCCGGGGTCAGCCATCTGATGCGCGTGTTGGCCCTCGAACTCGGGCCGCTCGGTATTCGTGTCAACACGGTTGCCCCGGGCGCCACCGAGACGCCGATGATACGCAGGATGATGGACGAGATGGGGTTCGGCGAGGAAATGCTCCGGGGCAGTCTCGAGAATTTCCGGACCGGCGTGCCGCTGCAGCGGAATGCGCAGGTCGAAGATGTCGCCGATGCTGTGCTCTGGCTGCTTTCCGACATGGCCCGCCACGTAACCATGCACGAAGTCGTCGTCGATGGCGGAGCGTCACTCGGTGCCTGACGCGGCGGACTTGGTGACGGCGGTGACGCGCCGGCTCGCAATGCGACGGAGCGCGGTGCCTGGCGAGTCCCTGCGTTGCCCGCCGGACGGCTGCGCCGGCAGAGCGGCGGATCTGCACCACCCGCGCAGCGGCCGGTCATGTGCGCATGGAGGGGCAAGATGACTGGCGACCGACTTGAGGGAAAGACCGTGCTGGTGACTGGTGCGTCGTCGGGAATCGGGCGCGAGACAGCCCTCCGGTTCGCCGAATCGGGCGCCACGGTCGTCGCGGTGGCACGCCGTGCCGAACTGCTCGAAGAGCTGGCTTCGGTGTCGCGCGCGGCCGTCTTCCCCGTGCCTGGCGACCTTGCCGATCCGGAGTTCGTCGACGGGCTCGCTGCGGACCGTGACGTCGATGTCCTCGTCAATGCTGCCGGGTGCACCGCCCACGCGCCGTTCCTCGAAGCGGATCCTGCGTTGTGGGAGCGCGCGTGGCGGCTCAACGTTCATGCGCTCATGTGCCTGACGCAGGCGGTTGCCCGCCGGATGGCCCGGCGCCGGAGCGGCCACATCATCAATGTCTCGTCGGTTCTTGCACGCCAGGTGTATCCCTTCACCCTCGCCTATGCGGCGACCAAGCACGCCACCGCCGCGATTACCAGGGGCTTGCGGGTGGAGCTGGCCGAATACGGCATACGCGTCACCGAGGTCGCCCCTGGGCTTGTCGACACCGGCCTGATGGACCAAGTGGAGCATCCCGAGGTGCGGCAGGCCTATGCGGCGCGCCGCAAGGAGAGGATACCGGCGGGCGAGGTTGCACGGGCGATCGTCTTTGCCGCCGGTGCCGCTCCCGGGACGGTGCCGGAGCTCGTGACACTGAACCCCCACGCGCAGCTCTAGCTTTCGGGGATCCCGGACCCCGTCGCTGTGCGTGACCTTTCGAGTTGCTCTATCATTACGCTGACTGTGAGATTCCGGCCTTGCCGGTTTGGGAGAACGGGAAAATGGACCTTGGACTGACCGGCAGGACTGCCTGGGTAACCGGCGCTACCGGCGCGATCGGCCGCGAGATATCGCTTTGCTTGGCGCAGGAAGGCGCGCTCGTGGCGGTATCCGCGCGCACCGAAACGGCCGTGAACGCCCTTGCAGCCGATATTGAACGTGCGGGCGGCAAGGCCTGCGCCATGCCTCTCGACGTCACGGATAGCGCTGCCGTCAGCTCGGCGGCGCAGCGGATCGTCGACCTGACGGGCCGGCTGGACGTTCTGGCGAGCACGGTTGCAGTGCCGGCCTTTGGCCCGTTTCTCGAGATTGACGGCGACGTGTTCCGTGCGGCTCTCGAGGTGAAGTATCTCGGCTACATAAACGCGCTGCAGGCGGCGTTGCCCCACATGCTGGCGGTCGGAAACGGTGCCATCGTCGCCGTGACCGGGACCGGCGGCAAGCAGCCGATCGGCATTCATCTTCCCGGCGGCAGCGTCAACGCGGCGCTCAATCTCGTGCTCAAGGGACTTGCCAGCGAATTCGGCCCCAGGGGAATCCGCGTAAACGCGGTATCGCCCGGCCCGGTCATGTCCGAGCGCCAACAGCAGATGATCGATGCCGGCATGAGCAATCCGGCAGAGGACATTCCGCTTGGGCGGCTCGCGGAAGCGGCAGAGGTGGCCGATGCCGTTGCCTTCCTCGCAAGCGATCGGGCCGCGTACGTCACCGGACAGGTACTGTCGCTCGACGGGGGCGGAATCCGGGCGCTTTAGCCTCGCTCCGGCTCAGGGCTCCCGCTCTCGTGACGTCGCCCCGAGACCTTTGCGTACGCGTTCCATGTTTGCGGGATCGAAGTAGTCATTGAACCGCCTTTCGAGGGCTTCCCTGTGGCCCGATTGCCTCAGGGCCGCCGACCAGGACGAATCGCCGGTCGATTCGGCGCGCCATTTGGCGAACCACGTCATCGTGCGCAGCCACGTGAGGCGTCGCATCGGGCCGGTCCAGGGCCGGATGCGGTCTCCGAGTTCTGTGGGCAGCGCATCGAAATAGGCATCGTGGAACAGCGCCGTCTGTTCCGCCGTCAGCGCCGTCGCGATGTCGGGATCCCACATCGTCGACGTATAGATGGTGGCATGGGCGAGATCGATGGCCGGCGAACCGTAAAGCATCTTCTCCAGGTCGAGAAAGATGGCCCGGCCCTTGCGGTCGACGAGGAAGTTTCCGGGATGGGTGTCGGTGCCGACGAGCGTGACCGGATGCCCTGGCCCGGCCGGGATATCCGACAGCGCGCGGCTGATTTCCTCGTCGAGTTGGCGCCGGGATTCCGGATCGAGTCCGGCGTCGTCGAGGAACCGGGCCTGCGCGGTGATCACTTCCAGAGTGGCCTGGACAGGATCGCGGTGCACGAGGAGAGGTAGCGTCTCCCCGGGTAGCGGCAGGGAATGTACGGCGGCCAGCGACTGCGCGATCAAAGGCAGGTCGTCCGGGAGCTTCGGCGTGCTGCCGGTGATCCGGTCCACGATCAGCGCTCCCCAGGGGATACCCGCCTGGGGAACAAGCTTGCCGTGCAGCGTCGGAACGATGTTGCTGGGACCTGCCCGGGCGAAGCAGGCGGACTGGTAGGCGAGGTTCTCTCCCGGGGCGAATCCGAATGCGCTGAGCCGCGGGAGCCGCAGGAGCATGCCGCTGCCCTCGACCCGGATATGCGCGTGGTTGAGCCCCTTGGCGGCGAGCGGGACGAGGCAGTCCGGGTGAAAGCTTTCCAGGGTGCTGAAGCGGGAGAATTCCCGGAACAGGATATCGAGATCGGCGCCGCCGGTGATCCATGCAGTCTCGTCGGCAGGCGCTGAAGTCTCGTTCATGTCCGATCGCCATGCGAAGGGCGCCGCGACCGCCGCCGCGGCAGGCCGGTTCTCCGGCCCGTTTTGCAGGCTGCGGGCCGCATCCGCAGTGTCGCGAGGACATACCAGACCGCTACGGGGCCGGCAACGGCGTCTTGCAATCCGTGGCGGGCGGATCCGGTTTGTTGCAATGTCCGATCCGTGTTGGCAGTCTGGCAGCAAAACAAGGGAGAATGACATGGGACGGAAACTTTCCAACACGACTGTGCTGACGGCGGCGGCGCTGGCCCTGGGCCTCGGATCCTCCGCGGCCATCGCGGCGCCGAAGACGATCAGCCTGACAGCGGTCGACGGATACCCGCCGAAGGCGCTGCAGGTGCGGACATTCCTCAGCTACTTCATTCCCGAGGTCGACAAGCGCCTGGCCAAGTCGGGTGAATACAAGATCAACTGGAACAAGGCGTTCGCCGGCCAGATCGTCAAGGTCAGGCATGTGATGACCGGCATGCAGAAGGGGCTCGGCGACATCGGCGTCGTCACCAGCGTCTTCCACCAGGACAAGGTGCCGATGCAGGCCGTCGCCTATGTCACGCCGTTCGTCACCTCGGATCCGGTGCTGCTGTCGCGCACCGTCGACGAGCTGTCGGGCAAGTTTCCGGCGATGAAGGAGGCCTGGGCCAGGTACAGCCAGGTCCTGCTGACCAGCTTCTCGGTCATCGATACCTACCAGATGTTCTTCCGCAAGAAGATAACCAAGCTCGAGGAGTTCAAGGGCCTCAAGATCGCCGGTGCGGGGATCAACATGCGCTACCTGACGGGGACCGGCGCGACCCCCGTGATCGGATCCATGGTCCACTACTACAACAAGTTCAAGACCGGAGCGATCGACGGATCCATGCTGTGGACCGACGCGGCTGTGGCCTTCAAGCTCGTCGAGGGCGCCAAGTTCATGCTCAAGGCCGATATCGGTACGGCCAACTCGAAGGCGCTGACCATGAACGCGGCGTCATACAAGCGCCTGCCCAAGGCCGTGCAGGACGTCATCCACGAGGTCTCTGCCGCCTATCGCGATCACACCGCCGCGCAGTCCTTGGCCGACGCGGACAAGGCCTACCAGAACTTCCAGAAGAAGGGCGGCACCATCATCCAGATGTCGCAGGCGGCGCGCGAGAACTGGGCGAAGACGATGCCCAATATCGCCAAGGACTGGGCCGCGCAGCTCGACGCCAAGGGCTTGCCCGGAACCGGGCTCCTGAAGGGGTACATGGACAGCATGCGGGCGGCCAAGCAGCCCATCATCCGCCACTGGGACAAGGAGTAACGGCTTGGTCCCTGACGGGCGCGGTGGCGCGGCGCGGAAGCATGGCGCGCCGCGCCGCCTTTTCATGTCCCTCGTCGGGAGCATGAATGCGGCGGGATCCTGCTGGATCGTGGTGCTCATGCTGCTCATCAACGCCGAGGCAATCAGCCGTTCGGCGTTCAACGCGCCGATCATCGGTGTCATCGAGATGATCGAGATATCGATCATCGGCATCGTCTTCATGCAGCTCGCCGACTCCTTGCGCCAGGGCATACTCACGCGGTCCGACGGGCTGTTCAATCAGGTCATGCGGCGCAAGCCGGTGGCCGGCCGGGTGATGGCCATCGTGACCTGCGCCTGCGGCGCGGCCCTGATGATCCTGATCACCTGGGGCAGCGTTCCGTTCTTCATCGAGTCCTGGGACAACGACTACTACATCGGCGTCGACGGCATGTTCACCGCTCCGGTGTGGCCGGTCGCCCTGATCATCGTGTTTGCGGTCATCGTCACCATGATCCAGTTCCTGATCATGCTTGCGGATAACGCCGCGGCCATTGCCGACCGGAAACGGGGCTGACCTGCAATGGCGGGCGTCGAGGTCGGCATCGCGTCAGTCCTGGTAATCCTGGTCCTTATCTACACCGGTATTCACGTTGCTGTTGCGCTCGGCCTGGTGTCGTTCGTCGGCGTATGGATTTACCGGGATTCGATTGACGTCGCGATCAGCCTCCTGACCGCGGCTACCCATGACACCATTGCTCACGCCGTCTTCGCGAACATTCCGCTGTTCGCCCTGATGGGCATCGTCTCGAGCGAGATCGGCCTCGGCAGCGACGTCTACAGGGTTGCCGACCAGATCTTCCGCCGGGTGCGTGGCGGGCTCGGCATGGCGACCGTCGCGGCCAACGCGCTGTTCGCCTCGATCACCGGGTCGTCGATCGCATCGGCGTCGGTGTTCACCCGCATCGCCGTTCCCGAGATGCGGCGTTTCGGCTACACGCGCCAGTTCTCGGTCGGGGTGGTGGCCGGCAGTTCGGTGCTCGGCATGCTCATCCCGCCGTCGTCGATGCTGATCATCTACGCCATCGTGGCCGAGCAGTCGGTCGGGCACATGTTCATCGCCGGTTTCATCCCCGGCGTGCTGCTCGCGACGGCCTTCATCCTCGGCATCTTCCTGATGGCACGCCTCACGCCGAACTTCATCGGTGGCCACGATCCGGCGACGATCGCGTCAGAGACCCCGGATCTCGGCGTATGGGACATCGCCCGCCTGTTGCTTCCGGTGCTGTTTCTCGTTGTTCTCGTGCTCGGTGGAATCTACACGGGGTGGTTCTCGCCGGAAGAGGCGGGCGCAGCCGGCTCCGCCGGCGCGCTCGCGATCGGCGTCCTCAAGCGGCGCCTCACATGGCACGGGTTCTGGCGCGTCCTCGTTGAGACCGGCCAGATCACGGCCGCCATCCTGTTCCTCATCATCTCGGCGTCGATGTACAGCCGGATGCTCGGGGTCGCCGCGCTTCCGACGCTGTTCAGTGACTGGCTGGCGAGCATGAACTTCGGAATGACCGAGCTGATGGTCATCTATGTCGTGCTGATGGTCCTTCTCGGCACGATCATCGAGACCGCCTCGATCATCCTGATCGTCGTGCCGCTGTTTCTCAGCTCTGTCGAGGCGCTCGGCGGTAACATCGTGTGGTTCGGGATCGTCACTGTGATCGGCGCCGAAATCGGGCTGCTCACGCCGCCGCTGGGCATTTCATGCTTTACGATCAAGAGCACGATCCGGGACCAGTCGATCACGCTCGCCCACATATTCACCGGCGCATTCCCGTTCGCCTTCGTGATGCTGCTGGTGCTGATCCTGATCATCGCCTTTCCGCCGCTGAGCCTCGCCCTCCTGTAGGGCATTGGGCGGCCGCGGCGCAGCCGGTTTTGTGCGGTGTGCCGGCAGGGCGCGGGCGAAGTCAGCGCCGATCAAGCACCGTCGTGCGGTGGATGAGGCGGATGTCGGGATAGGCGTAACCGCCGGTGGCGCGGTGGTTGACGCACCGGTTGTCCCACATCAGGAGATCGCCGTCGCGCCACTCGTGCCGGTAGCGGAACTCGCGTTTCCCCGAATGCCGCACGAGTTCGTCAAGCAGCGCATCGCCCTCCTCGTCGGTGAGGCCGGCGAGGCGGTACGTGAAACGCGGCGAGCAGTAGAGCGAAGTGCGCCCGGTCTCGGGATGGACCTGCGCAAGCGGGTGCTCGACATCCGGGTTTTCCCGCTCCTGGCGGATATAGAATTCCCGTGCACCCTTGCGCTCTCCGGATATCGGCGCGCGGCTGTTCTTGAGCTTGCTGATCGAGTTCACGCCGCGCAGCCCGCTGATCCGCATCCGCATTGCTTCCGGCAGCCTCTCGTAGGCGAGATACTGGTTGGTGAAGTCGGTTGCCCCGCCCCGCGAGGGGTTCCTGAGCGCGTAGAGTATGGTGCACTTGGCCGGCCGCGGCTTGAACTGCAGGTCGCTGTGCCAGATGTCGCCGGCATCGACGACGCCGATATGCTCGCCGTTCTCGTCGACATCGTTGGAAAGGACAAGGACTTCCTGGTGGTCCGCGAGCGCATAGCGGGAGTTGTCGTGCACGATCACCTGTCCGAACAGCCGCGAGAACGCGATCTGTCCGTCAGGGGAGAGGTTCTGGCCGCGAAAGCACAGAACCTGATGGTCGAGAAAGGCCTTGTTGACGGCTGCAAAGGTCTCGCCGTCGAGGGGGCGCGAAACGTCGAGCCCGACGATCTCGGCCGCCATCACCTCGCTCAGCGGGGCGATGCGGAAGCTGTCGGCGGCGGCCATCTGGATCCTTCCTGCGTGGCGCCTAGGCCATGACGGTGCCGCCGTCGACGGAGATCGTCTGGCCGGTGACGAAACCGCTGGCGTCCGACGCGAGCCACATCACCGTGCCGACCATGTCGTCGGGGCCCGGATTGCGCCTCAGGCACTGGTCGTTCCTGATCACCTCGAGCGCGGTGTCGACCTTGCCGCCGAAGAACTCGGCCGTGCCTTCGGTGACGACAGCCGTCGGCGCGATTGCGTTGACCCGTATCTCGTCGCGGCCGAGCTCGCGCGCCAGCGCGCGGGTCATGCCGATCACTGCCGCCTTGGAGGTCGTGTAGTGCAGCGCGAACGGCATCCCGTAGGTCGCGGCAAGGGAGGCGACGTTGATGATGGAACCGCCGCCGGCCTTGCGGAGCAGGGGTACGACGGCCTTGCAGCAGTTCCAGACACCCTTGACGTTGACGTTCATCGTCCGGTCCCATTCGCCGTCGTCGAGCTGGTCGAAGCGCCCCCCGGTGAGGGCGCCGTAAAGCGCTGCGTTGTTGACCAGCACGTTGGCGCCTCCGAAGGCGCCTTCGGCGGCCTCAGCCATCGCCATCGCCGTTCCAGGATCGGTGACGTCGAGCTCCACGCCCACGGCCCGGCCACCTGCGCTCTCGATCCGGCGCACCGTCTCGCCGCAATCGAGGATGTCGCCAGCGACGACGTGCGCGCCGAGCCTGGCGGCTTCGATGGCATAGGCCTGGCCGAGGCCGCGTCCGGCACCGGTCACGATAACGATCTTGTCTTCGAGCATTGTCTCTCCGTCACGAAGGGTTGGCAGTCTCTTCCCGCATCCTGAGCTTCAGCCCGGCCACAGCCCATAGGTCGAGCCCCGATATCGAGGCGATCTCGGCGAGCGAAAGCCTGGTTTCGGCGAGCAGCACCCGGGCGTGGGATGTCGGCGAACGGCGGCGGGGGTTGTAGTGCCAGGATCGCGGCGCAGCGTCACGGACGGGCTGTCTTTCTTCGCGGTCGAGACCGCGCGCGCGGGCAGCGGCCAGCGCCTCCTCATGGCGCCGCTTCTCCCGCGCGCGGCGCATCTCCTCGCTTCTGAATGTCTGGCGCGCGCGCGGGCCGTGGTCGCCATGGCGGAACATTTCCGCGAGGTCGTCGAACGGTGACTTTCCGGGCGGCCGCCGCCCGGGCGCCGGGTCCTGGTATCGCTCGCCGCCCGAGCGCGCCGCCTCCTCGAGCGTCAGGCCCATGCGATCGGCCATGCGGTTGGCCGCGGCGAGCGCATTCCGGCGCTCGCCCGCGAACGGGCTTTCCTTCGCCACGATGAGGAGGTTGTGGAAGCGCTCTCGCTCCCGCAGTGTCATGCCGTCCGAAATCTCGTCTCTCCGCCAAGCATTCTGTCGGGCGCCGTGTGCCGGCAAACTCCGGGCGGCCCCGTGAATCCGGCGGTCAGAATAGCACTAGAGCGCGCTGCGCACCAAGGCGGCACCGTCGCACATGGCCTTGAGCTTGCCGAAGGCCACGCCGCGGGAGAGGTATTTCATGCCGCAGTCTGGCGCAACCACGACCCTTTCGGGCTCGACGCGATCGAAGGCGCGGCGGATGCGCGCTGCGACGATCTCCGGGGTCTCGATTTCCGCTGTGCTGAGGTCGAGCACGCCGAGGATGATCTTCTTCCCCGGAAGGCTGTCGAGGACCGCGAGGTCGAGTCCCGACTGCGCCGTCTCGATTGAGATCTGATCGGCCGCGCAGTCGGCGAGTTCCGGCAGGAAGGAATAGCCCTCGGGGCGTTCGTGCACGATGTGCGCGTAGCCGAAACAGATATGCACCGCGGTTTCCCCCGGCGCCCCGTCAAGTGCGCGGTTGATCGCGCGGACGGCGTATTTGCGTGCGATATCGGGGCGTGCCTGCATGTAGGGCTCGTCGAGCTGCACGACATCTGCGCCGGCGGCGAAGAGGTCCTGCACCTCCTCGTTCACCGCTGCGGCGTAGTCCATCGCCGCGGCCTCGTCGTCGGGATAGTGGTCGTTCTGCGCCTGCTGGGTCATCGTGAACGGGCCGGGCAGGGTGATCTTGATGCGGCGGTCGGTATTGGCGCGCAGGAACTTCACGTCCTCGACCTCGATCGGCCGCTCGCGGCGGATCGGGCCCGAGATTCTCGGCACCGGGTTGGGATGCCCGGTGCGGTCGATCGCGGTGCCGGGGTTGTCGATGTCGACGCCGCCGAGCGCGGTGGCGATGCGGTTGGAGTAGCTCTCGCGCCTGATCTCGCCGTCCGAGATGATGTCGACGCCGGCGCGCTCCTGGTCACGGATGGCGAGCAGCGTCGCGTCGTTCTGGGCCTGTTCGAGGAATTCGGGCGCGACGCGCCACAGTTCCCGGGCGCGCACGCGCGGCGGCAGGCGGCCCCTGAGATTGTCGCGGTCCACGAGCCAGTCCGGCTGCACGTAGCTGCCGACCACCGTCGTCGGCAGGAGATTCCCTGTCATTTCGCCACCTTCTCCGTTTCCTCAAATCTCAGGCGCAGATCACCCTTGCCGGTCTTTTGAAGCGACCGGAAGAAGCAGGACCGGTAACCGACATGGCAGGCGCCGGGACGCTGCGGGCGCACGCGGAGAAGGATAGCATCCTGGTCGCAATCCACGCGAATCTCGGCGATGCGCTGGATCTGTCCGCTGGTAGCACCCTTGTGCCAGAGCCTGTTGCGGCTGCGGCTCCAGTACCAGGCCTCGCCGCTGTCGATGGTTCGCCGGAGCGCCTCGGCGTTCATCCAGGCGAGCATCAGCGTCTCGCCGGTATCGGCATCGACGGCCACCGCAGGGACAAGCCCCTCGGCGTTGAAACGCGGTGCGAACGTCTCGCCTTCTTCGAGTTCGGCCCGGTCCAGCGTATCGGCGGGCGGGAACCAGGTGCCGTCTTCGACCACCGTCAGGGGTTCCGGATCATGGCCAGGAACTCGCGCCGCGTCGCGTGGTCGTCGCGGAAGACGCCCAGCATGCGGCTGGTCACGGTGTGGGATTCGGACTTGTGGATGCCGCGGGTGGTCATGCACTGGTGGCTGGCCTCGATCACCACCGCGACGCCCTGGGGCTGCAGAACGCGGTCGATCGTGGCGGCGATGTCGACGGTCATCTTCTCCTGGATCTGGAGGCGCTTGGCAAAGATCTCGACCACACGGGCAAGCTTGCTGATGCCGACGACGCGGTTGTTGGGGATGTAGGCGACATGGGCCCTGCCGATGATCGGCACCATGTGGTGCTCGCAATGTGATTCGACCGCGATGTCGCGGATGAGCACCATCTCGTCGTAACCGCCGGTCTCCTCGAAGGTGAGTCTCAGGACCTCTTCGGGGTCGAGTTCGTAGCCGCGGAAGAATTCTCTGTAGGCGCGCGCGACCCGAGATGGCGTGCCACGGAGGCCCTCGCGAGCCGGGTCGTCGCCGGCCCAGCGTATGAGCGTGCGCACGGCCTCTTCGACCTCCTCCCGCGTCGGCGCCTCGGGGCCGATTCGATCCCTGCTGATTCCATCCATGGCCATGCTCCTTCGGCGTGATAGTGATACCTTGGCGCGCCGAAGGCAAGGGCGGGCGGCGTCGCGCCGGGTCAGGTCCGCGCGCAGCCGACCGGCAGGGACCGCAGCCCTCTCAGCACGATCGCGGGCTGGAAATCCGCACGCTCGGCGAGCAGGCGTATCGAGCCGAAGCGCTCCAGGATCCCCTCGAAGGCGATCCGGGCCTCGAGGCGCGCAAGCGGCGCGCCGATGCAGTGGTGAATGCCGCGTCCGAACGACAGGTGGCTGATGCCCTGGCGCCCGATGTCGAGCCGGTCCGGATCCTCGAACATGTCCGGATCCCGGTTGGCGGCGCCGACCGAGAGAGCGAGGATCTGGCCCTTGCGGACCGGTGCTCCCCCGACCTCGCCGTCCGCGAGTGCGTACCGGAAACCGGTCTGGACCGGCGAATCGAACCGCAGCAGTTCGTCGATCGCGCCCTCGATCAGCGACGGATCGTCGCGAAGGCGCTGAAGCTGGTCGGGGTTGCGCAGGAGCGCCAGCATGCCGTTTCCGATCAGGTTGGTGGTGGTCTCGTTGCCGGCGACCAGAAGCAGGCGCAGCATGTTCAGCATTTCCCGCTCGCTGAGGCGGTCGCCCTCTTCCTCGACATGAACGAGGGCGCTTATGATGTCGTCGCCGGGCTTGCGGCGCCGCTCTCTGATGATCGCCATGAAGAAATCGTGGAACGCCACGCCGGCAGCGTCGGCAGCCTTCTTTTCCTCCCTCGTCATCGTCGGTTCGAGCGCGCGGGCGCGTTGTGCGGACCAGACCCTGAAGCGGGGGTAGTCCTCGGGCGGCACGCCGAGCATCTCGGCGATCACGATGACCGGCAGCGGATGGGCCAGTGCGGTCATGAGGTCGAAGCCGCCCGGATCCCCGATATCGTCGAGCAACGCCCCGGTCAGGCTCCGGATGCGGGGTTCCAGGGTGCTGACCGCTCTCAGGGTGAAGGCCTTGTTGACCAGGGAGCGCAGGCGCTTGTGGTCCGGCGGATCGAGGAACAGCATCGTGAAATCGTCCGCTTCCGGCAGCGCGTCGCGCTGCCGGCGCGACAGATCGCCGTTGCGCGGGTCGCTGCTGAATTGCCGGGGATTGCGCAGCACCGCGTCGATGTCGGCATAGCGTGTCAGGAACCAGCCGTTGAGCAGCCTGGAATAATGCACCGGATCACGCGCGCGCAGCCTGGCGTAGGCGGCATAGGGATTCCGGACCATGTCCGCGGTGAACGGGTTGTAGACGATTCCGCTCCGCCAGCGTTCCCGGAGGAGAAGCGCCTCGACAAGGCCTGACCGGAGCATGTTGCGGAGCGGGAGTGCCACGACCTTTCCTTTCGGGATCCGTGCATGTACGCGTTTCCGATTCTAGCTGCCGCCATGCCACCGGTCCAACCGGAACGGCGGGCAGCTCGGCGCCGGACTCCGCGCCGGGTTTGCGAAGCCGGTGGCCAAACGGGCCCCGCCGGCGTTGTGCGAAGAGGCCTTTTCTGGAAATATGCGGCGTTGGCGGAGACGGTGGAGGCCGATGCGTGACTATTGGGCGATAGCCAGCGTTGTCGCAGTCTTTCTGGTCTATCAGGCGTTCACGTTCTTCGGCGGAACCGGGACCGTGGGCGACCTCGTTGTCCGCGAGCAGGCGCGTGTCGCGGCGAAGGTCGAGGATCTCGGCAGGATGATCGATGCCGGCCGGCTGGAGAATGTCCGGCTGGTGCGCCGCTATGCCGAGGAGGTGCGGACCGTCCGTCCGGAGCTTGCAAGGGCTGCCGGCGAACTGGGCAGGGAGGCAACCACCCGGGGCCGCCACTTCACCGGCCTGCAGACGCGGATTGCCGCGATCGACGTCGCGCCGCGCGGCGAGGACGCGGCCACCCGGGCGCTCGACGAGATCGTCCGCATCGAAGCTGCTGCCGATCCCGTGGTCTTCAACGATTCGCTGATCGATGTCCTCAATGTCCTTGCCGACCTGTCCGGAGAGCGGCTCGGCCGCGTCGAGGGGGATGTCGGCGGAGCGGCCTCCGCGCGGGGCGCGGGCTCCCACCTCGTCGGCAATCCGGTCTACGGGCGCTGGCAGCAGGATTCGTCGGGCAGCAGCTTTTGGGTCTGGTACGGCGCCTACGCGCTCCTGGGCCAGGCGTTCTGGAGGCCGGGCTCCTACTATTACGACGACTGGTACCGGCGGCGCGGATGGAGCTATTACGGCGACGTCGGGCGCAACTATTACGGCACCCGTGGCGATCAGCGGCGCTGGAGCGACGCGCAGCGGCGCAATCCCGACGTCCGGCAGACGACCCGGCGCAGCCCGCGCAGCGTGTCGCGGCTCTCGACCTACGGGCGTTCCGACGCACGGGGCGCGGCGCAGACGATGCGGCGCGCGTCGTCCTATTCGGGATACGGCTCGTCCGTGCGCGGCATGGCCTCGGGCGGCAGGCGCGGCAAGTGAACCGCTAACGGGAGTGTCTTGACATGTTGGATGCGGATTTCTCCGGCCAGACGTTGATCATGCTGCTTGTCGGCTTCGTGATCGTGTTCGCGATCCTGCTCTGCGTGCGGGCGTTGTACGGCGCGACGGTGCGGGTCGACGCGACCGACGAGCTCTCCGGCAGGGACAATTTCGCGTTCGGAATCGGTCTCGCCGGCATGACCCTGGGCATCGGAATCATGCTCAGCGGCGTCGCCGAGGGGGACTACGCCGCCACCCTCGGCGAGGAGACGGGAACGCTCGCGGTCTACGCCGTGCTCGGGCTGGCCCTGATGTGGCTCACGCGGCTGATCTTCGACCGCGTGTCGATTCCGGCTTTCGCGGTCGGGACCGAGATCCGGAACGGCAACATTCCGATCGCCATCGTCGAGGCCGGCAACATTCTCGCCACGGCAATCATGGTCCGCGCCGTGATCGCATGGTCGGAGGGCGCGCTTGCCGCCGCTCTCGTCGCGGTGCTCTGCGGCTACGTGGTCACGCAGGTCATCCTGACGCTCACCACCTACTACCGCGTATGGCTGTTCGCCAGGCGCAACGAAGGGCGGCGTTTCCAGGACGCGGTGCAGTCGGGCAATACGGCGCTCGCGCTGCGTTTCGCCGGATTCCAGGCCGGGATCGCGCTCGCAGTCACTGCGGCGTCGCAGATCGTGGAGTACGACCCTGGTGGCAATCCGTTCCTCCTCGCGATGGCGTGGGGCGCTTGCTCGGTCGTGCTTGCGGCGGCGCTGATCGTGTTCAGCCTGCTCGCGGAACGCTTCGTCCTGCGCCGCATCGACGTCTCCGAGGAAGTCGACCGCCAGAAGAATGTCGGGGTCGCACTGACCGAGGCCGCCGTCTATGCCGCGATCGGGCTGCTCTTCATCGGATTCCTCTCCTGAGCCGACCCGTGACGTCCGTGGCACGGGGCCGCGCAACGGTCCGCGACGACATTGCCGTGATCGTCATGACCGGCGTGCTCGCCGGTTGCGGCCTCGTCTACGAGTATCTTCTTGCCAGCACCGCGGGCCGCATTCTCGGCGCCGTCGAATCCGTGATCTTCGCGATGATCGGCCTCATGATCGTCGCCATGGGCGTCGGCGCGTTCCTGTCGCGCTTCATCGCGCGGCCCTTTACCGGCTTCGCGTGGCTGGAGGTGCTCATTGCCGTGCTCGGCGGCTCCTCGGTGCTCCTCATGGGCGCGGTCGCAGCGGCGACGGTGCTGCTGCCGCAGGCGATCGCGACGACCTACGGCATGCCGCCCGACCTGGTTCCACAAGGCGCCCTGGTCGCCGCGCTCCGAAGCGCCGGCGAGATTGCGCCATACGTCCTCGGCGCGATCGTTGGCATTCTCGTCGGCATGGAAATCCCGCTGCTGGCGCGCATCCGCCAGAGCTTTCACGCCGACGCGCTGGTCCACAACACCGGCACGATCTACGGCGCCGACTATATCGGCGCCGGGATCGGAGCGGCGCTGTGGGTTGCCGTCATGCTGGCCATGGATCCGGTGCGCGCGGCCTATCTCACGGCAGCGGTCAATCTCGTCGTCGGCGTCGGTTTCATCGTCCGTTACCGCCGCCGCATAGCGTGGTTCGCACCGATTCTGGGCCTTCACGCCGTCGCCGGGCTCGGGCTTGCCGCGGTGGCGCAGGAGGGCACGGGCTGGGCGCGGGCAATGGAGGACATCCTTTATGCGGACCGCGTCGTCTATGCCGCCAACACCGAGCACCAGCGCGTCGCGGTGACCCGGCGGCTGGTCGATGCCGGTGCACCGCCCGTCATCAGCCTCTACCTCAACGGGCGTCTTCAGTTCTCGTCCAGCGACGAACATGTCTATCACGCGTTCCTCACCTATCCCGCGCTCGCCGCAGCCGCGCGGCGCGAGCATGTCCTCGTGATCGGCGGCGGCGACGGGCTCGCGGCGCGCGACATACTGCGCTGGGCTCCGCGATCGGTAACGGTTCTTGATCTCGACCGCGAGCTCGTCGAGCTGTTCTCGTCGCCGCGTTTCGAGGAGGGGCGCTTCGTCAACCGCGAGCTCCTTGCGCTTAACGGCTTCGCCTTCCGCGATCCGCGGGTGCACGTCCGTTTCGGCGACGCCTTCGTCGGCGTCGACGAGTTGCTGCGCGAGGGCAGGTCCTTCGATTCGGTGATCGTCGACCTGCCCGATCCCGGGCACCCCGACCTGGCCCGGCTTTACAGCGTCAGCTTCTACCGCAAGCTTCGCCTGCTGCTCGCTGCCGACGGCACCCTTGCCATCCAGTCGACCTCGCCGTATTTCGCGCGCGACGCGTTTCTTTCCATCGGGCGGACGGTCGAGGCCGCGGGCTTCGGGCGCGTCGACCAGTACGGGCAGAACGTGCCCAGCCTCGGCCAGTGGGGCTGGACGGTGGCCACCCTGCGGGGCCCGTCGGTGCCCGAGCGCCTGCGGCGCATGGAGAAGCTGCCGGTCGATGACGGCTTCATGACGCGCGAACTCCTGCTCGGCGCCTTCGCTTTTCCGCAGGGATTCTTCGACGGCCGCGATGCCATCACGGCAAGCCGGCTCGACAACGCCGCGATCTACCACTACTACCTGCGCGGCTGGGAGGAGGCCGCCGGGGTGTCGCGAAAAAATCCGCCGGTGGACGCGCTCAAACGCTTTGACACTGGCCCAAACGCTTTGTCACTGGACGAAAATGGCGAAAATTGAGCGACATAGCGGCGTCCCTTGAAGTGGCCCGAAAATAGTTTGCTTCCTTATTCGCTTCCTTATTATCGGATCGCGTTTTCAAAGCAATGACATAGCCGATTTTCGGGTGATTCCTTATCCGATTCCGCAA
>JAJEBT010000217.1 GCA_022822405.1 Alphaproteobacteria bacterium
GGGAACATGTATAATTCTCTATCGACCACTGATGCACGGGCGGTTCATCCCCGCACGGGCGGGGAACATGGCCCGTCCCTGAGCACCACGGCGCACTTGTTCGGTTCATCCCCGCACGGGCGGGGAACATTTCGTCATGCACGTTACCTCCTGCGACGATAACGGTTCATCCCCGCACGGGCGGGGAACATCCTGAGCGGCTGTCCTTTGTCGGCCCGTGCGTCGGGTCATCCCCGCACGGGCGGGGAACATATCCTTACCGATAACGAGACATGGCACGGCGACGGTTCATCCCCGCACGGGCGGGGAACATGTTCAGGTCGGTGATGGACTGTTGTATCTCCGCCGGTTCATCCCCGCACGGGCGGGGAACATGGGCGTGCCGCTCGCCTCATCGCTCCAAGTGCCGGTTCATCCCCGCACGGGCGGGGAACATGCGCGCGGATATTGCGGAAATCCGGGGAGCCGCGGTTCATCCCCGCACGGGCGGGGAACATGGTGTCGGCGGGGATGAGGGGAAGATCGTCGGCGGTTCATCCCCGCACGGGCGGGGAACATAGGGGCTGGATGAATACGTAGCACTCCTGACCCGGTTCATCCCCGCACGGGCGGGGAACATCACCAGAGGAACCGACGTGCCGCCCGCAGTATCGGTTCATCCCCGCACGGGCGGGGAACATTCAGATCGCCGAATCCGAAATCGTTATTCCAGCGGTTCATCCCCGCACGGGCGGGGAACATATCCTCACCATCGAAATCAGCCGGGTCAAAGTCGGTTCATCCCCGCACGGGCGGGGAACATTAAGCCCCATGATTTTTCTGGATTAAAGGCAACGGTTCATCCCCGCACGGGCGGGGAACATCCGATAAGCATCAACGCGCTATCGCAAAACAACGGTTCATCCCCGCACGGGCGGGGAACATGACAGGGGGATGTCGTGTTTCTTCACATAGTTCGGTTCATCCCCGCACGGGCGGGGAACATTATCCGTTCTCATGAACAATAAATGCTTCCGCCGGTTCATCCCCGCACGGGCGGGGAACATCGCGACCTGCTCAAGCGCAGGGGCGTGCTCTTCGGTTCATCCCCGCACGGGCGGGGAACATACTTCTTGGAACCCATTGATTCAAAAGGAATATTTGGGAGCGTTCCGAGTTACCAACTTTTTCGGGACTTTGGTCATGGCTTTAAGCGGCTTCTAACTGCTTGCTCAGCCGTTTCCTCCTTTGCCTCCCGGGGTGCAAAAACAACCAGCTTGAGACCATCAAAATCCACGGGCATGCGCCGATTCCGGCCCACCGTCACGAAGTCATAGCCCTGATCCGTGGGGGTTGCCCAGGCCATCACGGCGTCGCCGTCACCGATCATATCCTCGACGTCGCGCCAGATACGCTCACGCACCCGCCGGGAATAGCGCCCGACATAGACTCCCGCTCGAATCTCCAGCAACCAGACGGCGAGCCTTCCGCGCAGGCGGGGGGGCGCGTTTTCAACTACGATGACCAACATCGCCGCCTCCCGGACCATCGTCGAAGGCCGGTCCCAGCGCCACGGAGGACGGCTCGGGCATCGGTAGGTTCCCGGCCTTCAGTACTTCCTCGATTCCTGGGATGATCTTCGAGAGCAATCCCGTCGCTCGAAAACTGTCACGACACGCGAGGCGGACGGCGCGCTCAATCGGCATGTCCAGTTTTCCCTTTTGGGCCTGGGCCGCGACTCGAAACGCTTCCGGGACCACCGTCTGGGTTTTCCACAAGTCGGCGATGTCGTAGACGAACGACCGAGGCTTGCCGGTATGCAGGAATCCGATGGCAGGCGCATATCCGGCGGCCAGCACCGCCGCTTCAGCGAGACCATGCAGACAAGCGGTGGCCGCGCTCAGGCAGCGGTTGGGGAGGTCTGCGCTGTCCCAGTCCGCCGGGTCATAGCGGCGGCGTTTCCATTTTACGCCATGTTGCTTGGCAAGCAGGTCATAGCTAGCCCGGACGCGCGCGCCTTCGATCCCGCGCAGTTGTTCGATCGATCGTTTCAGCGGCGCCGCCTCGTCGAAACGAACGCGGTACATCTCGCGCACCACCCGCAGCCTCGCCGCCGGATCGAGGGCCAGCGAGGCCTGCCACAACAGTTTGTCGGAACGGGCGCCTCCCGGCTGCCCCGCGGCGTAGAGGCGTACGCCGGCTTCGCCGATCCAGGTCACCAGCGTTCCGGCGCGCGCGGCCAAAGCTACAGCGCTGTGCGAAATACGCGCTCCCGGTTCGAGCATCAGACAGGCCACGCCGCCGACCGGAATGTGTATCCGCGTGCCGTCGGCATTGATGGCGACGAAAGCCCCGTCTTTGACGTCGAGCTGCGCCCGTTCGATGAACACCATCGCCGCCCGTTCCTTGAGCGGAATCGGCCTTGGGGGAACGGCTCCCGGAAGCGACGGCGATCTGGCCATGTCAGACGCGGCGAACCAGCATCAGGCCACAGCCGTAAGCCTTGGAGCGGCCAAAACCCGTGAGCAGCGCACTGGTGAAGGCTTCAGGGTCCCTGACGAACAACAGGCCTCTGAGATCAATCACGCCGAAGGTGGCCTCTCTGCCACCCCGGCGTTTCAACTTACAAACCCGGTAGTCCTCGACAGCCAACGCGTCGACAGAAAAACCCCGGCGCTCACCCTGAGCGGCGAGCCACTCTTGCGCCGCTTCCCCGGCTACATCCATGCGCCGGTCGGCGCGGGAATCGGCGCCGGTAGTCCCGCCCTTGATCTCTTGCATCCGCATCGCGTGCATCACTATATCGACACGACGATCCCTGCGTGGCCTGCGTCTGGTTCCGGGGGCAACATCGTCTTGAGGCCCTGAGCGTCGGTCTCTGGTGGCGTTGGTACGCAAGAGAAACATTAGCCGGTCCCCCTCCGCCAATACTGGCTCGAAGGGCTTGGACTCGAGCGGCTCGAACAGGCGCGAGCGCTGCGGTTCACGGGCAGAGAGAATCAAGAACTTGCCTTTGTCGTCAGCGCGCCACAGGAAGTCTCGCTTCGCATCGGGATCCGGGAACAATGTCCACATCAACCGGTGGTGGGCATCAAGCGCCGCATTCTCGTCCAACGGGTCGAGCAAAGGCCTGAGTGCGTGTTCCGGCGCCTTTCGGTTGAGCACGGCGCGGGTCAGGTAATGCGTCATGCCCGGTCTCCATGTTCGTTCCGGTGATCTCCCAGATGCCAAACGCTCCGATCACCGAAGGTCCAGGCCAGGCGATCTAGCGGCTCGCCCGGGACCTGTTCTATCGACGGCGGGCGGTCAAGACCGTCTACCGGATCGGAGTGCACGAGGTATAGCCCACGCTCCTGTTCCGTCCACCTTGCGGGGCGCAGCCATTCGGGAATATCGATGCGGGCCAGCGCCTCGACCGGCCCGGCTACCATCACCACGTCAGGATTGAGGGGGTTTGCCAATGGGCATGACTTGCGACCGAGATAGAGGGGAAACACGGGTCGTCGCAGGTGACGGGAAAGTTCACCAAGTGTCCACCGGCCGTCGCCCCAAAGCGCAACGCCAATCAGTACGTCGCACCGGTAATCACGAATGGTGATGACCGTGTTGGCCTCTCGTCCGACGCGCGCCAGTGCATGTTTTCGGGTCGGCGGTCGTTTGGCCCTGGCTGTCGGTACCGTTTGCACCGTGTGATAATCGCGAAGCGGCGCCGATTGTTGAAACGGCTGCACGGCCAACGAATACGCGCGAAGGGCCGCCTGTCCCTCGGCGTCCGCCCGCTTGATGCCAAGCGCCGCGCCCACCATTCCCAGCACCGCCGAACGCATGGGTACTACCCCGCTTCCCCGACGTTCGTGTCCCGCATAGCCGCCGAACGAAGCCATGGGCCCGGACAGGAGGAAAACCAGATGCTCACGCATCGCCCACCTGCCTGGCCACGAAGGCCTTGATCTCGGCCAGGGTGCCGGAACCGCCGGCCAGATCCATTTCCGCCGACTCGTCGACCGAAGCGCCATAAGCCTGGTCGATGGCCTCCGCCGTCTTCCTGAGCCGGTTGATGGATTCGCCGAGAAGGTCCTCCGCACCGACAGGGTTCAGAAACGCCGCCGCGAGACTCCGCGGCTGCTGGTCTCCGGCCTCGGCGCGAATGTAGGAGGCGCGGGTGTGGTGGCTGTAGCTGTTGCGCTTGCCGGACGGACTGGAGGTAGCGAACGCTTCGGTCACCGCTTCCATCGCTTTTTGCGCGAGCTCGCGATCGCCTGCGAGGTTCTTCACCAGCAGGGCGGTATCGATGCAGACGTAGAGGTAGTATACGCCGGAGCCGAACCCGGCCTCGCCGACGAACCCCGCGCCCATGTCCTCAGCCGGTTTCTTGAGGTCGTCGGCGGCGGTGTAATAGTCGTCTTCCACTTCGGCCTGGTGCGTCGTGATGGCGTGCGAGACCTGCACCGCCGCTTCGCGGTTGAAATCCGGCGCATCAGCCAGCATGCGCCCGAACATGGCGAGGTCGACCGCCCCGTCGGCGGCGCGCAGGATTTTCTGGCCGCGATTCCTGGCTTCCTTGTCGAGGGATTCGCCGGCCAGGACCTGCTCCGCCATCTCCATCGCTGCCCCTCGTTCGTCGGGCGAGATGAACGCCAACTGCCTGATTCGGACATGGTCCGGATTTTTCTTTTCCGCCTCGGTGTCGAGCTTGCCGAATACCTCTGCCACTTGCTTGGCGATTTCGCGGGCTTTCCCGTCGTCTGCGCCCCGTTCGCGCAGATGCTTCTTTACTTCGTCGCCGAGGCGCTGGGTGCGCTCGCCCATGTTGCCCTTCAAGGCCTCGGACATGACGGGAGAGAGACGGGCCGCTCGCTTCAAGGACTGAGACGACAGCCGAAGCCGATAAACGCCCCCGTAGACCGCCGTCTTCGGGCGGCCCATGTCGTCTCGGTTGGGGTTCGAAGGCGGATAGACGGTCAGGAAGTGAAGTTGCACGAATGGCATTATGTCACAATCTCCTCTTGGCTGATTTCGGCGAACTCGGCGCCGAAGTATTGGAAACACCACCGATTGCGGACCCGGTCGTTCCAGAAGTAGAGATCTTCGGCCAACGCTCGGCCATCGCAGGCGGGATTGGCTCCAAGGACAGCGAGAGAACGGCGCAGCGGCGCCATCAAATCGCGTCGCGAGCGAGTGCGAATCAGCGACTGGAAACGCAGTTCACTGAGCGCGCGCGGTCCATCCCTCATCGTCTGTCTACCGAGCAGGGTCGCTAACTTTTCGCCGTCGACGCCCGAGAGTCGGGCAAAGACCGTGGCGAGAAGCGCAAGCTGATCGCTCGTCGGGTTTTGATCGAGTCTTTTCAGCCTCGCGTTGAGGTCGTGCGTCTCTGCGACCGCAAGCGCCTCGGCGGGCGATTCACAGCGTCTCAGACGGGCGCGCGCGGCCCGCGCTCCACCATCGTCACGGCCCAGCGAAGACCGCCACCAATCGATGACGATACCACCGACATTCATGCCTGTTTCTCCTTCTTCTCCTGGGAGGGAGCGGGCAGGTCCAGCAGTTTGCGAACCGGCTTCCCCAATACACCGAGCAAGTTGCGCCGGGCGAAGACGCGAGTTTCGATACCTTTCATGTCACGGTCGGACAGTCCTCCAAGGACGCGCTCATCGAACATGTGCACTGCCTGAGCCTTGAGGGTTCGGTGCCATATTTCCTCTGCTTCGGCGTCCGCGCCCTCAATGATTCGCCGAACCGCACCCATGAATTCCTCCTCGGTCTCGGTGTAGAAGGTTTCTTCCACCAGATCGGCGGACTTGCCGCTGAGTTGACAAGCGTTCTTGAGCGCCTTGCGAAGGGCGCTCGCAGCGGCGTTCGCGGCGTCCACCATTTGACGAACCCGGTCCTCGCCGTCCTCGCCCAGACCCGGAAACCCGGGGTACGCATCGAGCGTAAAATCGACCGGCTTCATGTTGTCCATCGCCCAGCCGCCGACCATAAGCTCGAAGTCCGGCGTTCGGGAAGAGTTGCGGCGCTCGCGGACGGTTCTGGCGATGCGCCGGGTACCCTTTCCATCTTGACCGGGTTCTATTGTGATCCCCATCCAGTTGCGATAGCTGAGACGCCCGGCCTTGGGGTGTACCGGCAGCCACTCAGCGGCGTCTTCCTTTTGACGATAGTATGGCGTCAAGGGGTGCTCCCATGTTGCGTAGTTCGTGCCGTAAGGCCTTTGGACCACGCCCACGACCTGCCCGTCCTCGAATACGAACCTCAACCGTCGAGGCATGCCGAAGAACGCCTCCAGCCGGTGCGCTCCATCCTGAATCACGACCTGGCCTTTCTCCGATGTCCGCGTCGGACGAAGCCAGGGCAAAGCGGCCTCCACTTCATCCACCGCGAGTGGCGCACCGGGGAGGACGTTGGCGAAGACCAGCCGCCACAACGGGAAGCGTCCGCCTTCTTCGTCGAGAGGCTGAACCAGAGTCGTCATCGGTCCGCCACCGCGCATGGACGTCCGGTTGCCCGCTCCGCCGGTTGGAGCGAACGCCTGGAGCGTGTAGAGCGCCATGGCGGCTTCTGCCGGCGAGAGGGAAGAGAATCGGTCGCGCTTGACCATTAGATCGGCGTTCTTCAGTGCTGTCGAGCCACCGGCGGAATCGATGAACAGCATGTCCACCGGCTTGATGTCGGAAGATTTGGTCGATTGTTCGAAGGCTTCCAGGTCCTGGAGAAAGCGCGGCCCATCACCGGCCAGCGCAAAGCAGGATGCGAACGGCGTCAGCGCCTCGCGGAGGCGACCGGTGTCGGGCTGGTCGAGACGCGAGAACCAATCGGTCCCGTCCTTCGGCGGATCGGCCAACGAAACCAGCCCGATCAGGAGTTCAAGACAGGCGAGGTTGAAATCCGCCCGCTGCCAGGCAAGCGCGGTGATGCCGGGTTCGGCAATCTGATCGGGACGGATGGTGACGCGCTCCCCGTCCCGAAGGGAAGGAATCCATGGATCCGTAATGAGGTTCAACGACATCCGGTTACTCCGAGCGCGATAGCCACAAGGGTGTTAAGGGTTCATTCTCAACGTCCCAAGTCGCGAAAAAGCGGAACAGCTTCGTCAGGGCGGGTCACGAAATACGCGCATATGGAGTCCTCGAACGGAATCATATAGCATCCCTTCGCCAATCGCGCCAGTCTTGTCTACCGGGCAGACATGGCATTCCTCGCGCCGCCATTCGGGCCAATCTTCCTTGACGTCACGGATTTCCGGCGCCTCCTGATCCGGCAACAGGCGCTCGAATCGCTTGCGGGCGGCGGATACCTCCGACAAGGCCCAAGCCACCGCCGGATCGTCATCCTCCGCCCATGGAAACAAGCGGTCATCGTCGCGTCGCGCCAGCACCATCGTTACCTGCGGCTCTCCGAGACGCGTTGGGAACAGCGCGTCGTTGCCGATCGATCCACGGGTTCCAGCGAGAAATCCGGCTGCGCCTTCCACTACGTTGATCTGCGCCAATCCCGCCTCGGCCCTCGCCTCGCCATCGGCCCTTAGCTGCGCTTCCGCGAGCAACTCGGGCACCTGTAATTCTCCTTCGCCGTGTACGGCCTCAATCAAGGAGCGAAGCCCCTCCGGCGCGACGATCTCGCCCGCATCGAATAACGTCTTCGCCGTCCGCCACTGGTGGTCCAGGCGGTAAACCCACGCCCCCCGGTCGAGCACGACGTGAAGCCAGTCGTCTCCCTCGACTTCATCCGGATCCGGCGAAACCACGTGCAATGTGGGGCCGGGTAACGGTCGAGTGGTCTCGGGACGCACATCCATATGCCGCCAAAGCCTGCCCGCCCTTTGGATCAGCGATCCAATCGGCGCGAGATCGGAGACCATTACGTCGAAGTCGAGATCGAGCGACGCCTCGACCACCTGTGTGGCGACCAGCACTCGACCCTCGCGTCCGGAACCGTTTTTCCCGAATCGGCTCAGCAGCGCCTCTTCGTGGCGCAGCCGATCGACCATGGCGAAACGGGCATGAAGCAAGTCTGCATTCACACCCCGCCGCTTCAATGTCTCGACCGCCTCGATGGCGTCATCGACGGCATTCCGCACCCATACGCAAGCTGCACCTCTCTCTGCCGCCTCCTGCAAGAGGCATATAGCATCGTCCGGTTTCGGAAGCCGAACAACCGAAACGGTCCGAACACTCTCGGCCAGGGGCTCGACGACTCGGCTGCACAACCCGAGCCCGATGAGATGCAATCCGGGATAGTGCGTAGCCTGGAGGTTTACCGCTCCCGCCTCAATCCCTTTCCGGAACGCTTCGACGTACGCTCGGCGCATCTCCAGCGGCAGGGTCGCAGTCATCAGTATGGCTGAACCGCCGAGTCGGGCCTGCATTCTCAACAACGTCTCCAACTGCTTTTGCATGTAAGGATCGTAGCTGTGGGCTTCATCGACGATCAGAACCCTGTCCGCCAGGCCGAACAGCCTGAGCGTCGAAAAGCGGGTGGGGAGGATGCCGAGCAGCGCCTGATCCACCGTCCCGACCCCCACTGTCGCCAGCAAGGACCGTCGGCGGTTGTCCGTAAGCCAGGAAGCGCCATCGGCCTCCGGGGTTCCGTCGTGTCTCGCTCCGCGCAAACCCCTCACGGCTTCACTCAGCCTCGCCCGGCTGTGCGTCAGCACCACCGACGGCGAAGACTTGAACAACTCCGGCGCGATCTTTTTCATGCGCCCGAACATGGCGTCGGAAGTAGCCATGGTAGGAAGGGCAAAAAACAATCCCCGCGCCTTGCCCATCGCCATCATGCGATGGGCAAGGATGAGAGCCGCCTCGGTCTTTCCGGTACCGGTCGCGTCTTCAAGAACGGCCAGTTGCGGTCCTTCCTCCAGTTCAATCGCCAACGCCGCCTGTTGCATCGGCCGCAACCCGGTCAATCCGACATGTGCGCCGCCATCGACCGATGCAGGACAGGACGGATCAAGCCCAGCCGCCTCTATCGCGTAAGCGGCGAGTCGTCGCGATTGCTCAAACGTCTCCTCCATATCGCGTAGGCCCGGCTCGACCGGGAACCAGTCGGTGTTCGACCCCACCCAGTCGGCGGCAACGGTCAGGCCGCTCAATGCCCAGCCGAGCGCTTTGGCGTCGTGTAGCATGATGCCTTCCAGCGACGCATCCGGGTACAGTTCCATGAGTCGGGATGCCCACTCCAGCGCTGCCTCTTCACCCCTGCCGACGGCGCGCTGCCGCTTTCGTCTCTCGGTTCGGTTCCCGCTTGCCCGCGTCGGTGGCCGCCCGTGATGCCCGGCCACGGCAGCGTACAGCTCGGTGCGCACCCACTCATCGGCGCCAAGTTTGCTCAGGGCCTCATCCAGAACTCCGCAGAGCAGAAAATCCGAGAGTTGCCAATGAAGCGGCGCTCCTCTCTCGCCATCGCGGATAAGGGATCGGAAACTCTCGGACAGCTTGCCGACATCATGGAGCGCGACCAGGACCACAAGCGCGCGGCGCTGGGTATCGGAGAGTCCGTCGAACGCCGCGTGCCCGTCGATCAGGCGTTCGGCGCATGCCGCAACATCCAGCATGTGCAGGACCGCCGGGCGCTCGTTGCCCTGGTTGTCCGACTTGCCTGGCCAATCGAATATGGAGTCCACTCGTTCTCCCCGTGCAGTCAGCAATATCCTGTGCCTGGGATATTAACAGGACAGCGCGGCGAGGTAATCTGCACAAGCTGTCATTGCGCCATGAGTGTCCTTGATGCGATAAAGTTTCAATTCAAGTGTTTTGGCAGCATTGACTCGCCGGAAGTAGTTTCGGGCCTGATTCCGAAGGAGAAACCGGGAAATGCTGTTTTCAGGATTTGACGAGGCGGTTGTCCTTGACCTGGAAACCACGGGCCTTGATCCGGAACGCGACAGGGTGGTTTCCATAGCCATGATACGCTCACGCTTCGCTGATTTGAAAAGAAATCCAGGCATGATGGAAGCCAAGACAATGGATGCCGTGGTTCACCCACAGCGGCGCATTCCTCCCGAAGCCTCGCGGGTGAACGGCATCACCGATGAAGATGTGGCGGATAAGGCGCCTTTTGCCGAAATCGCTCCGCTTCTACGTGGTTTCATTGGCGAGCGCCCGATCATTGCCCATAACGTATCGTTCGACAGGAAATTTCTGAACGCCGAATTCAGACGGGCCGGTGTGAAAACTTTGGCTCGCAACAGGAGTTTCTGCACGATGCGGAAATTTCAGGAACTCAATCCGAGGCGGAAAAAGAATCTGGATGACGTGGCCGCCTCGATGGGAGTCAAGGGGCGAACCGGCCCCAGGCATGGGGCTATCGAGGATGCGCGGATTACGTGGGAGATCGCGGCCCGGTTCTACATGATGGATCATGGGATGAATGCAACCACTATCGACTGGTGTCCTATTCCCGGGATTGAATATCCTTTCCAGGCTCAATAATATGAAGCTTCTCTCTCCCGTTTACGACGTAGATCCGCCAGCATTCACAGGATTTTGATTTCGTCCGCTTTCGATTTGATTACAGTTAGCGGAATGTCAACCTCGGGTAAAATTTCTAAAGAAGCAATATCCACAATACTTGCAACAAACTCCAAGGATTCCGCCCCCGCTGCCCCCCCCACTGTCTCTAAACACGCGAATGATTTATAGCGAGATTCGTTATTATACTATTGACGATTAGGGGTTGTTATTTCCCAGTCTACCGGAGGATATTTCAACTCCCATATAGAGGTAGAACCCTTTGGCGGTGATGAGAGACACGTTCATGTTCCATGCTTTGTTCACTCAGCCAACACGATTGAGAGATATTTTTTTAGCACCGTTAGCCGATAATCGGCTCGATATCTCAATTTAGAGTATAGACTGCTATATGGTGAAGGAGCGTCGTGAAACGCTCCCGAGGGATGAGAACATCTCAATAAGTAGTGAATTGAGGATTCTCATCTGATTCAAATCAATGTCTTGAGTTTTACTTGTCCCTAAAATTTACACTCTTCGATGTCCAACGGCTCGAACTAGCAGTATCGCGTTTAGCATCAGCACCAACTGCTGGCATACTCCCATACGCTAAAAAAGCGATTAGCAATAAAATGTTTAGTTTCATCGCAGAATACTCTTCTTCACCGAGCTGAATTTTCTGGTTCAGAAGTAGACTCATAATCATTGTCCATTCTATCCAGCATTTCTTTAAAAACTTCCTCCTCTTTCATTTGCTTGTATGTAGCACGTGCAGCGCGCAAATCATTTCTCCGTGCACACATTACAATTAATAGAATAAAATATTTCCAAATCTCTTGGCATGTTAGGTTGTTACTCCTTACTGGAGGGCACACAATTTTATAAACACCTAACTCGACCGACAATAAGCTAGCTTTGGAGTAAAATTGTGGCATCGCTTTCTTTCCAGAAAGGTGCTCATCTAATTCGGTAAGAAACTCCGCACACTTCTCTTTGTAAATTCTTCCCCACTTTATATATGGGTGCATATAAAATATTAAAAAGAGAGCATAGAGCACAAAAGCAGACATACCGGATAATGCGATTAACGGCAAAAAGGGACTCAAGTAGGGATATAATCGAAATATTTTAGTAGCCACCTCCTGAAAATCTACCAGAAAGCCCAAGAATCC
>JAJEBT010000145.1 GCA_022822405.1 Alphaproteobacteria bacterium
GCGGCAATCTTCACCAGGGCCATCGCGTGCTCGGACTCATCCGCTATCGACGCCGCAGCCTCCAGGGCCGAGACTACCGCCTGCCCAACCCCCGAAGTGTTGCCGTCTCGAGCACTGTACCTCGCGATATCGGCAAACGCCCCGCTCCGCAGACGAGCCCCCGAAATCTCCCGGGCCGTTGCAATGGCCTCCGGGAAATTGTGTTCCCAGCACTGCACTTCGCAGATTTCGCTCAGCAGTGCATCGGGTCTGGGCAGTTCCTTGACGCGGCGAGCGGTTGAGAGCGCCGCATGGTCGTCGCCTGCCGTAGCCTGCGCCACGGCGATTTGAGACAGGATATAGTCGCGGTCCCAGGCATCCCCAGGTCTGTTGACGATTTCAACTGCCTCGGCAATCGAACTCAGCGCGCCGGTCCGGTCGCCGGTCCTGGCCTGTGCTTCCGCTATTTGGCAGAGAGCGGATGCACGGTCGCGGTCTGCCGCAATTCCTTCAGCCGCCGTAATTGCCCTGGCGATCGTGTGCCGCGCCTGTGAAGGATAGCCGAGCCTCGGCTGGTTGCGGGCGATATGCGCGAACGCCCAAACGCGATCGCTCTCCTCGGAGTCCGATTCGGCAACGAACAGGGCTTCAGCCATCGAGTCCGCAGCGCCCGCATTGCTTCCGATAGAGACCTGAACACGGCACAGTTCAACCAGCAACAGGACCCGCTCGACGTCCATGAATACGCTGGCGGCTTCAAGCGCCCGCGCAATCGAAAGCTCCGCGCCCGAAACGTCGCCGCAGCGGACTTGTTCCCTGGCGATCGAAGTCAACGCATAGGCTCGTGCATCAGGTGACGCGATTGCCTGCGACACAGACAGCGCAGCACGGAACATGCCTGCCGAAGATAAAGCTATGGCGATGCCGGACAGCGAGCGCTGTCGGAGGAACTCCGTTGCCAGGCGCTCTGCCGTTGTCAGGGCGCCGGCGGCATCGCCTGCTTTCGCCTGGGCCCGTGCGATTGTTGCGAGGGCGTCCCCCCGCGCATCGTCATTACCGGTCTCGGGCACGGTCTCCAATGCCTTCTCCACGGTCGCCCGCGCCGACGCAAGGTCGCCGGTCGACGCCTGCACCTCCGCGACCGAGGCGAGCCCGGACGCCCGTGCGGTGTCTCCCGGCATTGCCTCGGCCACGGCGAGAGCCTCCAACATGGTGTCGGCGACGCGGGAGATATCGCCAGCCTTGTGCAGCCCTTTGGAGATCGCAGCGAGCGCCTCGACCCGACTGGCGGGATCCTCGATACCGTTTGCAACCCGCGATGCTTCCGCCAGTGTTGCAATGGGGCTCGGCGGGGACACGGCCTCGTCCATGGAATCGGACAAGACGGTAGGCTCAGCGTCGAGACGGCTCGGACTCATTCCGGCACTCCTTATATTCCAGCTCCGGATGCGAGGCTCTCCGCCGGACTGCCGTCCCGGCCGCCCGACAGCCCCTTGGCGATTCGCTTCTTCAGCACATGGGAAGCCCGGAAGATCACCACACGGCGCGGCGCTATCGGCGCCGCCTCCAGGGTATGGGGATTGCGGCCCAGACGCTCGCTCTTGTCGCGCAGGTTGAAGCTGCCGAATCCGGTGAGCTTCACCGTCTCCCCTGCCTCAAGGCGGGCCATGATCGCCTCGAATACCGCGTCGACAAACTTCCTCGCGTCGCGCTGCGTCCATCCCGTCTCCTCGCTGACGGCCCTCGCCAGATCCGCGCGCGTCAAGGTCCCCATCGCCGATAAGTCCTCCGCCTGCAGGATCACGATACGAAAGGCAACGGAAGGGTCAAATCTCCGTTCCGCTGCGCGGCCCAACGCCCAACGAGGCCCCGGTTAGCCGGCCGTGTCACAGGTCGAGCGCGCTCACTTGGCCGGCGTGGCTCTGAATGAAGGCAAGGCGGGATTCGGGCGGCGGCCCATCAGTTCCTCGACCCGGCACGCCGTGGCCGTGCCTGCGTCTTCGGCAACCTCGCCGCGCAGCAGCGTGCGCCGCGCCGGGTCAATGGTGGTCTCCTTGAGCTGGGCCGGCGGCATCTCGCCCAGCCCCTTGAAACGGCTGATCTCGACCTTGCCGGCGCCGGCGAAGTCGCTCTCCAGCAGCCGGTCGCGGTCGGCGTCCTCCAACGGGCCGGCTGCCGTGCCCTGCGCGTAGCACTGCCGCCACAGCCGCCTGTCGCGCGCGACCTCCACCGTCAGCCGCTCCCAAAGTGCGTTGACCACGGAGAGGCCGACCCCGTGCAGGCCGCCCGAGGCCGCGTACACCTTGTCGCCGAACTTCCCGCCCGAGTGCAGTGTGGTCAGGATCACCTGCAGCGCCGAGACGTTCTCGTACCTGGATGCGGGTCAACGGGGATGCGACGGCCGTTGTCCTTGACCGAGGCCGAGCCGTCGTCGTAGAGCGCGATCTCGATCCGCCTCGCGTGGCCGGCGATCGCCTCGTCCATCGCGTTGTCGATGAGCTCGGCCAGCAGGTGATGCAGCGCCCGCTGATCGGTG
>JAJEBT010000166.1 GCA_022822405.1 Alphaproteobacteria bacterium
GCAAGACCGTGGTCTGACGCAACCTGCAATCACAAGACCAAAGCGCGGCAGGTCAGCCGCAAAACCCACTTGTAGTGCCACTCGGATTCTTACTCCCTTGACTCTACGCCGCTTTTTGCACTCAATGTTAAAGATGGGCTAGGGCTTGCGGGCTATCGCCTCGCCCCAGGCGATGGTGGCGAATGCGCCGGGAGAATCCCGCCATTCGTCGATTGTGGCACGCCAGCCGTCGAACTGCTCCTGGGTTGCCAGCCCGTACTTCGTGGCTGCTCCGATGATCTCGGGGGTGAAGAACCACCCGGACGCGAAACCGTGATAGAACGTCACGTCCTCGGTCGACCCATAGCACTCGAACGAAGCGCTCGGCTCGATGTCCGAAAATCCGGCCTCATGGAGAACGCGCTTCAGTTCCTTGCCCATCTGGGGATGGGCTCCGTTGGCCGCGAGGAGTTGTTTGAACACTTCCAGCGCGCCGTCCATATCGCCGCCCGGTTCGAAAAACATCGAATCACCAATCAGTTCCCGGGCGGAGATGATGCCTCCGGGCTTCAGGACCCGCTTCACCTCGGCCAGGGTTTCGGCGGTTCCCGGAACATGCATGAGCACGGCATGGCAGTGAGCCACATCGAAGAAATCGTCTTCATAGGGGAGGTCGGTTACGTCGCCGGTCCGGAAGATCGCGTTGCTGTGCCCTCCGGCAGATGCGGCGGCCTTGGCCATCTCGATCTGGGTTTCTTCCATGTCGATGCCATGCAGTTCTCCCGGCGCCACCGCATCGGCGAGCCCCATCGAAATCGTTCCCGGACCGCAGCCGAAGTCGAGGACGCGAAGCCCGGACTTGAGGCGCGGAAGCAAGTGTTCGGCGTTCAGGGCAGCGCTGCGGCGGCTAAGCAATGCCTGGAACTCATCATCGTAGCCCATCGTGTAGTTGGGGGTGGCAACATCTCGGGTTTCATTGCCGGTCATGGGACGTTCCTTTCGCGGGTTGTCATTTCGGCCAAGCGGCGAGAGAGGGCCTGCCGGAGCTATCTGGAAACCCTATTCCAATTTGCGGCTCCCCGGCACCGTCGCCGGTTCTCCGTGTTCGGCCGGGACGGGCAGGGCCGCGCACTCTCGCGGAAAGTAGCTTGGCGGCGCTCAGGGAGCTGGCCGTTGCGAGCAAGGATCCCGCAAGACGAGTCTTCGCTGCCAGGCCGTATGCAAGCCGCCAAGGGCGGGCCAGCCGGCACCTCTGTAAAGCGCTCAGGCGCGAGACCGACGAGGGCGCCCAGGACAGCTGCGCGCGATGGTGAAGGCCTACTCGGCCGCCGTTGCGTGGGCCGCCGCCTGAACGTCAGCGTTGATGAGATCCAGGGGCGAACCGGTCTCTGTGAGCATGCCCCAACTCTTGATCCAATCCGCCGTCCGCTCGAGTTCCTCGTCCGGAATCGGGGCCGGATCAACCACGACGATGCGGCTTTCCCGGAGATCATCGACTGTAAGGGTACCGATTTCCGGATCCTTCTTCTTGTGATGATCGATGAAGAGCTGCATGTACTTGCGCTTGTCGGCGTTGATCAGCCTGACGGCCTCACGAACCGCGCGGTTGAAGGCGCCGTAGGTTTCGCCGTCGACCGCGTCCGAAGCGACCTCCGTGCCGTGGTAGTAGGCGGCGCACAGGATGCGGCAGCCATTCTTCTCGGCGAATGAGAGATAGGGCTCGGTCAGGGTTGTGGCCTCGATCTCGCCCGCCATCATGGCGTCGTAGCGAAGGCGGGAGCCGTTGGGGGCGCTGCACAGGTTGATATCGTCGCGCGGCATGAAGCCTTCGAGCATGTGGAGGGCGAGGTAATGCGTGCCGAAATAGAACGGTACGCCAACGAGTTTTCCGGCCAGCTGCTGCGGCGTGTAGCACGGCGAATCGGGGCGCACGACGAGTCCGGCATAGGTCACGATCGCACGGCGGCCGACCTGGCGCCCGCTGGAGATGCCGCTGTCCTGAACCCGGCAGTAATTGCCCCATTCGCAGGCGTTGTACATGTCGGCCTCGCCCTGTTCGAACAGCCGCCCATGGCTCGAGTGCGGATCAAGCTCGTCCGGCCGCGTGATCTCGGTTTGGAGCTGCGGAGCAGTGCCCTTGTCGCGGTCTGCCCATTCGACGATCAGCCCCTCCTTTTCGAAGAGGCCCTCATCATAGGCCACGAGTTCGGCGAAGCCCTGGAACGGGGCGGTATTTTCAAGAACGAGCTTCCTCATCACTCTCTCCTGCCTGTCTGGCCTATGCCGTCAGCGCATCGGCCCGCGAACGATATGCGTGTTTTCTCATATCGGGATCGGAAAGCCAAGCGATCCGTGCCTCCGGTCCCGGTCCGCGATTGGCGGCGCGCCTCAGGTCTCGGGTGTCATCAGCGAAACCCCCGCGCGGGCGCGGCGGACGAGCCAGGGGCTCGGGCGGTAGCGCGGATCGCCGTAGAATTCGTGCATGGTCCTGAGGATTTGAAGGATCCGCCCGGCGCCCAGACTGTCACCGAATTCCAGCGGTCCCTGGGGGTAGGCCAGCCCGAGGTGGACTGCCTTGTTGATGTCTTCCGGAGTTGCGATTCGCTTCTGCGCAATCTCTGCAGAAATGTTGACTATGGTTGCAATCATGCGCTGGGCGATGAAGCCGGGGCTGTCGTGGATGACGGTCACCGCGTTGCCGCCGGCGGCCAGCAGGGCATGGGCGCTGTCGCGGACGGCGATGTCGGCAAAGCTGCTGGTCATCAGCGTCAGTCGGGATTCGAGGCCGAACAGCGTGTCGACACCGACCGTACGGCGGGGGTCGAGCCCGAGATCGACGGCCGTTGTGGTGACGTCGGCGCCAAGGGGGGCGATGATGCACACGGCGTCCGGGGACGGTTCGGCACCGGTCTCGATCCTGACCCGGGAGGCGAGGGATTCGCGGAGCAGGGCTGCATTGTCGTCGTCCTGCGGTCCGATCCAGACGCGCTCCGGAAGCGCCGTCGGCGGATCTGGTTCCGTCGGCGCGACCTTCTTTCCCTCTTTGTAGTCGTAGAACCCGCGGCCTGTTTTCCGGCCGTGGAGGCCGGCGGCCATGCGGTTGCGAATGAAGGGCTGAGGCGCAAAGCGCTGCTCCTGGTAGAACTGCTCGTAGATCGACTCCATGACGACGCCCGACACGTCGAGGCCGGTGGTGTCCATGAGCTCGAACGGTCCCACCCGAAACCCCGCGCATTCCCGCATGACGTCATCGATCTGGTTCGGCTGGGCGATGCCCTCGGCAACTATGCGGACGGCTTCGGTATAGAAGCCGCGACCGGCGTGATTGACCAGGAATCCGGGAGAATCCTGGGCGCGGACCGGTTCGTGGCCACATTTCGAGGCCACTGCGTCGAGCACCTCCAGGGTTGCCGAAGCCGTCAACTGACCACCCACGACTTCGACCACCTTCAGCAACGGCACCGGGTTGAAGAAGTGATAGCCGGCCACTCGCTGCGGCGCCCTGCAGACGCTGGCGATCTGCGTCACCGACAGCGAGGATGTGTTCGAGGCGAGATACGCGTCGTCGGCGACATGACGTTCGAGCTCACGGAACAACGTCTGCTTGATCTCGAGGTTCTCGACGATGGCTTCGACGACGAGATCGCATTCGGCAAGTTCTGCGAGGTCCGCCACCGTGTCCAGCCGGCTCTTGGCCGCGTCCGCATCCTCCCGGGTCATCCGGTCCTTCTCGGCTGCGCGATCGATCATCGCACAGACAAACTCCCTAGCCCTTTCGCTTTGCGCCACATCGCTGTCGTACATCTTCACTCGGAAACCCCCGGTGAGGGCGATCTGGACGATTCCTCGCCCCATGATGCCTGTTCCGACGACACCGATCAGGAATTCCGGAGATGTGACGCTGCGTACCATTATCAACTCCTTCGTATCGGACAGCGGCTCGGCCGAGCCGTTCCGTGCAGGCCCTCGATCGGACTATCCGGCCTCTTTTCTGAAGTTTGGCGGGCGCTTCTCCATGAATGCGGCGAAGCCTTCCTGGAACTCGCCGGCGCCGAAGCAGCCTGCCTGCGCGAGCGCCTCCATTTCGAGTGCGGCCTCGAGGCTTTCCGGCCACAGCCGCAGCTGCTGCTTGGCGATGGCGAAGGCAAACGGCGGCATCGACGCCAGTGCGAGGGCCCGCTCGATTGCGACTGCCTCGGCCTTACCGTCCGGCGCCAGTTCGTCGGCAAGACCGGCCTCGACGGCTTCCGCAGCCGGAACCATCCGGGCATGGAGCAGGATCTGGCGCGCCCGCGCGCCGCCCGCGCGCCGCGGCAGCGTGAACAGGATCGCGTAATCCGGGATCAGGCCGACACGGAAGAACGGGAAGCCGATGGTCCCGCTTTCCGCGATCACCGCGGTGTCGCCGAGCATCGCGAGGCCGGCGCCTGCTCCGACAGCGTAACCTTCTACCGCCGTCACAACCGGTTTTTCCGCTTCGGCGAGGATCCGCACGATGCGGTGGTTATCCTTCATTCGGGCCCGTGCGCCGCTCGAATCCAGGTTCTCCATCGTCGCGATATCGCCGCCCGCGCAGAAATGCCCGTTTTCGCCTGTCAGCAGAATCGCGTGAACCGAATCGTCCGCCAGCAGCCCGGGCAGGCTCGTGATCAGCGTGTTGCGGACTTCCGCGTTGAGCGCGTTGCGCCTTTCGGGCCGGTTGATGGCAACCCGCGCTACCCCGTCAGCGCGCCGTTCGATGTTGACGGCAGCCATGACAGCCTCCCCGTGCAATAGACAACCCGGCTTTCGCCGGCGCCCGCAGACAGGGCTATCCGGCTGGTGAGCGGAAAAGATGATACCGGGATTCAATATCGCGATTTTGCGCTTGTCAGGCAACCAACGGATGCCCGCGGAGTCCACCATGGCCTCCGACTGTGCCGGTGAGGCCCGCCAGGCATGCGGTCGGCGGCAGGAGAAGTACCGGAGCGGCCGGCGTCTGGGCGGCCCGGGGAGCGTTTGTTCAGATGACGGCGCAGAGAGAGCTGCGAGCGTCGTCGTCCAGTCTCACGAGATGTGCCGGACAGCGGCGACAGTCCGAACTTCCGAATCCGGGAATCGGCACGCTGCCACCGGCTGCGAGAAACCCGTCGACCAGCCCGCATTCGCTGCTGCCGGGCCGGATCGCCACCGCGCGGCATTCGCCGGCGGCCAGGTGGTCCACATGCCAGTGCCACCGCTTGTCCGGAGCAAGGTGACGCATCACGCGGGCGCGGAGTCCGCCCGGGCCGTGGGCGTTTCCGCAATAGGCGTATGCGCCGGCCGTCAGGAGCGGATTGCCGAGGCTGCGGACCGCCAACCGCCGCGGTGCTTCGATCGTGAAGTACAGCGCGTACGCGCCGGCGGTTGCAGGAAGGTCGGCCAACCGGGGTGGCGGCCGGTCCGGCGTCCGGAGGCCGATGAACAGGATGCCGGTTCCGCTTTCCCCGGGGAGGCCGGGAATCTCCATGGCGGAGCCGGGTTCCCTCCGTCCGTCAGCAGCCGGCGGCCGCGCGGTACGGCTTCCGGGCGGCGAGCGCCCTGTCGAGAGCCGCCATCAGGTCCGCAACCTCGATTCCTGCGAACTCGACATCTGTCCTGCCGAGGAAACCGGCAACGGCATCCGCAAGCGAGCGGTGGTCGGCGCCGACCCCGGAAAGGGTTTTTTCCAGCCGGTCGACGCTGTCGATGGGACGGGGGTGCCAGTCGCCGTTGATTATGGCGTGAACGACCTCGTCCCCGCGCGTCGCAAGCGTCGCCCAGATCATGCCGCCGATGGCCTTGTGGCGGCCGTAACCGACCGCATCGCCGTCCTGGACGATGCCCGCCAGGCGGTTGCGCTCGCTCTTCGCGTAGAGCCAGGACTCGTTGTCGAAACGCTGCCGGAACTCCTCCGCATAGAGGCGCTCGCGGTCTGTTATCGCGCCGCTCTCCAGCGTGTGGCCGGTGAACGCGTCACGGGCTGCTGTCCTTGCAAGGGTCACCAGGTCCTCGTCGGAGAGTTTCCGTCCGACTTCCCGTTCGAGGCAGGTAAATCGCGAACCAAGATCCTTGAGCGCCTTGTCACTGACCTTCTCGGGCGGCATCGGCATCGCGCGCGCTGCGACCTCGGTGTCGATTTCCCTGACATTGATGACAATGCGGAAGTTCATGACCCCGTGCTCGATCTTGAGGGATGTCGGGATCAGTTTCCGGCCTTCGACCTGGACATCGTTGAGGGGTCGGTATTCGGCCTGTATGCCGTAGAGGTCGCGTAGAGTGCCGGAGAGGGCGGTCAGGATCTGCGGAAAGGCCGTGGCCGTCGTGTCCGGGACTCCCGGGTGCGAGGTTGGCACATAATACACGAGGAACGCCGAACCCTTGCCGGCATAGATCGTGCCTCCGCCGTTGACGCGGCGGCGAAAATCCACCTGCTGCTGCCTGCAGAAATCGAGATCGAGAACCTGTTCGGGATCCTCGTTGACCCCGATGGTGATCGAATCGCGGTCGAAGATGCTGAGAAAGATGGTTGGTGGCACCTCGCCGTTGACGACCGCCTTTTCCACGGCTGGCGAAACCGACACGGAAAAATCCGCGTAGGAGTTGCTGTCCACGACAAGCCGCCAGATATTGCTGTCCATGTGTCCGACCCAGTCCTGTGAATGCGTCCGCGCTACCTCTTGTCGTTGACGAGCGGGCCGTCATCGATGGTATCGGCAAACGTGATCTCGTCGGTGCCGATCAGTGTCTGGCTCCTGAACCGGCGCGCGACCTCTTCCGCGGCACCGTCGCCGCCGGCGCCCTCGATCGCCAGCGCGATGCGGTCGTCGCCTGCCGCCTTCGACGAAATCGTGAGCCGGTATCTGCCGGTAAGCCCGTCGAGGCCGAGAAGGACCGTGCGGACCTCGGACGGGTAGAGCTTGACGCCCTTCACCTTGACCATTTCGTCCGTTCGCCCGAACACCACCCGGGGCAGGCTGACCGTCCGGTCGAACAGCGGCTCCGTGACCTGCCTGACGGCAAGGTCGCCGGTGCGGTAACGCATCAGGGGCTGGGCCTCCTTGACCAGGTGGGTGAGCACGAGTTCCCCGCGTTCGCCGTCCGGCACGGGTTCGCAGGTCGCCGGATCGATCACCTCGGCATGGACCAGCTCGTCGAAGACATGCACGCCGGTGCCTCCGGGAAACGTCCGGGCAACGGGCAGGAACTCGGACAGCGAAAAGGAATCGATCAGGGTCGTCTCCGGCATTGCCGTCTGCACCGCCGCATAGAGGGCCGGGTTGCCGGTAAACGGCTCGCCGCCGGCGAAGAAGACCTTCGGCGGCTTCATCCCGGCTTCGACAAGCCTGAGCGAGAACGATGGATTGCCGGCGAGGACCGTTGCGCCTGCCCGGTTGCAGAGTTCGGCGGTGCGGTCCGCATCGCCTGGGCCTATCGGAATGCAGGCCACGCCGTGTGCTTCCATCTGGCTCTGGTAGAACAGACCCGCGACGAACATGTGATAGCCGAAGGTGACGGCGCAGACATCACCCGGTCCGATGCCGCAGGCATCGAGATGGGTTCGCGCCGCCGCCACCATCGAATCGATGTCGCGGGCCGTATGCAGTATGGGCATCAGCCCGGCTCCTGCCGGGGTCATGTTCATGCGCACCGGAGACACGCCTTCGCCGAAGGCGCCGAAGCGCGGCCGCGCCATTTCCCCGGCAAGGTTGGCGCGGCCCATCAGCGGGACGCTGGCTGCGAAGTCCCCGGCGTCGGCGATCCGCGACGGAAGGCGCCCGCGATAGAACGGATGGCCGGAAAGCGTCTCGAGCCGCCGGTTCAGCGCGTCAAGCGGAAAGGTCACGCTGCGTCCGGCTCAGCGCCGCGCATCGGCGACGGCCGCGGCGTCGTCATAGACGGTATGGACGTTGATCACGGCCTGGCGCTTCTCGATATCGACCGCCTTGAGGCCTCGCTCGAGAGCGGCGGGCAGATCGGAGGCCTCCCTGACCTCTTCCCCGTAGCCGCCGGAAGCCTCGACGATCCTGTGATAGTCCGGAGCCGGATCGAGATAGGTCAGCGGTGCCCGGTTGGCGCGCGAGGCCGCGCCGTCGGGATAGAGGCCGAGGGTTGCCTTGCGGACCGAACCCCACATCCGGTTGTTCAGGATCACTGTGAGCACCGGCAGATCATTCGCGGCCGATACGTAATGCGCCGGCGTCGGATTGCCGAACATGTAGGAACCGTCGCCGATGACGCAGAAGACCCGCCGGTCGCGGTCGCCGAGCTTGACGCCGTGCGCCGCGCCGAGGCCCCATCCGAGGCCGCCGGCGGGACTGGTTCCGAAATACGTTCCCGGCTTGCGCAGGTTCATGTTGGCTATGGCGAGTTGGGATTCGGACACCAGCACGTCGTCGTCGTCCTTCACCTGCGCCAGGCAGTGCGCCACCCAGTGATTGTCCATCGCGGCGCCGTTCGCGACGCGATCGAGATGCGCTCTCCTCGCGGCGTGCTGTTCGGACCTGATGCCGGCGACCCGCTCGCGGCGCGCGTCGACCCGGGCCCTGATTCCAGGTTCCCGGTCGGCAAGCGCGGTCTCAAGCTGGGCCAGTGCTCCGGCCGGGCTGCCCTTGATCGCAAGGTCGCAGGGGAAGCCCCGCACCGGATAATTCTCGTAGAGCGGATCGACCCCGAGATGCATGACCGTGGCGTCCGGATTTACCTTGTGCAGGGATGGAATCCAGGGCACATCGCAGTCGACCACGAGAATCGCGTCGCTGGCGGGAAGGTGGCGGCCCGGCTCGTGGCCGATATGCATTGCGTGATCAGACGAAATGTTCACATAGCGCGGGCGATAGGAGATCACCGGAAGCGCGAACCGCTCGGCCAGCGATTCGAGGGCTGGAACGGCGGCACGGTTGCGGCCCATGCTCGCCGTGATGATGAGCGGATTCTCCGCGCTGGCCAGGACTTCGGCCGCCCGGTCGATCGCGTCGGCGTCGGCTGCCGCAGACGCCGCGGCCGTGCGCCGCGCCGGGGACTGGTAGCTGAACGTGCCGGGATTCTCGGCCAGGACCTCGCGCGGCAGGGTGAGATAGACCGGACCCCGCGGTTCGGACATGGCGACGGTGACGGCGCGGTCGACGATCGTCTCGAGTTGCTGCGAATTGCGAAGCTCGTAGTCCCACTTGACCATTTCGCGCACCACGCCCGCCTGGTCGAACATCTCCTGGCCCCAGTGGATGTAGATCGAGCGCGATCCGTCAAAGCCCTCCTCCGTGAGCGGCGTGCGGCCCGATGTCATGAGGATCGGCACGTTTTCGCGGGAGGCGTTCATGATGCCGCAGATCGCGTTGGCGGTTCCGACATTGACGTGAACCATGACGGCGCAGAGCCTGCCGGTCGCGACGTAGTAGCCGTGGGCCATCGCCACACCGAGATTCTCGTGCGGCACGGTGATCGGGGTGGGGGCGCTGCCCTCGCCGGCAAGGGATTTTGACAGCCCTTCGATAATGGAGGGAAAATCGGTGCCGGCGTTGCCGAGGAGATAGTCGACGCCGCGATCCTTGAGGAGCGTCAGATAGGCCTCGGCGGCGCTGTCTGCTTTCAGGGTTTTTTCAGGCATGTTGCATTCTCCCCCCTTGAGACAGCCTCGATACCATGATGGGCCCGCCGTATCCACCTTTCGTCCCTGCAGGCAGCCTTCCCGAGCGACGGCCAAGTCTCTTCCAGCCGCATCGCCTGTCCGCTGGCGGCGATTGCCCGAGAGGCGCTGACGATGTATCAATGGGCCGGGTTTCGCCGGACTGTGCAGTGATCGAGGGCAGAATGGACAACATGTCGAACTGGGTACTTGGCTTCGGCGCGGTGGTGATGAGCATCTGCGCGCTGTTTGTTGCGTCCCGAGCAGGCACCGGGGTCGGCTACTATGGTGGACTGGCGATGTTCGTGTTCTGCGTGGGTTTCGTATTCTACCTTGTCCGCACGTCGCTCGATCACGAGGAAGAGTCGCGCTGATTGCGCGTGCGCGCCAGCAATAACACCACCAGCCCGCCGGCCAGGGAGAGAACGGTCATCGCGTGGAACGCCGCGCCACCGACACTCTCGTATAGCCAGCCACCGGCCAGCATGACCAGTCCCATGGCGAGGCCTACCGCGAAACCGGAATACAGGCTCTGCGCCGAGGCCGACATCTGGTCAGGAATTTCGCGCAGCAGGTAGAAGATGGCGGCAAGGTGCGCCGCGCCGAATGTCAGCCCGTGCAGCCACTGGACCGCGATCAGCAGCGCGATGTCGGTCGTCTCGGCGAGGACCGTCCAGCGCACGGCTCCGGCGAGGGCAGCAATCAGCATCAGGCGGACCGGGCCGACGCGGGCCACGACAGCACCCGAGAAGGCGAACAGGACGATTTCGGCAATCACGCCTTCCGCCCATAAAGCTCCGATCATGCTGTCCGGGATTCCGGCGGCGCGCCAGTGAATCGTACCGAACATGTAGAGGATTGCATGACTTGCTTGGAGAAAACTTGCGCCGGCAAGAAAGATCAGGAACGTCTTGTTGCGCAACAGGACGGCGGCAGGGAGGCTGCTGTGCGCCCGGTCCCGCTCGCGCAACCGCTGCTGCGGCAGGCCGCAAGAGGCAAGAAACGCACCCCCTAGCGCAGCTGCCAGCATCCACGGTATCACGGAGTCGCCCGTGCGTTCGATCACTGCTCCGCCGGCATAAGCCGCGAGAATGAAGGTGATCGATCCCCACAGCCTGACCCGTCCGTAGTCGAATCCGTAAGGGGTCGCGGATCGCGAAGCCAGGTTCTCGCCAAGCGGAATCAGGGCCATGAACAGGATGCTTGCCAGGATATTGGCGGCGAACAGCATCCAGAAGCCGTGCACGAAACTGAACAGCAGGTAGACGCCCGCCGCCCCGGCGGCGGAGATCATGATGATGGTTCTGTGGGCGCCAGAACGGTCGGCGAAATGGGCCATCACCGGATTGGCGAGCACACGGAGCCAGATCGCGACAGAGAGAATGATGCTGATCTGTCCGGCATCAAGGCCGCGCGACTTGAGCCAGGCGGGCCAGAACGGCATGAAGATGCCGACCACAAGAAAGAGCGCCGCGTAATAGAGTGAGAAGCGAACCGCCATGGCCGTACCGGTCCCGATCCTCGGCGCGGTCGCCCGGCGGTCCCCAGAAACAGGAAACCGGAACCGGCAACGCGCATTCTATTACAACAGTTACGAACGGTTACAAAATGTCGGTTGTTCCAAGCCGGCAACGGGGGCTATCCAGTCGGGAACCGGCTGCGCCCCCCGGCGGCAGCAGGCAGGTGTGGCAACGGTTGCGGGCGGGCAGGGAACGGCCGACATGGTGACTGACATCGTCAATTCGCGACTATTCCTCTGGGGGCTTCTGGTACTGCCGTCCATTCCCATGGTCAGGCTGCTTGTCGAGGGGCAGCCCGGTCCTGACGGTGAGCCGGTCGCAGAACTGTTGCTTCATCCGACCGGCGAGTTCGCAGCCCGGTTCATGATTATCGCCATGATCATTACGCCGATGCGAATGATCTTCCCGGGATCGAGATTCTGGATCTGGATGCTGGACCGGCGGCGGTATTTCGGGGTGGCCGCTTTCGCTTATGCGGCCGCACATACGGTCCTTTATGTCGTCGACCTGGGTTCGCTGGCGGCGATCTTGGGCGAGTTCCTGGCGTTCGGCATCTGGACCGGGTGGGCAGCCTTCTTCATTTTCGTGCCGTTGGCACTGACCTCCAACGCCTTCTCGGTGCGGTTGCTCGGTCGCGGCTGGAAGCAGTTGCAGCGGCTCGTCTATCCAGCAGCCGTCGCGACTCTGCTGCACTGGATGTTCATCCACAACGACCTCGGGCCGGCGCTGGCGCATTTCCTGCCGTTGGCCGCGCTCGAATGCTACCGCCTGTGGGGCAACATCGTTCATCAACAGAGGAGACTGACATGAGAACTGTTGTCTGCGGCGCCCTTCTCATCGCTGGCCTGGCGCTTCCGATGGCAACGGCCGAAGCCACCGGCATGATGACCTGTGAACCGGTCCAGAAATCCGAATGGATGAGTGAGGATGCGCTCACCCGAAAGCTGACCAAGGAAGGTTGGTCCGTCCGGTTCATGAAGGAGGACGGAGGTTGCTGGGAGGTCTATGCTACCGACCCCGGTGGCCGGCGCGTCGAAGCGTATTTTCATCCGTCGACCGGCAAGAAGCTCCTTGTCTGTCGACGCGGCGGAGGCTGTCAGCAGTTCACGTCCGAGTAGGGCCGGCGCGGCCGGAATATCCGTGTGATGTTCCTGTCGGCCAGCTCACGCGGCTACAGCCAACCTCGCGCGCTCTTCTTCGCCGCCGACGGCCACGGGCCGGCCCTTGCCAACATGCCGAGTGTTGTCCCCGACCGGTCCAATCCGTTGGCAGACGCCGTCCCGTCGCGGTGGCCTCTTGTTGCGGCGCCAACGGGCCGCATCACCACCATCGAGCGTCCTCGGTGGGGGTCAATGCCTGGGCCGGGCCTCAGTGTCCCAGTGCTCCTGCAGGTAGGCGGCGGCGTCGCGGAGTGCCTGCCGTGCGGTTTCCACTTCCGGTGCGAACTTGAGAAAACCGTGCGGCATGCCGGGATACAGGATGTAGCGATGCGGCACGTTTGCGGCCTCCAGGTGCCGCCGGAAGGCTTCGGCGTCGTCGCGGAGCGGATCGAGCGCTGCTGTCGTCAGCAGGACCGGGGGCAGACCGCGAACGTCGCTGAGAAGCGAACAGAACCGGGGATCTCGGCCGTCAGCGTCATTTCGCAGATAGTCAGCGTAGAACCGTCGTATGATGTCGAGTCCGAGACCATAGCGCCCGTCACCGTAGGCCTTGGCGGCCGCGCCCAGGGGATAGCCCAGTTCCGGCAGATGTCCGTAACAGCCGTAGAACAGGATTCCCACATGTAGCGGCGCCCGCCTCTGGTTGAGAACGGCAAGGGCGAGGTTGGCTCCAGCGCTGTCACCGCCGACGGCGAGTCGGGCAGTGTCGACGCCGATCTCCGCGCCGTGGTCGACCAGCCAGTCGCAGGCGAACACGCATTCCTCGATTGCGACCGGAAACCGGTGCTCCGGCGCGAGGCGGTAATCCACGGAGATCACGGTGGCGTGTACCTCGCGGGCCAGCAGGCGACACATGGTGTCGTGCGTCTCTATGCTCCCGAGCATGAATCCGCCGCCATGGAAATAGAGAAGCCCGGGAAGAACCGCTTTCGAAGGACGGTAGATTCGCGTGCGCAGTTCGCCGTGGGGGCCTTCCAGCGCAATATCCGCGACTGCCGCGACTATCGGGGGCCTTGCGTTCCAGTAGGCACTTGTTGCGTCATAGGCAGCGCGAATGTCAGCAGCCGGCGCATTGATCAGGGTGCGGAAATCGATAGGGCGCGCGCCACCGGCGGCGCGGCGGCTGGCCGCTACGACAGCAGGATCAATGGGGTCGACGGCGGTCACGGGAATCTCCTCTGCCGAGGCGGGCTTGCGGTCCTGGGCCGACGAATGCGCGGTTATCACCGGATCGATGGATTGCTGCTGCAGGTGGCGGTGCTGCGACGGCTCGAAAAATTTTCCGACGGCCGGCGCGCGCGATCGAACCGGTTTCCGGATCAGGTCTGCTCAGTTGAACCTGACATAGTCGAACGCAAACGGATTGCCATGTATCCCGCGCGTCGGGGGAGCGATCCAGCCCGCAATCTTTCCGACCTCGTAGCACGGCTTCATCAGCGACCTGACGAACTGCCGGTCGCTCTCCGTCGGCAGCCAGGTGTCCGCGTGCCGGGTCCATTCCGCCTCGCCGACGACATTGCCCTCAGGCGACACGCGCACGTCGGCGAACTGCCCGATCGCGCGATGGAAGCCGCGGTGTGGCAGGGCAAAGCGGAATTGGTAGCCGTGCTTTTCTAATACCTTGTTCCAGCGGTTGAGGCCGCGCTGGCAATCGTCGATATAGTCTTGGCGCAGCTTTTCGTTGACCGCGTTCAGCGCCGGCTGCTCCCGCTCGACGATTTCTTCGCCGTCGAGCATCGGGATCCACATCGTCGAATCGACCAGCCGGTGGTCGTCGTCGATCCTGCTCTCGTGGAACCTGCCCTTGAGGCTCTGGGTGTAGTAGTTCGCGGCGTTCGTCGAGAGTTCTTGCCCGAAGAGGTCGAGCGAAACCGAGTAGTGGAAGTTGATCCAGCGCTGCATGGTCTGCAGGTCGATGCCGCCTGCGGCGCGGACCCGCTCGGGCTCCTCGGAACCGATCTCGTCCATGATCTCGCAGGTACGCTTGACTATGCGCATAACCCCCGATTCGCCGACGAACATGTGATGGGCCTCTTCGGTCAGCATGAACTGGCAGGTGCGCGCCAGCGGGTCGAAGGCCGATTCGGCGAGCGAGGCGAGCTGGTACTTGCCGTCGCGGTCGGTGAAGAACGCGAACATGAACATCGTCAGCCAGTCGGGCGTGGGTTCGTTGAAGGCGCCGAGGATGCGGGGGCGGTCGGGATCGCCGGAATGGCGCTCGAGCATCGCCTCGGCCTCCTCGCGGCCGTCGCGCCCGAAATGGGCGTGCAGCAGGTAGACCATGGCCCACAGGTGGCGGCCTTCCTCGACGTTGATCTGGAACAGGTTGCGCAGGTCGTAGAGCGAGGGCGCCGTCAGGCCGAGCAGGCGCTGCTGTTCGACCGAGGCCGGCTCGGTGTCGCCCTGGGTGACGATGAGGCGGCGCAGGCTGGCCCGGTACTCGCCGGGAACGTCCTGCCACACCGGCTCGCCCTTGTGGTCGCCGAAGCCGATCCGGCGGTCGGGGACCGGTTCGGCAAGGAAGATGCCCCAGCGGTATTCGGGCATCTTCACGTAGTCGAAATGGGCCCACCCGTCCGACGAGACGTCGATGGCCGTGCGCAGGTAGACGTCGTAGGCGCTGGTGCCTTCCGGCCCGAGTTCGTCCCACCAGCTCAGATAGTTGGGCAGCCACGATTCGAGGGCCCGCTGCAGCCGGCGGTTCTCGGAGAGGTCCACGTTGTTGGGGATGCGTTCACTGTAGTTGATCGACGTCATGATTCCTGACCTTTCCTGCGGCTCCGGCGCGAAACCCGCGGTATCGTTCAGACGCGTTCCTTGCCGTAACCGGCCTTGCGTCCGGTACCGTAGACCTTGAGCGCTCCTTCGTCACCGACGGCGTTAGGGCGCTGGAATATCCAGTTCTGCCACGCCGACAGGCGGCCAAAGATCTTCGTTTCCAGGGTTTCGGGGCCGGCGAAGCGGAGGCTGGCCTCCATGCCCGTGAGCGCGTCCGGAGAGAAGCTCGCGCGTTCCTCCACGGCGATCCGCACCTCGTCCTCCCAGTCGATGTCGTCGGGAACGAAGGTCACGAGCCCGAGCTCCTCGGCGCCTTCGGCATCGATCTCCTCGCCGACTCTTTCCTCGGCCTCTGCGACCAGCGCCGGGTCGTGCAGAAAACGGTGCGCGAGCCTCGTCAGCCCGTTCGGCATCGTGAGCGGTCCGAAGTTCATGCCTGTCAGCCGAACCGTCGCGGGAGGCTGGTTGGACCCTTCGAACGTGCCGTCGAGCATGAAGGACCGGTCGGCCGCAAAGACGAGCTCGAGCAGCGTTCCGGTGAAGCAGCTCCCCGGCTCGACGAGCGTGATGATCGATCGCGCCGACACATCGATGCGCTTGAAGACCCGCTTGAGGAACATCAGCGTCTCGCGCACGAGCCAGTGTTCGCTGTTGGTGAGCAGGGCGGCATCGGCGGCCTCGACATGCGCGGCGGCGCCCTCGGTGCAGAAGACCCAGGTTCCGATCTCCCTCTCGTTCACGCGGAGCTCCATGATCGCATCGTCGAGCGCGCGGGCGAGAGCCAAGGGCCAGAATGCCGTGCCCTGGGCCGTGATGTCCTCGACAGCGGCGGGCGGCGGTTCGGATGGCGCCGTGACGGTTATGGTCGCGGTCGCAAGCTCGCGATCGATGTCGACCGTGAGCGTGTCATAGACGATGCGGTCGGCCTCGACGACACGTTCGAGGGGCGTCAGGCTGATTCCCTCGGCCTCGGCCGGGCGGTCGCTGGCCGCGGCGAATTCGCGTGCGCGGTCGAGGACGCGGTCGTCGAACTGCGAGCGGGCGACCACCTCGTCTACGAGATGCCAGTCGACCGCACGTTTCCCGCGGATGCCCTCGGAGGTCGTGCAGAAGAAATCGGCGTGGTCGTGCCGGACCTTCCTCTTGTCGACCAGCCGCGTCAGGCCGCCGGTTCCCGGCAGCACGGCCAGGAGCGGCAGTTCCGGCAGCGAGACGGTCGAGGATCCGTCGTCGATCAGCATGATGTGGTCGCAGGCGAGCGCGAGTTCGTAACCGCCGCCGGCGCAGGCGCCGTTGACGGCGGCAATGAACTTCAGTCCGGAGTTCTCGCTGGCGTCCTCGATGCCGTTGCGCGTCTCGTTGGTGAACTTGCAGAAGTTGACCTTGTGGGCGTGACTCGACTGCGAGAGCATGCGGATGTTGGCGCCGGCGCAGAAGACCCGCGGCTTGTCGGAGGTGAGTACGACCGCGCCGACCTCGGGGTGCTCGAAGCGCAGCCTCTGGAGCGCGTCGTGCAGCTCTATGTCGACGCCAAGGTCGTAGGAGTTGAGCTTCAGCTCGTAGCCCGGGACCAGCGTCGCGTCCTCGTCGACGTCGAGCGCCAGCCGCGCCACGCGGTCCTCGACGGTGAGCTTCCAATGACGGTATCTGTCGGGGCTGGTGCGGAAGTCGATTCGCGGTTCGCTCCCGGTATCCCCTGCCCGTTGCGTGGCTTCCGTGTCCGTCATCGATCCCGCCTTTCCCGCACTTCCCCATGATCGCCGTGAGGCAAACTCTCCGCGCTGCCGGCATGATCGCCGACCCCGGAAAATACATACTGTACGGATAGTATGTTATGTCAAGTCGGATTGCAAGCGCGGAGTTGACTGTTTCTTGCTGCTCTCTCCGGGCGGATCCGTTGCCGGAAAGGATCCGGAACGTGTGCTGCGATCCTTCCGTTGAGGGAAGGGCGCAAGATGATCCGGACCCGGATTGCACGGTGCGAGAATACCCGTCTCGCTGCCCCCACGGTCGTCAGGGGCGCGGACATCCGATTCGTCGGATCCGGCAACGAAATGACCCGGGAAGGACGCGGGCGGTTTCCGTTATTTGCGGCCTCTCCGGAGCATGTCACCGACAGCCGATGCTGTTCCGGTCCCCGCTATCGTCGATGATCGGGACGAGTCCCGGGCAGGATCGACGCACCATCGATCATCCCGCCAACCCTCGAACCATTTAATCTATTTTGTACGGCTAATTGGTTTCATAACCGTGTTTACACAGAGATAACCGATACGGCATGTTCTGAAGGCTTGGAAATGTCGGCGTCTTGACAGGAATCGCGCGGATTGGCATGGGAGAGGCAGGCGGATGCTCTTGAACGGTCCGGCGGCCGACTGTCCCTTGCGGCCCGAGCGCTGATCCGCAACGGCTCCTTCGGGAGTCGGTCCGCACAGGCAGGACGGGAAAGCGGGATTGCGCATGACGGGCACCACACGAGACAGCGGCTTCTTTTTCTGGTTGGCGCGAAACGCGCGGGAATGTCCGGATCGCACGGCCATCCGTTCTCTCGACCAGAACGTGGAAATCACCCACGGCGAACTCTTTCGCCTGGCCAACCGGATCGGCCATTTCTACGAGGCCAACGGCATCGGCCGCGGCGACCGCGTCGTGCTGCTGTCAAACAACTCCATCGAACACCTGATCGTCTATCTTGGTTCGCTTGCCTATGGCTGCACCATCTGCACGATCCATGTGGAGATGAATGCGGCCTATCTCGCGGAGATGCTGGGAAGCCTCGGGGCGAAGCTGATCCTCTGCGAGGACGGAACTCCAGAGATCGATCTTCCCGTCGGCAAGGTTGGCGGACAGTGGAAGCCGCTGGGGCGGTGGGGGCGCGACGGCGTCTCCGGCGCCTTCGCCGAATTCGCGGATTTCGGGGACACTCCGGGTGACTGGCCGGTGGCGTCGAGGAACGACGATGCGTCGATTTTTTACACGTCGGGCACCGCGACGCGGCCCAAGGGCGTCCTGTGCACGGTGGCCGAGCTCCACGACAACACTCTGCCGATCGCTGACGCCTTCGGGGTCACGTCCGACGACCGCATACTTGATTACCGTTCGATGAACTGGATGTCGGCCCAGGTGCTGTCGGCGCTTGGCCCAGTGGCGAAGGGGGCGACGCTGCTTCTGGCACGCAGGTTCTCGGTGTCGCAATTCTTCGACTGGGTCAACGACAACCAGGCAACGATCGCCGCTGGAAATCCGACGATCATCAACATGCTGGTCAACCGCGAAGCGGATCGGGGCCATGGCGCCGCGCCGAGCCTGCGCTTCCTGACATCGAGTTCGGCGCCGCTTCTGGTATCCGAATGGCGCCGTTTCGAGACCACGTTCGGCATTCCCGTGTGCCAGGGTTACGGGGCCAGCGAAGTCGGGTGGATTGCCGGGAGCCATGAAGGCGTCCGCAAGATGGGTTCCGTCGGAAAACCGCTGGCGTATCAGAAGGTGCGGATCGTCAGTGATGATGGCAAGCCCCTGGCGCCGGGCGAGATCGGGGCGATTCAGCTCAACGGCAACCCGGCCGGACGCTATCGGTATGTCGACAGCGACGGCTCGATTCGCGTGCATGCCGAAGGAGCGGCGCTGACCGGCGATCTCGGCTACATCGACGACGACGGTTTCCTCTTCGTGACCGGCCGCGAAAAGGACCTGATCATCCGTGGCGGGGTCAATATCTCGCCGCTGGAGATCGACAACGTCATCCTGCAGATGCCCGATATTGCCGATGTCGCCACCGTCGGCGTGCCCGACCCGACCTACGGCGAGAAGGTCGTCACTTATTTCGTGCCTGCTGCCGATGCCCGGGTGAGGCCGGATGCGGTGATGGCACACTGCGTCCAACACCTCGCGGACTTCAAGGTACCGGGCGAGATCATCCTCCGCGATGCGCTGCCGCGAACGGCGCGCGGCAAGATGGACCGCAGGGCACTCGCCGAGGCATGGAAGGCGTTGCAGGACGCGGACTGACCGCTACGCCCAAGCAAGGACTCGGCGTCCGCATCCGGCGCCGTCAGGCGGCTCCCGCGCCTTCCCTCGCAATCATGTCGCCGAGAATGCGTCTGAACTGCATCGGCGCATTGTCGATTCGGATGTCGACAGTGGCGCGATCACCGACCGTGGAGATGGACCGCTGCTGGGCCTCAAGCACCGCCGTGTCTTCCAGGAAGGTTCGAAGCCCGTCCTGGGCGATGGTCTTGCTCACGGTCTCGTCGCCGAGCTTGAAGTTGCGGGCGAACGCCCACAGATAGTGCGTCGTGGTCTCGGTTTCCGGTGTGATGATGTGGTTCGACCACATCGAGATCCCGTGGCTGCGATCGCCTTCGGGAGCGCCCGTATCGGCATCCGCGCAGCCAATATCGAGCGTGACCGTCGACGGCGCCTGCCATCTGATCAGCTGCCAGCGATCGACCTTGCCGGCGAACTTCCTTGCACGATTGTACATGGGGGGCGCGGTGAACCCCCGCATCCACCGCTCGACGCGGATAGCATCGCCTTCGCGCGTTGTCGTCACCGGAACCAGTGCTTCCGCAGGATCGCCGGCGAGGGTGTTCTTGTGAATGTAGCTGACATGGGTCAGGTCGAGGAGGTTGTCGATCAACAGGCGGTAGTCGGCCCCGAGGTGGATGCAGCCGCCGGTCCGGGTCCAGCCCGGGTCGTCGAGCCAGGGGAGGTCGGGAATGAGCGCCGTGTCGGCAGCCCCGGCATCTCCCGGCCACAACCAGATCAGCCCGTGGCGTTCGCAGACCGGATAGGCGCGGACGGTGCTGCCCGGGGGGACGCGCGACTGGCCCGGTACCCGCACGCATCGGCCGGTCCGATCGAACTCGAGACCGTGATATCCGCATTGCAGCGTGGTTCCGGTCACCCGTCCGAGCGAGAGCGGGAGTGACCGATGGCAGCATCTGTCCTCGAGTGCGGCGACGCCGTCGGTGGTGCGCCACAGCACGATCTGCCGGCACAGCAGCGTCCTCGCCAGGGTCCCGCCGGATGCGAGATCCTCCGACCAGCACGCCGCATACCAGGCATTCCTGACGAACGACATCGCCAGCTCTCAGTGCACCACCATGCCGCCGTCGACGACGATGGCCTGACCGGTGACAAAATCCGAATCCGGTGAGGCGAGATAGACCAGTGTGCCGACCAGATCATCAGGAAGCTGTTCGCGCTTGATGGACCGGGCGTTCAGACTGAGGTTGACGTAGAACTCGAGCCGGTCGCGCTGGGCCTCGATGCGGTCGCTCATGGTGAAGCCCGGCGCGATGGTGTTGATGCGAATTCCGGAATCGCCGAGCTCGCGCGCCAGCGCTTTGGTCATGGCGTCGACGGCGCCCTTCGAGGCCACGTAGTGCAGCATCAACGGCACACCGGAATAGATCGTGCTGGATGAGATGTTGATGATCTTCCCGTAGCCCCGCTCCTTCATGGCCGGCACAGCTGCCTTGATGCAGTTGAACACGCCACGTGTGTTGACGGCCATGACCTGATCCCATTCCGCGGCGCCGATCTCCAGGAAGCTGCGTCGCTCCAGGGTGGCGAACACGGCGGCGTTGGTAACGAGGATATCCGCGGATCCGAAGGCTGCGACGGTTTCGGCGACCATCGCCGCACAGGCGTCCGGATCGCCGACATCGGCCGAGTTGGCGATTGCATTGCCGCCGATCGCGCCGATCTCCTCGACGACAGCAGCCGTATCGAGTATGTCGGAGACGCATACGCTGGCCCCTTCCGCCGCGAGCGCCCGCGCATAGACCGCGCCGATTCCCTGGGCCGCGCCCGTCACGATTGCCGCTTTGCCGTCCAGTCTGCCCATATTCCTCTCCCGCCGATGTTGTGATCCGGTTGCTTTGCCGGCCGGGGGCGAGCATACATCAGGGTAGGCGGGCGCGCGAGAGGATACAGGGTCTGGAGACTTCGATGACGGAACCATATGTGGCTGCGGCAGGCACCTGCCTTCTCGGTGAATCGCCGGTCTGGCATCCGGATCATCAAGCCCTCTACTGGGTCGATGTCAGGAATCCGACGATTTACCGCCTTGATCCCGCGACCGGGGCGCGGCGCAACTGGCGTGTGCAGACCGAGATAGGCTGTATCGGGCTGGCCACCGGAAACCGGTTGGTCGCCGGCACCCGCATGGGCTTTGCCCTCATCGATCTCGACAGCGACGGTTTCGAACTGCTCGCCGATCCCGAGGGCGACGGCCGACTCAACCGGGCGCGCCTCAATGACGGCCGGGTCGACAGGCGCGGACGTCTGTGGTGCGGTTCGATGCAGGATCCGGTTTTTGCCGAGGTCGGATGGCTCTATCGCCTGGATCCCGACCGTTCCGTGGAGCGGATGGAAGGTCCGGTAACCATACCGAACGCGATCTGCTGGAGCCCCGACGACACCGTGATGTATTTTTCGGACTCACTGCGTCAGGCCATCTGGGCGTACGATTTCGACATCGAGACCGGGGCTATCGGCAACAGGCGCGTCCTGGTCGAGATCCCGGAAGCGGACGGGCTGCCCGACGGCGCCGTCGTCGACAGTGACGGATTCCTCTGGGTCGCCCTCATGCGGGGCGGGGCAGTCCGGCGGTACGATCCAGCCGGGAAGATGGAACGGGAGATCAGGTTTCCCGTCTCGCTGACCACCTGTCCGGCGTTCGGCGGACCCGACATGACGACGCTCTATGTGACCACCGCGTCAAGCCGATTCGGCCCCGAGGATTTTCAGCGTGAACCGCAGGCGGGATCCCTGTTCGCGGTAGACACCGAAGTGAAGGGCATGGTGGAGCCGGTATTCGGAAACTGACGTCGAGAATGCCGGATCCGGCGTCGATGATTGCCGGTTGCCGGGGTGCCTGCGGGGCTGCCGTCACAATCCGAGCAGGCGCCTTGCGTTCTCCTTCAGGATCAGCGGGCGAACCTCTTCCTTGATCGCGATTTCCTCGAAATCCGAGAGCCATCGGTCCGGCGTGATCGCGGGCCAGTCGGAGCCGTAGAGCATCTTGTGCTTGAGAAGCGAATTGCAGTAGCGCACGAGGACCGGCGGGAAATATTTGGGGGACCAGCCTGACAGATCGATCCAGACGTTCGGCTTGTGGGTCGCCACCGCCAGCGCCTCTTCCTGCCACGGGAACGAGGGGTGGGCGAGGATGATCGGCGTGTCGGGGAAATCGACGGCGACATCGTCGATCGCCATCGGATTCGAGAATTTGAGCCGCATTCCCATGCCGCCGCGCATGCCGGCGCCCACGCCCGTCTGGCCGGTGTGGAACAGCATTATGGCGCCTTGCTCGGCGATCGCCTCGTAGAGCGGATAGGCCATACGATCGTTGGGCCAGAAGCCCTGCATCGTCGGATGGAACTTGAAACCGCGAACACCGAATTCCTCGACCAGCCGCCGCGCTTCCCGCGCGCCGGCGCGGCCCTTGGCGGGATCGATGGAGGCAAAGGGAATCATGATGTCGCTGTTTTCCGCGGCGATCCGGGCGACTTCCTCGTTCGAATAGCGGCGGAAGCCGGTTTCCCGCTCACTGTCGACGGGAAAGATGACGCAGCCGATCTTGCGTTCGCGGAAATAGTCGGCGGTCTCGGGGACCGTCGGCAGGCGGTCGAAGCTGCCGGCGCTTCCGAAATACTTTGCCATGCCCTCCACGAAAACGTCATAGCCGTCGTCCCGCGGGCCGCGGCAGGGTTCGTCGGCATGTGTATGAATGTCTATGGCGACCAGATCATCGACGTTCATGGGCGGTCTCCTCGGCAAGTTCCGGCCGCCGGAGGGCGCTGCCGGTGGTGGTTATTCCCTTCCGCTGCCGTGCAAGCGGATGGATGAAGGATGTCACGGGGGCGTCGGCAGATGATTCTCCGAAGCCCGCGAACCGCGCGGGACCGCGAGGGATGCCGGGCGCGCGGCAAAATGCCAACCGCGGGCGCCGATGGTATAGTTTCCGGAGAAAGGAAATCTGCCCGATGGACAACCAGTTCCGACCCCGCCGAAGCCTGCTGTTTGTGCCAGGACTGCGCCCCGATCGGTTCGCCAAGGCGCTCGGGGCGGGCGCCGACATCGTTTGCGTCGATCTTGAGGACGCGGTGCCGCTCGCGCGCAAGGATGAGGCGCGCGCCATGACGCTGCCGCTGTTCTCGGGCGGAAGCGATCGTGGTGTCGAGACCATGGTCAGGGTGAACCCGCTCTCGACGGTGGAGGGTCTCAGGGACGTCCTCGCACTCGTCGAGTCTGATGCGCCGCCGCCGGCGCTGATGCTTGCCAAGCCGGGCTCTGCCGCGGAAATCCGACTGTATGACGAATTGCTCCAGGGAAGCTGCGCCGGAATCCGGTTCCACGTGATCATCGAATCGGCCGAGGGGCTTGCAAATGTCATGGAAATTGCCGGCGCGTCGCCGCGCATCGATTCGCTGCTGTTTGGCGCAGTCGACATGGCGGCCGATCTTCGGGCTGCCAAGTCGTGGGACACGCTCCTCTACGCCCGTTCTCGGGTGGTCCATGCGGCGGCTCGCTTCGGCCACGACCTGCTGGATGTGCCATGGCTCGATCTCGACGATTCGGAAGGGCTGGAAGCGGAAGCGGGGAAGGCTGCAGCGCTGGGCTTCACCGGAAAGGCGGCGATACATCCGAAGCAGATCCCCGTGCTCAACGCGACCTTCTCGCCGTCGCCGGAACTTGTCGAGCGCGCGCGGCGAATCGTCGACGAATTCGAAAAGGACGAGACGGGTCTCCTGGTTGTCGACGGCGAGCTGATCGAACGTCCGGTTCTGCGCTCCATGCTCCGGGTTCTTGCTGTCGCCGGGCATCTCCGCGGCAGCCCCTGATCCTACGCGCACACGGCCGTCCGCCCCGCGGCTGGCGTCATCGCGACCATTTTGTCACCGGCTTTTCTAGTTCCCTGCCGTCGACGAGAATGGCGTCGACATTCTCGTTGTAGAAGCAGATCAGGTCCTTGATCTTCGGGCACTCGGGAATCGGATCCTCGTAGCACCACGCTATATCCTCGTGCGTCGTGCCGTTGACCGTCGCCGACCAGTAACGCGCCACGCCCTTGTAGGGGCAGCGCGACGATGAGGTGGTCGGTTCGAGAAGGTCCATGCGGACATCGTCGCGCGGAATATAGTAGCGTGTCGGCAGGTTGGTCTCGAACAGAAAATGGGCACGCGCCGTCTCGGCCACGGTCTCGCCACCGACAATGACCTGCACGGGACGGGATGACGCAATAGCGTCGACCCGCTTGTGGGGATCGCGAGGATGGACGAAGACTTCCTCGTCCTCCTCGTACCAGTGATCGACCCGGTCCCAGTAGAAGGCGCAGTATTTCTCCAGATTGATGACCGTCATTTCGTCATAGGGCGCCGGATAGGCCCAGACGGCGTTTTCGGAAGTCCGGCCGCCAGCATTGATCGTCCAGTAGGACGCGTCCCCCTTGTAGGGGCAGTGGGTGGAATGGTCGGTTGGCGCAAGGAGGTCCGTGCGGACGTCTTCCAGGGGGAAATAGTAGACGGGCAGGTGGCGGGCCTCGTACATCAGCATCATGTTCATGGAGTCGGCGATCCACTCGTCGCCGAACCTGACCCGCACCCGCCTCGGCGACGGCTCAAGGCGGATATGGTGGTCGGGGTTTTTCCGATAGCCGGGTGCCGGATTCGCCATGAGTTTCTCCCTTGCCTGACTGCGGCCGGGCGTTCCCGGCAGCGCGGCAATCATCGCGCCCCGGTGCGACCGGCGCAAGCGGGATCGCAGGAATACCGGTCGAGCGCCCTCGTGCGCCGCACTCCGGCACGTGGTGGAATTCGATAGGATGCCCGTCCGTCGTATGGTTGAATGGAGGGGTCCGGCCTGAGAAACGGTTTCGATTCCGAAGGAGCACTGAGATGAGGGGTAGGCGGACTTGCGACTGCGCCCCGTCGGGCGACGACGCCCGGAAGGGGCGGATGCGCGATGCCTGAACGGGCTGATGGCGCAGGCGTCGGCGCCGCGGTCCGGCGACGCGAGGACCTGCGTCTGCTGACGGGCCGCGGAACCTATTCCGACGACGTCTCGCTCGCCGACGAACTCTGCGCGGTCATGGTCCGGAGTCCGCATGCCCATGCCCGCCTGCTTGGCGTCGACGCCCGGCGGGCGCGGCAGTCGCCGGGCGTGGCGGCCGTTCTGACCGGCGCCGACTACGCTGCCGACGGTCTCGGCGGCATCGCCCATGCGGCCAACCCGTGGGGTGCCGTCGACTGGAAAGCCCCGGGCTTCATCAATCTCGACGGCGGCGAGCCGTTTGACGCCCCGCAGCCTCCTGTCGTTGGGGACCGGATCCGGCATGTCGGTGAGATCGTTGCCGTCGTCATCGCCGAAACCCGCGAGGCGGGCCGCGATGCCGCCGACCTGGTCGAGGTGACCTATGATCTGCTGCCGGCGGTGACCGATGCGACCCTGGCAATTCTTCCGGATGCGCCGCAACTCTGGGACGGCTGTCCCGGGAACCTGCCGGTCGATGCGGCGCTCGGCGACGCTGCGGCCACCGATGAGGCGTTCGGACGCGCGGCGCACGTCGTCGGGGGCACTCTCTTCAACAACCGGATCGCCAACTGCCAGATGGAGCCGCGAGCCGCGATCGGGATCTGGAGCGACGAAGACGGCAAGCTGACCCTCCTTGCCGGCGGACAAGGCGTGCACAGGCACAAGGGCATGCTCGCGGCCGTATTCGATGTGCCGCCGGACCAGGTGCGCGTTGTATCCCGGGACGTCGGCGGCGGCTTCGGGCCGCGCAACATGCTCTATCCCGAATTCGTCCTCTGCTGCTGGGCCGCGAAACGCCTGAAACGGCCGGTCAAGTGGTCCGGCGACCGTTCCGAGGCGTTCGTGTCGGACTACCAGGCGCGCGATCAGGTCACCCATGCACAGCTCGCGCTCGACGCAGACGGGCGGTTTCTTGCGCTCAGGGCCGACATCATCGGAAATATCGGCGCCCACACCGTGTCGTTCGTGCCGCTCTACAACGGGCCGCGCCTCCTGCCGTCTGTCTATTGCATGGACGCGGCCTACGCCCGCATTCGCGGGGTGCTGACGAACACCATGCCGACGGGCCCGTACCGGGGCGCGGGGCGGCCAGAGGCCATGCATGTGACCGAGCGTCTGATCGACATGGCGGCGGCCGCGACGGGCATCGACCGCATCGAGCTGCGCCGGCGCAACATGGTGGCCGCGGACGCTTTTCCGGCGGCCAACGCCATGGGCACTGTCTATGATTGCGGCGAATTCGAGGCCTGCATGGACAAGGCGCTGGAAGCTGCGGCCTGGCAGGGTTTCGCGGAGCGCCGGGAGGAGGCGCGGCTGCGCGGCCGGCTGCGCGGCATCGGCTACGCGAGCTACATCCAGGCGCCGGTTGGCGCCCCGGTCGAGTACGCGGAACTCAGGATCGCCGACGATGCCGTCGAACTAATGATGGGCATACAGTCGAGCGGGCAGGGCCATGAAACCGTCTTCGCGCAACTGGTAGCCGACACGCTCGGCGTACAGCCGGATTGCGTGCGGCTGGTTACCGGAGATTCGGACGTGGTGCCGGCCGGCGGTGGATCGCACTCGGACAGGTCGATGCGGCTGGGCGGCATCGTGGTTGGCGAAGCTTCGGAACGGCTTATCCGCAAAGGCCTCGACATTGCTGTTGAAATGCTCGAGGCGGCCGCCAGCGACATCAGCTATGCCGACGGCGCCTACCGCATCAAGGGCACGGACCGGTCGGTCACCCTGTTCGAGGTGGCGAAGCGCTCGGAGGGCGGCGTTCTTTCAGCGGACTCGCTGTTCCGTGGGCGGTCGCATGCCTTCCCGAACGGGGCGGCGGTGTCGGAGGTAGAGATAGACCCCGAAACCGGAACGGTTACGCTGGTCGCACATGCCGCGGTCGACGATCCGGGCAGGGCCGTCAATCCGCTGATCCTGACCGGCCAGGCGCACGGCGCCATCGCCCAGGCGATCGGCCAGGTGCTGACCGAAAACGCGGTGTTCGATCCCGAGACCGGCCAGCTGATCAGCGCGTCGTTCATGGATTACGGTCTGCCGCGCGCCGACGACCTGCCCTCGTTTGCCACCGTTCTCCACGAGGTGCCGACCGCCAACAACCCCCTCGGCGTGAAGGGTGGGGGCGAAGGGGCGACGGTTTCGGGAACGGCGGCATTCATGAATGCCGTCTGCGACGCGTTGCGCGATCACGGCGTACGCGATCTCGACATGCCCGCCGCGCCGGAAAAGGTGTGGCAGGTGCTTTGCGAAGGGCGCCAGGAGGAGTAGCTGGCGTCCCCTAGGGGACTCGAACCCCTGTTTTCGGCGTGAGAGGCCGATGTCCTAGGCCACTAGACGAAGGGGACGCACTGTCGTCAGCATAAACGGAGTCGAACCGGATTGCAACAGTCGGCGACAATCGGTGCTGTTGGGTGGCGCCCGCGACTGTCGGGTTGCCCCGACGCTGAATCCGGCCGGTGCGAGTTGTCATTGCGTTCAGGAGACGGGATCAGTCTTGGCCGCCGAGTTACGGAGCCGGGGAGCGCGTCGCCAACGCCGCAGCCATGACCGCCACCACAGTCAGCGCCGCGAACGTCACAAAGGACCATGTCATCACGGACAGGAATTCGGCGGGTCGTTCGGCAACCGCAGCGGTTCCGAGGCTTGTCGAGATCGCGGCGGTGACCACGAACATGCTTACCACCATGCCGAGTGACCGCATGAGGCCGGAGAGAGCGGATGCCATGCTGCGTTCGCCCGATTGTACGCTGTTCATGATGATCGTGATGTTTGGTGCGGAGAACAGGGCGAAGCCGAGCCCCTGAAAGAGCATTATGGCTATCAGGTGCGTTTCGGCGGACGTCTCGCCCACCATGGCGGCCAGACTTACACTGCACAGAACCAGCACGGCGCCAAGCGCGCATATGAGGTTCGGCGATATCCTGTCCGATAGGCGGCCTGCAAGCGGTGCGACAACGGCCATGACGACAGGACCGATGACCAGTATGTGCCCGGTAGCCTCCGGCGAGTAGCCGCGTATGACTTGAAGATACACGCTGAGCAGAAAGGTAGTACCGACGGTGCCACAGTAGATGAGGAATTGGACCATCAGCGCCCGCGATAACGGCCGGTTCTGACGAACCTCGTCAATGTCGAGCAGCGGCTCAGATACCCGGCGTTCGATAACGAGGAACGCCGCTCCCAGCATGGCGGCGAGCGCGACGAACGCATAGCCGTAGGCGGTCTGGCCCAGCATCGCGCTGCCGGCCACAAACATCGCTATGGCCGTGATCAATATTGCGCTTGTGCGGAGATTTACCTTGGCTACCGGCATGCGCCAGGTGCTGTCGAGCGTGATTCTCGACAGGAAGAAGGCTGTCAGCGGCGGCAGGGCCGCGAGAAAGAAAACCCACCGCCATCCGAGATGCGTGGTGACCAGGCCCGCGAAGAATGGCCCGGAGGCGAGACCGAAATAGGTTGCCCCGATCGCCAGTCCGAACATCCTTCCAAGCTGGTCGCGCGGGGCGATGTCGGCGACGATCGCCATGCCGGTCGCGGTCAAAAACGCCGCCGCGATCCCCTGCAGGAATCTGGCGCCGACTATGCCGGTCATCGATGGTTGAAACCCGATAACGACGGTTGTCACCGCGAGAGCGATCAATCCACCCTTGAAGAGAGTGTTCCTGTCGGTTGCGTCAGCAAGGCGTCCGATCGGCAGCAGCAGCGCTGCCGAGGCTCCGAGAAATACGGACTCGGTCAGTCCGAGTTCCACCCCGCTCGCACCCAGTTCGCTTCCTATCGGTGGCAGGGTCACGCCCATGATCGAATGCATGAACGCGCTTGAGAACTGCGATATCGCGATGAAGACGATCAGCAGGAAGCGCCGGGGGATAATGGCCATGGCATTGATCAGAAAGCAGATGGGAGCCTGCGCGCAAGCGCGCGGCGACATCGGATGCGGACAGGAGAGACTACCCTGTTCCGGTCCGTTTTTCCCGCCGTTCGCAAGACGCCCTGTGGCGGTCTTCGGCCGGGTGGTTTCGTGCGGGTTTACGAGGTTTAGCAGTATCCGGCTCGAAGATCAGGGCTGGGCGCCCTTGCCGGCGCACGGGTCAGGCGGGCAGATGCTGAACGGGTGTTCGGGTTCGAAATCATCGCCATGCCTTTCGTCGTTGCCCATCTCCAGGCCGGCCTCGCCTTGCAGGATCTTGACGCGCTTCTGGTGGATGACGCGGCCGAGCGTGCCGGTGTCTTCACGGGGAACAGCTTTCCTATCGCAAGTGTGCCAGTTCCGACCATGCGCTCCATCCCGAGGAAACCGGACAACTCGCGGATGGAGCGTGGCGAATCGCGGCAGTCCTGATGATCAAATCAATCTTTGAACACCTCCGGTGAATTTCAAATCATGATGGGCGCACGATGAAGCCAACCGCCTAGGTCGAGGATCCGTCGTCGGCTGTCTTGCTGGGCAGCCATCGCGCGATGTCGTTATCACGGCATATCAGGAGACAGCGCGCGAATGGTGGCGTGGGACGTCAGACCGGTTCCAGCCTCTTGAATAATCGAATCAGGTGGCTGCCGGCTACTCCTGGACCTCGGGTTGCGCCGTGAAATCCACGATGCCCAGTTGCTTTCCCGTCTCGGCGTCAATAAGAATCAGCCGGGACTGATTGTTCTGAAGCACGGTGTGCACGACGATTCGCCCGTCTTCCAGTCGCGCCTCCCGTATCTTGGCGCCCGGCGGCAGGTTTATGACGGAATGTTCGGGAAATTGCGCGCGCGGTGAATACTCGAGGGCGGCGACAATGATCCCGACAGTTCCGCAGATGATCAGTACACCCATCGCTGCGACCAGCAGCTTGAGCCAGCGCGGCGCACCGGAATCGGCGTCGTGACGATCAGCCATCGGTCTGTTGCCATCCATGAATGAAGATCCCGCTTCCGAAGAAATCATCCGGATTGCCGTGCCGGAGACGATGGCGGGCGAGCGGGTCGATCGAGTATTCGCGGCGCTGGCGCCCGGGCATTCACGTTCCGAACTGAAGCGTCTGATCATCGGCGGATGCCTGATCGGAGGCGACGGCGACCGGACGATAGACATGGCTTCCTACCGCGTCAAACCGGGCGAACGCTTCGTACTTCGCATCCCACCGGGAGTTCCTGCGGAGCCGGACGGCGAGGAAATCCCGCTTGCCGTGGTCTTCGAGGACGAGCATCTCATTGTCGTCGACAAACCACCCGGTCTCGTCGTCCATCCCGCGCCGGGCAATCTTCAGGGGACGCTGGTGAACGCGCTCATCGCGCATTGTGGGCCGAGCCTGAAGGGTATCGGAGGCGTGTTGCGTCCCGGGATCGTGCACCGTCTGGACAAGGACACGAGCGGCCTCATGGTCGCTGCCAAGACGGCTGCGGCCCACGAGAGCCTCTCTGCCGGTTTCGCGGAACGGACCGTTTCTCGGGCCTACGCGGCATTCGTATGGGGCGTTCCCCGCCCCGAAGAAGGAGAGATTGCAGGAAATATCGGCCGCGACCGGAACGATCGCAAGAAGATGGCCGTACTGTCAGCCGGCGGACGCCCTGCCCTGACACGGTATCGCACCGAGATTCGGTACCGCGACGGGGCTGCAGCGCAACTCGAATGCCGTCTGGCGACCGGCAGGACCCATCAGATCCGGGTGCATCTCGCGTCCCGCGGCCATCCCGTCATCGGGGATCCCGTCTACGGCGGCGGCGCGACTCGAGCGCGGCGCTCGGTACTGCCCGACGGTATCCAGGAAGTCGTGGCCGGATTCAGCCGTCAGGCGTTGCATGCCAGAATTCTGGGCTTCCGGCACCCGGCGACCGGTGAGGAAATGCTGTTCGAAAGCGGATTGCCGGCAGATCTCGAAGAGCTTGAACAGGCACTTAAAGGCGCTTGAAAACGGCAACTACCGAGTTACACTGTAACCGTCATGCCAATATCGGCATCTTTTGCACCGGAAAGCCCGCACCACGGAAGAGGTGCCACGTCATGAGCGCGAAACTGCCATCGGCACCGATTGATCCGGAAAACAGCCTGTCGAGGTATCTGCGCCATATCCGCACGTTCCCGATGCTCGAAGCAGAAGAGGAATACATGCTCGCCAAGCGGTGGAAGGAGCATGGTGATGCGGAGGCGGCTGCGGCGCTCGTGACAAGCCATCTGCGACTCGTTGCCAAGATTGCCAGAGGGTATCAGGGATACGGTTTGCCGTTCGGCGAGATCATCTCCGAGGGCAACGTAGGTTTGATGCAGGCGGTCAAGAGATTCGATCCGGAAATGGGTTTCCGTCTCGCGACCTATGCTCTGTGGTGGATTCGTGCCTCCATCCAGGAATACATCCTGAGATCTTGGTCTCTCGTGAAGATCGGAACGACGGCTGCGCAAAAGAAGCTGTTCTTTAATCTCCGTCGGCTGAAGGGTGAGATTAAGGCGATCGAGGAAGGTGATCTCGACCCGGAAAACGTCCGGGAGATCGCGAAACGCCTCGATGTCAGCGAAGATGAGGTGATCAGCATGAACCGGCGCCTGGCAGGGCCGGATTCATCGCTCAACGCACCGCTCCGGCCCGACGCGGAGGGCGAGTGGCAGGATTGGCTGGTCGACCAGACTCCGAATCAGGAACAAGCCCTGATAGCGCGCGACGAAATGATCGAACGCCACCAGCTTCTCGTGCAGGCAATGGGCAAACTCGGCGAGCGCGAGCGAGAGATCCTGATCGCGCGGCGGCTCCAGGAACGGCCGCTGACACTCGAACAGCTCAGCCAGAAATACGGGGTTTCCCGCGAACGGATACGCCAGATCGAAGCGCGGGCGTTCGAAAAGCTGAGGGATGCCATGGTCGGCCCCGGCGGCAGCCCGGCAGCGACGGCTGCTGCATAAGCCGTTTACGAACCTCTCCGGGTTACGCACAGCAGGCGCATTCGCAAACCCTCAGGCAGAAAACGGATCGCGAACGAGGATCGTGTCGTCGCGCTCCGGGCTGGTTGATAGAAGCGTTACGGGTGCACTGATCAGCTCCTCGATGCGGCGCACGTATTTCACCGCCGTCGCCGGCAGATCCGCCCAGCTCCGTGCGCCGCGCGTACTCTCGGACCAGCCCTCCAGTGTTTCGTAGACCGGTGTGAGGGAGGCCTGGAGGCTGTGGCCGGCGGGCAGGTAGTCGTAGGTCCTTCCGTGGCCCCGGTAGGCGACGCAGACGCGCAACTCGCCGAGCCCGTCGAGAACGTCCAGCTTGGTAAGCGCAATGCCATCGATTCCCCCGGTTGTCACCGCTTGGCGAACCAGCACTGCGTCGAACCAACCGCAGCGTCGTTTCCTGCCGGTTACGGTGCCGAATTCGTGGCCCCGTTCTCCGAGGCGAAGGCCGACATCGTTGTCTTGCTCAGTCGGGAAGGGTCCGGCGCCTACCCTCGTAGTGTAGGCCTTGGTGATTCCCAGAACGTAGCCTGCCGCAGCCGCCCCGATGCCGGAGCCGGCGGCCAACTGGCCGGCGACGGTGTTGGACGAAGTCACGAACGGGTAGGTTCCATGGTCGATGTCGAGCATGAAACCCTGGGCGCCTTCGAAGAGTATCCGGTCGCCGCTCCGATGGTGCCGGTCGAGTTCGCGCCACACGGGAGCTGCGAACGCGAGAATCCCGGGCGCAATTGCGAGCAGCTCGTCGACAAGTTGGCCACCATCGACGAGGGGCAGCCCATAGCCGGCCATCAGCGCATTGTGGTGCGACAGCAGGTTGGCGATGCGTTCGTCGAGGACTTCCGGATCGGCGAGATCGCAGACCCGGATAGCCCGGCGGCCCACCTTGTCTTCGTAGGCGGGTCCGATTCCGCGGCCCGTGGTGCCGATCCTGTCATTGCCACGGGCCGTTTCCCGGGCGCGGTCAAGCGCCCCGTGGAGCGGCAATATGAGCGCCGCATTCTCGGCAATCTTGAAGATCTCTGGTGAAACCTCGATCCCCTGTTTCCTGATTCCGTCGATCTCTTTGAGCAGAGCCCACGGATCGATCACGACACCGTTGCCGATTATCGACAGTTTCTTGCGTACGATTCCCGACGGCAGCAGGCTCAGCTTGTAGGTCTTTCCGTCAATTACCAGCGTATGGCCGGCATTGTGCCCGCCCTGGAAACGCACCACGAGATCGGCGCGTTCGGAGAGCCAGTCGACGATCTTGCCCTTCCCCTCGTCGCCCCACTGGGACCCGACAACGGCCACGTGTGTCATGAGTCTCGTTCCTGGTCGACCGGCACCGGCTGACCGTCGCGCAGGATGTGACAGCAGCCGAGGCGCCTGGCCTCCGTCTCCATGTCGTCGCCGCCTCCGAGATCGAGGATGGTCACCCAGCCGTCGCTGCGCAACTGCGCCGTCGTCGCAGCATCGGCA